>CAZMVB010000003.1:48711-53865 GCA_964569795.1 uncultured Desulfarculales bacterium | reverse complement strand
AAATGCCAGGGGGCGTCCAGGTGGGTCCCGTTGTGGGTCGAGAGCTGGACCTGCTCCACGGCCCAGCCCTCGCCGCCGGGCAGGTCGTCCTTTTTGAGGCCGGGAAAAAAGGCGGCGATCTGCTCGACCGTGCCCTGATGTTCCAGGTAGGTGATCTGGGGCTGCATCCCCGGCGGGTCGGAGATGATGTCATTGGTCAGCGGGATGGACAGGTCGATGAACCGGCGGGGCATGTCAGACTCCATAACATAAAGATTTTAGGTTATAAAATAGACGTAGTCCAACAAAAAGACCCTCCCGGCTTGTAATAAGCCTGCGAAGGGTCGATTAATAAACACTCACTTTTTACTATTTCTTTTTATAGGCTTCGTTGGCTGTTTTGTCAAGTATTTTTCGCAATTCCCGTGCCTCCAGCCTCTCAATAATATTTGTTCCGGCCCGCTTTTACAAAAGACATCATTTCACCTAGATGTCTCCGATAGCCATCAAAATGTTCTTTACAATCTGCTGGTTACGGTTTAAGCGGCAACAGAGGGTCGGAAAAGCAGGATTCTTTGGATTCCGTTGGTGGTATGTCTCAAGAATTGAACTATCCAGGGCAGCTTGGAGCGCATGTTGTGTCTGCGGCTCATCTTGAAACACAGTTTCTCGTAGCCATTTTACAGAGAGAAATGGATATTTACTCTCAAAATCTCTAATTCGTCTAACAAACGGTAACCAATCGTATTCGGGTGAGCCAGGCAACGGTGGCTTCTCAATGTGATTGGTCAGTGTTTCCAGTCCTTCCCATGAAATTGGGGACATTGATTTCTGAATCTCGTCTTTCAGCGTTCCGCTCAGGGAATTTAGTGCTTTAATAATATTTTCAGATGCCTCCTTCTTCTCTGTCTCCGTTTGGGCGGATGTTACTCGCTCAATGGAGGGCCAGGTACGGTAAATAAACATTTTCATCAATGTCTCGATTTGACTTTGAGAAGTCTGCCGAACGAGGCCCAAAATCGTATTAATGACCGGCGCCAAGACATCTTTTGAGGCCAATTCAGTTGCCCTGGTTGAGGCCTCGATTCTCGACAGCAGGCTAGTCACTGTTTCATGCAATTCATGACTCTTGGAATAAAAATAAAGAGCGAGTACGATGGCAATACCACTCAATATTACTGAGAAAAGTGCGCTTATTAACGAAATCAGGTCAACCACATTCATGTTATCTCCATCGTCGCAGTATTATTATTTTTTTATCACAAAAGGCATAAATAGTCAATAGTCAATTAGAACCACAGGAATCAACAGTTTATTAAATAAAAATTAGGTGCTGATGGCTGTGTTTGCACCCCTTTTTCCGGTCATCGACTCGATGTCAATCCGGACCACGGTCGCCGCCCGGACCTTGTCCGGCGGGAATTCGTAATCGCCCGGCCCGGCGTAGTGGGCGGTGACGGCCGCCAGGCCCCTGACCTTTTCGGCCTCGTCCGTCACGACCTGCGCCCGGCCAAGGCCGATGACGCTCTGATAATCCATGTTCCACTGACATGCGGTCTCGCCCTGGACCGGGACCGGATCGACCACGGCCGTGAATGACACCCGGGGGTTGGCCTGGAGGAGGTCCATCTTGAGGCCCTTGGCGCCGGTGTGGAAATAAATCCGGCCGTCGCTGAATCCAAAAGATACAGGCACGGTATAGGGCTCGCCCCCCCGGCACAGTCCCAGAGTTAAAAATTGGGCCCGGTCGAGAACCGCCTCGATGGCGGCCCGGTCATTGATCTCGTGATCGGCCCGGCGCACGGCCGAACTCAGCAGCTTTTTCCGAAGGGACACATCGGCCACAGGCACTCGGCGCACGACTGGCAGAAGCCGCCGTGCCCCAGCTTGGCCAGGTCCTCGCGGGTGATGGTCAGCCCGGCCAGGACCCGGGGCAAGACCAGGTCAAAGACGGTCGTTCGGAAATACATCACGCAGGCGGGCAGGCCCAGGACCGGCACCTCGCCGATCCGGCCGCACAGGAGCATCGCCCCAGGCAGGACCGGGGACCCGTAAACCAGGTCCTGGCCGCCGGCCCGGCGGACGGCCATCCGGGTCACGTCGTCGGGATCGACGCTCATCCCGCCGGTCAGGACGATGAGGTTGACCCCGGCCTCGAGGTGCTTGTCGATGGCCCGGCCGATGGCCTCGGTGTCGTCCGGGACAAAGATGGCCTCGGTCACCTCGCCGCCCAGGGCGGCGATTTTCGAGGTGATCACCGGGGCGAACTTGTCCTCGATCAGGCCCTGATAGACCTCGGACCCGGTGATGACCAGGCCGGCCCGGGGGATCTCGAGGGGCAGGACCTTGATGACGCCGCCGCCCGCCCGCCGGCAGGCCTCGGCGACCGCCTCCCGGCCGATTACTAGTGGAATGGCCCGGGTGCCGCCCACGGCCTGGCCTTTTTGCACCAGGGTGTGGGTGTGCAGGGTCGAGCAGATCACCCCTTCGAGGCGGTTGAAATCGGTCAGGGCGTCCACGTCGATGACCAGCAGGCCGTCGGCCGCGGCCACGAAGTTGATCTTGCCCTCCGAGGGCGGGCCCGAGGGCTCGACGTTCTCGCCGCGCAGGGACTCGAACATCATCTCGGCGGCCTCGTCCTCGTGGAGGTCATCCGGCCCCAGATGGAGGACGTACAGGTTTTTCTTGCCCAGCCGGGCCAGATGCTCGATGTCGGCCTCGGTGACCTTGTGGCCCTTCTTGAAGGCCGGGCCCTTCCTGAGTCCGGGCACGATCTCGGTCACGTCGTGGGCCAGCACGGTGCCTACCGCCTTGGCCAGGGGAACCACCTCGGCCGGGGTGGTCCGCCAGGCCGCGGATTCAGTGGAATTTTCGGATGCAGTCATGGTCTTGACTTTTCGCCTCAAAATGATTTTTTGTCAAGGCCGGCCCGGTCGTTCGGGTCTTCAGGGTGTCAGTTCAATTGTCGGGCGGAACGGACGGAAGTCAAGGCCCGCCCCCGGCCGAGGCCGATCCGGCGGCAGAAGTCTTGACAGAGAGGCCCGGTAAGGTGACCATTTAGGTGTAGATTCAGGGAGCGATCCGGGAATGGGCTGGGCCGCCGGGGACGGAAACGGCCGCCGGTCAGGCCGGGACAGGAGGGTTCCATGAAACCTAGCTGGATGCGACGATTGGTTTGCCTGGCGGCGTTTTTCGTAATGGTCGTCGGTTGGCCGGCCGTCGGGTTGTCCCAGGCCCCGGCCCGGCAGCCAGCGGCCTCCAGGGTCAGGATCCGGGTGGCCTGGCCGCTGTATTATTTCACCCGCGGCAAAAAGGCCGACGGGATGAGCAAGCGGATGGTCATCCGGGTCGAGCCCTCGGACGCGGGCGACGTCCGGGTCGGCTTCTTCGAGTCCGAGTTCATGGCCTCGGGGACCCAGTGGCGGGCGGCCGGGTGGATGGCGGCCGTGGTCTCGGCCCTGATCACCGGCCAGCCCATGTCCCGGTGGCGGATCTCCTATGACGTGGCCGGACGCATCGACGGGCCCTCGGCCGGGGGCCTGATGACGACCTCGGTCCTGGCGGCCATCACCGGCCGCTATATCCTGCCCAAGGTGACCATGACCGGGACCATCAACCCCGATGGGACCATCGGCCCGGTGGGCGGCATCTATTACAAGCTCGCCGGGGCCAAAAGGGTGGGCATGAAAAAGGTCCTGATTCCGGCCGGCATCAGGACGGAAAAGCTCAAAGACGGCCGGACGGTCGATCTGTATCAGCGGGCCAAGCAGCTGGGCCTGGTCCTGGTCGAGGTCGAGGACGTCTATCAGGCCTACTTCCACCTGACCGGCCAGCCCCTGTCCCGGATCGCCGACGACGGCCGGAAGCTGGACCTGCCGGCCAAGGCCAAACAGGCGGTCATCGCCTCGTATAAGCGCTGGCAAAAGGTCCTGGCCGACCGGATCCAGCGGATGGCCCGGACCGCCAAGGACGTGCCCGCCGGGGCCAAGAAGGGTCTGGCGCAGATCTGGCGCCGGGCCTACGTCTTCAAGTTAAAGGCCCAAAAGGCCTTCCAGGCCGGGCACCTCATGGCCGCTGCGTCCCACTGCCTCACCGCCGCCTTCACGGCCGACCTGGGGGCCCACATCAGTTACCTGCTCATCGCCCTCAAGCGGGAGGGGCTGGCCGGGGCGAAGAAGATCTTCAAGCGCTATCTCATCACCGGGGCCTTTCTGGAGTCCTTCCTCAAGCGGCTGAACTCGGCCCAGATCAAAAACGTGAACGACCTGATCACCGTGGCCGAGGCCTACGGCTATTACAGCGTCGCCCTGGGCGTCTTTCTCCGGCTCAAGGACCAGATCAAGGGCCTGGACAAGATCAAGGACAAGAAAAAGGTGCTGGCGCGGATGTTGACCGGAACCCGGCTGGCGGTCATGGCCCGGACGATATTTTTCCTGACCGATGACATCCTGAACATCGGTCTGGGACATCCCGGACCGCCCCTGCCGCCGATGGTGAGGATGGGTCTCTGGGCCCGGGCCATGCGCCGGGCCTCGGAGGCGAACCTGGTTTACATCGACCAGGCGATCATCGATCCCCTGGCCAAGCAGTTCAAAAAGCTGCCCGGTTTTGTCAGAAGTCGGCTCCTGGGCAACGACTATCACTTCCAGTTGAGCTGGCTGTCGTTCAAGGCCTGGCCGCTGCTGACCCGGTTCGTGCCCAAGGGCTATCACCAGGCGGCGGCCATTCTGGGCGGGACGGCCACCTCGTGCGCCTTTTCGTCGCTGGTCATCGCCAAGTATTACTCGCTGGTCGTCAAGAAAGACAAGTCCGGGGTGGCCGTGGGCGTGGCCCGGCCCGAGTTGCTGGCCCACATGCTCCACTCGGCCCGGAGCCAGTTGCGGCGGGTCGTGCTCCGGGCCCAGGCCCGGGGGTGGACGCCGATCGTGCCCCTGCTCCACCTGACCGCGGCCCGGGCCATGTCCGGAGCGGGGGTCTCGGTCACCGAAAAGATCAACGCCCTGTCCGACTTCTGGATGGGCTCGACCCTGGGACGCCTGTTCTTGATCCTGGGGAAAAAAGGCTGATCGTCGATGGGGAGTAATGCGCCGGCCGGCCCGCCCCTCCCGGGCGCGGGCCGGCCCGCGCGGTTAGGGGTCAGGCCCCCCGGGGGGGGGCGGGGGTGGCGGGCAGGAA
>CAZMVB010000003.1:0-48701 GCA_964569795.1 uncultured Desulfarculales bacterium | reverse complement strand
AATCGCGTGTGGGGGCGCGGGGGTTCTCGCGGGCGGGCCCCCCCCCCCCCCGGGGGGGGGGGCGGGCCGGCGCGTATCGGGATCAGGCCCAGCGGGTGGTGACGGTCTTCTCGTCCAGGAAGAGGCGCATCGAGGCCAGCCGGCTCTTGGCCGCGCCCAGAAAAGACTTCTTCTTGGAGCCCAGGGGGAAGAAGGCGTAGGGCTGGGGCACGCCCACGTTGACGCCCACGTTGCCCACCTCGGCTTCCTTGATGAACCGCCTCGCCTCCCGGCCGTTCTCGGTGATGATGCAGGCCGAGTGGCCGTAGTCAGTGCCGTTGATCCAGCCCAGGGCCTGGTCCAGGGACTCGGCCCGAATCAGGCCGGCCACCGGGCCGAAGGCCTCGTCCCGGGTGACGGCCATGTCAACGGTCACGTCCTCGAGGACGGTCGGGGCCAGGAAATAGCCCTGGGGATAGTCGGCCACCTTGACGCCCCGGCCGTCCAGGACCATCTTGGCCCCCTGCCCGAGCGCCTCCTCGATCCAGTGAAAAACCTTGTCCCGGCCGGCGGCGGTGGTCATCGGGCCCATGTCCACGCCCTCGTCCAGGCCGTAGCCCAGGGTCATGCCCTGCGCCGCTGCCTTCAGTCGCTCCTTGACCTCGTCGTAGCGGTCGCCGACGACGATGACGTTGTCCGAACCCAGGCAGCGCTGGCCGCACATCCCGAAGCAGGCCCGGAGCAGATACTCGGGGGCCAGGTCCAGATCGGCCGTGGGCATGATGACCACGTTGTTCTTGCCGTTGCCGTTGATGGACGAGGGCTTGCCCAGCCGGCCGCACTGGGCGAACAGGTCCATCCCGGCGGCGGTCGAGCCGATGAAGCCCACGCCCTGGACCTCGGGCTGCTCCAGGAGGTAGCGGTTGATCTCGCGGCCGCCGTGAATCAGGTTGACCGCGCCCGGCGGCAGGCCCAGCCCCTCGGTCACCCGGCAGATGTACTCGGCCGCCACCGGGTCCTGGCGGCTGGGGCTGACGACCACGGTGCACCCGGCGGCCAGGGCGTAGGGCACGAAGGACGACCAGGCGTGCATCGGGATGTTGCCCGGGGTGATGATCAGGAACACGCCCCGGGGCTCGTAGATCATGTACTCGTCGATAGTCTTGGCCAGCCAGTCCACGTGCTCGTTGAGCTTGGGCATGCCATAAACCGCGGCGCAGGCGCTCTCCACGTTCTCGATCACCCGGCGGACCGAGCCCCGGGACTCGCCGATGGTCCGGCCGTGGTCCTGGGTCAGGACCCGGCACAGGACGTCGTAGTGCTCCTCGAATTTCTGGCGCAGATCGAACAGGAGCTTGCCCCGCTCGCGCAGGGCCACCTCGCGCCAATTCAGGAAGGCGCCCTGGGCCGCCTCGACCGCGGCCCGGGCCTCCTCGAAGGTGGCGGTCGGGAACTCGGCGATGGGTTCGTCATTGACCGGGTTGGTGGAGACGTTGATCGTCGTGGACTTGGAGTCCACCCACTCCCCGCCGATGTACAGCTTCAGTTTACCGTAATGACTCTTGACCTCGGGCAGGTTCGCCATGGGGTCGTTCTCCTTGCGGCAGTGGCCGGGCGCCAGTGGGCGCCCCTTAATTCGCGACCAACGCCGGTGCTAGTTGTTTCTCCTCGTCCGCGCTCTCCGCGGCCACTACGTCGGCCACTGCCAAGTGGGTCCGCTACGACCTCCCTCTCCCCCCATTGGGGAGAGAGGGCCGGGGTGAGGGGGGCTTCGGCCTGAAGGAAAGGGTCGGCAGTCCTACCGCAGGCCGTCCTCGAACTTGGCCTCCTCCTTGGTCAGGCCGCCGATCCGCGGCAGGGGCCGGCCCGAGTCGGTGACCACCAGGGCGACGACAATCTCATTGGCCCGGGGGGCGTCATAGACCCGGACGGGCATGGCGTCGAAGTGGCTCCGGATAAAGGCGGCGTCCTTGTGGTTCAGGGCCACGTCCAGTTCGGTGCCCGGGACGCCCATCTTCTTGGCCGATGGAATCAGGGCCAGGCCCCGGCCCAGGGCCTCCCGGAAGGGCTTGCCCAGCTTGGGATGGAGGATGGCCGCGGCGTGCTCCAGCTCTCCGTTCTCGCCGACGATGGCCCCCTTGCCGTAGCTCTCGGCCTTTTCCGGGCCGATGCCCAGGACTTCGAGACACTTCTTGCCCAGCATCGAGCCCAGCTCGGCCCCGACGTCCATCAGTTCGGTCAGGTCCTCGACGTACTTGCCGGCAAAGGGATTCTTGATCACGGCGCAGGCCACCGCCCGCCGGGTGGGCGGATCTATTTTGCGGCCCATCTCCTGACGGGTCTCCTCGACGATGGTCACGATCTTGCGGATTTCCATGACTGCCCCTCGATGCTCGTCGAACGTTGACCCAGACTCGGCGGATGGAGTCGGCGTCACGTCCGGAAAAAATTATTTATAAAAGAACCGGTTTCGGTTCGCGTCGGCCGCCTGCTCTGGCGGGCCGCGGCTTCAGGTGGTCACCTGAGCTTTCCGTTTGGCCGGCGGCGTATTGCGGCTGACCGTGACCTTGACCTCGCCGTCCACCAGGACCAGGCTCACGCCCGGATTGTCCCCGGCGGCCAGGCCGCTCAGGAAATCGTCGCCCACCGAGCCCATGGAGGCGTCGGCGAACACCAGGTCGGCCTCGCGGCCCGGCTCGATGATCCCCCGGTTCAGGCCGTAGCGCCGGGCGGTGTTGCCCGTGGCCATGGCCACGACCATCTCGGGCGGCAGCCCGCCCAGCGAGGCCATCAGGTTCATGGTCCGCAGGATGCCCAGGGGGACGACGCCGGTGCCGCTCGGGGCGTCATTGCCGACGATCAGGCGGTGGTACTCCTCGCGCTCGCCGATCATCTTACAGACCTCGACCGCCCGCAGGGGATTGCCGCAGTGGACGATCTCGAGCGTATAAGTCGTGTCCTCGACCAGACGCCGGGCCTCGTCCAGGCTGATGGCCGTGGGGCCGCCGTTGACGTGGGATACCACGTGGGGGTCCACGGCCATGACCTGCTCGGCGGTGACCGTCGAGCTGCCCGGGATCGAGGTCCCGCCGGTGTGCATCATGATCGTCATCCCGGCCGCCTTGGCCGCGGCCACCAGGGCCCCGGCCTCCTCGGCGGTCTTGACGCTCCCCAGGCCGATCTCGCCCACGACCCGGACCCCCTCGCCGGCCAGTTCGGCCAGATCTTCGGGGAGCAGGCTCTTTTCCAAAATGACCGAGCCGCCCTCGACCTTCATCCCGCCGGGCCGGAAGTTGCCGAAACTCTTGGCCGCCAGCACGGCCAGGGCCTTGACCCCGGCCCGGTCCTTGGGCCGCCCCGGCAAATGGACCTCGCCGGCGCTGATGGCCGTGGTCACCCCGCCGTGCAGCTCGCTCTCCAGGAAATTGAGCTGCGACTGGCGGGGCGTGAAGTCGCCCAGGACCACGTGGCAGTGGGAATCGATCAGACCGGGCATCACCGCCGCGCCCCCGGCGTCGATCACCCGGGCCTTATCCGGCCGCTCGAGCCCCCGGCCCACCTCGGCGATCTTTCCGTCCCGGATGATCAGGCCGTCCGCGTCGAGCACGGGCTGTTTCACGTCCCCCGACAGCATCTGGCCCACGTTTGTGACGTACACCTCCGGCATCATCCGACTCCTTTCACCAGCTCGGTGGCGACACGACCCACACCACCACGCATTTGCCTGGCCCGTCATTGCCCCACGAGTGGGGGATCAACGACGAATGATAGAAACTGGACCCCTCCCCTACGACAAAGGTCTCTCCCCCCACGGTCAGCTTCAGGGTGCCTTCCAGCACGATCCCGAACTCCTCGCCCTCGTGCGAGTAGTCCCCCTCCGAACCGCCGCCCGGGCTGATGGTCGTGTAAAAGGGCTGCATCCGCCGGTGGCTCACCGAGTGGACCATCTGCTTGATGTCCGCCCGCCACCGCTGAAGACTGACCTTCCGCCAGTCCGTCGGACCCGAGACCACCAGCTCCTGATTGGCCTCGTCCAGAAAGAAATCGACGATCCTGACCTTCAGGGCCTGGGCGATCCGCTTCAGGGTGGCGATCGAGGGCGAGACCTTGTCGTGCTCGATCTGGGAGATGTAGGCCGCCGAGCAGCCCGCCTTGTCGGCCACCTGCTTCAGGGTCAGGCCCAGATTGCCTCTTAACAACTTTATTTTATTGCCAATGTTTTCCATAGAGTTTTTTGCTTGCCCATCGGGGCGAATTAAGCTATAAGTAAAAAAGTTAAGTAATACTTTCATGACCGAGGCCTGATGTCAAGTCCAAATGATCGGCGGACCGAACGCCAAGCTGGGGGGCGGTCCGGTTCAGGACGCATTGCGGGGCTGGGGGCCCCGTTGGAAATAACCGCAACGGGCAAAGGAGGGTAAGATGCGCAGGTGGCTGACGGTCATCTTGGCCGTATGGTTTGTAGTCGGCCTGTCCGCGACCGGTTGGGCAAAGGCCAAGGTCTTCCGGATCGGCTGCGCCGTGCCGCTGACCGGTCTGTTCGGCAAGGCGGGCCAGCAGGTGCGCGACGCCTACAATTACTGGGCGGCCAAGGTCAACGGCCAGGGCGGCATCCTGGTCAAGGGCAAGCGTTACAAGGTCCAGCTCATTTTTTATGATGACCAGTCCAATCCCCAGACCAGCCGCAAGATGATCGAGAAGCTGGTCCGGCGGGACAAGGTCGATCTGCTGCTGGGCGGTTTCGGGTCGAGCCTGGTCATGGCCGCCTCGGTGGCCGCCGAACGGCACAAGTATCCGTACATCAGCGGCGGGGCCAGCTCGAACAAATTGTTCACCCGGGGCTTCAAGTACTACTTCGCCACCCTGGGCAAGGCCACCGAGGAGGTCCGGGGCTGCGTCGCGGTCTTGACGTCGGTCAAGCCCCGTCCCAAGACGGTCGCCATCGTGGCGGCCAACATCCCCTTCTGCGCCCTGGCGGCCGAGGGATACCGGCACTACGCCAAGAAGTTCGGCTTCAAGGTGGTCCACTTCGAGCTGTTCCCCCTGCGCCTCAAGGACTACAACACCATGCTCGGCAAGGCCAAGGCCAAGAACCCCGACGTCCTGCTGGTCGGGTCCCACCTGGGCGTGGCCCTGCGGGTGATGAAGAGCTTGCAGGAGATCAGCTTCAATCCCAAGGCGGTGGCCTTCTCCTACGGGCCGACCATTCCCGCCTTTGCCAAGGCCCTGGGCAAGCAGGCCGAGTACGTCTTCGCCGCCAGCGAGTGGACGCCCAACCTGCCCTACAAGGGACCGGTCTTCGGCACGGCGCGTCAGTTCAATACCGAGTACATCAAGCGCTACGGCCGGGCCCCGGACTACGTCGAGGCGGCGGCGGCCGGCGGCGCGGTGGTCCAGCAGCTCTGCGTCCAGAAGCTGGGCATCACCCCGCCGGTCAGGAAGAGTGATCGGGTGCGGCTGATGAGGTGCCTGCACAAGATCAAGGCCCAGACCTTCTACGGCCCGGTCCACTTCGGCGCCGACGGGGCCAACGTGGCCCACCCGCCGGTGGTCGTCCAGATCCAGAAGGGCAAGGTGGTCAACGTCTTCCCGGCGGGCGCGGCCGAGGCCAAGCCCTGGTACCCCATGCCGGCCTGGAATAAACGTTAAGCGTGCACCGCTCAGGTCAGGGGAACGACGTCGTCGGCTGAGGGGCGTCGTTCCCTTTCATTAAAAATTCCGACGCGGCCGCGCCCGAGCCGCCTGAAACCTGGAGTCTGTCTCCCGTGGTGGCGGCACCCCGGGGGGCCGGAAGAACCATGGAATTCATTCAGGCCCTGATCAACGGCCTCCTGCTGGGGGGCGTTTACGCCACCTTCTCGGTCGGTTTCTCGTTGATCTTCGGCGTGATGGGCGTGATCAACATCGCCCACGGCGACCTGATCATGATGGGCGCCTTCGGGACCTACTGGCTGTTCGAGCTGTGGCGCCTCGATCCCTTCATCTCTCTCCCCCTGAGTTTTGCCGGGGTGTTCGTCTTCGGCTACCTGCTGCAGCGGCTGGTGATCAACCGGGTCGTGGGCGCGCCGCCGATCATGAGCTACATCCTGACCTTCGGCCTGCACCTGATGATGACCAACCTGGCCCTGATGTGGTTCAAGGCCGATCCCCGCAGCGTCAAGACGGCTTACGCCGGGGCCAACTTCGCCGTCGGCGGCCTGATCATCCCCGTGGTCAAGGGCGTCATCTTCCTGCTGTGCCTGGGCATCATCTTCGGCCTCAACTACCTGCTCAAGAGGACCCAGACCGGCCGGGCCATCCAGGCCACGGCCCAGGACCAGGAGACGGCCCGGCTGATGGGGATCAACGTCAAGCGGATCTTCGGCGTGACCTTCGGCCTGGGGGCGGGCATCACCGCCGTGGCCGGCTCGCTGGTGGCCAACTTCGACCCCATCCGGCCGGGGATGGGCCTGCCCTACACCATCATCGCCTTCTGCGTGGTGGTCCTGGGCGGCATGGGCTACATTCCCGGGGTCCTGATCGGCGGGCTGATCCTGGGGGTGGTCGGCTCGCTCTCGGCCGTCTTCCTGACCTCGGGCTGGTCCATCGCCATCACCTTCGGCCTGCTGTACCTGGTGCTGCTGATCCGGCCGGCGGGTATCACCGGCAAGGGGATCGTGGAATGAGGTGGCGCCTGCCGGTCATCTCGCTGGCCGTGGCGGTCGGGCTGGTCGGCTTGCCCTTTATCTGGCCGGCCGGCCTCGAGCTGTTCACGGTCATCCTGTTCTGGATCGGCCTGGCCGGCTGCTGGAACCTGATGAGCGGCTACACCGGCTACATCGACTTCGGCTCGGCGACCTACGTCGGCGTGGGCTCCTACGCCGCCGGGATCCTGATGACCAAGGTCGGCTGGGGAATGTTCCCGGCCGTGGGCGCGGCCGGCCTGGTCTGCGCCTTTATGGCCCTGATGGTCGGCTATCCCACCCTCCGCCTCCGGGGGGCCTACTTCGCCATCGCCACCTTCGCCCTGGCCGAGGCCATGCAGGCCGTGGCCGAGGAGTGGTCCGGCCTGACCGGCGGCGGCATCGGCCTGACCATCCCCATGAAGATGATCAAGCTGGGCGACCTCAACTACTACTTCCTCTATCTCGGCCTGGCCGCCTTCATCTTCTTCCTGACCATGTTCATCGACCGCGGCCGGATGGGATTCGCCCTGAAGGCCATCCACCAGAACGAGCAGGCCGCCTCCCAGGTCGGGATCAACACCCATCAGGTCAAGATGACCGCCTACTGCCTGAGCGCCTGCCTGATCGGCATCCTGGGCTCCCTGGACGCCATTCGGGTCTCGGGCTACTTCATCCCCAAGGACGTCTTCGACGTCCACATCACCATCGAGATGGTCATCATCAACCTCCTGGGCGGCATGGGGACCGTCCTGGGGCCGGTGATCGGGGCCAGCTTCCTGCTGGTCATCAAGGATTTCCTGGGGGCCCAGTTCGAGATCCTGTATCTGGTGATCATCGGCGGGGTGATCGTGGTCATCATCATGTTCTGGCCCCGGGGGATCGTCGGCAGTCTCGAGGGCGTGATGCTCCGGTGGCGGAGGAGATGACGCCGTGGCGCGGGTACTGGAAGCGACTGGCCTGACCAAGAGTTTCGGGGCGCTCCGGGCGGTGAACGGGGTGGACCTCTTTGTGGACGAGGGCGAGGTCCTGGGGGTCATCGGCCCCAACGGCAGCGGCAAGACCACCACCTTCAACCTGATGTGCGGCGTCCTGGGGGCCGACGACGGCCGGGTGGTCCTGGCCGGGCGGGACATCACCCGCCTGCCCGATTTCCGGATCTGCCGCCTGGGCCTGATCAAGACCGCCCAGATCGTCCAGCCCTTCGCCGGGATGAGCGTCCTGGAGAACGTGATGATCGCCGGGATGTTCGGCGGCGGTCTCCCCCAGCGGGCCGCCCGCAAAAAGGCGGCCGAAATGCTGGAGTTCGTCGGCCTGGGCGAGACGGCCACCAAACCGGCCGAATCGATCACCGTGGCCATGCGCCGCCGCCTCGAACTGGCCCGGTCCCTGGCCACCGACCCCAAGGTCATCCTCCTGGACGAGAACATGGCCGGGCTGACCCCGTCCGAGATCGAGGCGGCCCTGGACCTGCTGCGCCGGATCAACGCCCGGGGGGTGTCCCTGGTGGTGGTCGAGCACGTGATGCAGGCCGTGGTCGGCATCTGCCAGCGGATCATGGTCCTGGACTACGGCAAGAAGATCGCCGAGGGCGCACCCGAACAGGTGATGGGCGACCCGGCGGTCATCAAGGCCTATCTGGGTGACAAGTATGCTTGAGATCAAGGCCCTGTCCGCCTTTTACGGCGACGTCCAAGTGTTGTGGGAAGTGGGGCTGAACGTCCAGGCGGGCGAGATCGTCTCGGTCATCGGCCCCAACGGCGCCGGCAAATCCACGCTCCTCAAGGCGATCATGGGCCTGGTCAAACCCCGGGGGGCGTCCGGGCCGGTGGTCTGGTTCCAGGGCGAACCGCTGGACGGGATGGCCCCGGAAGAGATCGTCAGGCGGGGGGTCACCCTGGTCCCCGAGGGGGCGCGGGTCTTCCCCGAGATGTCCTGCCTGGACAACCTCAAGCTGGGGGCCTACGCGGTGGCCGATCGCCGCCGCCACGACCGGCTCTTGGACGACGTGTTCGAGCTCTTTCCCCGGCTCGCCGAGCGCCGGGGCCAGAAGGCCAGCACCCTGTCGGGCGGCGAGCGCCAGATGCTGGCCATGGGTCGGGCCCTGATGAGCGAACCCGAGTTTCTGCTCCTGGACGAGCCCTCGCTGGGCCTGCATCCCCTGATGGTCAGCACCCTGTTCGAGGCGATCAAGGCCGTCAACCAGCGCGGGCTGACCGTGCTCCTGGTCGAGCAGAAGGTGACCTTTGCCCTGGAAATCTCGGCCCGGGCCTATGTCCTGGAAAACGGCCGCATCTGTCTGTCAGGCACGGGCCAGGAGGTCATGGCCGACGACCACGTCTGCAAGGCCTACCTGGCCATGTAGTCCGGGTTGATCTCCGGCCCCCTCCCGCGCGGCGCCGTGAACACTTTGACCTGAAGGCGAACGTGGCGAAGAACATCGAATTCAAATTGAACGGCCGGGACGTGGCCCTGGCCGTGGCCCCGGACGCCAGGCTGCTGGACGTCCTGCGCCGGGACCTGGGTCTGACCGGGACCAAGGAGGGCTGCGGCGTGGGCGAGTGCGGGGCCTGCACCGTGCTCGTGGACGGGCAGGCGGTCAACTCCTGCCTCTACCCGGCGGCCAAGGCCCACGGCCGGCGGGTGGACACGGTCGAGGGCCTGGCCGCGGGCGACGACCTGAGCCCGCTCCAGGCGGCCTTTATCGAGGCCGGCGCGGTCCAGTGCGGTTTTTGCACGCCCGGGCTCTTGATGAGCGCCCGGGCCCTGCTCGATGCCAACCCGTCACCCGGTGATGACGAGATCGTCGAGGCCCTGGAGGGCAACCTCTGCCGGTGCACCGGCTACCGGGACATTTTACGGGCGGTCCGCCGGGCGGCCGGGCAACGGGACGAGGACGGGTCGTGAGGGCGGACTACCTCCAGCCGCCGGACCTGACCGAGGCCCTCGATCTGCTGGGTCGGCTGGGGCCGGCGGCCCGGGTCATCGCCGGGGGCACGGATCTGATGGTCACGCGCCGGACGGCCAGGGCCCGGGGCGAGGCCGAGGACGTCACCCTGGTGGACGTGGCCGACCTGCCCGAACTGGCCGGGGTGCGCCAGGAGAACGGTCATCTGATCATCGGCGCCGGGATCACCTTCAGCCAGTGTCAGACCGACCTCTTGATCACCCGAAAAATCCCCATCCTGGCCGAGGCGGCCCGGACCGTGGGCTCGCGCCAGATCCGCAACGTGGCCACCTTGGGCGGCAACGTGGCCAACCTGAGTCCGGCGGCCGACGGCTGGGCAATCCTGGTCGCCCTGGGGGCCGTGGTTCGGGTGGCCTCGCCGCGAGGTGAGCGGACCATCCCGGCGGGCGACGTGGGCGACCGGTCTCGAAACGGCAACCTGGCGCCGGACGAGTTGATCGTTTCTTTCCAGGTGCCCGCAGCCCCTTGTCCGGCGGGCGGGTCGTTTTTAAAGGTGATCCGGCGGCAGGCGCTGGGCATCGCCCGGTTCAGCGTCTCGGTCCAGCTCGCCCCGGCGGAGGACGGCCAAACCATTTCGGCCGCGGCCCTGGGCCTGGGGGCGGTCTTTCCGCGGCCGCGGCGGCTGGACTCGATCGAGCAATGGCTGATCGGTCAAGAGGCCGGCCCGGCCGTCTTTGATGAGGCCGGCCAACGGGCGGCCGACGAGATGCTGGCCGTGAGCGGCGACCGGCCGTCCATGATCTACAAGGAGCCGGCCCTGAGGCTAACCGTGGCCAGAACCCTGGCCGCGGCCTGGCAGCGGGCCAGGAACGCCCGGGGGGCCGACCGATGACGGCCGGGACGAAAATCGTCGGCCAGAGCGTCGCCCGGCGGGGCGCGTTCGAGCGCGTCACCGGCCGGGGCTTGTTCGGGGCGGATCAGACGCGCCCCGGCGACCTGGCCCTGGCCGTGGTCCGGGCGCCGATCGGTCCGGCCCGGATCAAGGGCCTCGACGCTGCGCCTGCCCTGGCCCTGCCGGGCGTGGTCCGGGTCTTCACCGCGGCCGACGTGCCCGGCGAAAATTTATTCGGCATCATCGCCGTCACCCGGGACCAGCCGGTCCTGGCCGAGGGTCATGTCCGCTGCCCGGGCGAGGCCGTGGCCCTGGTGGCCGCCGAGACGGTCGAGCAAGCCCGGGCCGGGGCCCGGGCGGTGAGAGTGGACCTGGAACCCCTGCCCGGCGTGTTCGATCCAGACCAGGCCCTGTCCGCCGAGGCCCCCCTGGTCCACGACCAGGGCAACCTGGTCCGGGAGACGAACGTCGTCCGCGGCGACGCCGAGCGCGCCCTGGCCGAGGCGGCGGTCATTGTGACCGGGCGCTACACCACGTCGATGATCGATCACGCCGCCCTGGAGCCCGAGGGCGGGCGGGCCGAGTGGGATGACGGCCGGGTGATAGTCAGGGCCTGCACCCAGAACCCGCACTACGATCAGGCCGACCTGGGGAAAATCCTGGGCGTCAAGAAGGACCGGGTCCGGGTGATCCAGGCCGAGACCGGGGGCGGGTTCGGCGGCAAGCTGGATCTGTCGGTCCAGCCCTTTCTGGCCCTGGCCGCCTGGCACCTCAAGCGGCCGGTGTCCCTGGTCTATTCCCGGGAGGAATCCTTCTGGGCGACCAGCAAGCGCCATCCCCTGGTCATGGACCTGATCACGGCCGCCGACGAGGAGGGCCGGCTGGTGGCGGCCACGGCCGACCTCCTGGCCGACACCGGGGCCTATGCCTCGTACGCCCTGGCGGTCTGCGTCCGGGCCGCGGTCCACGCCCTGGGGCCCTACCGGGTCCCGAACCTCAAAATTCGCTCCCGGGCCATCTATACCCACAACGCCTGGGCCGGGGCCATGCGCGGCTTCGGGGTACCCCAGGCGGCCGTGGCCCACGAGGGGCAGATGGACGCCCTGGCCCGGGCCCTGGACCTGGACCCGCTGGTTTTTAGGATCAAGAACGCCCTGCGTTCGGGGGACGTCACGGCCACGGGCCAGCGCCTGGGCAAGGGCGTGGGCCTGGTCCAGTGCCTCGAGGCCGTCCGACCCTTCTACGACAAATGGCAGCGGGAGACGGCCGGCTCGACCGAGTTCGGCGCGGGCGTGGCGGCGATGTACTACGGCATCGGCAACACGGCCGTGTCCAACCCGGCCGGGGCCCGGGTCGAGATCACCGCGGACGGCGACCTGATCCTGTACACCGGCGCGGCCGACATCGGCCAGGGCTCGGACACGGTCCTGGGGCAACTGGCGGCCGAGCGCCTGGGCTGGGATTTATCCCGGGTGCGGCTGGTCCGGGGCGACACCGACCTGACGCCCAACGCCGGGGCGACCTCGGCCAGCCGCCAGACCTTTATCAGCGGCAACGCCGTGCAAGCGGCGGCGGCGCGCCTGGAGGGCCTGCTCTTTGACGAGGCGGCCCGGAAACTGGAGATCAGCCCCCGCGACCTGGAGTTGATCGATGGGCACGTCGTCCCCCGGGGCGTGCCGGACAAGGCCGTGGCCGTGATGGACCTGGTGGCCGACCTGGCCGCCCGAGACGAAAGAGCCCTGGCCGACGGGGCCTTCGATCCCGAGGCCGGGGCCCTGGACCCGGAGACCGGCCAGGGTTTGCCATACCAGACCTATGCCTTTGCCGCCCACGCGGTTCTGGCCCGGGTCGAGCGACACTCGGGCCTGGTCAAGATCCACGAGGTCGCCGCGGCCCACGACGTGGGACGGGCGGTCAATCCCCAGGCCGCCCAAGGCCAGATCGCCGGCGGGGTGGTCATGGGCCTGGGTTACGCCCTGATGGAGCAGTACCACCCCGGGCCGGAAGTGAACCTGGACCGCTACCTGATCCCGACCGTGGCCGACGCCCCGAAGATCAGGCCCATCCTCCTCGAGCCGGGCGACCCGGACGGTCCCTACGGGGCCAAGGGCCTGGGCGAGCCGGCCCTGATCCCGACCGCACCGGCCGTGGTCGCGGCCGTGTCGTCCATTGTCGGCCGGCCGCTGCGCGATCTGCCGCTCAGCCTCGAGCGGGTCATGGCCGCCCTGACGGCCCGGGAGAGAGGTGACGATGATCGTAATTGACCTCGAGGCCTGCAACGGCTGCGGCATCTGCCAAAAAGACTGCCCCCTGGGGGTGATCGACCTGCGGGACAAAAAGGCCGTCATCGGCCAGGGCTGCGTCGAGTGTCAGACGTGCGTCAAGGTCTGCCCGGTGACCGCGGTCTCCCTCAGGGCGGAACCGCCCGCCCCGGGAGTGGTCGTCTGCGAGGCCTGTCCCGTCCTCTGCCGGGTGGCCCCGCGGCGGACCGGGGCCTGCCGTAGGTTCGTCAATGACCACGGCCGGCTGGTCCACTCCCGGCCGCTGGTCGGCTATGACGAGGTCAGGGACGAGGTCGGCCCCTTCCCCCGGCCCGAGATCGCCACGCCCCTGATCACGGCCATCGGCGCCGGCGGGACCTACCCGGATTACGTGCCTGCGCCGCACATCGTCACCCATCGCCGGGGCGAGGTGGACGTGGTCACCACCGTGACCGAGGCACCCCTGTCCTACTCGGGCCTGAAACTCAAAATTGACACGGATGCCCCCGTGGGCGACGAGGGGGCGACGGTCACCTTCGAGGGCCGGCCGGTGGGCATGGTCGAGACCGAGGAATACGGCTCGAAAATTATCGCCCTGGGCGGGGTCAACCGCCTGACCGGCAAGTACGGCGTGGCCGCGGCCCGGGCCGTGGCCGCGGCGGCCAACCGCGAGGCCCTGACGCTCAAGGTCCGGGGCGGGGCCAGGCTCGAGGTCCAGGTCGGCCGGCCGCCGGTGATCGACGGGGTGAACATGGGCCGGATGCGGGTCGGCTGCGGCTCGGCCACGGCCGGGCTGTTCGCCCCGTTCCTTAAGCAGGCGGCCGACGAGGTCATCGTCCTGGACGCGCACCTGACCTCCCTGTTCACCCACCACGCCGCGGGGCGATATCTGGGGACCGCGCCCAGCGGGATCGAGTTGATCTATGCCAAGTCCACCCCAGGCCGCTACTTCGGCCAGTCCGGTCATGGTTGGGGCGGCACCGACGTGGAGAATCCCCTGGACGTCATCGCCGCCGTCGATCCGGAAAAGGTTTCGGCCGGCTTCCGGCTGCTGATCACCGAGACCACGGGCCAGCGGTCGGCCCTGTTCGAACTGGGCGAGGACGGAATCTTCCATGAGATCGAGCCGACGGCCGAGGCAACCGCCGCGGTGGCGGCCATTGCCGAGACCTGTCAGACCTCGCGGGTCTCGGGGATTTACGTGGGCGGGGCGGGCGGCTCGGCCCGGGCCGGGGTGACCCGTTACCCGCTGCGCCTGACCCAGGCCGTGCACCAGGGCCGGGCCGTGCTGACCGTGGGCGGGGCACAGGTGTATGTCCTGCCCGGCGGGGGCATCACCTTTTACGTGGACGTGGAAAAGGTCCGGGTTGGGGCCTTCACCTGGGTGCCCACCCCGGCCACGGTCTGTCCCATCGAGTACACCATGACCCGGGCCGACTACGAGGCCATGGGCGGGCACGTCGAGGCCATGAAACCCTTTAGCGCAATGAAGCCCAAGGAATGGAACCGCTGACCATCATTCGCGACGACCTGGTCCTGGCGGACTGGGGCCCGATGACGCTGACCGTCTCGGCCTGGGAAGGCGGCCTGGCCCGGCCGGTGATCGCCGCCAAGGCCGGGGCCGTGGCCCTGGAGTCGCTGCGGCGGCTGGCCGATTTCCAGAAGTACCTCAAACTGCCCGTGACCGAACTGCCCGACCGGGGCCGGCGGCCGGCGGTGGTCGTCCGGGCGACCGAGGCCGTCCGGGCCGTGGCCGAGGTCACGGGCGTGGCCCTGACGCCCCTGGCCGCGGTGGCCGGGGCCGTGGCCGACGAGGTGGCCGACGCGGCGGTGCGGTTCGGGGCCGACCGGGTGGTGGTCAATAACGGCGGTGACGTGGCCCTGCGCCTGGGGCCGGGCCAGGAGGTGACCGTGGGCCTGCCCCTGCGGCCGGGCGGGCCGCTGTGGCATCGCCTCCTAATCAGACATGATCAGGGCGGGGGCGGGGTGGCCACCAGCGGCTGGCAGGGGCGCAGTTTTTCGCCGGGCGTGGCCGATCAAAGTAGCGTCTGGGGCGAAACCGCGGCCCTGGCCGACGCCGCGGCCACGGCCCTGGCCGGGCTGACCACGGTCGATGCGGCCGGCGTCCGGCGCCTGCCGGCCTCTACCCTGGACCCGGACACGGACCTGGGATCGACCCAGGTCACGGTGGATGTTTCCGGCCTGTCCCGTCAGGACGCGGATGCGGCCTTGTCTTCGGGAGAGGCCGCGGCCCGAGAGATGATGTCCCGGCTGCCGATCAAGGGAGTCCTGCTGCGGGTCGGCCCCGCTCATCGGGTAATCCGGCGGTCGCTCGAAGTCTTCAATCCAAGGGAATCCTTGACGCCGTGCCTCGCGGCCGCCGGGCTGAGGGAGCAGCCCAGGGTCGGCCCGAGCGGCGGCGTCATGTTTGGTGATCAATACCCTTAAACCAGGGAGGGAAACATGAAGGTCTGGAAAACAACTTTATTGGTGTGTCTGGCCTTGCTGGTCATACCGTCTCTGGCCCTGGCCGGCGCCAAGGTGGCCGTGATCGTGGTGGACGTGCAGGGTGATTTCACTACCCTGCACAAGGGTTCTCTGGCGGTGAACGGCACGGACAAGGCCTACCTGGACGCGGTGGTCAAGGCCACCGTGGCCCTGAAAAAGGCCGGCCTGCCCATCTACGCCACTCAGGACTGGCACCCCAAGAACCACATGTCCTTCGCCTCGAATCACCCGGGCAAAAAGCCGTTCCAGGCCATCAAGCTGCCGGACGGCCGGACCCAGGTGCTGTGGCCCAATCACTGCGTCCAGGGCACGCCCGGGGCCAAGGTCCTCCTGGACAAGGCCCTGTTCGTCAAGGTCGTGCGCAAGGGCATGAATCCCAAGTATGACTCCTACTCGGGCTTCAAGGACGACGGCGGGGCCAAGACCGGTTTGGAAAATATCCTCAAGGCGGCGGGCGTGAAGACGCTGATCGTGTACGGCATCGCCACGGACTACTGCGTCAAGGCCACGGTCATGGACGGTCTGGCCGCCGGCTTCAAGGTGGTGGTGGTCAAGGACCTGTGCCGGGGCGTGGCCCCCAAGACCTCGGCGGCGGCCTGGCAGGCCATGAAAAAGGCCGGGGCCGTGCTGTGGCCGAGCCTGAACCTGGCCAAGGTCAAAACGCTGTAGCCTGATTTTTTCCGGACAAACCCAAGCGATTGCCCCGCCGCCACAAGCGGGGCAATCGTTTTTTTAGTAGAGGTCGGTTCGGCGCTGGGCGAGCACGGGCAGGCGCTTCCGGACGTCCTCGATCCGGGTCTTGTCGATCCGGCCCAGGACCATGCCCTCTTCCCGGTCCAGGCTGGCGACGATCTCGCCCAGGGGATCGATCAGCTTGGAGTGGCCCCAGGCCTGATACACGGCCCCCGGGGTCGGGGCCGGGGACACGCCGGCCACATAGACCGTGTTCTCGATCGCCCGTGACTTGAGCACCAGATCCCAGTGGGCCGGTCCGGTGACCGGGTTGAAGGCCCCGGGCAAGACCATCAGCTCGGCCCCTTTAAGGGCCATCAGCCGCCACGGCTCGGGAAACCGGACGTCGTAGCAGACCCCCAGCCCTATCCGCCAGCTCAGCAGATCAAAGACGGTCAGCCGGTCCCCGGCGCTGAGGGTCGTCGATTCGAAGAAGCGCATCCCGGGAAGATCCACGTCGAACAGATGGAGCTTGCGGTGCCGGGCGATCATCCGGCCCGTGGGGTCGAACACGGGCGAGGTGTTATATATTCGCCCGGTCTCGTCCCGCTCGGGCAGGCTCCCTCCGACCACGCCCATCTGAAGTTCGGCTGCCGCGTTACTCAGCATCCGGGCCGTGGGGCCACCCTCCAGCCTTTCGGCGAACTCTGGAAAGCGGTCCTGCTCGTAGGGGCAGACGAACATCTCGGGCAGCACGGCCAGGTCGGCCCCGGCCTCCTTGGCCTGACGCAAGAAGTCCCGGGCCCGGGCCCGGTTCTGGTCCGGGGACCCGGTCACCCGCATCTGGATCAAGGCCAGGGTCAAGGTCCGGTCAGGCGGCATGACTGGCTCCATCATCTGATGTAGTCCCGGGCGTAGCGACGGACCTTGTGCCCGGCCAGGACGTGAAAGGTCTGGAAGCGCTTGAGCATCTGGGGCGAAAAGGACCCCAGGGGGAGATAGACCACCTGCTTGCCCAGGCGCTCGGCCAAATGCTTCATCCGGGGCGGCGGCGGCTTGGCCGCCACGAAAACGATGTATTTTTCCTGGCTGTAGTCGATGCCGGCCAGGAGCAGCCGCTCGGGTTTGTCCCGGGCCTGGTCGAAAAACCGGTCGGCCCAGACGTCGTACACCCTCAAGGGGGGATAGGTCAGCATGAACCCGCCGTGGTGGCACCTGGAGATGCCGGGACCGACCATGGCCTGCCCCACGGGCGTGGCGTAAAAGGCCATGTCCGACTCCTGGGCGTGCTCGCCCAGCCAGGTCAGCTTCCAGGGGAACCGGTCGTCGTCCGGGTCCTCGTCAAAGATGACCACGACCGAGCCGACCCGGCCGCTGATCCGGCGCTGCTCGAACACGAAGATCTTGCCCTCGACCCAGCGCCGGATGGTCTCGCGCAGGTCCAGGCCGTCCAGGAGCGAGGTGGTGAAGGGGACCGTCCGCTTGTTCTCGGCGCTGAGCATGCCGGTGGCCCGCTTTTTGAGGTACTCGCCGAAGTCCTCGAGGACCACGTCCTCGGGCGGCCAGGAGCAGACGTTGACCCGGTCCCAGTTCACGTCCCACTGGCCGGGGAATTTCTCGCGGGGGCGGGCCTTGACCGGGACCGGCATCAGCCGGGTCCGGAGGCTTTTCAGGCGGCGGTGGAACCTGATCCGGCGCTGATCCAGCCACAGGTCGTCGCCGCTCAATCGGAGCACGGGCAGGCCGGGCTCATCGGTCTGCCAGGGGTAGCGGCTGGCCTCGTCCCAGACCTCGTAGGCGAAGTCGTCCCCGGCCGCCCCCCGGGCGCCGATGACGAGCTGATACAGGTTGGGGGTCAACCGGCCGGTGATCAGGGCGTAGTTGCGGGTGAACCGGCGCAGGACGCCCCAGGCGGCGGCGCTCAGTTCCTCCCGGTTCTGCTTGAGGTGCCGCCGGGCGGCCAGGGCCCACAGCTCTTCCTGCATCTGCAGCCGGTCCAGGCCGGCCGCCGGCCCCTCGGACCGCGACCTCTCGTATTGGCCGGCGAAAAAGCCCGGCTCGGACAATACTTCCCGGGACGACTCCTCGGCCAGGTGGGCCAATTGGACCCCGGGGCGCTGGAGGCGCTCCAAAGGCCGGGCCGCGGGACTATCGAGGCGGGCCATGACCCCGGGGTAGTGGACCAGGCCGCAGACGAACAGGACCCGGTCGTCCTTCCCCCGCATTTCCTGGAGATGCCAGGCCATGACCGCCTCCCGCAGGTCGTCCTCGGGGCCCGCCGCCTCGCGGGGGACGGACCCGTACAGGCTGCAGTAGGCGAGATACCCGATCCGGGTGGTGGCGTAGGGGTCCGGCAAAAAGTCGTCAAAGCGGCCGTAATCCTCGGTGTCCCGGTCGATGAAGTGACAGGGCAGACCCTGCTCCCGGGCCAGCCGGACGGCCTCGGTCACCCCGTCTGTCACCTCGACCGGCAGATAGACCAGCTCGCCGTCCCGCCGTTCGTAATAGACCACGCTCAGCAGGGGCAGCCGCTCGACCGCCTTGGCGAACGTCTTGCCCAGGGTGGGCGGCAGTTCCACGGCCACGGCCCGGGGACGATATTCCTCAAAGCAGCGCCGCACCGCCAGGGCCGATTCCAGACAGCCGTGGAGGATGGGCAGACAGCGGACGTCGTCCCGGGAGAGGCGGGGATCGATGCTCGTCAATGGCGACACGACCGGATTATACACCAGGGCCAAGGGGGGCCAAAGGACTTTACTTCTCCCGGGCACGGGGACATACTATGGGGCGATGAGGGGCGCGCCCAACAAGATATGGAGTTTTCTGTCCTCATGGTCGGCCCTGGCGGCGATGGCGGCGACCCTGACACTGCTCGTTGTCCCGGGTGTTTCCCGGGCCGCCGGGCCGGGAGTGACGGACACCGGCTGGCAATGGCTGGGCCGCGGCATCCGGTGGCGCCGGGTCAAGCTGACCCGCCCCCAGGGCCTGTTCACGGCCACCCTCCGGGTCTATCGCTTCGATCCCCGGTATTTCGGCCTGGAGGTGGTTTACATCTCCGAGTCGGCCACGGCCAGTCAGGCCCTGGCCAGACTCGGGCGGGCCGTGGCGGTGATCAACGCCAATTTCTTCAACCGGGCCGGGCGGCCCCTGGGTCTGGTCATCCAGCGGGGACGGAAAATCCACCTCAAGCGGCGGATCAATTCCGGGGTACTGTGGTATTGCCCGGGCCGGGTGGGCATCACCCACGTCAGCCGCTTCCGGGACGACCGGGTCTGGACGGCCATTCAATCCTGGCCCCGGCTCATCGCCCGGGGACGGCCGACCATCGGGGTGAAAGACCCGGTACATCGCCACCGGCGCTCGCTGGCGGCGGTGGACCGCTCCGGCCGGTTGCTCCTGGCCGTGACCGAGGGGCTGACCGGCGGCCTGTCCCTGGCCGAGGTCCAGGCCATCTTCAAGCGGCCCGGATTCAACGTCCGCGATCTGCTCAACCTGGACGGCGGGCGCTCGACCCAGATGTCGGTCCGGATCGGCCGACATCGCTTCCATGTCGAGGGATTCGATTCGGTCCCGGTGCTGCTGGCCGTCATCCACCGGCGCCGGAGGTGACCCCGGCGGGGCCGGGACCGGATGAGCTATCGGCAACGGCCCATAACCAGAGGGGATTCCGGTGAGAAATCCATCTGAGATGAGACGGGTCGGCCCGGCCCTGGCCATCTTGGGCGGGGTGCTGGCCTGGGGCCTGTGCCCGGAGGTCGCCGCCGGAGGCCGGGACTACGCCCGCCTGCGCCGGGATATGGTCGCCTCCCAGATCGAGGCCCGGGGCGTCCGGGACCCCAGGGTCCTGGCGGCCATGCGCGCCGTGAAGCGGCGCCTGTTCGTTCCCGAGAGGTACCGCTCCTCGGCCTACCATGACGGGCCGCTGCCCATCGGCCACGGTCAGACCATTTCCCAGCCCTATATCGTGGCCGCCATGACCGAGGCCCTGAGGCTCACGGGCAACGAAAAGGTCCTGGAGATCGGCACCGGCTCGGGCTATCAGGCCGCCGTCCTGGCCCGCCTGGCCAGGAAGGTCTATTCCATCGAGATCGTCATTGCCCTCTGCCGCAGCGCCCGGGAACGCCTCCATAAACTGGGTTACCGCAACGTCCGGGTCCGGTGCGGGGACGGCTATCAGGGCTGGCCCGGCGAGGCCCCCTTCCAGGCCATCATCCTGACCTGCGCCCCGCCCCGACTGCCCCGGACCCTGGTCGAACAACTGGCCCCGGGCGGCCGCCTGGTGGCCCCGGTCGGGCCCGTGTTCGGGGTGCAGCGACTGATCCTGGTGACCAAGGACCGTCAGGGCAGAGTCAGCCAGCGGACGCTGATGATGGTCCGGTTCGTGCCCATGGTCCGGGGCGTCCGCTGAGGGGTCAAATGTCGCGTAACTATTTAGGACTGTTATTTTTTTCGAAACGGCAAAAAATTGCCGTTTCTCGGTTTTGAGCCTGGACAACAGTGGCGGACTAGGATATAGTTTAACCGGTCAACAAGGGTCCACAACGGGGTTGAACATGTATCCTCAGCAACGAGGCCGCCAGGTCTATCAGCATCGACTGCGGTGCCGCCACTGTGGTGATACCCTGGAAGTGCGGGACGATACCCCGGAACTGATCTTCTGCTCCTGCGGCCGGGTGGGCCTGGGCGGCGACCCCATGTCCCCGACCATCCAGGGCGAGCTCCAGGACATCGAGGACCTGAGCCGGGTCCGCTGCTTCCAGGTCCGCTGACCCTCCCCGGGGCCCAGGCCGACCACAGGCGTCCGCCGCCCTCGGCCGACCGCCGACCGAGGCGCCCTTCCACCGTCGGTCCGGGGAGGTTCCGGACCAACGGGCCCGAGGGGGGAGGACGCGGTGATCGTCGGCTACCTGAGCGCCTTTAACGAGGTCCTCTACTCCCGCATTCCCCTGGGCCGTTTCGCGGCCAACGCCACCTTTATCCAGGCCCTCCTGGCCCGATCCCGGGCCGACCGGATCGATCTGTTCTTCCCCACGGTCTTCATCAGGAACCGATTCCAGGAGACGGTCCTGGCCGGGGCCGACCGCCCGGAGCGGGTCGGCCTGTACACCCTGTCCGAACTGGTTCCCCGGCTGGTCCAAACCGACTACACGGCCCTTCACGCCTCGGACCTGTCCAGCTTCACCCCGGCCCTGTTTTATCTGCGCCGCAAGTACGCCCCGGCCACGCCCCTGACGGCGGTGACCCATTCCCTGAATTACCGCCAGATCTTTGCCGATCACCTCCGCCGTCTCCTGCCCGGGGCCCGGCCGTTCGACGCGGTGGTGGCCACCAGCCGGACCGCGGCCGAGGTGGTGCGGCGCGGCCTGGACGCCCTGGGGCGAAATCTGGCCCCGTTCCTGAACGGGCCGCCGGCCTACCCCGGCCAGGTGCGGCGCATCCCCCTGGGGGTGGACGTGGAGCACTATCGGCCCCAAGACCAGGCCGCGGCCCGGGACCGGCTGGGCCTGGCCCGCCAGACCCCCGTCATCGCCGGCCTGGGCCGGTTCACCTATTTCGACAAGATGGACCTGGGACCGCTGCTCAAGGTCATGATCGAACTGAAACAACGGCTGCCCGGCCAATCCCCGGTCCTGGTCCTGGCCGGGGGCGATCAGGAGGGCTACGCCGCCGCCCTGGGGCGCCAGGCGGCCGAGATGGGCCTGTCCGGACAGGTCAAGCTCAAGCCCAACCTGCCCGAGGACAAAAAAACCGATCTGTACGCCGCGGCCGACGTCTTTGTCTCGCCCTCGGACAACGTCCAGGAGACATTCGGCCTGACGATCATCGAGGCCATGGCCTGCGGCCGGCCGGTGGTCGCCTCGGACTTCGACGGCTACCGGGACCTGGTCATAGGCGGCGAGACCGGTTTCCTGGTGCCCACCCTGTCGGCCCCGTGTCATGGGGGCCTGAGCGAACTGTCCACCCTCCTGCCCGACACCATCAGCCAGCTGGTCCTGGCCCAGACCACGGCCGTCTTGCCCGAGGTCATGGCCGATCGCCTGGCGCGGTTGATCGAGGACGAGGGCCTGCGCCGGAAGATGGGCCGGGCGGCCCGGACCCGGGCCGAAGAGATGTTCGCCTGGGAACGGGTCATCGACCAGTACGACCAAATGTGGGCCGAACTCAAGGCCCAGGCCCAGGCACAAAAAACGGCGGCCGAGGAAATGGCGGACCCCTTTCGACTGGACTTTGATCAGGTCTTCGGACCGTACTGGTCGCATCAATTGCCCGCCGACACCCCCCTGAGCCTTGGCCCCTGGGGCCGCGAACTCCTGGCGTCGGGTACGCCGCCGCCCGTGTACGCCGATCTCTTACCCTGGATCGATCCCGAAATTTTGGGGCGGATCGTGGCCCTGGTGGACGAATCAGGGGCCGGCCTGGCCGACCTGATCGCGGCCCTGCCGGACCAGGACCCGGAGGCCGTCGCCGGCCACGTGCTGTGGCTGCTCAAGCACGACTATCTCCGTGTCGCCTTGGACTGAAGATTTCCCATCTGGTTTGCCGTCACCGGAAAATTGATGTAAGCTGGCCCGATTCGAAAATCGACAGGGAGGCCTCCATGGACTTCAGGCTCACCGCCGAGCACCAGGACATCATCAAGGCGGCCCGGGAGTTCGCCCAGGGCGAATTCACCGAGCGGGCCTTCGAGTTCGACCGTGACGAAAAATTCGATCAGGACCTGTGGCGCCAGGCCTGCGACCTGGGGTTCGTCGGGATGTTCATCCCCGAGGAGTACGGCGGCCCGGGCTTCGGCTTTCTCGAGTTCTGCCTGATCAACGAGGAGTTCTGGGCGGTGGACCCGGGTATCGGGCAGGCGATCACCTCGACCACCTTTGGCTCGGAGATGATCCTGCTCTACGGGACCGAGGAGCAGAAGCAGAAGTGGCTGCCCTCCTTCTGCGCCGGCGAGGCGCTGGTCGCCTGCGCCATCACCGAGCCCGACGCCGGCTCGGACGTGACCCAGGCCGTAACCACCGCCGTGCGCGACGGCGACGAGTGGGTCATCAACGGCTCGAAGATCTTCATCACCAACGGCACCCTGGCCAGCCATATAGTCCTGTTCTGCCAGACCGACCCGGACAACTACGACCGTCATCGCCGCTTCTCGATCATCATGATCGAGAGCGATCAGCCGGGCTATCAGGCCACCAAGCTCAGGGGCAAGCTGGGCATCCGGGCCTCGGACACGGCCGAGATTTCCCTGAACAACGTCCGGGCCCCGGTGGAAAACCTGATCGGCCAGGAGGGCCAGGGCTTCTATCAGGTCATGGGCTTTCTGAACCACACCCGGCTCCACATCTGCGCCCAGGGGGTGGGCCTGGCCCGGGGCTGCCTGGAGCGGAGCATGAAACACGCCAAGTCCCGGGTCCAGTTCGGTCAGCCCCTGGCCGCCTTTCAGGCCACCCAGCTCAAGCTGGCCGAGATGGCGACCAGCGTCGAGGCGGCCCGGCTGATGTATCAGAAGGCGGCCTGGCTGACCGATCAGGGCACGCCCGATCACGCCCTGACGGCCATGGCCAAGTGGTTTTCGGCCCGCAACGCGGTCATCGCCGCCGACGAGGCGGTCCTGCTCCACGGCGGTTACGGCTACCTGGCCGAGACCGACGTCCAGCGGTTCTACCGCGACTCCAAGATCCTGGAGATTTACGAGGGCACCCGCGAGATGGAAAAGCTGATCGTGGCCCGCGAGATTTTGGGGCGATTCTAATCTAGGGCCAAATTTTTATCGCCGGGTGAAGGTCGAGTCGTCGCCGGTCGATTGCGTCTGGGCGTTGCTATTTTTTCGACTTTAGTAATTGATCGAGTCCGGCGAATGGCCGGTGGGTGGTGGTCGTCCGGGACCGTTCGTCCGGCGCGGCCTGGTCGTACCCCTCGGCCACCTGATCCCGGGCGTGCTCGTTGTCGTGGCAGTAGAGGCAGAGCAGTTCCCAGTTGCTGCCGTCGGGCGGATTGTTGTCGTGGTTGTGGTCCTTGTGGTGGACGGTCAGTTCGCGCAGCTTCTTGCCTGAAAACTCCCGGCCGCACCGGGCGCAGACCCAGGGAAAGAGCTTGAGGGCCTGCTCGCGATAGGTCTTTTCCCGTTCGGCCTGCCGGGCCCGGGCCTCGTCCACGATCCGGCCAGGGCCTCCTTTATTTGACGAATTATTCCGATCCGCCATTCGCCCGACCTCGACAATTCAGCCCCCATCCAGTGGCCATCACCTGTGTCGCGGTCATGATAGTCCACCGGACGGCCGGCGGTCAATCAGAGCGAACTTCATCAAAAAGGGAATGAGTCCACCCGGAGGGGCACGGCCCCACCTTCCATCCGTGACGGGTGGGGAGAGGTGGAACGCCGGCCGACCGCCGGAGTCGCTTTTCGGCACGGCAGCCGAGGGCGCGGCCGTTTTTTGGTCACGGCCGCGCATCCACTTCTCTTTCAACCTCGGATTAACCACCAATCAATCTAGTGCGGCGAGCCAGACGTCTTGACCGGAGGCGCGGGTTTTTCGGCGCGGCCAGAGGGCCGAAGGCCCGACGTCGGGACGAAAAACCTGCGCCGGAGGGAATCACGTCTGGTGGTGTTCGAATCGCCGACATGGGGTTCTCAGGGGCGGAGCCCTTGAGCGGCGCGGGAGTCCAGAGGGGGTTCGACGGGGAACCCCCTCTGGCCCTGGGGGGTGTGGGGGGCTGGGAGAAGTCCCCCACCTCCATGTGGCTCTTCATCCTTTAAATCTTAATAAACCGCCAAGCCCATCCTCTTTCGCTTCGCGACCCAGACAGCTTAGCTGTCTGGGCCACCCAAAGGTATCAGAACATCGCGGTCGATCACCCCTCACCCTGGCCCTCTCCCCTCAAGGGGAGAGGGAACCCAGCAGCGAGGGTCATGTGGCTGTCTGAGTCACCCGTGACCAGGGGCTTGAGGTGGAACGACTCGGCCTCTGCCACCGGCTGACGAAGGGAAAAAAACGGCCAGCCCGGCTCTTGAGCGCCCGGGCCGGCCGCCATTCAGACCATCACCTCACTTGGGTTTGACCGCCCCTACGCTGACCAGCAGGCTGCGGTTGAAACGGAAATACTTCCGGGCCACCCGCAGGACCTCGGCCCGGGTCACCTTGTTGATCCGGTCGGCGTACTTGAGCTTGTAGTCCCAGCCCAGACCGTACCGCTCGTACAGGGCCATCTCCAGGGCCTGGGCCGAGTTCTTCTGCAGTCCGACCTCCATGGTGCCGATGATGTGGCGCTTGGCGTCCTTGAGCTCGGCGGGGGTGATCGGCTCCAGGGTCACCTTTTTCAGTTCGGCCTTCATCCCGGCCAGGGATCGGTCGGTCTTGGACACGGCCGTGCCGATGTAAACGGCCACGTAGCCGCGGCTGAGCCCCTGGCTCTGGATGCAGGCCACCTCGTAGGCCAGGGAGCGCTTGTCCCTGAGGTTCATGAACAGCCGGCCGCCCATGCCGTTCAGGACCGAGGTCAGAACGTCCATGGCGTACACGTCCGGGCTGTCGAGCCTCACGCCCCGGAAGCCGTACAGGATGTGGACCTGCTGCTTGCCCGGCTTGATGATCGCCGCCCGGACCGGCTTGGTGAACCTGGGCTCGGCCGGGATCTTGGGCGCGTGATACCCGGGCTTGAGGCCCCCGAACAGCTTCTTGACCAGGGCCAGGACCCGGGCCGGCTGCACGTCGCCGACCACGGCCAGGACCATGTTGTCCGGGACGGCGTATTTATGCCACCAGGCGGCCAGGTCCCGGCGGGTCAACTTCTTGATGACCTTGGGCGCGCCCAGGGGATCGTTGCCGTAGGGGTGGGGGTAGAACATCTTCTGTTTGAACAGCCTGAAGGCCGTGGCCGGCAGCGAGTCATGCCGCCTGAGGATGGCCGCCAGGACGTCGCGCTTGACCTTTTTCAGCTCCGTGGCGGGCCAGGTCGGATGGTTCACCACCTCGGCCAGGAGCTTGAGGCCCGGTTCGAAAAAGCGGCTGAGGAAGGTGGCCGACAGGCCGAAGGAGTTCTTGCCGGAGAATCCGGAAATGGAGCCGGCCATGTTCCCGACCCGGCGGGCCAGCTCCAGGGCCGAGTATTTCCGGGTCCCCCGGGTGAGCATGGGCACGAGCAGGGCGTTGATCCCGTTGGTCTTGGGCGTCTCGAACCGCAGGCCCCCCAGCATCACCAGCCGGGCCGACCACAGGGGGACATCGGGGTTTACCTTGACCAGGAGCGTCAGGCCGTTTTTGAGCTTGTACTTGAAGACCCGGCGGACCTTCTTGGCGGCCGCCGTTTTGGCCGCCGCGGCCTCGGCCCGCCTCGAGATGAGGGCGATGTCCTTGGGGGTCAGGCCCACCTTGGCCTTCTCGGGGAGCATGACCACCACGGTCAGGTTGTGGGTGGTCAGGTAGTTGCGGGCCACCCGCATGAGATCGGCCTCGGTCACCGCCTCGACCCGGGAGATGTAGCGGGCCACCCGCTCGATGCCGCCGCCGTTGGTCTCGGCGTTGCCCAGGAGCTGGGCCTGACCCTGCATGGTCTGGCGGCGGAAGATGAAGCTCGAGGTCAGGTTCAGCTTGACCCGCTTGAGTTCGTCCCGGCTGGCCGGGCGGGTGCGGGCGGCATAGACCCAGCGCAGGGTCTCGGTCAGGGCCGCCTTGAGATTTTTGGGGTAAAGGGTCATGAACACGGCGAACAGCCCCGGGTCCCGGGGGGTGAAGGCAAAGGCGCTCACGGACTGGACCAGTTGCCGCTTGTCCCGGAGTTCGCGGTACAGCCAGCTCGTCCGGCCGCTGCTCAGGACCATGCCCAGGACGTCCAGCGGCTCCTCGTCGGGGTTCCCCAGGCCCACCGGGATATGCCAGGCCAGGGCGACCCGGGCCACGGAGACCCTGGCCCGAACGATCTTGACCCTGATCTTCTTCTGGGGCGGCTCGGGCGTCACGGCCTCCTTGGGGACCGCCCGGGCGGGTATCCGGCCGAAGGCCTTCTCGAGCTTGGCGACGACCTTGTTCCGGTTGAAGTCGCCTACGGCGACGACGACCATGTTGCCGGGCACGTACCAGCGGTGCATGTAGGCCTTGATCATCTTCCGGGTAAAGGACCGGATGAGCTTGGGGGTGCCCAGGATCGGCCGGCGGTAGTTGTGGGTGGTGTAGGCCGTCTTGAACAGGGTCCGCCACAGGCGACTGCCCGGGCTGTCCTGGTTCATGCGCCATTCCTCGAGAACGACCTTGCGCTCCCGTTTAATCTGGACCGGATCGAACAGGGCATGCTCGATGGCGTCGGACAGGACGTTGATGGCCGTGTCAAAGTAACGGCTGGCCATGGTGACGTGATAGTAGGTGTAGTCGTAGCTGGTCGCGGCGTTGATATCGCCGCCGGCGGACTCGATCTGCCGCGAGATGGCGCCCATGGGCCTACTCGGGGTGCCCTTGAAGATCATGTGCTCGATGAAGTGGGTGATGCCGTTCTCGAAGGGCCGCTCCAGCCGGGCCCCGGCCCGGACCCAGACCTGGAGCGAGGCCACCGGGGCGGAATGATCCTCGAGGACGATCAGGGTCAGGCCGTTCTTGAGCTTGATCCGTTCCGGTTTGGGCGCGGCCCAAGCGGTCTGGACCAGGAAGAACATGGCGATGATCATCGCCAGGGTTGTTACTCGACGGATGTGACGCAACGCCGTTACCTCCTGAAAGGGGTCGGCCGCCCGGGGGTCATTCGACCACCCACACGGTGCAGCCCTTGGTGTAATGGATGATCCGGTTGGAAACGGAGCCGAACAGGAATTCCTCCTTTTTCGATCGCCCGCGCCGGCCGACGACCACCGTGCCGAAGTCATGGGTCTGCTGCTCCTCGATGATGCAACCGGCCATGGAGTCGCACTTCTTGACCGGGGCCAGAAGCGAGATGTTCCCGCCGGGCACGCCCATGTCGATCAGCTTTTGTTTGGTTCGCTCCAGCAGGTCATCGGTCAAGGCCTTTTGTTTGGCCAGGTGCTCCTGCCGGCTGGCCTCGTTCGGAAAGAAATCCTCGGGCGGGTCCTCGACGACGTGGACGATGGTCAGGTGAAAGCCCGGGGTGGCGCCCATGATCAGACCGGTGTAGGTCACGGCCCGGTCCGAGTTCTCCGAAAAATCGACGGCCAGCAGGATCCGACGCGGGTCCCGATCGAATTCCATTCAACTCCCTCCTTGAAGTCTTCTCTGGGCCACGGCGGCCTGACGCAGGTCGTCGGCCAGTTCGGCGGCCGATTCGAAGAACAGCTCGGTCCCGGCCGAAAACCGCCGCAGGATCCCGGTCAGGTCGGGCGCCAGATAGTCGAACAGGGCCCCCAGGTTCATCACCCGGTTGGGAAAGACCAGGTTCAGGTCGGCGGCGGACAGGCGGCCCAGCCAGTCGGGATGCTCCTCCTTGAGCCCGTGCAGGGTCACGTCGCCCCGGCCGACCAGAAAGGCCAGGATGTTGCCCAGGCCGAACAGGTCCAGGCCGGCCAGGCTCTCGTAGTGATGGTAGTTGTAGTCAAAGTCGATCCAGGTGAAGTCGCCGTTGGCGTCCAGAAGGATGTGGTCGCGGCGGACGTCGCCGTGCTTTTCGCCGTGGCCGTGGAGGAAATGCAGGGCCTCGACCGCTGAAATGAACCGGTCGAGCAGGCCCGGCAGCATGGCCCGGCAATAGTCCTCGTGGGGTCCGGCCGGGGCGTTCTGGATGAGGGTCGGCAGGGGCGGCCCGGGCAGGACCTCCAGGATCCGGACGTTGTTGCCGGCCTCGTCCTCGAGCCACCGGCCCTGCATGAAGTGCTTCCGGCCCCGGACCAGGTCCAGCAGCCGGGCCTCCTTCTGGGGCGAGCGGAAACAGGTGTAGGTCAGATCGCCCAGGCGCAGGTCGAATGACTCGAAGAAGACCAGCTTGATCAGGACCCGCTGTCCGGTGAACAGGTCCAGGGCCCATTTGACCCAGGGTTTGGGTTGTTCGTCCAGGCCGAAGCGGCCCTCGTGGGCCGTGCCCCGGACCAGGTAGGCCCCGTCGCCCAGGACCAGGACGTCGCCGAAGCGGACGTCGAAGAAATCCGAGGTGTCGGTCCGGACCCGGGGCAGGTCGGACCGACCCTCCAGGGCCAGCCGTTTTTGGGCCAGATCCAGGGCCAGTGCCGGGACGACGCTCATCACGGCTAAGTCTATCACACGAAAGACAGGCCCTGCCAGGCCGCCCGCTTGAAATGACCGCCGTCAAAACTGGACTTGAAACGGCCGGGGCAGGCTCCTACAATATAGGCTGGTCGCCTGGCCCGGGGACCGGAGCCCGGCCGAGGCCCGGGGCCGGGACAAGCAGGCGACGGGTCGGGCACGGTTCGGGTATAATTGGTCTTGACGACGATGAAGACCGGTTGCCCCCCTCGGGCCCGGCCGGTTTGACCCAGTTCAGGAGGCAGTCAGATGCGCCGATGGGCCGCTTTACTGGTAGTGGTGTTTCTGGGTGTGGTTTCCGGACCCGCGGGGGCGGCCAACTGGCGGTTCGTGGCCAGCGGCCCGAACGGCAACTCCTGGGTGGACACGACCACCATCACCCGCCAGGGCGATTGCGTCACCTTTTGGCACCGCATGACCTTCAAACACAAGCCCATGACCAACCGGCCCCTGTTCTACCAGTTGCGGATCAAGACCCGGATCTGCTGCCGGGCCCGGACCCTGGAAGAACTGGAGTACGTCGCCCTGGACCGGGAACTGGAGGAGAAATCCCGCTGGCGGCCGCGGCGTGAGGTGCTTCCCATCCGGCGGGGCACGGTCGGCGAGGCCCTGTTGCAGTTCGTCTGCCACCGGGCCAGATAGGTCAATCCGCCCTTTTCCCGGGAATGACTATCGCCCGGCAGGCATCGGGCTCGGCCCGGTGGATATCCTCGGCCAGTTGCCGCAGGCGGCCGGCGACCTCGGCCGGCGGGGGCAGGTCGGCCGGCGGCTCGAAGCCGTACTTTTCCAGCGAAATATCCGGAAAATACATTCGCCGCTCGATGGCGTTGACCTCGTCCGGCCGGAAATTGCCCCCCAGAAACCGGGCTCGCTGAATCTGGTGGACGTCCAGGCTCCGGAAAAAGGCCAGGATGGCCAGCACGTCGTAGCCGCATCGAAACCGGGCGATGTTGTGATTGACCGCCTCGGCCTCCAGGTGCAGGTCCAGATATTGCTCGGTATATTTTATGTTCCAGTCCCAGAGGCGCTGGTAGGCCCTCAGGACCAGCCGGGTGTAGCGGGACCGGCGGGTCAGGCCCCAGGTGGGCAGGAAACGCAGGGCCCGAAACCGAAATTTTTTTTCACCGGCCGGTGGTTGATCCCGGTAGGGCCGCCATTCCAGCCCGATCATTTGTAAAAAATTGTCGATGTGGCAATCGTCCAGGAGGATGATGTAGAACCGGCGGTAGCGCAGGGCCAACTGGTGTTCCAGGGCCGTCAGGTCGGCGGCCAGTTGTTCGATCTCCTCGATCTGGGCCTCGATCAGCCGGCGTTCGTGGAGGTAGTTCTCGATCACCTCCCGCTTGACGCTCTGCTGGAGGGCCTCCAGAAAATCGTCCACCGGCGTGTTCTTGACCATGTCCTTCCACCCGGGTGACGGGGACGAGGCCTCGTTCGGGCAGCCCATGCGTCCCCACCGATATGACATCATAACACAATCTCGGTCCCCCGGGGGCCGGTTCGATTCGGCGGCCTTGACGCCCGGGCCGGCGGAAATTATCATGCCGGCCCGGCCGGATGACCCCTACGAGAACGGGCCCGCCGGGTCCGAGCCGGGTGAACCGTGGTCCGGGTTCACCCCGTCCGAGGCGCTGGTGGCCAACGCCAGGCAGCCCCGTAACCTGGGTTTTTTGCCCCAGCCCGACGGCCGGGGCGCGCCGGTGAGTTCCTGCGGGGACTCCCTCGAGATCGGGATCGAGGTCACGGGCGACGTCATCACCCGGATCGCCTTTTTTCCGCAGGGGTGCGCGGCCACCGTGGCCGTGGGCTCGGCGGTGACCCAGCTGGCCCTGGGATTGAGCGTCGACAGGGCCCAGGCCCTGACCGCGGCCGACGTGGCCGGATTCCTGGGCGGGCTGCCCCCCGGACACGGGCACTGCGCCAAACTGGGTATCGCCACCCTGCGGGCGGCCATCCGCGATTATCTCCGGAACCGGCACCAGCCCTGGAAGAAAATGTATCGGCCCACTCCCGGCCGTTGACATCGTTGGGGACCCGTCCGGTCGCCGGGACAACAATAACCGGACCATCTTTTCGTCAACTCATTTTTATCCCGGTTCGACTTGACGGGGCGGCCGAAAACCCGGACAATGGCCGCGATTTTTTGTCCCCGCCGCCAGGGGCGCTCCATGGCCGATTCGACCACAAACGCCGCCGCGGCCGTCCCGGCAGCCCCGGAAATCACCACCGAGGCGCTGCTCAAGGGCAAGAGCAAGCTGGGCCCCTGGCTGGCGACGGGGATCTGCGGCAATGACATCACCTCGTCCTGCCTCTACGTCTCGGCCATCGCCACCTACTACGCCGGGGCCCTGTCCCCGCTGGTCCTGCTGCTGGTGGCCGGCACCCTGTACCTGTACAAGCGGATCTACACCGAGGTCGTCGAGGCCCTGCCCTTAAACGGCGGGGCCTACAACTGCCTGCTCAACGCCACCAGCAAGCTGTCGGCCTCCATGGCCGCCTGCATGACCATCCTGTCCTACATGGCCACGGCCGTCATCTCGGCCACGGTGGCGGTCAGGTACCTGGAGGGACTGGTCCCGGCCATCGGCGCCACCCAGGGGACGGTCCTGCTGGTGATCATCGGGGTCCTGGCCGTGTTCGCGGCCCTGACCATCACCGGCATCACCGAGTCGGCCGTGGTCGCCCTGGGCATCTTCATCTTCCACATGGCCACCCTGTTCACCCTGGTCCTGTGCGGCGTGTTGAGTCTGGGCTCGAGCAGTTCGACCCTGGCCTACAACCTGGATTACCTGCCCCTGGGCGATCTGTGGGCCTTTTACGAACACGCCCCGTCGTTGCCCCTGGCCCTCCAGTTCAAGGCCCAGGTGCCCTTCAGCGACCTGTATCACTTCTTCGAGCCCGGCCCGGCGGTCTCGACCCTGGCGGCCAACCTGCGGTCCGTTCCCACGGACGAGCATTTCTTCCTGGCCCTGTTCCTGGGTTTCTCGGCGGCGCTGCTGGGGGTCAGCGGCTTCGAGAGTTCGGCCAACTACGTCGAGGAGCAGGCGCCGGGCGTCTTCCGGAAAACGTTGCGCAACATGCTGGTCGCGGTGACGGTCATCAACCCGATCATGGCCTTCCTGACCCTGTCCTTTTTCCCGATCTACGAGGTGACCGACAAGAGTTACGATCTTCTGGCCCGGATGGCCGCCGTGACCGGCGGGGACTGGCTGCGGGTGACCATCATCCTGGACGCGACCCTGGTCCTGTCCGGGGCGGTGTTGACCAGCTACGTCGGGGTCTCGGGCCTGGTCCGGCGGATGACCCTGGACGGCTGCCTGACCGCCTTTCTGCTCAAGACCAACCGCCGGGGCACCACCCACCGGACGGTCATCACCTTTTTCATCCTGTGCGCCTCGATCCTGGTCCTGACCGGGGGGCGGCTCCTGTCCCTGGGCGGGGTCTATACCATCTCCTTTTTGGGGGTGATGACCCTGTTCGGGGTGGGCAACATCCTGCTCCGCCTGCGGCGCAAGGAACTGAAGCGGACCTACCGGGCCGGTCTGCTGGCGACGCTCCTGGGCATCACCGCCACCTCGAGCGGCATCGTCGGCTACCTGGTCATCCGGGTCCAGTACTTCCTGTATTTCATCCTCTATTTCGCCCCGGCCTCGGGGTTCATCATCGCCATGCTCTTCCGGGTCCGGCTGCTGCGGGCCCTTCTGGAGCTGGTCAACACCGCCCTGGAGCGCATCTTCCTGCTGCGGACCCGGGTCATCGACGCCATCACCTCGCTTTCTCACCAGAAGGTGGCCGTCTTTGTCCGCGGCGCCCGTCTGGACCGGCTCCACCGGGCCCTGGAGTACGTCCTGCAGAACGAGGTCTCCCGGTTCGTGTACGTCATCCACCTCTACGGCCGTGGGGCCGAGGACCAGTCCGAGCCAATCAGGCATAGCCTGGCGGTCATGGCCGAGATCTTCCCCGACATCAAGACCGAGCTGGTCAGCCGGGAGGGCCGGTTCAGCCCGGAGACGGTCGGGCGCCTGTCCGGCGAGCTGGGCGTCGAGGTCAACAACATGTTCATCGGCGCCCCCGAGGAAAAACACAGCTTCAACGTCCAGGACCTGGGCGGGGTCCGGGTCATTTTCTGACGGCCGGTGGTAGTGTCTCACTTTGATTTTTTGGTCTGGGCCTCTCGCTCGTCTATCAAGGCAACCAAATCCTCAAAGGTCAGCAGGTGGTCAATGAGACCCGCTTCCATGGCAGGGGTTACTCTCAGCGTCTTGTGAATCCGAATGAAGTTGTAGAAAAAGAAGTAGAGCGCCAAGGCGTGACAGTGGTTCTCAAGTTTTTTACTGAAAGCATTGGTCAGCCGGGTAAACCGCCTCATGCTCATCCGCATGGTCAGGTTTTGCCGCTCCACGTAGCTGGTCGAAACATTCTCGTGGTCGGGATCGCCGTTGATCTTGGTCTTTTCTGCCCCTAGGCATTTAGGGGGGCTGTATCGCTTTTCTGCCTCAGGATCGGAACCGTACAGCTTGACCAGCATTGCATAGTCCACGTCCATCCCGAAAGCACCTTCGACTGCTTCTAAATACGCCTTGTGGCCGTCGGTTGTAAGCTGAACCCGATTGGCCAGCCTTGAGGCCAGGTCGTTCATGAATACAGAAGCCGTTTCGGCGCTTCTGTCCCCCACCATCCAAGCACAAATCAGCTTGGAGTCTGCGTCTAGGGCCGTCCAGGTCCAAACGTCTCCCGCATCACCTTGCTTGTGCTTGGGTACATTCTTTTGCTTGGCATAGTAAAAGGACCATATCTCGTCACACTGGATGCGGCGAGATTTTAAGCCCTGCACTTTCGTGTCGTGGTACTCATAACAGGCGTTTCCGGCGTCCACCAGCAACTTGGTGACAGTATTGATAGAACAGTCCACCACACGGCTAATGGACCGCATGGAAGCACCCTCGACAAGCATGTGAAGGATTTGGACCCGCTTTTGTAGAGGCAACCTGTTCATGGTCCAACTATACTGCACAACATGCTTAGTGTCAAGCATTTTTTTCATTAACCCCCACAAGCATGAATTTTTTGCTCCGAGGCCATTTTGTGCTTGCATTTTAGGGTGCCGGGGACTAAAATGCAAGCATATTCTGAGTGGAGGCATGCAGGCATGAACAAGAAAGCAGAGGGTAAGGCCAAAGGTGGTTTCGCGCGAGCCGCGAGCCTAACACCTGAAGAAAGAAAAAGAATTGCCCGGGAAGCTGCGCGGGCGCGGTGGGCTTCCAATGATGGCGAAGTGCCAGAGGCAGCCTATGAAGGCGTTCTAACCCTTGGCGACGAGCTTGAGTGCTATGTCCTAAAGGATCAAGGACGGGTAAAACGAGTTTTCCACAAGCGCGGCTTAGCCAGAAACCTTGGTATGAAATCCGGCGGCGGCAATGTGTTTATGAGGACTATTAGCAGGAAAGGACTTGGATCCGTTATTAGCCCTGAATTGCGCCAAAAACTAGAGAACCCATTGATATTTAAGACAATAGATGGGGATCTGGCGCATGGCTATGAGGGGTCTGTTCTGATAGATATTTGTGATGCGATATGGGAGGCGTCTAGACAAGGGCTATTGCACTCAAGCCAGAAATTTTTGGCGATTCAGGCCGAAATTATACTGCGAGCATCAGCCAAGCTGGGGATCTCCGCACTAATCGACGAAGCAACCGGATATGTTCGAGACAAGCAAAAAGAAGAATATCGTGCTCTGTTTCAGGAATATATCAGAGAGGAGGCACGAGAATATGCCAGAGAATTTCCGGATCAATTTTTTAACTTGATTTATCGGCTCTATAACCTAAGGCGCAACCAAGACGCAAAAAACCATCCTCAATTTTTTGCATGGTTTATCCGCAAGTATGTGTATTCACCATTAGCGCACAGCAACGGAGCACTGCTTGAAATATTAGATGAAAAAAATCCAGTCGTTTACACCAAGGGCGGGAGAAAATATAAGATGTTTCAGTTCTTATCAGATGTTGTTGGGTTGCCTGCCCTAAGGGCTCAAATTTGGCAAGTAATAGGCATAGGTAACGCTTCAACGACCAAGGCAGGCTTTGATCGCAATTTCGAAAGAGCCTTCCCGTCAACAGGGCATCAGTTTCCCCTATTTGATTTTGATGAGGGCCGGGATTAATCGCCTAGCTCTTTGACCACCGCTTCGCGGCCGCCTTCTTGGCTATCTCCGACCTTTGCTCAGGCGTGAGCTTTTTCGCGCGGGCTTTGCCGCCCTTTTTGCCAAGGGCGACGGCGGCGGGGTCTTTATCGTCGCCCGCCGTCTTTTCTTCTATCTCGCCCGTGGCGATCTTGGCGACCATGACCGCCGTTCCAATAACGTCGGCGGGCCGCTTTTCGCCTTTTGGTCCTTTAGGCATGGGTTCTCCTATGCTTTACGCTAAGCATACAGGAAAACCGGCCCCCAGGCCAGATCAAATTTTAAACTGAGACACTACCCGGCCGGTCCCTTGGTTGACTATTTCAATTGTGCCCGTTATGATTAGCCGGGGTAGGACAAGGTTGGGGAAAGCAGGAACCGATTCACGACAACCCCAAGGCGGATGAGGAGAGAGGCATGGACCTTCCCAGCAACATCAACGAGGTGATGAACGGCATGCCCGGTGCCTTCAAGCCCGAGGCGGCCGAGGGCCTGGACTGCGTCATCCAGTTCAACTTCACCGGCGACGAACCTGGCGAGTGGAACGTGACCATCAAGGACAAGACCTGCGCCGTGGCCCAGGGGCAGGCCGCCAGCGCCACGGCGACCATCAACGCCCCCAGCGAGGTCTGGCTCAAGATCGCCCGCAAGGAGCTGGACGGCGCGGCGGCCTTCATGTCCGGACAGTTCAAGGCCACCGGCGATCTGGGTCTGCTGATGCGTATGGGGAGCCTGTTCCAGTAAGGGACTCGTCCTTTCCTGACGTAAGGTTAAACGGCCAAGGCCGGTGCTCTTCTTCGAGGAAGAGCACCGGTTTGGCCTTTTTTTAACCCGTCCTCCGGGGGCGAGCGAGACAGGGACCGGTCAAAACCGGTATATTAGATGAAAAAGTACCAGGAGTGAGGTATGGACCCTCGACAATCTTCGGCCGCCCCTGGCCGGGAAGGGGATCTGGCCTGGGTTCGCCACGACCGGTTTTTACAGAAGAGACGGATCAGCCGGGTCTCCGGGGACACGGTCAGTATCGGCGGCCGCCGGGTGGCCGCGGCCAAGGTCATCCCCGCGGACGCGGTGGCCGTCCCGGACGAGGTCCTGGGGCTCAGGCTGTGGGCCGAGGTCTTGGATTATCGGGTCTGGGGGGCCTATCCCTCGGCCCGCATCTCGGACATGGGACTGTCCAAAGGAAGGGTGTTGGGGCTGCTGGTCGAGCATCTGGATTGCGACCGGGTGAGCGCCCGTTACTTCCCGGGCCGGGGACAAACCCGGGCGGACGTCTTCCGGCTGCTGTGGGAACTGGAGTCGGGCCGGCTCAACGGGCCAAATGGATCAGACTGAACAAGACCGCCGAGCCGAGGCAGACGATCCGGATGAGGTTCCCGAAGGTGAGTCGTTGGTGTAACATCCTGTCCCTCGTTGCCACAGTCGTTGCTAAGTTATGCAATTAGTGGACCATTTGCAGGGGCCTCGATTTACGGGGGACGCACCCCGAAATTTTCCGAAAATCGATTCCCTCTTGATTTCGAATTCCGGAATACACAGGCCCTGGCGAGTGTCCGCCGGGCTAATCCTGGTCCTGACCCTGCTTCTCCCCGGCGAGGCCCGGCCGGCGACGCGGCCCCCGGCCGGACCGATCCGCTACCTCACCCGGCTGATCATCATGGGCAACAAGCATTTTTCGGCCGAGCAGATCCGCCGATTGATGGCCTCCCGGCCCCGGCCGGCCTGGCGCTGGTTCAGTCCGCAGACCCGGTACGATCACCTGACCGTCCTGGAAGACGTGGTTCGCATCCGGCGCTACTACCGGCTGCGGGGCTTTTTCCAGGCCAAGGTGTCCCCCAAAGTCGTCCGCCACGGCGACCAGGTCTCCTTGACCATCACCATTCAGGAGGGCCGGCCGACCGTGGTCCGGCGGGTCAGGATCATGTTCTACGGCCTTTTTCCGCCGGCCTGGGAGGCCCGAGTCAAAAAATTGTCGCAATTGCGGGCCGGCCGCCGCCTGGACCTGACCGCCTACCGCCGGGGCAAACAGGCCATCGCCCTGTTTTTGGCCAACCGGGGATACGCCCAGAGCCAGGTCCTGGGGCGGGTGGTGGTTTCCCTCAGGCAGCGGGCCGCCTGGATCACCCTCCGCCTGACACCCGGGCCGCGGTATCGCTTCGGCCCGGTGACCATGGACCGGGACCGATTGAATCGGACCACCTTCAGGCGGGCCCTGACCTTTCGGACCGGCCAGGTCTTTTCCGTGAACAAGATGAAGTCCTCCCGGCTGCGGTTGTTGAACCTGAGGTTGTTCCGGTCGGTGGCCCTCCACCCGGACTGGTCCCGGGCCAAAAACTATCGGGTCCCGATCCGGGTGTCGCTGATCCGGTCCCCGCCCAACAGACTGCGGGCCGGGGTGGGCTACATGACCGACGAGGGGCCGCGGGTCTCCCTGGGTTACGTCCGGCGGGACCCCCTGGGCCTGGGCGGCCGATTCGAGCTGGTCGGCCGTTATTCCTTTCGCCGGCGCGGCGTCGAGGCCCACTGGATCAAGCCCTACGTCTTTGACCGCCGGACCGACTTCCGGACCTCGGGCGGGTTCGAGCACCAGGAGGAGGTCAGTTACACTGACGAGGTGTGGTGGTTGGACTGGACCGTGCTCGGCCGTCCCCATGGCAACTGGTCGTGGCTCATCCGGCTCCGGCTGGCCCGGCACCGTCCCACCCAGATTTTCGTGGGCGACGCGGGCGCCGTGGGCTCGACCGGCTCCATTCGTTATTACCGCGAGCACTTCCTGACCCTGGGGCTGGCCTATGACTCGACCGACAACCCCCTCTACCCGACCACCGGCGCTCGGTTCGGCCTGGGCCTGGACGTGGCCACGCACCTGCTGGGGTCCGAGGTCAGCTACGTCAAGCCCGGGGTGTACTACTACCGGTTCTGGCCGCTGACCCGTGAGCTGGTCCTGACCGGACGGGTCCGGGCGGTGACCATCACCCCGACCGAGGGCATGGGGGACGTCTATATCTTCAACCGCCTCTTTCTGGGCGGGGTCTGGTCGGTGCGGGGCTACCAGTACCAGAGGCTGGGGCCCCTGGACCCCGAGGGGCGGCCGGTGGGAGGCCGGACCTCGCTGGAACTGGGGCTGGAGTTGATGTTCCCCCTTTACCGGCGCCTGAAGGGCGTGGTCTTCGCCGAGGCCGGCCAGGTGAACCCCCAGGCCTTCAGTCTGACCCAACCCAGGCCCTTTGACCGGATCGGGCGCGTCACCGCCGACTCGCTGGGCTTCAGGTACACCGTGGGCTTCGGCGTCAGGTACAATACTCCCGTGGGCCCGCTTCGGCTGGACATCGGGTTCAAGCTCAACCGGCCGGACGCCCTGTCCAACGACTACGCCATCAACTTCAGCATCGGACAGACGTTTTGATGCGACGCCGCCTGATCATAGCCGCCCTGGTCGTCTTCGGCCTGCTGGCCGCCGGCCTGATCGGGGCCTGGCTGGCCCGCAATCCCCTGGCCCGGCTGGCGGCCGGATATTTTCTGCCCCGGCTGGAGCGAACCGCCGGAATCAAGGTCCGATACGAAAAACTTCACCTGTCGATCCGGGGCCGGATCGAACTGACGGGCCTCGAGGTGACCGCGGGCGGCCGCCCCCTGTTTAAGGCCGCCCGGCTGGCGTTCGACCTCGACCCCTGGGCCCTGCTGGCGGCCCGGGTCCGTTTGGACAAAGTAAAGGTGGTCCGGCCCGAGGTCGATCTGGCGGCCCTGCCCTCCCCCTCCCCCGCCGGCCGACCGGCCGCAGGGCGACCCTGGACCATCGAACTGAACGATCTCCACGTCATCCAGGGCCGGATCACCGGCTGGCCCCGGGCCAAGGGCCTGGGGATCGAGCGGATCGCCGGCCTCCACGCCCGGGCCCGGGTGGTCCTGACCGTGGGCGGTCCCTCTTTTGAGGCCCGAGTCAAGGTGGACTCCCTGGCCGCCCGGCTGTCGCCCCGGGGCCTGACCGTGAAACGGCTGCGGGGCCGGCTGACGGTCACTGACCGGGGCCTGGTCCTGTCCGGTCTCGACCTGAAAACCGCCGGCTCGTCCATCAGGCTCAGCGGGCGGATCGAGAACTGGCGCGCCGTGTCGATCAAGGTCGATCAATTCCGGATCGACCCCCGGGAGGCGGCCCGGTTCGCCCCCTGGCTCCCGGCCTGGCTGCGGCGCGTCCCGGTGACCGGCCGGGCGTCGCTCACGGGGCCGCCGGGGGCGCTGCGCCTGGGGATCGAGGCCCGGCGGGGCGAAACGACCTTGACGGCCTCGGTTCGGTTCGACCTGACCCGGCCGACTGATCCGGCCTATGAATTTTCGATCAGGGCCCGCCGAGTGCCCCTGCAACGCTGGGCGGAAAGGCTGTGGCCGAATCATGAAACCTGGACCTCCCTGCTGCCTCGTCGCACCGAGGTTCGACTGACCCTCCGGGGCCGGGGTGTCTCGCCGAAGGACCTGACGGCCGGGGGCGAGCTGCGACTCGGCCGGAAATGGCTGGCGGCCCGAGGGACCTGGCAAAAGGGCCGGTTTCAGGGGCGGTTTCGCCTGGCCCGGGCGCCAATGGCCACCGTAATCGCCCGGCTGGTTCCCCGACAATGGGCCGGGCTCCTGTCCCCCCCAGCGGCGGCCGTGGTCGAGGCCCGGGTCAGGGGGCGCTGGCCGGGCCGCGGCCTCCCCTCCCTGACGGCCGGACTGAAGATCGGCCGGGGCTGGCTGACCCTGGCCGGCCGCTTCGAGTCCGGCCGGATCAGCCTGACCGAGGCCCGCGGCGACTGGGGCTGGCTGGTCTGGTCGGGCCGGGCCGACTCCATCGACCGGCGGCGGATCGACCTGAAAATCACGGGGCGGCTGAGGCGACTGCCGGCCGGGCCCGGCGGTAAGCCGCCCCTGGGCCTGGCCTGGCTCAAGGATTTGCGGCTGAAAGGACCGGTGTCTTTCAAGGGACAATGCCGCGGGCCCTGGAGCGGCCCTGACCTCGAGCTCAGTCTGTCCATCCCGGGCGCGGCCCGGGACCGGCTGGCCGTGACCGATTTGCGGATCGACCTGGCCGGCCGTCTGCCGGCCGTCGGGGCCGAACTCGCACCCTGGGAGCGACTGGAGCCGACGGTGGTAACCGGCCGCCTGCGGTCCCGGGAGGTGAAGTTCGGTCCGGTGCGGCTGCGTGGCCTGGCGGCCGAGGCCGTCCTGGGGGGCCTGGGGCGGGCCTGGCCCGACCTCACGGCCGGGCTGCATCTAATGGCGCGGGCCGCGGAGGCGAGTGGCACGGGTTGGCATTTGCGCGGGGTCAGGGTCGAGGCCGAGGCGAGCGGGGCCCCGACACCGGACGAACTGGCCCTGGTCCTGCGGGGCAAGGCCGGCCGGTTCCAGGTGGGACGAGAGTCCGGGACGGGACTCAACCTGGCCGGGCGCTGGGACCGGGGGAGCGGCCAGGTGACCCTGAGGGCGGCCGTCCGGCGCTGGGGGCGTCTGGCGGCCGCGGCCGGACTCCGTCTCGAACCCGGGCCTCGCCTGGCCGTGAGGCTGACCCGGCTGACAGGCCTTGGCCTGAGGACCGTGGGCGCCAGCCGTCTGACCATCGGCCCGGCCGGGATGAGCCTGGACCGATTGAATCTGGTCGGCCGGGGCGGCCGGATCACGGTCAGGGGCCTGGTCTGGTCGCCGGATGGTTTACGGGGCGACCTGAAGGCCCGGGTGCCCCTGGGCCGCTGGAGCTCGCTGATCGGTCTCAAGACGCGCCTGGCGGGCCGGCTGGGCCTCGAGGCCCGCTGGCGGGGGACCCCTGCCGCCCCACGGGTCAAGGCCCGGGTCAGGCTGCGCGGCCTGAGCTGGCGCCGGGTGATCGTGCGGGCGGCCGATCTCGACCTCGATTATCGAAACCGGCAAGCCAAGGTGAACCTCCGGGTCAGGTCGCCGGGCCTTTCCTTTCAGGCCCGGGGCCGTCTGCCCCTGAACCTGGCCCTGACCGGGCCCGGGGGGCCGGGCCTGGTGGACGGTCCGATCCGATTGACCGGAGAGGGAAAGATCCTGAGTCTGGCCCGGCTGGGGGTCAGGTGGGCCGGGGTGAGGCGTCTGTTCGGCGGCGGCCGGGTCGCGTTTTCAGTGGGCGGGACCGCGAGCCGTCCCTTGGTCGAGGCCCGGGTCAGCCTGGCCCGGGCCGGCGTCCGCTACCGCGCCTCCCAGGGGGACTTCGGCGGACTGAACCGGTTCCGGGTCGAGGTCTCGGGCCGGATCGGCTTGAAATACCGCCCCGGACGGCTGACCATCCAGGCCCGGCTGACCGGGGCCCGGACGGCCATGGTCCTGGGGAAGTTCGAGCAGGCGGTCAAGCTGTCCCTGGCCCCCTGGCAGTGGCAGGCGCTGGGCCGGCCCCGATGGCGGGTCCAGGCGGCCCTGCCCCGGCTAGCCGCCCTGAACCTGGATCTGCCCGGCCTGATCGGCCTCAAGGGGTCGATCCGGGCCGGATTGAGGTCCAACGGCCGGGCAATCTCGGGCCTGATCCGGATCGAAAACGTCGCCTTCCGGTCCATTCCCCAGGGCATGGACATCAGCGGCCTGGGCGGTCTGATCCGGTTCACCGGGCGACGGTTGGTGATCGAGCGCCTGACCGGCCGCTCCGGCCGAGGCCGGGTCTCGGTGGCCGGCGGCATGGACCTGGAGGCCGGGCTGCCCCGGGCCTTTGACCTGAAATTCACGGCCCGGAGCGCCGTGGTCCGGTCCCAGAACGTCCGGGTCCGCTTTGACGCCGACGGCCGCCTCCAGGGCACCTGGCGTCGGCCCAAGGCGTCAGGGCGGGTGGTCATCCGGGGAGCGCAGTTGTTCACCGGTCCCGAATTCGAGGCCGGGGGCGGGGACGTGATCGTGGTCCAGGACGTCCGGTCCCGCCGGGACCTGACCCGGTCGCTGACCGCCGGCGTCGGCCTGGATTTTCTGAAGCGCCTGGCCGTCAACGTCCGGGTGGACGTCCCCGAGGCGACCCCGGTCAGCGGCCTGGGCCTGCACGTCTTCGCCGCCGGACGGATCGGCGTCCACAAAAAGGCCGACCAGGACCTGCGTCTGACGGGCCTGATCAGGGTCCTCCGGGGTTACTTCGCCCTCCAGGGCTCCCGGTTCTACGTCAATCACGGCCAGATCGTGTTCGCCGGACTGGCGCGGCCCAATCCCAGCCTGAACCTGACCTTCGAGCAACGGGGCGGCACCTTCAAGTACATCCTCCGGGTGCGGGGCACGGCCGAATCGCCCCGTTTCGAACTGGCCACGGACCCGCCGGTGTCCTCGGGCCAGGTGCTCCGCTTCTTCTCGCTGGGCCGGGACGTCGGCCGCCGGGACGGCGGCACCGATCTGGGCACCATGGCCGGGGCGATGATCGGCAACACCGTGCTCCAGGACTTCACCCGCCTGGTCAGACTGCCCCTGGCCCCGAACGCCGTCCGGATCGTGTCCGACGAGTTCTCCGGCTCGCCCGGGGTCGAACTCGGCCAGCACTTCGGCCGCAAGGTGTACGTCACCGTCGGGACCGGCGTGGGCACCCAGGCCGGGGCCCGGATCAAGGCCCAGTACCGCCTCAACCGGAACTGGACAATCGAAGGACAGCTTGGCACGGGCGCTTCGACCGGAGTAGACTTGTTCTACGACGTCGAGTTTTGACCCGGGCTAAGGCCCGCCTTTCGCCAAGGACGACCCCGGCCTGACCAGGAGGTGTTCATGTTCAAACGACTTTGCGTCTCAGGCCTGATCCTGGCCATGGTCGCCGGGGCGGCGACGGCCCGGGCGGACATCACCTGCGACCGACGCCACCGGGCCTGCGCCGTGGGCGTGCGCACGGCCAAGTTCAAGCTGTACATCGCCCGCCAGAGGAAGTCCAACTGGTGCTGGGCCGCGGCCATCCAGATGATCCTCCACCTCCACGGCGTCCTGGTCCGCCAGGCCGATCTGGTCCGGTTGGTGTACGGCAACGAGGGCAACTACCGGGCCACCGGCTGGCAGATCATGAAGGTCCTCAACGTCAGGGCCACCGACGTCAACGGACGGCCGGTCCAGGTCGTCAGCCGGGCCCAGGTGCCCAGCGCCGGCACGGTCCTGACCGACCTCAAAAACGGCTACCCGCTCCTGGTGGGCCTGCGCAATCCGCGATTCGGGGCCCACGCCTATGTCCTTACGGCCGCCTATTTCCGGATGAACGCCAACAACAAGATCTACATCACCCACGTGGTCCTGCGCGACCCGTGGCCGACCAATCCCTCGCGCCGGGTCTTTGCCTGGTCGTATTTCAAGCAGCACCTGATGTTCATCGCCCGGGTCCGGATCCGGCGCCGGCAGGCCCAGCTCCGGCCCTACTCCGGCCGGGTCTATGCCGCCCCGGCCGAGGCCACGGTCCCCTCGGGGCTGCTCCGCGCACGCGACCTGAAGGGCCCGCCCGGCTCCGCCCGCTAAGGAAAAGGGCCGGGGTGGCCCCGGCCCTGCTCGTTTGATTGATTCCGGATGACTACCTGAGCGCCCCGAAGTAGCTCAGGAAATATCCGCCGACCACGGCCGAGCCGATCACCCCGGCCACGTTGGGCCCCATGGCGTGCATCAGGAGGTAGTTCTTCTTGTTGGCCTGGTGGCCCAGGTGATGGACGATCCGGGCGCTCATGGGCACGGCGCTGACCCCGGCCGCCCCGAGCATGGGGTTGAAGGGCTCCTTGGTCACCCAGCTCATGATCTTGCCGAAGATGACCCCGGCCCCGGTCCCGATGCAGAAGGCGGCCAGTCCCAGGGCGAGGACCTTGATCGTCACCCAGTCGAAGACCCGCTCGGCGGGCAGGGACGCCCCGATGCCCAGCATCAGCAGGATGGTCACGATGTTGATCAGGCTGTTCTGGGCGGTCTGGGACAGCCGTTCGACCACGCCCGATTCCCGGATCAGATTGCCCAGCATGAGCATCCCCACCAGGGGGCCGCTCTTGGGGACCAGCAGGACGATGATGATCGTGGTCACGATCGGGAACAGGACCCGCTCCAGGCGTGACACCGGCCGGAGCGTCGGCCGCATATAGGTCTCCCGCTCTTTCTTGCTGGTCAGGAGTTTGATGATCGGCGGCTTGATGATGGCCACCATGGCCATGTACGAGTAGGCGGCCGTGGCGGTGATGCCCATGATCTGGGGGGCCAGCAGGCCGGTGGTGTAGATGGTCGTCGGGCCGTCGGCCCCGCCGATGATGCCGATGGAGCAGGCCTCGGTCAGGCCGAACCCCAGTAAAATGGCCCCCAGAAACGAGGTGAAGATGCCCACCTGGGCCGCCGCCCCTAAAAGGAAGGCCCGCGGGTTGGCGATCAGGGGCGAGAAGTCGGTCAGGGCCCCGATGCCGAAGAAGATGAACTGGGGCAGGATGTTCCAGTGGTAGAGGCCGTACTTGAGGATGATGCCCAGCAGGCCCGCCTGACCGGCTCCCAGGCCCGGGGCCGGCTGGGTCAAAAGCCCGGTCAGCGGCAGATTGGCCAGGATCATGCCGACGCCGATGGGCAGCAGATCGTAGGGCTCCCACTCCTTCCTGATCGCCAGGTAGATGAAACCCAGGCCCACCACGATCATGACCACCTGGCCCGGGGTGATCAGACTGAGGCCGGTGCGGATCATACGTCTCCCCCCTTGGGGGCCGTGTTTTGGCCGCCTTTGGTCGCCTTTTTCCGGTCTTCACCCTGGCCGACGGGAGCCAGCTTGGGTATGGCCTTGCCCATGCCCCAGGTGATGATCGCCAGCAGGACCATGATCGAGAAGGTGGTCGCCAGGCCGCCGACCACGATCCGGAGGATGTCGCCCCAGGCCGGCGGGTAGAGGGTCGAGACGCGGGCCATAAGGGCGTTCACGTCCAGGACCTGCCAGACCCCGCCGGCGGGAAATACGGTTCGTGCCAGAAAGAGCAGGAGGTCCAGGGCGCTCGTCGCGGCGCCGGGTTCCCCGAAGGTCCGCAGCCACCAGTCGGCGCCCGGCGAGGCCAAGGCGACCGCGCCGCCGAGGACACCCGTCAGTCCGCCGGGTCCCAAAACCCAGAACACGGTCGTACCCCCATCCGCCTGACTGGTCCAGGAACGAACCGTGAACATAATAAATGGCGCGGGGCGCGTCAACAACCGTTTTTATTAAATTCACGTCCGCCGGCCAGGGGGGAATCCGGTCGATCGTTGACCGATCCGGCCGGAGCGTGCTAGTTTTCGTGACAAAAATAACCACTGATTCAACCGGAGGGCATGGGGATGACCGGCATACCCGGCCTGGCCCTGACTCGGCACGTCAAACGCAAGGCCGCCCTGGTCTCGGTCCTGGTCCGCCATGGTTTCGGCCACCTCCTGGCCGAGCTGGGCTGGGGCGGCCGGAGCGGTCCCGAAGAGGGCCGTCTGGAAATGAGCCAGATCCGGGCGACCAATTTGCGCGACGCCCTGACCGAGGCCGGGGTGACCTTCATCAAGCTCGGCCAGAAGCTGGCCTGCCGACCGGACATCCTGCCGCCGGACTACGTCCGCATCCTGGGGTCGCTCCAGGAGGACGTCCCGCCGCCGGCCTGGGCGGACATGCGGGCCGTGATCGAGGCCGAACTGGGCGCGCCGCCCGAGGACGTCTTCGCCCGCTTCGAGACCGAGCCCACGGCCGCGGCCTCGATCGGCGTGGTCTATCGGGCCGAACTGGTCACCGGTGAGCCGGTGGCGGTCAAGGTCCAGCGGCCGGGCATCGAGGCCGAGGTCCGGGCCGATCTGGCCATCCTGGCCGATCTGGCCGACGCCCTGGAAAAACGGATCCCCGCCTCGCGGCGCTACCAGCCCAGGGCCCTGGTCCGCCAGTTCTCGGAATCGCTGCGGGCCGAGCTCGATTTCCTTTCCGAGGCGGCCAAGATCGACCAGTTCGCCGAGGTGCTGGCCGATCACCGGGGCGTCTTCGTCCCGGGGACGATCCGCGAGCTGTGCACCTCCCGGGTCCTGACCATGGACTGGGTCGAGGGGGTGGCCCCCGGCCGGGCAACGGACCTGGCGGGCGTCGATCTGGGCCGGATCGCCCATGACCTGTCCATGAGCCTGCTGCGGCAGACCCTCGAGGCCGGCTGCTTCCACGGCGATCCCCACCAGGGCAACGTCCGGATCATGGCCGACGGACGGGCCGCCTTCCTGGACTTCGGCAACGTCAGCTACATCGGCCGCCAGTCCAGGCGCCATTTCCAGCGCCTCCTGGGGGCCTTCTTCCTGGAGCGGGCCGATCTGGTCTCGACGGTCCTGGTCAACGCCGGCGTCCTGGGCCCGGGGGTGGACATCCGGGCCTTTCAACACGACGCCGATCTGCTGCTGGCCAAGAGCATGCGCAGCCTGGACAACCGGCGCAACCTGGAACTCCTCTTCCGCGAGTTCTTGGTCCTGATCAACCGCTACGAGGTGGCCAATTTCCCGACCGAGTGGGTGGCCCTGATGCTGTCCTTCGGGCTGATGGAAGGCGTCTGCCGGATGCTTAATGAAAACTTCGACATGTTCGCCGCCGGCCGGGAGATGACCGAACGGGACATCGCCCCCAAAATCGGGGAACCGCGGCGCTGGCTGGCCGAGCACGTCCTCGGCCTCCGCGAGTTTCAGGACCTGCTGACCGCCCTGCCGGGCCGGATCGAGCGGCTGTTGACCAAGCTGGAGGCCGGCGACCTCAAGATCAGGCACGAGTACGAGCGGGCCGACAGTTTCTTCAGGCCCCTGGCCCGGGGCCTGGGTCGCCTGGCGGCGGCCCTGGTCACGGCCGGGCTGCTGTTGTCCGGGGCGTGGCTGCTGGGTCAGACCGGCTCGTCACTGAGGGCCGGCCTGGGTTACGTCCTGCTGGCCGCCGGGGGACTGGGGACCGTCGGGCTGCTCTGGGTCCTGTGGCGGGATCGGCGCAAGAGGGATTGACCGCCCGATCAGACCGCCTCGATTGGTTTTTGATAGACGATCGCCCCGGGATAGTGGATCAGCTTGAAGGCGTCGGTGATTCCGTGAAGTGATTCCGAATGGCCGATGAACAGGTGGCCCCCGTCGTTCAAGGCCTGGTGAAGATGGCCGATGACCGATTTTTTCATCTGCTCGTCGAAATAGATGATCACGTTGCGGCAGAAGACGATGTCCATGCCCCGGATCAGCCGCATCCGCAGGTGGTCCTTGAGGTTCATGAACTCGAACTTGACCAGCTCCTTGACCAGGCCCTTGACCAGGTAACCGTTGTCGTTCCGATCGAAGTAGCGCTGCTTGATCAAATCGGGCGTCAGGCGCATGGAGTGGTCGTTGTACACCCCCTCCTGGGCCCGTTTGAGCATCTGGTGGGAGATGTCGTGGGCCAGAATGGTCACGTCCCACTGTTCGCGAAAGACGCCCAGGTGCTCCAGGATCAAAATGGCCAGGGTATAGGGCTCCTCGCCGCTGGAGCAGCCCACGCTCCACAGCCGCAGCTTGCGGGAGCTGACCTTGGCCGGGTCCCTGAGCACCCGGGGCAGGACCTCCTCCTGGAAGACCTTCAGTTGGGGCGGGTTGCGAAAAAAGAAGGTTTCATTGGTGGTGACGGCCTCGAACAGGCTGAGCATCTCGCTGTGGCCGTAATGGGTGGCGGTGTTGATGAACCGGAAATATTCCTCGAAGCTGTCCAGGCCGCACTGCCGGAGGCGTGAGGCCAACCTGTTTTCCAGCAGGTACTTCTTCGATTCGTTGAAGTGGATGCCCGCCTTGTCGTAGATCAGGTCACGAAAAAGCGAAAACTCATCGTCGGTCAGGGAAAGCGGTATCGGCTGGGAACCGTTGTCCGAGGTCAATTTTAGTCACTCCATATTGCAACAGGTTCGCCCCCCCACTCCCCGGTCTAATTAAGGCTGTTTTGGTGGAGGTTGTCAAGGGCCGGGATTGGCTTCTGATTTGGGGTTCCGGCCACCGGTGACTCGGGTTCGACCGCCGGATCAACCTTCGAAAAAAATGTGGTCAGGGCGGAAAAAGTGCTTAAGCGGAAACCAACCTTCGGCCGATAAGAACTGCGAATCGAGCTTCGGACAATGGATGGACTCGACCTACTGCCGCCACGGGGACCGGGGACGCCCTCCCTCCGCAGGCATCGGTGGCGAGCCGGAGGTCGCCTCGGGCAGGGACGCCCGACCGACCGGGGACCTAGTGCCCCGCTTTTCAGGGAGGAAAAGTCATGTCTCTAGTCATCAATCACAACATGATGGCCATGAACGCGGCCCGGCACCTGGGAACGATCTACGCCCGGTTGTCCAAATCGACCGAGCGGCTGTCCTCGGGCCTCCGGATCAACTCGGCCGCCGACGACGCCGCCGGTCTGGCCATTCGGGAGTTGATGCGGGCCGACATCGCGGTGATCAACCAGGGCATCCGGAACGCCTCGGACGGCATCTCCATGATCCAGACGGCGGAAGGGGCCATGGGGGTCATCGACGAGAAGCTGACCC
>CAZMVB010000002.1:0-225967 GCA_964569795.1 uncultured Desulfarculales bacterium | reverse complement strand
ATGTGCGCCTGCGGCGAACGGCTGGGGGACGATTTGACCTGCCCGGCCTGCGACCGGCATTACCGGGTCGAGGGCGAGGCCCTGATCGAAGAAGAGGTCTGATGAGACGGCGAGCTAAAGTCTGGCGGACGTTTTTGTTCACCTTGATTCCGGTGCTCGGGGTGCTTCTGGCCTTCGAGATCGGACTTCGTCTGGTGCCGGCCCGTTTTTGGTCGGCCAATCCTCCCTCGCCCCCGGACCGCAACGTCAAGTTCAGACCGGACCGTTATCTGATCCACGTGGCCGTGCCCGGCTTCCACGGTTTCAACGTCAAATCGTCCGGCGAGTTTGCCATCCCCTATCGGATCAACCGCTTCGGCCACCGCGATGTGCCTCACCACCTGGCCAAGGCGCCGGGGGTGAAGCGGATCCTGCTGTTGAGCGATTCTTTCGGCGAGGGATTGCAGGTCAGGCTGCACCAGACCATGGCCCGGCGACTGGCCTCCCTGCTGAAAACACATCGGCCCGATCAACGCTTTGAAATAATCAATGCCGGCGTGAGCGGGTACAGCACCATCATTCATTACGTTTATCTCAAACGCCAGGGATTGGCCTTTTGTCCCGATCTGGTGATCGTGGCCATGATCCCCCGCTTCGTCGGCCGGGACCTCAAGTACCGGGCCTGGTGCCGGATGGACGCCCGGGGGCTGCCCGTGGCCTGCTCCCATCCTTCTTTCCTGGGCATACACACCGGCCTGGGGGTCCGAATCTGGCGCTGGATCAAATCACATGTGCGGCTGGTCCAGTTTCTCAGTGAACGATGGGACCGGTTTTTTCCGGACAAGAATGATCCGTACCTGATCAACAACGACAACACTCCCCGGGGCAAGCGGGCCTGGGCCTGGACCACCAGGCTCCTGCTCAACATTGACCGGCTGTGCCGGTCGGCCGGGGCCCGGCTCCTGGTGGTTCTCATCCCCAATGGATCGCAGATCAAGGCCGAACGGCCGCCGACCCGGATGCGCACCGATTTCTACCATACCGGCCCGCAGCGCATCCTGGGCCGGTTTTGCCGGCGGAAGGGGATAGCCTTTTTGGACCTGCTGCCGGCGTTCAAGGCCGCGACCACCCGGCCTTTGTATTTTCCGATCGATCGCCACTTGACCGCGGCCGGCCATCTGGCCGCGGCCCGGGCCATCTGGGGCTATTTGAAAGACCATCCGAAACTGCTCTTCGGACGGAAGTCGGTCCGGTGTCCACGGGGTCATCGGCGGGGAGCGGCCAGTTCATCGTGAGGGGCCGCCCAGCCAGTGGCGGGCGCGGATGAACCGGTAAATCGCCCGCCCGGCCAGGGCCTGACCGAGGCTGTTGGGATGGTTGGCATCCAGGAGGAGAAAGAGCCGCCGCCGATTCCCCTGCCCGGCCCGGACAAAGGCGGGCCTCAGGTCCAGGACCGGCACGCCGAAGAAGTCGCCCAAAAAGTCGATCCTGGCCTGGGGATTCACCGGAAAGGACCGGGTATCGACGCCCCACATATTGCCGGGCCCCTCGACCTGGTAGCGATAGGGGAAGACGACCCACATCACCCGGACACCGGCGCAGCGGAAATCCTGGGTCAGACGGATCAGATCCAGGGCGTAGGCGATCCAGGCCCGGGTCGCCGAATCATCGTCCATGAAGGCCATGAACTCATGGCGGTTGCGCCCCTGGGGGTCTTTTTTCCTGAGCCCGAGCCAGTAACTGAGCCTCGTCACCTCGGAGATCAAAAAGGACCCTAGATAGGTCCGGGTCAGCCACAGCCGGAGATAGCTGGCCAGGAGCGCCGGCGAGGAGAGCAGTCGGCCCCAGGGGATGGATTCGGTTCTCATCTTGAGGCGCTGTTCGGCGGCCGGCGTCTCCCAGGTGGTGACGGGGACGCCCCGGCCGGTCTTCTTCTGGGTGTCGCCGACGTCGTTGAGGTTGATCTGGATGATCACTCCGTCCGGGCGAAAGGCCAGCATTCGTCGCACGTGGGGCAGGTACAGGCCGGCCGAGCGGCCCATGCCGGCCATGTTCCAGATCTCGAGCCGGGGGCCGGGTCGGTGGTTCCAGAGCCGCTCGACAACGCGGATGTAGAGTTGGTTATCGGCCACGCCGTAACCCCAGGTGACCGAGTCCCCCAGGGCCAGGAGTCTTATTGTGCCGGGCGCCTTTTTCAAAGGCCGCTCCGGGTCCCGGAAGCCGTGGTGATTGTAGGTGATCGGATGCCCGCCGGTCCGCGTCAGGGAAAAGTAGAGCGAGCCGTATTGCGGGGCCAGGAGGCGCAGGGCCCCTTCGGCGGCCAGGGCCACCCCACCCACCACGACCAGCCAGATGAGGACCAGGCGCAGACCTCTCATCCGGCGGGCCGGACGGTTTTTCAGGGCCGGGGTTGACATCGGGTCAATATAGCACCGGGCCCCGCGCGTGACAAGGCGACCGGTGGCGGGCCGCGGGGGGAGTTTGATGTCCAAACGAAGATCGGTCAGGTCCTGGTCGAACCGGGTCCTGGGAAGCGTCGCCGTCCACTGCCGGGGGCGGGTCCTCAACTGCTCGGGCTGGCGGGACGAGGACAAGGAGGGCGGCCGCTACCGGGATTACTTCCCCGAGGCATCGGAGTACCGTGTCTCCAACTACGGCGGCGACCGGGGCGAGTCCGGCGTGCCCGACGAGATCCGGCTGGATCTGACCGCGCCCCTGCCGGCCGACATGACCGGTCGTTTCGACGTGGTCCTGAGCCATACCGTGCTGGAACACGTCTTCGATCTGGACCGGGCCATGGACAACCTGTGTCTGTTGACCACAGACCTGTTGATCGTGGTCGCCCCCTTTGCCCAGCACTACCATCCCGGGGAGAGCTACGGCGATTACTGGCGGCTGTCCATCTCGGGTATGGAAGAGATGCTGTCCCGCCGCGGTCTGACCCCGGTGTTCGCCGATTATTCGACCATCCCCAACCAGGCGATTTACGTCTTGGTGGTGGGCAGTCGCCGGCCCGAGCGCTGGCAAGAGATTCTGGCCGCCATTCCCCGCCGCGAGCCGTCTCTGTTGGGCGACAGTCTGTACCAGGGTTTGTGGCGTCGTCTGCGGCGACTGGGTTTGCGCTTTTTGACCCAGGAGCAGCTCTCGGCCCTGAAGCGGACGGTATTGTTTCCCCTGCGGCTGTTGAGGCGGGGAGGTTAGGAGCCGAAGACTGGAGGAGATGTCCCGGGCTTTTCGCCCCCCGGCGATAAAGCCTCAATTCCTCCCTCGACTCGTCATCATTGAACGAACCGGAGCTAGATATGACTGTTGAAGACAGCACATCTCCAGCGACAGCGCTGACGATCTGGTTCACCGGCCGCCCCAACGCCGGCAAATCCACGCTGGCCGTCCTGCTCCGGGAGCGGCTCCGGGAACGAGGCCTCGATCCGGCCCTGTTGGACGGCAACGAATTGCGCCAGTGGCTGAGTTCCGAATTGGGCTTTTCCGAGAGGGACCGGGAAATACACGTCAGCCGGGCGACGACCCTGGCCGGCTTGCTCAATCGCCACGGCGTGTGGACCATCGTCGGCATTATCGCCCCGTTCCGCTCGATCCGGAAGCGGATTCGGGAAATCCTGGGACCGAGCCTGGTCCTGGTGTACCTTCGCTGTCCGGTCGAGGTCTGCGCCCTCCGGGACACCAAGGACCTTTACCGGGCGGCCCTGAGCGGCCAGATCGAAAACTTCACCGGGATCAGCTCGCCCTACGAGGAACCGGAGGACCCGGATTTGGTGCTGGATACCGAGTCAATGTCGGCCGAGCAGTCGTGCCAGTTGGTGATTGATTGGCTCGATCGTCATGGACTCCTGGCCGGACCGGCCCCGAATCGGGGCAAGGTGGCCGGTCTGGACGATTAGCGGATCAGGGGAGTTGTCACATGACTCGAAAGGTCGTATCGATCCTCAGCCTGGCCCGCAGTGGATCGACGATGATGGACGTCCTGTTGGGCAGCCATCCTCGATTCGTCGGCATCGGGGCCGGTTATTCCTTTGTCAACGACTGGAAGGGAATCCTGGACCGCCCCGAGGAGGAATTGTGTTCCTGCCGGGAGACCATCAGCGATTGCCCCTTCTGGGGACCGACCTGGCAGGCGGTCCGCGAGATCAGGCACCGGCCCCTGCTCGAGCGCGATCTCTTGCTGCTGGATCGGTGCGCCGAGTACTTCGGACCCGAGCGGATTGTGGTGGACGGGTCCAAGCGGGAGGCCCACGTCGAGATGTGCCACCAGGCCCCCGAGATCGACCAGAAGGTGTTGTTCATGATCAAGGACGTCCGGCTGTGGGTCATTTCCAACATCGAGAACCTCAGACGCCAGGACGCCCTGAATCTGTCGGGCATGATCAGGACCTACGGCCTGCGCAAGCCCAGGAACTACTTCAACCGGGCCCCGATCAAGATCTTCCTGGCCTGGTACCGGGCCAACAGGCGGATTCGGAACTGGCTGCGCCGGGAGAACATCGACCACTTCCAGCTGGGCTATGACGAACTGGCCCTTTATCCCGACTACATGTTGGATCAGATCTTCAATTACCTTCAGGTCGAGCGCAGCGACCGGGACCTGTCGCTGCGCGACACGGTCAGTCACAGCATCCTGGGCAACCAGATGCGTTTCGAGCCGGAGAAGCGCGAGGGGGTCTATTACGACAACCGGTGGTTCAAGCGTCGGGAGTGGGTGTTGCCCTCGTTGTTGTTTCCGTCGATCATGGCCTTCAACACCCGCGAGGTGTACCGGAACACCAGCCGCCGTTATTTCTGGCGATGACGGCGGACCTTCAGTCGTAGTGGCAAGTCGATTTGGAATCTCCCGCGGTTGACCATGGATCGGCCCCCCGAAGTGAACGCCCGTTCGACGGTGTCTCCTCCCGACCAGGCCGGGTCTGCCGGACGAAAAGGGGCCTCACCCCGCCCGGCATCCCGGTTGTTGTCCGAGGTGGGCCTTTACGGGCTGGGCAACATCCTGGCCCGGATCATGGGCATCGTCTCGACGGCGGTCCTGGCCCGTCTGCTGACGGTCGGTCAGTTCGGGGAGTTGGATTTTCTGCAGACCCTGGCCACGCTGGGGGTGGTCTTTTTCTCGGTGCAGACCGAGGTGGGCCTGCTCCGGCTGTACCACATCGCCCAGGATCAGGACCGCGGCACGCTCCTGACCACGCACCTGGTCTTTCTGACCGCGGTCGGGCTGGTCATGGTGCCCCTGACCTGGCTGGCCGCCCCGTCTCTGACCCGGCTGCTGCTGCCCAGCCACGCGACCCGGATGCCCGCGGAGTGGATCGCACCGCTGATCCTGTCCGGCTTCTGGTTCAACCACGTCTTCGTCGTCCTGAGGACCTCGCGTCGGGCCAAGTCGGCGGTGGTCTTCTCGTCGCTGGTGACCCTGGCCCAGATCATCCTGGCCGTGCCCCTGGCCCTGTGGTGGGGCGTGGCCGGGGTCCTGGTGGCCCGGGTGGCGGCCGAGACCCTGGGGGCCGGGGTCATCGTCGGTCTGTACCGCCGGGAGTACGTCCGGCGGGTGTCCCTGGCCTGGCTGCGGCGACTGGTCAGGTTCAGCCTGCCCCTGTTGCCCAACGTGGCCGCCCAGGGCATCCTGGGCAACATGACCCGGTATCTGCTGATCGCCTTCTGGGGGGCGGCCAGTCTGGGTCTTTTCTCGGTCGCCTTCCGGGTGAGCCTGATCATCGGCGTCTTTGTCGGCGCCCTGAAGACGGCCTGGCTGCCTTACGCCTTTTCCCGCGAAGCCGAGGGCGGGGGCGAGGTCGAGCAGGGGCCCATCTACCAGACCTATCTCAAGGTGATGACCCTCTTGACTTTGGGGGTGATGGTCTTTGCCGTGGACATCGTCCGGGTGCTGGCCGGCGCGGACTACCTGGCCGCGGCCCCGGTGGCCGGGTTGCTGTGCGCCTCGATCCTGTTTCAGGGGTCGATCTACTTCCTGAACACCCCGCTTCTGTCCCGGGAAAAGACGGTCCCGATCATGATCGCCTCGCTGACCGGGGGCCTGCTGGCGGCCGGCTGTTCGGTCTTGCTCATTCCCCGGTGGGGTCTGCCGGCGGCGGCGGCGATCCAGATGGTGTCCAACCTGACGGTCAATCTGGTGCTCTACGGCTGGCTCCGGCTGAAACTGAAGATCAATTTCCCGGCGATGTGGCTGGTGGTCATCTGTCTCGGGGTGAGCGGGCTGACCTGGCTGGCCATGCCCTGGCTGATGGGTACATCGTTCTGGCTGAGGCTGGCGATCGGGCTGGTCCTGGGGATCGCCGGCGGGGCGCTCTTGTCCGGTGATCTGACGCGGCTGGGTTTCGCCGGCGGCTGGCGGGGCCTGGCGCGGGATCTGCTCCGGCGCGGGCGGGCCTGAGGGCGACCGACGGTGTGCGGCATTTTCGGCTTCACCGGAGCGGGTGACGAGATCCTGATGCGGGCCATGGCGGCGGTGTTGAATCACCGCGGTCCGGACCATGAGGGAATTTACTCCGACGAGTCGGTGTCGCTCGGTAACCGGCGGCTGTCGATCATCGACGTCGCCGGCGGCGACCAGCCCCTCTTCGACGAATCCGGCGACGTGATCGCCGTTTACAACGGCGAGATATACAACTATCTGCCATTACGCGACGAGTTGGAGCGCCGCGGGCATCGGTTCGCCACGGATTCGGACGGCGAGGTAATCTGTCATCTGTATGAGGAGCATGGCCCGGACCTGGTGACACGCCTTTCCGGGATGTTCGCCTTGGCCTTGTGGGACCGCTCGCGGCGCCGTCTGGTATTGGCCCGGGATCGTCTGGGGATCAAGCCGCTGTTTTGGTCCCAAGTCGGTGGACGGTTTTTCTTTGCCTCGGAAATCAAGGCCTTTTTTCAGGCGCCCGATTTCATTCGGGACGTTGACCGGGCCGCCCTGGATGCCCTGATCACGTTGCGTTACGTTCCCGGTTCGAGAACGCTGTTCCGGGGGGTCCGGTCCTTTCCGCCGGGCCACGTGGGGGTCTGGACGGCCGAGGGCGGTTTGGCCCTGGATCGCTATTGGGGGGCGTCGGTCAAGGGCGAACGCCGGGAATCCGTCCCCCGGTTGGTGGATGAGTTTTGCGATCTGTTTTCGCGGACGGTTGAGAGCCACCTGATGAGCGATGTTCCGTTGGGGGCGACGCTTTCGGGCGGTTTGGATTCGAGCCTGGTGGTGGCCCTGATGAGCCGGGTGATGGATCGTCCGGCCAAGACCTATTCCATCGGGTTCGGCGGTTCGGGGGATGAGCGCGTTTTTGCCCGACTGGTGGCCGATCATTGCGGCACGGATCACACCGAATTCAGCGAGTCGGTGGAGTATTTTTCCGAAAACCTGCCCCGGTTGCTGTGGCACGCGGAAGAGCCCGCGTCCGGGGCGCTTTTCCCGACGTTGTTTCTGGCCCGTCGGGCCTCGGAGCACGTCAAGGTAATGCTGGTGGGGGAAGGCGCCGACGAGATCTTCGGGGGCTATGTCCGGTTCAAGACGGCGGCCGGCCCCTTGGGTTGGCTACCCGGTCCCGTGGGACGGTGGGCCTATTTGAAGGGCGTCAACGCCATCACCCCCGGTGAAAAAGGACGCCTGATGGCACCGGCATGGCGCGGGCCCGAAGATGGCCCGAACCTGCTGGACGAACGCTTTAACGGATCGTTCAGCCGTTTCGGCGCCCGCCGTCGGGAGGACCTGCTGGCCTTCGAGCAGGCTGACCAGCTTCCCAACTATCACCTGTCCCGGGTCGATCGCCTGACCATGGCCTATTCGGTGGAGGCCCGGGTGCCGTATCTGGATCATCGGGTGGTCGAGTTCGTCAACACCGTTCCGGTTCGGTATAAGTTGAGAGGTTTCACGGAAAAGTATCTGTTGCGCTTGGCGGCGTCGCGGTATTTACCCCGGAAAATAGTTGACCGCCGCAAGAAGGGCATGAGCACGCCGGTGGAGGCGTGGTACGGCCGGGGCCTGAAGGAGTTGGCCGGGGAGATCTTGATTGAGGCGGCCCGAAAGCGCCGGGGCTATTTTCAGGGTGCTTATCTTCGGCGTCTGTTCAGCCGGGCCGGCGGGCGGCATTTGTTCGTTAACGAGACGGATAAGCTGAATCTGTTGATGATGATCGAGTATTGGCACCGGGTCTTCATCGATCCCGAACAGTTCGTGCCATCCGGAGAGCACGGGGCGCTGTATTCTCCGGTGCTGTTCGAGACCGGCGGCTAGCAAAACCGGGGTCGTATCTTGGATTTCAAGCTGAGGTATTTTCGTTATCCGCTGGGCATCTGGCGGACGCACCGGGGCCTTAAGCGGAGCCAGTGGTTCGATCCGGAACTGATCCAAGCCGGACAATGGTCGGCGCTGCGAGGCGTTCTGGACTGGGCTTACCAGGAGGTGCCCTACTACCGGGGCCTGTTCGATCAGGTGGGAGCCCATCCCCAGGACATAAAAACCTGGACCGATTTTCGTCAACTGCCGATCTTGACCAAGCAACAGGTCAGGGATCATGTCTCCGAACTCACGTGCCGCGACCGGCGCGGCCTGCATCCGGTGCTTTCCCGGACGGGCGGCACGACGGGCACGGCGCTCTGGTTTTACGTGGACCGCCTGGCGAACATAATGGAGTTCGCGATCGTCCTACGGCATTGGGGTTGGGCGGGCTATCGTTTGGGCGAACGCTTCTGCGATCTGCGGGGTCGGATCATCCGGAGCGGGAAGCCCTGGGTCTATGATCCCCGCTTGAACGCCTTGTTCTTGTCGTCCTATCGCCTCACGCGTGATCTGGTGTCCGCCTATGCCCGACGCCTGAAGCGATTCCGGCCCAAGTTGCTGCGCGGTTATCCGTCGTCGATCTATATTTTCGCCAAGCTGTTGCGGGAGAAAGGGATCGACGACATTCGTCCGGCGGCGGTGGTGACCAGTTCGGAGACGTTGTGGCCCCATCAGCGGCAGACGTTGGAGGATGTGTTCGGCTGCCGGGTGTTTGACACCTACGGCCTGGAAGAGCGTTGCTGTGAGGCGGGGCAGTGTCCCGAGGGCGGCCTGCATGTTGACGCCGAGTACGGCGTGTTCGAGGTCCTGGACCCGGACGGGAACCCGGTCGGTCCGGGGGGGTCCGGTGAAGTCATCGGCACGGGCCTGCACTCCCGGATCATGCCCTTTGTCCGCTATCGGACCGGTGACCGGGCCGAACTGGCCGAACAGCCCTGCGGTTGCGGGCGGGGACTGCCGACCTTGAAGGCGATCGTGGGCCGGACCGAGGACATGGTCATCACCCCGGACGGACGGTACGTTCCCGGCTCGGGTTTGAGCGTGGCCATCAAACGCTCCACCGGAATCCGGCTGTCCCAGATTCTGCAGGAGCGACCGGAGCAGATGGTCATCAAGGTGGTTCGGTCGCCCCGGTACAATGAGGAAGACGAACAACGGCTCGTGGCCAATCTGCGTGACCGCGTCGGCGAGGCGATAGACGTCCGGATCGAATACGTGGAGGAGATTCCATTGACGGCCCACGGAAAATTCCAGTTCGTGGTCTCGAGCGTCAAACCCGACGTTTGATCTGGGAGAGGCGATGGGTATTCCCGGCGGGCAGCATCCCCGGCGACGGTGGTCGTTGATAGCCAAAGTTGTCGGTTGGGGTGAACGCTTTGCTCCCTGGCGGGAGTCGCGGCCGCGGTTTTCCAGATTGACCCTCCGGGTGCCGGGACTGTCCGGTCCGGGCTTGTCGGTTCTCCACCTCAGCGACATGCATCTGGGCGGCCGGCACGGATCGACGCCCCCGCTCTGGTTGGAGCTGCTGGAGGGACTGCGGCCGGACATCGTGGCCTGCACCGGGGATTACACCTACTCCTATCGCAGTGACTGGGGCCCGGCGCTCGAGGTCATGGGCCGCCTGGCGCGACAATTCGAGGGATCGTGTCTGGTCGGGGTGCGGGGAAACAGCGATCATCCCGAATTGATGAGCGCCCTGGCGAAAACCACCGGACTGCGTGTCCAGAACAACAGTGGCTTTTTGTACCGGTCCGGAGAGTCCAGGCTGTGGATCGGCGGGGTGGACGATCCCCATCATGAGCTGGCCGACGCGGCCGGGGCCCTGAGCGGGTGTCCCGAAGATTGCCCGTCGATGCTGCTGGCCCATTCCCCGGACGTGTTACTGGACCCGGCGGTGGGCGCGGCCGATATCGTCCTGGCCGGACATACCCACGGCGGTCAGATTCGACTGCCGCTGGTGGGGGCGTTGGTCACCAAGACCCGGATCGGCCGGAGCTTTTCTTCTGGACTGGTGACCCTGGCCGGGACCGCGGTGTATGTCAGCCGGGGATTGGGAGGACCGCCCTGGAGATTGTTGTGTCCTCCCGAGGCGGTGTTGATCGACCTGGTTGACGGGACGGGGTATCCGTCTCCCCCCGACGGCCGGGGACCGAGGTCGTAAAGCGGTTTGGCGCGGCGGGACTTGGTGTTTGAATCGTGACTGATACCGTGACCGAAAACCACCGTCGGGGAAGGCGCTGGCGGGCCCATGTCTTGGTGGCCCTGCTGCTGATCTGCTGGTTCGGTCTCCTCATTTACGGCCTGGGCCGGCAGGGCGTGGTCAATCTGGACGAGCCGGTGTACGTCTTCTCGGCCCTGACCGACCGGCAGATCGTGTCCTGGATCTTGGACGGCAAACAGGGCGATATCATCGCCCAACTCAAGAAATCGCCCTATCCCGTCGAGAATGAGGTCTGGGCCAAGCCGTTGTGGCACGTGGCCGCGGTGGCGGCGACGTTCATCTTCGGCCCCCATCCCGACGCCCTGGCCTGGATCAACGTCTGCTTCGGCCTGGCGGCCGCCCTGTTTTTCATTCCGCTGGCCGGCCGCTATCTGGGCCGGCGGCCGGCGCCCATGGGCCTGGCCCTGACCCTGTTATTGCTGTCCCCGGTCTTCCTGTACTTTTGTCGGGTCAGGCTGGCCCACGCCCTGGTCTGGGCCTTGTTCTTACCGGCGCTGTGGCTGTATCTGGGCTCCCTGGGCCGGCCGGCCCGGGGGCGGATGCTGGGCTGCGGGCTGCTGTTGGGGGCGGCCTTTACCGCCCATGGCTCGGTCCTGCCTTTTATCGGGTTGTGGGTTGTCTTCGAGGTCTGGCGTCTGGTTCGGGGCCGAATCCCCTGGCGGATTGGCCTCACCCGGCTGGGGCTACTGCTGGTCGGCTTGGTCATCCCCCTGCTGATCTGCCAGGGCCTGACCTGGGGTTTCATCAAGCTTTCGGGGCAACGGCTTCAGAACTGGCGCAACGGCGAGTCGTTTCGGGCCCGGCAGTTATTCAATCGGCCGGGGGCCAGGTTTCCCAACCTGGACTACCTGGATCAACTTCGGTTCAACTTCTCCAACTTCGTCCGACCGGTCAAGAAGTCCACTCTGCCCGATCGTGGCCGGGCGATGGCCCGGTGGCTGGTCACGGCGGACGGATATCTGTACCGGCCCTGGATCTACGAGGGCACCCTCCGGTCGTTGTTGCTGCTTATCGGATTGATGATCGCCGGATGGTGGGTCGTTCGACGAAGGTGGGCGCGACGGCCTCGGTCCGAGGGGGCGGACGACCCGGACGAGGCCGATGAGTTCCTGTGGTGGCTGACGGTGGGGGCGTTGGCCTTTTTCTGGCTGACCCCGGCGCACGGCGGCAGCGTCCGACCCTTGCTGTTGTGCTGGCCCCTGGCGGCCCTGCTGGCGGCCAAGGTCTGGGGCGGCTGGCTGGGACGTCTCGGTCCTCGGAGGGCCGCGGTCGCGGTGGCGATCCTGGTCGTCCTGTCGCTGATCAACCTGATCCCGCTGTATTCGGTCCGGTCCGGTTTCGGCCAGGTCGCCGATTTTCTCCGAGCCCACGGCCAGGACCGGGTGGCCTTTCTGTTTCTGGGGTCGGCCGGAATGGGGCAGTTGCGGGCGGCGGGGACCAGGTATGATCTGGCCCGGACGCCCGTGGAACTGGCCGCGATCAAGGGCCCGCGCTTTCTGGTCATCAGCCGGCGGGATTCCTTTTTCAATCCGCCCCGGCAGACCGCGGCCTGGTGTCTGGCCGACCAGATCCGGGACCGGCTGCGGCCGGTCTTCCAGACCGACTTCCGACCTCTGGCCCAGGCCTATGACTTTTACCGTCGGGGCCGCGACGACCTGATCGACCGGTTGACCACCTGGCTCCTGGGACGGCCGGTCAGGCGCCGGCCGCTCTCGGTCCGGGTTTACCTGCTGGCCGAGGCCCAGGCCCTGATCGCGGCCGACGGGGGCCGCTGTCCCGGGCGCCCGGTCTGGGAATCATTCTTGTAACGGAGACGCAGGGTGCGCTACGACAAGAAAATCGCCGTGGTCATTCCGGCCTTCAACGAGGAAGACCAGATTTTGAAGGTGCTCGAGACCATGCCCGACTTCGTGGACGCCATGGTCGTGGTGGACGATTGCAGCCGGGACAGGACGGTCGAGGTGGTCGAGCGCCACCGGGCGGACAAGGACGGGCGGGTGGTCCTGATCCGGCACGAGACCAACCAGGGCGTGGGCGCGGCCATCGGCACCGGCTACAAGTGGGCCCGGGACAACGCCTATGACGTCACCGCGGTCATGGCCGGTGATTTTCAGATGGACCCGGCCGATCTGGACAAGGTCGTCCGTCCGGTGGCCGACGGAAAGGCCGAGTACAGCAAGGGCAATCGCCTTTTCACCGGCCACGCCTGGCGCCAGATCCCCAAGATCAGGTACTTGGGCAATTCGGTCCTGTCGCTGCTGACCAAGCTGGCCTCGGGTTACTGGCACGTGGCCGATTCCCAGTGCGGCTACACGGCCATCAGTCTCAAGGCCCTGCGGCGGCTGGACCTGGACGCCATCTACGCCCGGTACGGCATGCCCAATGATTTTTTAGTAAAACTCAACATCGCCGGCTGCCGGGTGGTGGACGTGGCGGTCCGGCCGGTGTACCGGGTGGGCGAGCGCTCGGGCATCCGGATCGGGCGGGCCGTGTTCACCATCGGCTTTCTGCTGTGGCGGCTGTTCTGGAGACGGATGTTCCAGAAGTACGTCATCCGCGACTTCCATCCGCTGCTGTTCTTCTACCTGATGAGCCTGGTGCTGATCCCGCTGGGTCTCTTGCTCGGGGTGTTGATCCTGGTTTTCAACACACCCCTGTTCGGGCCGGCTCGACCTTTGGAAACGGGCTATCTGATCCTGTGCGCCCTGCTGCTGATTACCGGCCTGCAGAGCCTCTTCTTCGGGATGTGGTTTGACATGGAACAGAACCGGCACCTGTACGTGTATGAATACGACGATGACGACGATGACGAGTCCGGCCGGGACTGACCGGTCGAGGTCGATCGTGGCCGAGACCGGGCCCCGTTTGCCGCGCCCCGGGGTCTGGCACCGAACGGGCCGCCGCACCCTGGCCTGGGTCTTGGAACGGCTCCCGGCGCGGGGGGCGATCATGCTCACCGGGGCCCTCAAGGCCAGTCGACGCTGGCGGGGCCTGCCGCGCTTCGAACCGGTGCCCGGGGGGACGCCGTCGGAGAGGCCGCTGGTCGGCCTGACCCACGACCTGGACCGGGCCGCCTGCTGGGAATTCCTGCCCTGTCTGGTCGAGATGGAAACGGCCCACGGTTTCGCCTCGACGATCAACGTCCTGGCCGCCGGGCCGTATCGGCTCGACCCGGGTTATTTACGGGACCTGATCGGGGCCGGCTTCGAGATCGGCCTGCACGGTCTGACCCATGACGTGGCCCTGGGCTTCCGGAGGGCACCCCGGATCCGGGACACCCTGACCCGAGCCCGGGAGGTCCTCGGCTTGGCGATCAAGGGTTTCCGGGCCCCGGCCCTGGCGGTCAGCGAGAACCTGCTGACCGAACTGGTCCGGGCCGGTTTCGCCTACGACAGCTCGGTGGCCGCCTGGCGAAACGGCCAAGGCTGGGGCCAGGGTCCCTATCGCTATCCGGGCCTCGATATCATCGAGGTGCCGCTCAGCCTGGCCGACGACCTGCTATGGCGGGATCTCGGCCTTGACGAGGCGTCGGCCCGGGATTTTTTCTGGCAGACCTTTGATCGGGTGACCGCGGCCGGGGGAACGTTCGTCTGGAACGTCCATCCCTGTCTGGCCGCCGGGCGACTGGATTTTTGGGCGGAAATATTGGCCGGTCTGGCCGAGCGCGGGGCGCGGGTCGTCCCGGTGAAGACACTGCTTCGGTCGAACCGCGATCGGGCAGATAAGGAGATGGGATGACTTGGGCGGTCTGGGGGCTGTTGTTGGTCACGGCGCTGCTGAACGCCACGGCCCAGTTCGTGGCTAAACATGGACTGATCGGGCTGGGCGATTCGCTGACCTGGCGCGATCTGCCGCGGATGGTGGTCAATCCCTGGCTGATCGCGGCGATCGCCATTCAGGCCCTGGCCGTGGTCCTGTGGTTCATGGTCCTGTCCCGGGTCCAGCTCAACGTGGCCGTGCCGATCCTGATTGGCGTCGTCTTCGCCCTGGTCATGTTCGGTTCGGTGATCCTGTTTCCACGGCAGGAGAGCCTGACCGCCCTGAAGCTGGCCGGGGCGGCCTTGATCGCCCTTGGAGTTATCCTGCTGTCGTGGCAGACCGCCTGATCCTTGTCAAGGCCGAGGGACGTCCGGGACCTGGCGTCAGGCCGGCGAGGACCGGTTGAGGTGTGGCCTGGGCCGATCATGACACCGCTGTCAAAGATGAAAGACTTTCTCGGCTTCGGATTGAATATAGTTCCGAGCCTGAGAACATGGCATTACCAGAATATGTGGCGGATGGCCCGGGATTATGCTGCGCCCCGACCCGACGGGACCGTCCGTTCCTTGCCCTTGTCCGTGGGTATATATATAAACGGCATTTGCAATCGAAATTGCGATTTCTGTTATTACAATTGGTTTGACCAGGACTTTGTTCGACGAAACATTTCTTTTTCGGTTTTCAAGGACCTGCTTCGGCTTCCAGTGGCAAAAAACGCCGTTCGCCTGACCATTGCCGGAGGGGAGCCTTTTCTACATCCTGGATTGTTCGATCTTGTGGAGGAGGCAAGACGACGAGGCTTGTACACCACCATGCACACCAACGGCACATTGCTGGCCAAGCGGGCAGACGATCTGGTCCGCTCCCCTCTCAATTCTATCAATGTCAGCTTGTACGACGATATCTTGGACAATACCCTCGAGGCCCTGGGGGAATTGCTGAGGGAACTGAAACTCAGGGGTTCGACGATGAGGGTGTCGGCTTCCCGACTGGTGACCAGACCGCGTCTCGGAGAAATGGTTGCAGTCTTGCGCCAATCACGTCGATATGGAGTGACCAATATTTTTTTTCAGAGTTATTACACTGACAAATCGGAAGAGAGCGGTCTGAGGGTAGTGGATGATGACGACTATCGTTTTCATTGCCGGGAAGTAATTGATTTTGCCAGGCGCGCTTCGATGGTTGTCTTTTTACCTCCGGCCATGCGCCCCGGGTCGGCCTCGGAAAATTTCTGTAACAGCCTTTTGGCCTCGATGGCCTTTGACGAAAAGGGCCAGATCTCGCCCTGTTGTATGATTGCTCCTCCCAACGGCGCATTCGGCTCGGTGTTCGATGATGATCCATTCAACAATGAACACTATTTGCATTTAAGACGGGCTATCCATCAGGGCCATGGTCGGCGAATGGCCTATTGTAAAAATTGTTACTTGCTGGGCAGCCGAGGGATCAAGTTTTTTTAATCAGATGCTGAAGAGCATGTTGTAGAGAGAGGTCGAAACTTGCGGGCCGGATTCATAAATGAGGCCTTGGCCGTGGCCCCTCGAATTCTCGGCCTGGGGGATCGGGACCCGGCCTCGCCGACCTATGGCTGCTGGCACCGCGGCTTCTGGCGCTACCTGACCGCCGATTTTCCCTGCGCCTGGTTTCAGGCGGCGGCTGCGTACCTGGCCCGGCTGTACGTCCTGCCCGGCGAGGCCAATCGTTTCGCCGGCCAGGAGGCGGTCCGGGACTGGGCCCTGGCCGCGGTGAATTACACCCTGAAAATTCGACACCGAGACGGCAGCCTGGACGAGGCCTACCCTTTCGAGCGAAGCTTCTGCACCACGGCCTTCGGACTGTACTGGACGGCCGAAGCCCGATTGCTCCTGGGGGAGAAATCCGGGGAGGACCTGGCCCGGACCGGAGACTGGCTGCTGGCCCACCCCTTGGTCGAGGCCTCGAACCAGACCGCGGCCGCCGCCGCCGGCCTGGCGAGCCTGGCCCGGTTGACCGGCCAGGACAAGTGGCGCAGCGGGGCCGAGACCATGGTCGAACGACTGCTGGCCGCCCAGGACGAGGCCGGTTTCTTTCCCGAGTACGGCCGGCCAGACCTGGGGTATTTGAGCCTGACCCTGACCCTGCTGGACGAGATTTTCGTGCTGTGGCCCGACCGGGTCCTGCAGGAGGCCCTGACCCGGGCCGGGGCCTTCCTGGAGGAGCGGGTCGGGGAGCACGGCCGACTGGACCCGGCCTGGTCCGGGCGCGGCACCCAGTATCTGTTTCCCTCAGGCCTCATCCGCTGGGCGCCGGGCGCCCTGTCCAAACTGGTCGCCGGCCTGGAGGCGGGCGAGGCCATTCGACCGGCCTGGCTGGACGACCGGTACGTCATCCCCCTGGCCGCGGATTACCTGGCCGCGGCGGAGAAGGTCCTTGAGTGACGGCCCCAAAATGACACCTTGGCGACTGGTGATGTTTCGCTGTCTCAACCTGACCCTGGGGCGGTGGCCTGTATTCAGCCGATGGTTGAAAAGGAGATTGACGCGGCGGCTCATCCAGGCCCAGGGCGCGCCGTACTGCCAGTGCGCCGGATTTTTCGAGTACGACCAGCTCGACCGGTCGCCGCAGGGCCGCGGGGGCAAGGCATCGTGAAGGTCCTGTTCCTCAATCCCCCCAGCCTGACCACCGAGAACGTGGTCCGGGACTCGATCTACGGCTGCTGGTGCAAGGGCAAACGCATCGGCGGGGCCATGACCCCGCCCTATCCCCAGGTGCTCCTGGCCACGGTCATCCGGGAGGCCGGCCATGAGGTCCGGGTCATCGACGCCCTGGCCCAGGACCTGGACTTCGACGCCACCCGAAAGATCGCCGCGGACTACGACTTCGTGGTCATCCTGACCTCGGTCATGACCCACACCGAGGACGTGGAGGTCCTGCGGCGGCTCAAGAAGCGGGCCCCGGGTCTGAAGACCGTGCTCTACGGCTCGACGCCGACCTTCATGCCCGAATTCACCCTCGCCTCCCCGGAGATCGACTTCATCATCCGCCGCGAGGCCGAGTGGGCCCTGCGGGATTTCCTGGCCGCCTACTCGCGGGGTGACGAGTCCTGGCGGGAGACGCCCGGCCTCGGCTTCCGGGCCGACGGTTCGATCCGGGTCAACGACTTCTACCCCTTTATTCAAGACCTGGACGACCTGCCGTTCGCCGACTGGTCGCTCCTGCCGGCCTCGAAGCGGTACTTCAATCCATCGATCAAGCGCTACCCCTACGTCACCGACCTGACCTCGCGGGGCTGCCCGGGGCGCTGCACCTTTTGCATGGCCCCCGGGTTCTACGGCCGTCGCGTCCGGTCCCGGAGCCCGGAGAACGTCCTGGCCGGCTTTCGGCGGCACCTGGCCCAGGGGTACCGGGAGGTTTACCTCCGGGACGAGATGTTCACCACCAGCCAGCCGCGGGTCCGGGCCATCTGCCAGGGCATGATCGACCAGGGAATGGATTTGACCTGGCTGTGCAGCGGCAAGATCGGCTCGCTCGACTACGACACCCTGGCCCTGATGAAACAGGCCGGCTGTCACACCCTCAAGATCGGCGTCGAGTCGGGCAGCCAGCAGATCCTGGACAACGTCAAGAAGGGAATAAGGCTCGACCAGACCGAACAGACGTTCGCCTGGTGCCGTGACCTGGGGCTGATGACCCACGCCCACCTCCTGGTCGGCTCGCCCGGCGAGACGCCCGAGACCATGAAACAGACCCTGGACTTCTTGAAGAAGATCAAGCCGACCACGGTCACCTTCGGCGTGATCACCCCCTACCCGGGAACGCCCCTGTTCGAGCAGGTGGCCGATCAGCACGCCCATCTGCGGCGCGAGTGGGGCCTGGAGTTGGGGGACCTGCACACCACCGGCTATTACACGGAGAGCTTCTGCGACATTCCCCCCGGGGAACTGGGCGACTGGGTCAAGTGGGCCTACCGCCGATTCTATCTCCGGCCGAGCTATATCATCGACTGGCTGAAACGGATCCGGAGCGTGAGCGACGTCCGCAAGGTGCTCCGGGCAGGCATTCAGGTCATCGAGTTCTCGATTCGTGGCGACTGAACCGCTTTTGTCGGCCCGAGCGAGGCCGCGCTGGGTCTATGTCCTGCCCGAGTACGACCCCCGAGCCGCCCACCATTTCGGTCACGTGGTGCCCTTACTTGCGCGGCTGGCCCGACGGACCGAACTGGTGGTGGTCGTCGAGCGGGCCACTGGCCCGGTCCAGATCCCGGGCGCGGCCCGGGTGATCGTCCAGCGCCGTCGCCGGGGAGTGGCGCGTCTGGCCGAATTGTTCCTGATCCTGTGGCGGCTGAACGCCCGAGGGTTCAAGACGGTTTTCGTTCGCATCTCCACGCCGGCCTCGCTGACGGCGGTCGCCGTGCGACGGCTGCGCGGCGGCCGGGTGTTCATCTGGCGCAGCGGTCAGGGCAAGGAGTTCAACCCGCGCCTGGCCCTGAACCGGGCCGCCCTGCGCTCCAAGTTTCTGGTGGAGCTGCCCTTCAAGCTGACGCTCGGTTTGACCGACGTTTTCGTCACCGGCCCGGAGAGCATGGCCGATTATTTTGCGAAACACTGGCGGGTGAGGCCGGACAAGATCAGGATCTTGTACAACGACGTGGACCTGGCCCGGTTCACCGGCTCGCCCGATCCGGGCGCCCTGGCGGCCTGGCGGAAGCGGCTGGACGTGCCGCCCGGGGCCAAGGTGGTCCTGAGCGTGGCCCGGTTCTCGCCGGTGAGGCGGATGGACCTCTACCTGCCGGAGGTGATGATCGAGACCCGGCGGGCCCGGCCCGAGGCCTTTTTCGTCATCGCCGGCGACGGGGTGGATTTCGAGGAGATCAAGCGCCGTGTGGACCGGGACGGCCCGGCCGAGCGGGTCCGGCTGCTGGGGGCGGTCCCGGCCGAGGAGGTGTCGGCCCTGTACGCCCTGGCCGACGTGTTTCTGCTGCCGTCCTTTACCGAGGGTTTTCCGCGGGTGCTGCTGGAGGCCATGGCCTTCGGCCGGCCCGTGGCGGCCACGGACGCCGGCGGGATCCGGGACATTCTGCCCGAGGCCCAGCAGGCCTTTGTCTCCGACCGGCGCGATCCCTGGGGACTGGCCGATAATCTGATCGCCATTCTGGCCGACGACGATCTGGCGGCGCGGCTGGGCGCGGCCAACCGGGAATGGGTCCGGCGCTACGACGTCGGGCCGGTGGCCGAGATGTATTTGCGGGTCCTGTTCGGGGAGGGCGGTGGAGGTTAAGATCATCGCCTTTGATCCGGCCTACGCCCCGGAGATGGTCCGGCTGGACGCCTACTGGCGGTCGAGACTGGGCGCGGCCTATTCCCACCAGGACTGGACCGAGGACCACTTCCGGCTGGACCTGCCGGGCAAGGGCCGGGTGTCGCGACTGGCCCTGGACGGACAGGGCCGCCTGGTCGGCTTCTGGATCGGCTCGATCCGGCGGCGGACGGCCCACACTCACCGGGTGGCCGTGGACCCTGATTTTTGCCGGGCCGGGGTGGGCCGGTTGATGTTCGCCTCGTTTCGGGAGGCGGCGCGGCTCTCGGACTGCCGGGACATGACCATCAGCCTGACCTTTGCCAATGACGCCGCCCGCCGGTTTTACGAGACCGTGGGATATCGGCTGATTTTCGGGGTTGACCTCGAGAAATTCGTGGCCGCGACAAATCGTCCGGGACGGGTCGAGCACGACCGGCTGCTCGAGGAGGGCCGGGCCTACGTCATCATGAGGCAGTCGCTGGGCGGGGAGGAAACATGAGAATCATCGCCATCGGGGCCCATCTGGACGACATCGAACTGGCCTGCGGCGGCACCCTGGCCAAGGCCACAGCCGGCGGGGCGGCGGTGAAAATGGTCGTCCTGTCCCGGTCGGGCTACACCTTTCACGACGGCCGGGTGATGCGCCTGGACGAGACGGCCCTGGACGAGGGCCGCCGGGCGGCGGCGGTTCTGGGCGTGGACGACCTGACCGTGCTCGACTGGCCGGCCAAGGACGTGCCCTACCACTCCGAGGTGGTCGAGCCCCTGGATCGGCTGATCACCGACTTCGGCCCGGACCTCATCTTCGGCCACTGGCCGTTCGACACCCACCAGGCCCACCAGGCCACCTCGCTCTCGACCATCTCCGCGGCCCGCTACTTCAACTCGATCCTGCTCTACGAGCCGATCACCCCCTCGGGCCGGAGCTATGTCGCCTTCCGGCCCCAGGTTTATTCGGACGTCACCGGGTTCATCGACCGGAAGATCGAGTCCCTCAAGGCCCACCGGACCGAGTATCAAAAGTACGGCGAGCGGTGGCTGGAGGCGGTCCGGGCCCGGGCCAATCACCGCGGCTTCGAGATGGGCGTCGATTACGCCGAGGCCTTCGAGGTGATGCGGCTGGAACTCAAGATTTGATCGTCACCATTCACCAGCCCGAACACCTGCCCTGGCTGGGCTTCTTCGACAAGATCGCCGCGGCCGACGTTTACGTCTGCCTGGACACGGTCCAGTTCCGCAAGAACTACTTTCAGAACCGCAACCGGATCCTGACCGCCGCCGGTCCGGCCTGGGTCACGGTCCCGGTCATGGTCAAGGGTCACCTCAGTTCGACCATCGCCGACACGAAAATCGCCGAGGACGGCCGCTGGGCCAAGAAGTACTGGCGGACCGTGACCCAGAGCTACGGCCGGCATCCCTTTTTCGAGGAATATGCCCCGGCCTTTGGCCAGGTCCTGTCCCGGTCGTGGCGAGGGCTGCGGGACCTGAACCTGTCCTTGATCGAGCTGTTTTTCGCGGCCCTGGGCCTTGATCGAAAACCGGTCCTGGCCTCGGACCTGGGCGTCACCGGCCAGTCTTCGGCCCTCTTGCTCGAGGTCTGCCGCCGAGTCGGGGCCGACGTCTATCTGTCCGGGCCCATGGGCGAGAGCTACCTGGACGAGTCGGGATTCCGGGCGGCGGGCATCGCCGTCCAATACCACCGCTTCGACCATCCGGTCTATCCCCAACTGGGGCGCCAGGATTTCGTGGACAAGCTGTCGGCCTTTGACCTGTTGATGAATGTTGGCCCCGGCGGCCGGTCCTACCTGCCCTCGCTGTCAACGTAGTCCTCCCGAAAGGCCCAGCCGGATTCGGTCAGGCGGCGGGTGCTCTTGGGCGGGTAATCCCAGTCCGGGATCTGACGGGCGACCGTGACCAGCCGGTCAATGGCCGGCCGGGCCACTAGGTTGAACAAGGCGTTGACCGGGGGGCGGGCGCTGACAAAGGCGGTCTGCTCGATGACCTCGAACCCGGCCCGCTCCAGCAGGAAACGGGCGGTCCGGCGGGTGAAGGCGTAGATGTGGTCCTCGGCCGTGTACCCGAGCGGGGTGGGGCGGCCGAAGAAGACCCGGAGGATGACCCGGCCCAGGACCTCGGCCCAGCGCCAGTGGGGCAGGGGCGGCAGGCCCAGCAGCAGCAGGCCGCCCGGCTTGAGGCGGCCGCGCATGGCCATCAGGGCGTCATGGGGCGCGGCCACGTGCTCGATGACGTGCGAGCACCACACGGCGTCAAAGGATCGGGCCGGGATTCTTTCCAGGACGTCGGGGTCCAGGAAATCGCCCTGAAAGGCGTTCAGGCCCAGGCCCTGGGCGAATTGGACGGCTTGGGCGTGAATGTCCACGCCCAGGGAGCCGGGGCCGAAAAAGATCAGGGCCTCGCCGAACGAGCAGCCCACGTCCAGGACCCTCTTGTCCCGCAGGCCGTACTTGATCAGCGGCCGGCGCAGCCAGCGGCGGGGCGCCCCTTGAAAGTGCTCCTCGAAGATGCGCCGGTTTTCCTCGGGCGAGAAGGGGCCCTTGGTCAGGCAGAGTTGTTCCAGGTCCATGGCGGTCGATCCGTTCGTTTCGGGACAGAGGCTAATCAGCTTAGCATTGTCGGTCCGGGCCGGGGAGTATTTTTTTCAGGCCGAGCTTACGTGATGGACGTGTTCGAGGCCATACGCCACCGGCGGAGCGTGCGGCGGTTCACCGCCGAGGCGGTGTCCGAGGTTGACCTTCAGGCCATCCTGGAGGCGGCCCAATGGGCGCCCAGCGCCTGCAACTGCCAGTTGGGGCGGTTCATCGTCATGGAGCGGGAGCGCCTGGGCCGGTTGTCCGACTGCGCCGGGCCGGTGGTCGAACTGAACCCGGCGGTCTGCATCTGGGTGCTCCACGACAAGCGGTACAACCCCGAACACGGCTCCTGGATCCAGAGCGCCGCGGCCGCGGCGCAGAACATGCTCCTGGCCGCCCACGCCCTGGGCCTGGGGAGCTTGTGGATGTGCGGTTACGGGAACGAGCGGGCCATCAAGCGCCGGCTGAAGGTCCCGCGCCAGTACGAGATCCTGGCGGCGGTCCTCATCGGCCGGCCGGCCGAACGCTTCTCGGCGCCCACCCGGCGGCCGGCCCGGGACGTGATCGCCGTTGACCGGTTCGTCTGGCAGGGCGAGGCGGCCGGGTTCCCCCGGTCGTGGCATCCCCGGGCCTGGACCTATCCCCAGATTCAACACTTCGTCAACTACTCGATCCGGGCCAAGTCCCCCACGCCCCAGTTCAACCGGCCCTTTCTGCCCTGGGAGTTTCGGTCCGAGCTGTCCCTGATCCCGGCCCTGAGGGGGCGGACGCTCTTCTTCGGGCCCTACGCCGGAAACTACCTGTTGGCCCTGCGCCAGGAGAAAAGGCTGTCCGGCCGGGTCGAGGCGGCGGTTTACGCCGAGGAGATCGGCCGGTTCTTGACCGAGAAGGCGGCCGACATGGGGCTCGATCTGGCGGACGAGATATCGGTCTTCGACGGACAACGACTGCCCCAGGAGGACGGGTCCCTGGACAACCTGTTCTGCGCCCATCAACTGGAGCGGTTCAAGGACCGGCGGGCCCTGGTGGCCGAATTCGCCCGGGTCCTCAAGCCCGGCGGCCGCCTGATCCTGCTCACCAGCAACGCCCTGGCCCCTTACTATCTGCTCTGGCGGCTGCGGCGGCTGCTGAGGGACATGGGGCCGGGTCTGCGGGGTCCGTTCTGCCCCCGGTGGCCGTGGCACCGGGAGGGGCTGCCCCATCTGTTCCGATTGGTCCTCGATCGCGGGGTCTGTCTGTTTCCCTTCACCCGGTGGGAGGGAAAGGTCTATGACGGCCGGACCCGGCTCCTGGCCAAGACCCTGGTCACCATCTGGATGCGGAAGTGACCCTGGAGGCGGCGGCCTGGCTGGCGGAACTGCTCATCGAGCGTTACACCCCGCCGGGGGGGCTGCTGGCCCGGCGGGTGGAGGCCCGGACGGGACGGATCGTCGATCCCCGGGGACTGGTGGACGAACTGGGCGATTACGTCCAGTACGTGTATCTGGTCGGTCGAGCCCTGGGGCGGGACGATTGGCGCGCCTGGTCGGTCGATCAGATCCTCCGGGCCGGCAAGCTCCATCAGCGACCCGGCGGCCTGATTCTCCGGAAGCCGAACTCCCGGTCCGGCCGGCTCGCGTTCTTCAACGCCCTGGACATCGGCGACACCATCTGGGGTTTGGCCGAGATGGTCGCCCTGAGCGGCGAGGCGGAAGTGAGACGGATCGCCGACGGGTTGGTGGCCGGGCTGTGGCGGCTGGGTCTCAGCAGCGGCCAGGTGGCTTACGGAGTCCTGACGGCCGGGGGGCGGACCTGGGGGCGGATCCCCCTGACCGAGCCCATGACCGCCGGATACGTGGGCGAGAGCCTGGTCAACCTCTTTCTGGCCACCGGTGACCAGAAATACCTGGATCGGGCCCGGGCCCTGCTCCGGCCCTGGCTCGAGACCGAGACCTTTCGTCGGCACGGTCTGTTCACCCGCCGGGTAACCCGGTCCGGCCCCGGCCTGCGGACCCTGCTGGACATTCAGTTCCGACTCCGGGGGCATCACGGGATGAACGTCTGCCGGTTGACCAAGGGGGACACCTTTCTGGTCATGGCCCTGCTCGCCCTGTGGCGGGTGACCGGGGACGAGGAAATCCGGCGGGGAGTCACCCGCTGGGGCGAGGCCGTCGAGCGGCTGCGCCTGGACGACGGGCGATTCGCCAACCACCTGGACCTGCGTACCGGCCGGCAATGGTGGGTCAAGCTGTCCGAGAACCACTCGGTCATCGAGTGCCTGCTCGACCTGCACCATGATTTGGGCCTGGCCCGGCCCCTGGAGCTGGCCGCGGACTGCGCCCGGGCCTGGCTGCATCTGAAGACAGCCGCGGGGCTCATCCCCGAGTCGAACCACGAGGACCGGGCCCATCTGGACCCTCAAAACGATTTCATGATCGACCTGCTCAAACTGGACCGCCTGACCGGTGACCGTCGCTTCGGTGCGGCGGCCGACGACCTGTTCGAGGCGGTCATGGCCGGGCATCGCCTCGACCACGGGCTGGCCCAGCGGGTCGCGGCCTCGACCGGCCGGCCCGAGTCCGGCCTGGTCGAGACCAAGTTCCTGGGTCTGTTTCTGAAGGGGCTGCTGGTCCGCCGGGCGGCGGGGCAGGGGAAAGACCTGATGGCCGATCCCGACCTGCGGCGGCTGGCCACGGATCGGTGAGCCCATGAAGGTGCTGGTCGTGGCCAAGATGATCTTCGGCGTGCCGATCGATCCCTCCCACAAGGACGTCCGGACCTTCGAGGCCCTGTCGCGGCACGTGGACGAGATTCACCTGGTGGTCCAGTCCCCGGACGCACGCAGCCGGGAGTTGAGGCACGGCCGGGTCCACTTCCACCTGATCGGCCGGTCCGGGGTCCGGTGGCTGGATCACCTGTTGTTTGTCTGGCGGGCCGTGAGCCGGGGGAGGGGGATCGTCCGGCGGCGGCGGGTGGACGTCATCGACGCCAGCGAGCCCATCGGCGGCGGGGTGGCGGCGGTGATCCTGTCCCGGCTGACGGGCGTGCCGGCGGCGGCCGAGTTGCAGGGGGAACTGCTGGCCCTGTCCCCGGAGGATTTTTCCTGGATGAGGATCAAGCGGACCCGGGCCGTCACCCGATTCATTCTGAGGCGGGCCCGGGCGGTCCGGTGCGTGGCCGCCCGGATCCGGGACCAGGCCCTGGCCGCCGGGATCCCCCCGGGCAAGCTCCACGTCGTGCCTTCGCGGGTGGACACCGCCCTGTTCGACCCGGCCCGGTGGGTCGACCGGCGCCGGCAGTGGCGCTCCGCCTGGGGGTGGTCGGCCCTTCCGGTGGTGGTCTTTGTCGGGCGGCTGGTGGCCCACAAGGCGGTGGACGACATTCTGAGCGCCTGGCCGAGGGTTCAGGAGCAATGCCCCGAGGCCCGCCTGCTTCTGGTGGGTGACGGACCCCTGGAGCACGAATTGCAGGACCAGGCCGCGGACCTGGAGCTGGCGGACACGGTCCGTTTCTTCGGGCCGGCCGACTTCGGAGAGGTGCCCGGGCTCCTGGCCGCCGGGGACGTCTTCCTGTCCCCGTCCCTGGACGAGGGCATGCCCCGGACGCTTTTGGAGGCCATGGCCATGGGTCTGCCGGCGGTGGTCACCGCCGTGGGGGGCAACGCCGAGGTGGTCCGGCCCGATCGGACCGGTTTTCTCATCCCCCCGAGGCGACCGGACCTGATCGCCGAGAAGGTGGGGCTGCTGCTGACCGACGAGGCCCGGCGCCGGGACCTGGGCCGGGCCGGACGGGACCGGGTGATCGAGCGGTTCGGATTCGAGTCCGGCATCGAGCAATTTCACCGCTTCCTTCAGGCGGCGGCACGGTGAGCCGGAGCGTGCTCCGCCTGTCGGCCTGCGTGCCGCCCCACCCGGGCGGTCAGGAGCACCACGTCGCCCGCCTGACCGCCAGACTGGCCGAGCTGGGGGTCAGACAACACGTCTTTTTTCAGGTGGGCGGGCCGATTCCGGGGGCGGTCGGCTCGCACCGCTTGGCCTGGCCGGGTGCCTTGAGCCGGATCGAGTCCCATACCCTGCGGGCGGCCCACCTCTGGCGGCGGGCCGCGGTCCGGCTCCGGGCCCTGATGGCCGCGGGGGAACGGTTCGACGTGGTTCATTCCCACGGCGACGCGGCCGAGGCCCTGGCCGGGGCGCGCCTGGCCCGACGGGCCGGGGCGGCCAGCGTCCACACCGTGCACGCCGGTCTGCCTCCGGGCCGCTTCTACGCCGGCTGGGCCAGACGGGCCCTGGGCCAAGTGGACGTGATCCTGGCCGTCAGTCGTCCCATCCGGGACCAGGTGGTGTCCTTGGGCGTCGATCCGGCTCGGGTGCTGGTCCAGAGCAGCGGGATCGAGATCGACCGCCTCGGCCGGCCGGACGTCGCCTTGGACAAGGATCTGGCCGGACGGTTGGGTCTTGCTCCCGGATCGCCAGTGGCCGTCTGCGTCGGCCGGCTGCACCCGTTCAAGGGCCAGGAGTATTTGATCCGGGCGGCCCGGCTGTGGCGGACGACCCGTCCTGATTTGAAGGTGATCCTGGCCGGAGAGGGTCCGGACCGTGAGCGCCTCGAGGCCCTGGCCCGGGGCCAGAACGCGGTGATCTTCGCCGGGAACCTGTCACCGGTCCAGGTTTACGCGCTCCTTCGGCGGGCGTCGGTCTTCGTGCTGCCTTCGGTCACCCTGCCCCGCCAGCAGGAGGGCACGCCCACCGCCCTGATGGAGGCCATGGCCGCCGGCGTGCCCGTGGTGGCCACGGCCACCGGTGGCACCCCGGAGTTGGTCCGGAACGGGATCGACGGCCTGGTCGTCGCCGAGAAGGACCCGGTCGCCCTGGCGGCGGCCGTGGCCGCGGTCCTGGACGATCCGGCCCTGGCCGAGGGGATGAGTCAGTCCGGCCGCGGCCGGGTGGCCGATCGGGACTGGGGGCTGGTGGCGTCCCGTATCCTGGCCGTCTATGACTGGCTGGCTCTTGGTCGGGGCAGTCGGACCCAGGCCCGGGCAAAGGCCTCTATCACGAAATTGTCGGGCAGCCCGTGTTTGTAAATAAACAGGGCGGCCCGGTAGCCGACATCCGGGTCCAGGGTGATCGCCGCCCGGGCGATGATCTGGCTACATAGGTCCTTGATTCTGATCACCCCGCGACCGTCCGCCCGGAGCCTGGTCAGGGTCAGACCAGTAAAGGCGGTTCGCCTGACAATGGGGGCGGGGTCCCCCAGTAGGGTGTCGAGCAACCTGACGGCGGGGATGCAATGTACCGGTTTCTGGACGGCGATGCTGGTCAGGATTTGGGCCGCCCGGAAACGGATCAGGACGCCACTGGACAGGACGGTCCGTCGAAACCAGGGATAGTCAAAGGGAACGATCAGGGCCAGGATCTGTCCGGCCCGACTGGAGACGCTGAACTCGGCCACGTCCGGAACCGGGACCCTGATCACCGGCGGCCGCAGCCGGGCCAAATATCTTTTTGCGGCCAAGGCCGCGGGGGGCTTCCGCTCATCCACCAGGACCCTGACCAGGGGCCCGCGGGCCGCCCGGGCCAGATAGTCCAGCCGCTGGAGACGGTTCAGGGCGTCCAGTCTCTGGTCGAGGCCCGGTCCGAGTAAACACCGGCCCTGGTGGACGGCCGTCAGGTGTTTGGCCAGGCCGGCACTCAGCCCGAGGGCGAGGATGCCGACAAAAATCAACCACGGAACCCATCGTTTCCAGATCCGGCCGAACGGCCGCTGTGATTTTCTCTGGGACAATCGCCGATTCCCCTTGAAGTTGAGGGACAAGTTACCGTGTTAGCCCGGATCAAGTCAATCGAGAACCCATCGGTCTTGGCCGATTACGGACTTCAGGTGACCTTGTGGGTGAACGTGGTCACCCTGCCGGTGGCCTCGATCTCGGCGGTCAGGGAGTGGTGTCTGGGCTTGGGCCTGGCATGCTGGCTTATCCGGTCCTATTTGACTCGACGCTGGCGGCTCACGGCCACGCCCCTGTGGCCGTGGTTGCTGTTTTTTACGGGCGCCATTCTGGTTTCGATTCCCTTTGCCGTGGACTGGCGTTACTCCCTGGGCGAGTTTCAGGGCGAATGGATCAAGGGGATGGCCTGGTTTTTTCTGGTGGTCTTCGCCGTGGACGAGCCGTGGAAGATAAAAGGTATGCTGGGGGCCGTCTGGGCCGGGGCCACGCTGATGATCGGTTACGGAGTCTTTCACAGCATCTGGAGCCCCAACTGGGCCTGGGGTCTCATCTCGGAACCGTCCCTGGCCGGCGGGGTGGGGACCTTTTCGAGCTACCTGGTGCTGATCTTCGGCTTCTTGTGGCTGCCCTTCCGGATTAGCCGGAGCAAGAGGTGGTGGCTCTGGTCGGCCATCCTGATCGGCAGTGCCGGTTTCCTGATGATCATGTCCACCCAGAGGGCGGTCTGGCTGGCCCTGGCCATGATGCTGGTGTTATGCGTGGCCGTGGTTTTCAGGCGTGGTTGGTGGACCATTATAATGGGAATCGGGGTGGTGTCGATCTTGGTCTTATGGCTGTCCTTTTTGCCGCCCAAGAAGTGGATCCGCGGCGACGAACACATCAGGCCGATCCGCAGCCTGGACCAGGTGGCCGCCATGGTCAGCCACCCCTTGGCCACCATCGGCAGCCGGGGGCAGATCTGGCTGGCGGCGGCTCGATTGGCCGGTCGTCATCCGGTGGTCGGGGTCGGCTACGGACGCCTGTCCCTCAGCCTGGCCGATCTGAGCTTTCACCGCTATCCCCTGCTGTGGCACGGCCACAACACCTTCTTGAACGTGGCCGCCGAAACGGGACTGCCCGGGTTGTTGGCCTTCTCGGCCTTGATGATCGCCCTGCTACTCAGGGCCTGGAGGGACTGGCATCGGGAGAAGGGGCTGCGGTCATGGGTGGCCGGCGCGGTCCTGGTGGGGATAATCAGCTTTCTTTTTCGAAACATGTTCAATGACTTTTTCGTGGACGACACCGCGCTTCTGTTTTGGATCATGTGCGCTCTGTTGTATGCCACGGCCTGGGACCGAACCTCTGATCGGCCCGCGCCCGAGCCGGCCTGACCGGCGGAAGCCATGTGCGGCATCTGCGGCATCGTTCAGTTGGATGGAACGCCGGTGGACCTGGGCGATCTGGCCCGGATGACGCTGACCCTGCGGCACCGGGGTCCGGACGGAGTGGGTCACTTCGTGGCCGGGGCGGCCCGCGGTCCCGAGCCGGCCGGTCTGCTTCGGGGGCGGTCGGCCGGCGGGATGTCGGTCGGTCTGGGGCACACCCGGTTGGCGATCATCGACCTGGCCACCGGCGATCAGCCGATGGTCGATCCCCAGTCCGGGACGGCCATCGTCTATAACGGCGAGACCTACAACTTTCGGGAACTGGCGGCCGAGCTGGGGCGACGGGGACGGCGCTTCGACACCACCTCGGACACCGAGGTGGTCCTGCGGCTTTACCAGGAGTACGGCCCCCGGGGCGTCGAGCACATGCGGGGGATGTTCGCCCTGGCCGTCTGGGACCCGGCGGCCGGGCGGTTGTTCCTGGCCCGGGACCGCCTGGGACAGAAGCCGTTGTACTATTACGGCGACGGCCGACGGTTCCTGTTCGCCTCGGAGGCCAAGGCCATCCTGGCCTGCGCCGGGGTGCCGGTCGAGGTGGAACCGGGCGCCCTGGGCCAATATCTGACCTACGGCTACGTCCCCAGCCCCGGATCGATTTTCAAGGGCCTGCGTAAAGTCCAGCCGGCCCACCGGGTGGTCCTGTCCTCGAAAGATCTGACGGCCGAGAGGTACTGGCGGCTGTCCTACGCCCCGGGACCGATCCAGCGGGAGGAGGCGGCGGCCGAGGCCCTGGAGGGTGAACTGCGGCAGGCGGTCCGCCACCGCCTGATCAGCGACGTGCCCCTGGGGGCCTTCTTGTCGGGCGGGGTCGATTCCTCGGCGGTGGTCGCCCTGATGGCCGAGGAGAGCCCGGGGCAGGTCCGCACGTTTTCCATCGGCTTCGACGAGCAACCCTTTGACGAGACCCCCTACGCCCGGGAGGTGGCCGAGCGCTACGGGACCGCGCACACCGAGCTGTACGTCCGGCCCGACGCCCTGGAAATCCTGCCCCGCCTGGCCTGGCATTACGGCGAACCGTTCGGAGACTCGTCCGCCGTGCCGACCTACTACCTGTCCCGGCTGACCCGGGACCACGTCACCGTGGCCTTAAACGGCGACGGCGGGGACGAGGCCTGCGGGGGGTACATCCGCTACGCCGGGATGCTCCTCGGCCGGCACCTCGGCCGGTGGCCGGCCGGGATCAATCGGCTCCTGGCCCGGACCTTGACCACGGCCGGGGCCCTCGTCGGCCCGGCGAAACGGGCCCGGCTGGACTACGGCGCACGGCTGCTGAACAGCGTGGCCCGCAGCGACGAGCCCGTCCGGCGCTATCTGGACTACGTCGGATTCTTTGCCCCCGAAGACCTGCCGCGGCTGCTCACGCCCGAGGCCGCGGACCGGGTCCTGGCCGACGATCCGCTGAATTATTTTCACCGGGCCTGGGCCGCCTCGGAGGCCGACGGGCCCTTGCATCGAGTCCTGGACCTGGACGTCACGACCTATCTGCCCGAAGACCTCCTGGTCAAGGTGGACATCGCCTCCATGGCCGTCGCCCTGGAGGCCCGGTCGCCGTTTCTGGACCACAAGGTGGCCGAGCTGATGGCCTCGCTGCCTCCCCGGTTAAAGGTCCGGGGACTGACGGGCAAGGTCCTGCTCAAGCGGCTGATGCGGGACCGGCTGCCGCGCCGGATACTGGACCGGCCCAAAAAGGGATTCGGCGTGCCGGTGGGCGACTGGTTCCGGGGCCGGTTGCGGGACCACCTGTCCGACGTCCTGTTCTCGGAGTCGGCCGTGGGGCGGGGCTGGTTCCGGCCCGAGGCGATCCGCCACCTGATCGACGAACACGACCGGCGCATCAAAGATCACACCGAACGATTGTGGGCCCTGTTGTTCCTGGAGCACTGGGCCCGGCAATACCTCGACGGGCCGGCCCCGCTGAGTCCCAGGGGCCGAGGCAACGACTGAATGGTCTACGTATGATGAATGAAGCGGGTCTGAACATGAAGTCCGGGCCGTGTCGGGCGCTGCTGATCCAGCCGCCCTCGGGCGGGAAGACGATCACCGAATTCCCGCTGAACCTGGCCCACCTGGCGGCGGCCCTGGAGGCGGCCGGCCACCAGGTCCGGTGCCTGGACATGACCGCTCCCTACGGCCGGCGCCAGTGGTCCGACCTGGCGCGCGAGGTGGCCGACTTCGAGCCGCACCTCATCGGTCTGACGCTCTATATCGACTACATCCTGGACAAGTACGCCTTCATTGGCCGCCTGAAGCGGGAATTCAGCCGGCCGGTCATCGTCGGCGGCCCCCACGCCTCGTGCCTCCCCGAGGAGGCCCTCCGGTTCGGGGCGGACTGCGTCTGTGTCGGCGAGGGCGAGCGGACGATCGTCGAGTATGCCGACCGGATCATGGGCGACGGCCGGTTTGACCAGGTGCCCGGCCTGGTCTTCAAGCAAAACGGTCGATTGGTCCGCACGGAGCCACGGGCGCCGATCAAAGACCTGGACGACCTGCCGTTCCCGGCCTATGACCACTTCCCGGTCCGCGACTACGCCGGGACCGACGATCCCAACTTCCATCGCCTGTTCTGGAGCATGTTCACCTCCCGCGGCTGTCCGTTCAACTGCATCTATTGCGTCAGTCGCAAGGTCTTCGACAACCGGTGGCGGATGCGCAGCGCCGAAAACATCTTTGCCGAAATCGAGTTTCTGGCCCGGCGCTATGGGGTGACCCACGTCGCTTTTCAGGACGACGAGCCGATGATCAACCAGAAGCGCATCCTGGAGTTGTGTGACCTGCTCCTTACGGCCGACCTGGGGGTCAAGATTTCCTGCCGGGGGCGGATCGACTCGGTCAGGGCCGACGTCTTGAGCCGGATGCGGCAGGCCGGATTTTATTTCATGGCCTTCGGCACCGAGAGCGGCGACGACGACACGTTGAAACGAATCAACAAGAAGTATCGCCGGCACCAGATGGCGGCCGGCTTCCAGGAGATCGTTCGTTCCGGATTTACCCGGATCAACGTCTCGATCCTGTCCGGCTTCCCCTGGGAGGGGGACACCCATTATCAAAACGACCTCGGGATGCTCCGCAGCATCCCTCGGGAACTGGAATTCAGCGTCGGCGTGGCCACGGTCATTCCCTATCCCGGCACCCCGATCTACGAGCAGTACAAGGACGAGTACGGCTTTGCCGAGTGGTGGATCCAGGAGCCGGCCTGGGAACTGACCCGGGCGCCCGATACGGTCTTTTTCCGGAACTGGCTGCCCGAGTCCAACCTGGACCGGCATCACAACCGCGATTTCTGGCGCTACTCCCGCCGCACCAGGGCGGCCCTTCGGCGCCTGGCCATCCGGGCCGAGACCGAGGGGCTCAAGAGCCGCTACGACCGCCGGCGCCTGTGGCTGTTGCTGGCCCTGGCCCGGCTGTCGTTGTGGCTCTACCGGCGGTCGCCCCGGCTGGAGCGGCTGGCGTTTCGGCCCTTGTCCGGGCCCCGGACCGTTGACCGACTGCGGCGGTTTTTCCGGGGGCGGAAGGGCGAGGGAGTCGTGTTTTAGAATGGCTCATGAGCGGAGGTTCGGGTGATCGACTATGACCCAGAGGCGACGCGCCGGTTTTACGATCGTAAGAGTGAGACCTACGATCGTGACACTTACTACCCGGAGGATTCCGGGGGGTATCCGGCCAATCTCTTCCGCCTCAAGTTGGTTCAGAAACTCGTCGCCGACCGTCTGAAGCCGGAGTTGCGTGTCTTGGACGCCGGGTGCGGGACCGGGGAGCTGGTGCTGTGGCTGGCCGCTCAGGGCTTGTCCGTCAGCGGCTTTGACATCAGTCCCAAAATGGTCGAGGCCACACAATCAAAATTGGCCGCCCAGGGGTTCGAGGCCGAGGTCCAGGTCGGCCTCTTGAACGATCTGGAAGGCTATGAGGACCAATCATTCGATTGGGTGTTTTGTCTGGGTGTGCTGCCCTATATCCCCGAAGACCTGGAGTCTGATTGCTATCAGGAGTTGGGTCGGGTCCTCAAGACGGAAGGGCTGTTGGTCAGCGCCCATGAAAACGAGCTCTTCGATGCCTTTACCTTCAATCGCTTCACCCTGCGGTTTTTCGAGCGCAACATCTGGCCGTTGCTGGCCGGATCGCTGCCCGAGGCGAATAAGCCGGAGATGATTGAGCGGTTTTCAAAACTGATAACCCATCCCCAGGAACCGGACTCGCCAAGCACGAAGTCGCGTGACAACATTTTCACCCGGCCGGAAAATCCCCTCACCTATCCGGCCAAACTGGCTCGATACGGATTCAGACACGAGGGCAACTGGTTTTATCATTTCCACGCCTTGCCTCCCCTGATCCGGAATATCGATCCGGTCCTGATCGAGGCCTCCCAGGCCCTGGAGATAGATCGGGCCGACGCCTGGCAGGGCCTGTTCATGGCCAGCACCTTTGTCAACATGGCGGTCAGACAATAGGATGATGGCTACCGACTTGCCGCCGGGGACGATGGACTTGATGGAGCGGCTCTGTCCGCTCAACCGGGTCTTCGTTTCCGATGACTATCGAGCCGGCCTGGAACTGATCGACGGCTTTCTGCCGCTCAGGATTCACGAGTATCCGCCGGACCAGACCGTCAACGGGTGGGTGGTTCCGCCCTCTTGGCGACCGCTCCGGGGAACGATCAGCCGCGACGGCCGGGTCGTTTACGACGCCCTGGCCCATCCCCTGGGCGTGGCCGCCAATTCGTGCGGTTTTTCCGGCCGGCTGTCCCTGGAAGAGCTGCGGCCCCACCTCCACTTCGATCACCGCGATCCCGAGGCGATCCCGTTTCATTTCCGATGGCAGTACCGGCCCTGGGAACAAGACTGGGGCCTGTGCCTGCCCCGGACCGTTTACGAGTCCCTCGGCCCGGGCGAATACGACGTCGAATTGGAGGTCGAGACCAAACCGGGACCGCTGTTGGTGGCGACCCACGACCTCCCGGGGCGGACCGACGAGTGCTTTGTCCTGGCGGCACACCTGGACCATCCCTCTATGGCCAATGACGACCTGGCCGGAGTGATGGTCGGGCTGGCGGTGATGCGACGGCTGGCGGCCCGGGACCGACGCCTTTCCTACCGGTTGGTCCTGGTGCCGGAGATCATCGGCAGCGAATTCTATCTGCATGATCGGGGCGCCTCCGCCCCGGAGTCGATTCGGGGGGCATGTTTCCTGGAGATGCTCGGCACGGAGACGGAATTCACCTTGCAGCGGTCACATGGCGGACGGTCGGACTTCGACCTGGCCCTGGCCTGGGCCTTGGCCGACCTGGGTTTATCCCACCGCGTGGTGGACTTCAGGCAGTCCGTGGGCAACGACGAGGTCTGCTGGGAGGCCCGGGGGATAGCCATGTCCTCGCTGTCGCGCTACCCCTACCCGGAGTACCACTCCAGCCGGGACAACATGGAGATCATCTCCCCGGCGCGCCTGGCCGAGTCGGTCGATCTGATCCTGGCGGCCGTCGAGCTGATCGAGGGCAACCGGACCGTTCAACTGAATTTCGAGGGGGTGCCCTGCCTTTCCAATCCGGCCTATGACCTGTATATCGACACCGGTCAACCGGCCCTGGGGACGAAGACGGACGACGGGATGCTCAGGCGCAAGCGTCGGCTGATGGATTCCATCCCGATCTTGCTGCGAAATCCAGTGACCATATTTGACCTGGCCGAATCCTTTGAACTCCCTCCCAGAGAGGTCCACCAATACCTGTTGGATTGGGAACGGCGCGGACTGGTTTCGTTTAAATAGGCGCTTTTCAGCGTACGCGGCCCGCCTGCGCAATCCGGCGGTGCCATCCCCAGGAGAAAGAATGAAAAAACCTCTCGATATTTGGAAGAGCGATTTCGGGGACGAATATACCGATCGGTGCGACGCCCCACCCAAGGAGCAGCGACGTCGAATCATTCAGGGCGTCCTGGACGAAATAACACCCCGGCGCGTCCTGGACATCGGCTGCAACACCGGCCGCCATCTGGAATGGATCCAGGAGCACGGCGATTATGAACTCTGGGGCCTGGAGCCCAACCAGAAGGCCCTGGGCGGGGCCCGACGCCGGTTGCCGCAGGTCAACCTGGTCGAGGGCAACGCCTTTGACCTGCCGTTCGAGGACGGCTTCTTTGACCTGGTTTACACCGTGGGCGTGCTGATTCATATCCCGCCCGACGACATCGCCCGGGCGATGAGAGAGATCGTCCGCGTGGCCCGGGGGCACGTCTTCTTTTACGAGTACTTTGCCGAGGACTGGACCGAGGTGGAGTACCGGGGCAACAAGCACTTCTTGTGGAAGACCGACTTCCGCCGAGCATATCTCGACTCCTGCCCGGAACTGACCGAGGTCCGCTTCGAGACCATCGACGCCGGCGCCGGCCTGCTGGACAGCTGGGGCCTGCTGGCGGTCGAGCGGCCGGGTCAAGGGACCTGAGACCGGACGCACTGACTTGGCCGTTTACGTCCATGACTGGCCGACCTGGCAGGACTGGTCCTCGGGGGCCGGGCCGGCCCGGGGCGAGTTGTTGCTGACCGAGTCGCCCCTGGTCTGGGAGCGCTTGACCGGCGCGGGCTTTCGCCTCGAGGGGCTGGCCGACCTGATCCCGGCCGATGACTTGACCCGGCTGGCCGATCTGGCCGACGAGGTCAATGACGCCTGGGAGCAAACCCTGGACGCAGTCCTGGCCGACCTCTTTCCCGGGATCAGGACCGGTTACGCCCTGCGCCACGTTACGTTGAGAGTTCTGCACAACATGTTTTACAAGGGCCGGCTCCTGGCCGAGGTGGTCCGCCGATACGGCCCGGTGACGGTCCCGTATCAGGCCGGACGGCCCCACAACGATCTGGGAAGTTCCGAGCTGACCCAGGCGATCGTCATCCAGGGGTGCAATTACCTGGCCCTGGTGGCCCAGGCCGGCGGGGGAGACGGCCGGGTCGAGTTGACGTCCCTGAATGGAGCCGAGCACCCACCCCGGCGAGCAGGTCTTTCGTCGCCTCGTCCGGGTTCCAGGCTGCTGGCCCAGGCCCTGCGGCTGACCGCCATGCCGGCCGCGACCATGCTTTACCGCCCCCTGACGGCTCTCAGCCGCTTGGGCCGCGCCGGGTCGCCGGACCGGACGGTGCTGTGCTACGAGTACAACCATCTGGCCAACGCCGCGGCCTGGGGATTGTGGCAACGGGGTTGGCGCGTCCGCTTTTTCCATCCGCCCGCCGGCCGGGCCGAATTCGAGATCGCGCCGACCGAGAGGGAAGGCCTGGTGACCGCCTTGCTGCCGGCCGACGCGATCGATCGGGCCGGGCGACTGGACGTGGCCCCGGCCCTGGAGGCCGCGGCCCGGCGCACGGTCAACTACCTGACCGGCCCCGTGGCCGGACGGATCCTCTTCCTGAGCCGCGAGGCGGACCGCATCCTGGCCGACCAGGGTGCCGGTCCGGGCACCATCTTCTTGTCCAATGACCTCTACGACCCGGTGCCCCGCTGTCTGGGGCAGGTATTCGAGCGGCGAGGTCTGGTCCTGGTCGGTTTCGCCCACGGTTGTCTGGGCCGGAGCCGGCTTCACCAGAGGTTTCACCGGTCCTCGCCGCGCGACCTGGTCCGGGCCCACGTCGATTACACCGAGGCGGACGGGACCTTTTACCGGCGGATCGCCGGCGATTCAGGCCAGCCGATCCACGTCCAGGGCACCCGCCAGGTCTATCGGGCGGCCTGGCCCCGCCTGTCCCGGTGGCTGGCCAGGCGGCTGTGGCGATTGCCCCCGGAGCCGACCCTGGTCTTCGCCCCGACCTTTTTCGCCCGGGACAACACCTATCTGGTGGACGAGGTCAAGGACCTGGCCTACTGGTTCCTTTTGAAAAAAGTCCTGCGCGAGGCCATCGGTCCTTCCCGGCGCCACACGGTCCTGAAGATTTACGCCAAGGGGGAGAGCGACCTGCTCGAATCCGACTTCGGCGCGGCCTGCGTCGCCGACCTGCCGCCCAACGTCCGGATCGAGGCCGAGCCGCCCTTTCCCCTGTCCCGATTCGCCGCCGATCTGCTGTTGATCGACCGGCCCGAGAGCACCCTGGAGTGGGCCCTGTCCTGCGGCGTGCCCCTGATATTCCTCAATCACCGTTTCGCCCCGGTCAATCCCGAGGTCCGGCCGCAGATGGAGGCGGCCATGTTCTTCATTGACGCCTTTGAGGAGGGCTGGATTGAACGACTCCGGGACCTGTTGAGCCTGCCCCTGGCCGAACTGGTCGCCCGCTGGGAGGCCATGGCCCCGGCCCGTCAAGAGTACAACCAGTGCTGCGCCCTGGGGCCCGACCGGCCGATCCGGGACATGGTGAAGTTCGTGACCGGACTGGCCCGGGAGACGAGGGAGCAGTGGACTCGCTCGACCGACCAGTGACGGTCCTGGTCATCGGCTGCGGGTCCATCGGCCGCCGGCACGCCCGCTTGTGGGTCGAGCGGCTGGGGCCGGGGGCGGTCAAGGTCGCCGATCAGGACGCCGCCCGGGCCCGGGCCCTGGCCGACGAACTCGGCATCCAGGCCACGGCCGGGCCCGAGGCCGGACCGATTGAGTCGAACCGGTTGGCCCTGGTCTGCACGCCGCATTTGACCCACGTCCCGGTGGCCCTCGAGGCGGCCCGGGCCGGGTATCACCTGTTCATCGAAAAACCGATCTGCCTGGATCCCGACGAGGCGGCCCAACTCCAGGCCGAGGTCCGGCGCCGCGACCTGCGGTGTCTGGTGGCCTGCAACATGCGCTTTCACCCGGCCATCGTCTGGCTGCGTGACCTGGCAATCTCGGGCGGGCTGGGAGAGATCTATTCGGCCCGGGCCCTTTTCGGCCAGTATCTGCCCGACTGGCGGCCCCAGGCCGATTACCGCGAGTTTTACAGCGCCCGGGCGGATCAGGGCGGCGGCGTGCTCATGGACTGCATCCACGAGCTGGATTACATCACCTGGCTGATGGGTCCGGTCCGGGAGCTGACCGCCCACGCCGCCCGGGTCAGCGACCTCGAGATCGACGTCGAGGACCTGGCCGAGGTGACTCTTGTGTTCGACCGGGGCCGGACGGCGCAGATTCACCTGGACGGCCTGGACCGGTACAAGCGCCGGTCGTGTCAGCTCGTCGGCTCGAAGGCCACGGCCGTGTGGGAGAGTTCGGACCGCTTTCCGGAGCAGGCCCGCTTCGGGCTGTTCGACCCCGACATGGGCCGGTGGAACCGCTGGACCGAGACCATAGACAATGACGACATGTTTCGCCGCCAGATCGACCACGTCCTGGCCTGTTTGTCCGGGGACGAGGAACCGCTGCTGGACCTGGCCGGCGGCCTGTACGACGTCTCCCTGGTGGTCGCCGCCCGGCGGGCCTCGGCCGAGCGGCGGTGGGTCCAGTTGGACAGGGACGGCCGGGTCGAGTGAGGAGGTCCGTGGGCGCACCAAGGTCGGGTTGGAAGCGGCTCGCTTTCGGGGTGGGTGCCGTGCTCCTGGGCCTGCTGGTGGTCGGGTTCGGGGCCGAGATCGTCCTCCGGGTCATCGACTACCGGGCCCAGGGGACCCGGATGGTGGACTGGAACCTGGGTTCGGCCTTTCTGCCGGGCATGGTCGGCCGGTGGACCTATGAGGGCCGCAGCACTATCCGCATCTCGTCCCAGGGCCTGCGGGACCGGGAGTTCAGCCTCAAAAGGCCGCCCGGCGTTTTTCGGATCGCCGTCCTGGGCGACTCGTTCATGGCCGCCCTGGAAGTGCCGGCCAAACTCAACTTCTCCAAGCAGTTGGAGCGCCGGCTCAGGGACCTGGGTTACCCGGTCGAGGTGATGAACTTCGGGGTGCCCGGATTTTCCACGGCCCAGGAATTCATCCAGCTGAAAGTGAAGGTGATGAAATTCAGACCCGATCTGGTCATCCTGGCTTTTTTCCCGGGCAACGACTATCGCAACAACCTGCGGGCCTGGCAGAAGGACAACTTGAGACCCTACCTGATCCCGCGTCCGGACGGCACCCTGGCCGTGGACAACCGGTTCCGGGAGTCCCGGTCGTTCCGGTTGAAGAGCAGCTGGCTGGGGTCGCTGATGTACTTCTTCAAGAAAAACTCACGGCTGTTCTGCTTTCTCAACGACCAGATCAACCTGTGGCGCATGCGGCAGCGGGGCCGCGCCGTCAGCCGGGCGGCCTCATCCGGGCGCGTCGCGCCTTCGATCTACGCGCCTCGGCTCTTCCCCATTGTGGCCCGGGCCTTCAGGGTCACGGCCCAAATCGTGGACCACATGGCCGCTTACTCCTGGAGGCGGAAGGTGGGCTTTGCGGTGATGATCATCCCCACCGCGGGCCAGGTCCACCAGGATCAGCGCCGAAAGCTGAGTCGCCGTCATCCCGAGTGGCGCCTGGACGCGCCGACCGATTTCCTGCGCAATCACTGCCGGCGCCTGCCGCGCGACTGGCGGGACTTGGACCGGGTCTTCGACCGGCCGATTCCCTGCCTGGACCTGACGCCCCTGTTCAGGGCCGAGAACCGGCGGACCAACGCCGCGTTCAACGGCTTCAACAAACGGCACAGCGGACACTGGCGGCCCCTGGCTCACCGGCGGGCGGCCGAATACATGGCCCGGTTCCTGATTCGCCGGGGCCTGATTCCAATCCGGCGGCGGACCCTGGCCCGCTGAGGAGACAGCTAAGGCATGTCCGTCAGGTCCATCGCCATCATTCCGGCCCGGGCCGGCTCGACGCGGCTGCCGGGCAAGAACACCCGGGAGTTCTTCGGCCGGCCCCTGGTGAGCCACACCCTGGACGCCGCCCTGGCCACGGGCCTGTTCGACCGGGTCGTGGTCAGCTCCGATGACCCCTTGGTGCTCGACATCGCCCGGGAGGCCGGTTGCCTGCCGCTGGTCCGCCCGCCCGAGCTGGCCACCTCGACGGCCAGGATGTGGGAGGTGCTGCTCCACGTCCTGGACCAGCCCGACCTGAACGCGGTGGAGGAGTTCTGCCTGCTCCTGGTGACCACGCCGCTTCGGACCGCCGCGGACATCGCGGCCGCCCACCCCCTGCTGGACGGCGAACAGGCGGCGGTGGTGATGGGGGTCTGTGAGTACGACATCCATCCCTTTTTCGGAATCTGGCGGACCGCCGACGGGCGCTGGGAGCGGGTGCACAAGGACGTGGAGTTGGGGCCGAGCCAGTTCTTCCCGCCGATCTACGTGGACAACGGCGCGCTCTACTGGTGCCGGGCCGAGGACTACCAGCGGGAGCGCCGGCTCTTTTCCGACCGGCTGGCAATCTATCCCATGCCCCGCTGGAAGTCGGTGGACATCGACACGGCCGAGGACTGGGACCTGGCCGAGTTCTACTATCGTCGTTACGTGTTGGAGGAAAAGATTGCGGACGCCCCATGACCAGGTGACCGCGTCCCAGAGGTGGCGCGACCGGGCCCAGCAACTTATTCCCGGGGCCTCCCAGACCTTCTCCAAGGCGCCGCGGACCTTTGTCCAGGGGGTGGCCCCCGTGTTTCTGGAGCGGGGCCAGGGGGTCCGGGTCTGGGACGCGGACGGCCACGAATACCTGGACTACATCCTGGGCCTGGGCGCGGTCATCCTGGGCTACGCTGACCCGGGCTGCAACGAGGCGGTCCGGCGGCAGATGGAGGCCGGGGTCAGTTTTTCGCTGCCCCACCGTCTCGAGATCGAGGTCGCCGAGCGCCTGGTCGAGCACGTCCCCTGCGCCGAGATGGTCCGGTTCGGCAAGAACGGCTCGGACGCCACCTCGGGCGCGGTCCGGCTGGCCCGGTACGTCACCGGGCGGGACCTGATCCTGGCGGGCGGGTATCACGGCTGGCAGGACTGGTACATCGGCACGACCTCCATGGCCGGCGGAGTGCCCGCGGCGGTGCGGGAATTGACCTTGACCTTTCCTGAAAACGACCCGGCCGCCGTGGAGCGGCTTTTCGCCGAGCAGGGGCCCCGGGTGGCGGCGGTCATCCTCGAGCCGGTCACCTCCCACGAGCCGGCGCCGGGATACCTCGAGTTTCTGCGGGATATCACCCGGCGGAACGGGGCCCTGCTCATCTTTGACGAGATCATCACCGGCTTCCGGATGGGCGTCGGCGGGGCCCAGGCCCGATACGGGGTCACCCCGGACCTGGCCTGCTTCGGCAAGGCCATGGGTAACGGCTGGCCCATCGCCTGCGTCCTCGGTCCCCGGGACCTGATGACGGCCTATGAGCGCATCTTTTTCTCGTTCACCGCCGGCGGCGAGGCGGCCTCCCTGGCCGCGGCCAAACACGTCATCGATCGCCTGGCCGACGGTTCCGCCATCGAGCGTTTGTCGGCCCTGGGCCGCCGCCTCAGGAGCGGGGTGAACGACCTGATCGGTCGCCACGATCTGACCGAGGTCATGGACGTCCACGGGTATGACACCCGCCACGTCATCGGCTGGCTCCATTTCGACCCCCACCTGGTTCGGACCTTCTGGCAGCAGGAGACCGTCTCCCGGGGGCTGCTGAACAACGCCTACCACAATCTGTGCCTGGCCCTGACCGAGGCCGACGTCGATCTGACCCTGCGGATTTACGACGAGGTGATGGGCCTGCTGAAGGACGCCCTGGAGCGGGGCGATCTGGCGTCGCGTCTCAAGGGACCGCCCCTGGAGCCGCTGTTTCGAAAGGTCTGATGTCGGACGACCGGATTCAACACGGCTGGACGGCCCAGGGGCGGGGGGCGGCCTTTGACCGGCAGCGCCGACGTCGCCACGGCCTGGGGCGGCTGGGCACCGAGACCGAGCGGCTGTATATCGAGCGCCACCTGGCGGGACCGCTTGTCCTGGACGTGGGGGCCGGCACGGGACGTCTGACCTTGGCCGTGGCCGGCCGGGACGAGCGGCGGGTAGTGGCCCTGGACGCCTCGCTGTCCATGCTGACCCGGTTGAGGGGCAACGGGCCGGGCCGGTCCGGTCTGGCCGGCCTGGTGGCCGGGATTTGCGGAGACGAGCTGCCTTTTCGGCCCGAGAGCTTTGACGACGCCTACTGTTTCGGGCTGCTGCCTTTTTACCGGGACTGGCTGCCCCTGGTAGCCTCCCTGGCCCGGGTCCTGAGGCCGGGGGGGCGACTGCTGTTCCATCACCAGTGCCGCCAGGCGGACCGGATCATGGGGCGTCAGGTCCCGGCCGACCGGGGACGGGTGGACCTGGAAACCCTACAGGCCGATCTGGCGGCAACGGGCCTGGAGCTGGCCGGCTGTTTCCCGGGGGCCTTTTTCCTGAATCCGATGTTCATCCGGGCCTGGGCCGGACCGGAGGCGAGCTTTCGCCGGGTGGTCACGGGGCACATGGCCTTTTACCCGGTCCTGGTCGAGTTGATCGGCCGCTACCCAGAGGTGATCGAGCCCTGGGCCCGATTGGAGCTGATCCTGGGCGCGGCCCTGCCGCCCGCCGCCTCCCGGCGGGTGGTGGTGATCGCCCGCAAGCCGGGTGACGGTGATGACGATCCTTCCGGCGCGGGTCCCGAGTTGTTTCCCGGGCCGGCCGTGATCCGGGAGCGGTTCGAGGCCGCCTGGCGGGAAACTGAGGTCCCCGAGCTGGTTGGCTCGCCGGGCGTGATCGAGTTGTTGGTTTTACTGGATCCCCTCGTCCGGGACCTGGCCGGCGGCGAACACCCCTGGGCCCGGCGCATCCCGGGCTATGAGGACAAGCTGGCCCGGGCCGCCGAGTTGATGTCCGGCTACACCCGACCCGGACCCAAGATGTGGCTGCGCGGTTATTTTGATAGAAGTCGCCTGGGCCGATCCCTGAGCCGGCGGTGGAACGCCTGGCGGGCCGGCCTTCATGATACCCGGGGAGGTGAGTGATGCGGGTGCATGCCATAGTCGCCCATCCCGACGACGAGGTGCTCGGTCCGGGCGGGACGCTGATCCGGCACGCCCAGGCGGGCGACGAGGTGTCCGTGCTCATTCTGGGGGAGGGGATGACCTCCCGGGGAGAGCCGGACGAAAATTTGACCGAGGCCGTGGCCGCCCTGCGGCGCTCGGCCCGGGCCGCGGCCGAGGTGATGGGCCTGACCCGGCTGGAGTTGGGTGATTTCCCGGACAACCGCTTTGATACCGTGGCCCTGCTGGACCTGATCAAGGCCGTGGAACGCTTCGAGGCCCCGGCTGAGATCGTTTATACCCATCACCCCGGGGACCTGAACGTGGACCATCGTCTGACCAGTCAGGCGGTGATGACGGCCTACCGGCCCCTGCCCGGCAACAGCCCAATCGAGATATACTTTTTCGAGACCCCGTCGTCCACGGAATGGCACTCGTTCGATCGGGCCCGGGCCTTCATCCCCAATGTCTGGGTTGACATTGCGGCCACGCTGGAGAGCAAGATCGAGGCCTTCGGGCACTACGCCACTGAGGCCGCGGCCTACCCCCACCCCCGCTCGGCCGAGGGCCTGCGGATAGCCGCCCGGGAGCGAGGCCTGCGGGTCGGGCTCGAAGTGGCCGAGGCCTTTCGCCTGGCCCGGCGGATCGTTCGCTGACCAGGGTAGCCATGCGCGTCCTGATTCGAGCCGACGGCGGGGCCGATCTGGGCATGGGTCACCTGGTGCGTTGCGCCGCCCTGGCCGGGGCCCTGCGGGCGGCCGGGGTCGAGGTCGCCTTTTTGACCAGGGCCCGGGGCGAGGGCTCGACTTACCTGGGCCGGCTGGGTCTGGAGACGCGGTCGCTCGATCTGGAGCAGTCAGGGTCACCGGCCGACGTGGCCGGTTGCCTCGACGCAACCAAAGGGGCCGAGGTGCTGGTGGTCGATCACTATCGCTGGACGCCGGAGGGCTTCGGCCGGTTCAGGGACGAGGCCGAATGTGCCCTGGCGGCCGTGGACGATCTGGGCGACCGCGACCTGTCGGCCGCGGACCTGATCGTCAATCAGAACGCCGCTCCTGGGGCCGGACTTTACGACTGCGGGCCCGAGAGAACCTGTCTGCTCGGTCCGTCCTATGCCCTGCTTCGCCCGGAGATCGTCTCCCGGCGCGAGGCCGGGCGGCCCCCCAATAATCCGCCCCGGGTGCTGTTGACTATGGGCGGGGCCGACCGGCCGGGCGGCACCGAGTGGGCCCTGGACGCCCTGGAGGCGGCCGCCTCGCGGTTCGAGATCGCCCTGGTCATCGGCGGCGCCAATCGGCGGCGGGCGGCCCTCGAGGACCGGGCGGCCCGTGCCACGCGGCCGGTAACGGTCCACGTCGGGCTGAGCGCTTCGGACATGGCCGATTTGATGACCGCCTGTGATCTGGCCGTGACCGCCACCGGCTCGACAGTCTGGGAGTTGTGCTGTCTGGGCGTGCCGATCGTCGGCGTGGTCATCGCCGACAACCAGCGACTGGTGGCCGAGACAATGGCCCGGTCCGGGGCGGGGCGAAGCCTGGGCCGGGCCCCGGGCCTGGAGCCGGCCGTCCTGGCCGGGGCCGTGGACGAGCTGTTGTCCCGGCCCGCGGACCGGGCCGAGATGTCGGCCCGGGGACGGGGCCTGGTGGACGGCCGGGGTGCCGAACGGACGGCGTCGGAGATCATCAAACTCGGGGGCCAGACGGACTCGAAGAGGAGGGGTTATGCTGCCCACTGACCGAACCTACATCGTGGCCGAGGCCGGCCTGAACCACAACGGCGACCTGGACCTGGCCAAGCGCATGGTCCGCTCGGCCAAGCGGGTCGGCGCCGACGCGGTCAAGCTCCAGACCTTCACCGCCGAGAAGTTCTGCGCCACGGACTCGCCCTTCCTGGGCCTGTTCCAGCGGTGCGAGCTGTCCGCCGACGAGATCAAGGAACTCAAGGCCGTGGCCGCCGAGGAGGGGATCGACCTGTTCAGCACGGTGGCTGAACTCTCGGCCGTGGAAACGGTCCTCGAGGCCGGCTTCGAACTGATCAAGATCGGCTCGGCCAATATCAATAATTTTCCGCTGCTCGAAGCGGTGGGTCAAACGGGCAAGGACGTGATCCTGTCCACCGGCTCAGCCACCCTGGGCGAGATCGAACAGGCCGTGGACGCCCTGGGGGGGCCGCATGACAAAAAAATCGCCCTGCTGCACTGCACCGTGGCCTATCCGGCCCCGCCCGAGACCCTGAACCTGCGGCGGATCGGCCTGCTGCAGGACGTCTTCGGCGCCGACCACGTCATCGGCTTTTCGGACCACTCCGAGGGACCCGAGGCGGCCATGGCCGCCGTCGCCCTGGGGGCCCGGATCGTCGAGAAACACTTCACCGAGGACAACAAACTGGAGGGCCCGGATCACGCCTTTTCGGCCGATCCGGAGACCCTGGGCCGGCTGGTGGCCGGGGTCAGGTTCGTCGAGCAGGCCCTGGGCCGGCGTCGGCCCGGCCGCCAGGAGAAGGAACTGGCCCCCGAGGCGGTCCGGCGCTACGTGGTCGCCGGACGGGACCTGGAAGCCGGGGCGATCCTGGACGGGTCGGCCCTCGAATTCAAGCGCGTCGGCCGGATCTCGGGCCGTCCGATCGAGACCCGGCACCTGGATCTGATCGTCGGGGCCCGGCTGCACCGGGCCAAACAGCGGGACGAGGCCATCTGCTGGGAAGACCTTCTGTCGCGGGATTGACACCAGGATAACGAAAAAAATGACTGACTCCTGGACCGAGCTTGTCTCCCGGCTGGACGCCTGGCGGCGGGCGGCCGACGCCGGACAAGGGGATCTGTCCGTCCTGGGCTCGGACCGGGCGGCCGAGGATCTGGCCGATCTGGTGCGGTCCGTGGAGCGTCACCTGGGGATCGAACTCATCGGCCGCGTCGGCGGGGCCTGGCGCCTGACCGAGGCCGGGGTGGAACTGGCCTCCTTGTGGACCGACCTCCTCCGCCGGCTCCAGCAGTGGCAAGTCAAACACCGCGGCGACGATACGGACGCCGGCCTGCGCCTCGGGGTGTCCACGGGCTCGGGCAACTACTTCCTGATCGCCACCCTGGCCGGATTCAAGGCCCGTCACCCGGGCGTGAACCTGGACCTGTTCGTGGACATCTCCCGGTCGGTGGTCGAGGCGGTGACGGCCGGCGCCATCCGCCTGGGCGTGGTCGGTTACGAGTATCCCGAGCCCGGGCTTACCTATCGCCGCCTTCTCGAGGACCGGTTCGTGTTGCTGGTCCATCCCGAGGACGAATTCGCCGGCCGGCCCTCGGTCACACCCCAAGAGGTCTTCGCTCGGGTGCTCCTGGTCGAGCAGGAGGGCTCCGGGTCGCGCCGGGCCCTGTGGTCCGAATTGTCCGCCCGGGGCTTTGATCTCGACCGCCAGCCCCGCCTGATCGAACTGGGGTTGCACGAGAGTCTCAAGAAGGGCGTCCTGTCCCGGATGGGGATCGCCTGGCTGCCCTCGATCAGTGCTGAAAAGGAACTGGCCACCGGCGCCCTGGTCGGAGTAAAGGTCGAGGGGTTGGACCTGGTGCGACACTTTTACCTGGTCCACCGCCGGGAGGTGACCCTGACCGAATTGGAACGCAACCTGGTGGACCACATCGTGACCGATCTGGCGGACCGGGGACGATGACGCCGGGGGAGGCCGGCGGGGTGTGGCGCTTTCTGGATCGGCTTCCGGTCCGGGTACCGCTGACCGAGTGTACGCCCGGGAGCCGGACGTTTCGGGCCGAGGCCCTGGGCCGCCGGCTGGGGCTTTCGAATCTCTTTGTCGCCTTCTGCGGCTACTGGCCCGAGCGACAGGCCCATAACATGACCGGCAGCTTCAAGGACCTCGAGGCAGCCGTCACCCTGGCCGCCCTCAGGGAACAGGGGATCGAGGAGGTGTCGGTCGTCTCGGCGGGCAACACGGCCCGGGCCTATGCCTATGCCGGGAACCTGACCGGCTTTCCGGTGGTCCTGGTCGTGCCGGCCCGGGGGCTCGAACACCTGTGGCTGCCCTGCCGGCCCAAGGACAACCTCCGGGTCCTGGTGGCCCGGGACCTGACCTACTCCGAGGCCGCGGCCGCGGCGCCGGTGTTTCTGACCGGCCGGCTCGAGCCGCTCAAGGGTCCCGAGAACCTGGCCCGGCGGCGGGCCCTGGGCACGGTCCTCCTGGAGGCGGTCGAGGTCATCGGCCGGCTGCCTGACCACTACTTCCAGGCCGTCGGCAGCGGCATCGGCGCCCTGGCCACTCATGATTCGGCCCTGGCCCTGATCGAGAGGGGCGGGTCCGGGGCCCGGCCGCCGCGGCTGCACCTGGCCCAGAACGAGCCCTTTGCCCCGGTCCACCGGGCCTTCAGCGCCGGACGGGACCGGATCAAGGCCGACGAGGACCTGCCCGATGCGGCCGGGCTGATCGCCCGGATCGAGGCCGACGTCCTGGCCAATACCCATCCCCTGTACGAGGGGGACGGGGGACTGTTCGCGGCCCTGAGGTCCACCGGCGGCTCGACCTACGGCATCACCAACGACCGCCTGACAGAAGGCCTGGCCTGGCTGGCCGAGGACGAGGGCATCGACGGGCTGCCGCCGGTCGGGGTGGCCCTGGCCGCCCTGGACGAGGCCGTCCGGGCCGGACGGATCGCCCCGGACGAGGTGGTCCTGGTCAACGCCAGCGGCGGGGGCGTCGAGCGGCTGCGCCGGGACTACCAGCTCTTTTCCCTGGAGCCGACCCTGAGCCTGAACGTGTCCCCAACGGTCATGAACCCCCGTTCCCTGGAGGAGACGAGTGTCGAGTCCTGAGCAAAAAATCCTGGATTGTCTCAAGGACCAGGGGATCACCTGGGCGTTGAGCGTGCCGTGTAAGGGCCTGGCCGGTCTGTTGGATCTGCTGGCCACGGACCAGGAAATAAAACATCTGCCCGTCACCCGCGAGGAAGAGGGCGTGGGCATCGCCGCCGGGCTCTTTTTGGGCGGCCAGTTGCCGGTGTTGCTGATGCAGAACAGCGGCCTGGGCAACTGCCTCAACGCCTTGATGTCCTTGACCCGGCTCTATCGCCTGTCACTGGTGATGCTCATCAGCCACCGGGGACTCCCGGGCGAGCCCATCGTCGCCCAGACACCCATGGGCCGGATCACCGCCGACCTGCTCGACCTGGCCGGGATTCATCACAGTGAGTTTCGCTCGGCCGCCGACCTGGCCCGACTGCCGGGCCTGATCGGCTATGCCCGGGTATCCCAGCGGCCGGTGGCGGCCTTGATCCGGCCGTCGTTCTGGAGGACGTCATGACCAGGGCCGAAGCGATGGCCATTATTGCCGCCGCGGCCCGGGACCGGGCGGTGATCTGCAACCTGGGTCATCCCAGCCAGGAGCTTTTTGCCGCGGCCGACGGCCCGAATCATTTCTACATGCTGGGGTCCATGGGCCTGGCCGGCCCGATCGGACTGGGGCTGGCCCTGGGCGCCGGGCGGCCGGTGGTCGTCCTGGACGGGGACGGCAGCGTGTTGATGAATCCCGGGACCCTGATCACGGCGGCCAACGCCCCGGCAACGGATTTGACCTGGTACGTCCTGGACAACGGGACCTATGGCTCGACCGGCGACCAGCCGACCTACAGTCGCGGCGGACGGACGAGGCTGGCCGAGTTGATCCGAGGGGCCGGGATCGAGGCGGTCCGGGTCGTTGCGTCACCAGAGGAGCTGCGTCAGGAGGCCGAGCGACTGACGGCCCCGGCCGGTCTGGAGGTGGTGGTGGTCGAGGTCGAGCCCGGCACCGGAGACCTGGCCCCGATTCCGCTGGATCCCATCGAGATCCGGAATCGCTTCCAGCGGTGGCTGGGGACCTATGACCGGACCGCCGCGCCGGTCAAGGACATTCCGAGGTAACAGGGGGCGACCGTGGCTGACGAGCTGGAAGTCAGAAATCCCTTTACCGGCGAGATCGCCGGCCGGGTGGCGGTCTGCGGCCTCGATGACGTCGAGACCATCGTGGCCCGGGCCCGGGGGGCCAAGCCGGCCATGGACGCCCTGACGTCTTATGAGCGCGGCCGGATCCTGCAGCGCGCCTCGGAGCGCCTGGCCGGGGACGTCGAGTCCTGGGCCCGGCTGATCACCGCCGAGATGGGCAAGCCCATCTCCGACGCCCGGTTCGAGGTCCGCCGGGCGGTCGAGACCTTCCGGCTCTCGGCCGAGGAGGCGACCCGGCTGTGGGGCGAGGTCATCCCGGGAGACGTCACCTCCATGCCCGTGGACAAGATCGGCCTGACCCGGCGCGTTCCGGTCGGGGTCGTCCTGGCGGTGACTCCGTTCAACTTTCCGCTAAACATCGCCGCCCACAAGGTCGGCCCGGCCCTGGCCGCCGGCAACCGGGTGATCCTCAAGCCGTCCCGGTCGGCGCCGCTGACGGCCCTGCGGATGGGGGAGTTGCTCGACGATTGCGGCCTGCCGCCGGGGGCGATGCAGGTCGTCTGCCTGGGACGGGAGGCGGCCGAAAAGCTGGTCGCCCACCCCGGGGTGAACATGGTCACCCTGACCGGCGGCACGGACACCGGCCGCCGGGTGGCCGCCCTGGCCGGGGCCAAGAAGATCAGCCTGGAGTTGGGCGGCAACGACCCGCTGATCGTCATGGCCGACGCCGACCTGGACGCGGCAGCGGCCACGGCCGTGGATCAGCGATTCGGCACCTCGGGCCAGCGCTGCACGGCCGTCAAGCGGGTCCTGGTCCAGCGGCCGGTGGCCGCGGAGTTCATGGACAAGCTCCTGGCCCTGACCGAGCGGGTCCAGGTCGGGGACCCGGCCGACGACGGGGTCCGCATCGGGCCCCTGATCACCGAGGCCGCGGCCGTCCTGGTCGAACGCCGGATCAACGACGCCTGCGACCGGGGGGCGACCCTGCGGGCCGGGGGCCGCCGCGAGAAGAGCCTGGTCTGGCCCACGGTCCTCCAGTCCCCTCCCCCGGACTGCGAGCTGGTGGCCGAGGAAACCTTTGGCCCGGTCCTGCCCGTGTTCGTTTTCGACGAGGTGGACGAGGCCATCGATCTGGCCAACTCGACGCCCTACGGTCTCCAGGCCGGGCTGTTCACCCGTGACCTGGACACGGTCAAGCGGTTCTTCGACGGCCTGGAGGTGGGGGCGGTCATCGTCAACGGCGGACCGGGCTTCAGGCAGGAGCACCTGCCCTTCGGCGGGGTCAAGGCCAGCGGCGTCGGCCGCGAGGGCATCCGCTTCGCCATGCTCGAGATGACCGAAACCAAGCTGCTGGTGTGGTGATGAACACGGTTCTGGTCTCGTGCCTGGGCGCCCCGGGCGGTCCGCCGGTGGTGGACTGTCTGGATCGGGCCGGCTTCCGGGTGGTCATGGTCGATATCCGGCCCGACGCGCCGGGGTTCTATGTCTGCAATCCGGACTTTCCCCGTTACGTGGTTCCCCTGGGGATTGATCTCGAATACGTGCCCCGCCTGCTGGATATCTGCCGTCAGGAGGAGGTGGACTCGATCATCCTCGGTTCGGACGAGGAGGTCTGGGCCGTCAGCCGCCGGCTGGATGAATTCCTGGCCCTGGGGGTCAAACCGACCGTGTCGCCATACGAGGTCGTGGCCCGGGCCGAGGACAAGGCCGCGACCATGGCCGCCGCCCGAGAGACGGGCGTGCCCCATCCGGCCTTTTTCACAGACCTGGCCGGGGCCGATCCGGTTGCGCCGCCTTACGTCCTCAAGCCCCGCCGGGGGCGCGGCGGTCAGGGGGTGACCCGGGTTGACACCCGGGAGGCGTTGGCCCCGGCCTGGGAGACGGTCGCCCGGGACTTCGGTCCGCCCCTGGGCATGGAATACGTACCATACGCGCCGGGCAACATTTACATGTTCGTCTTTGCCACCGACCGCCAGGGCCGGGTCAAGATGCGCTTCGGCTCCCGCAGCTTTCGGACCAAGTTCGATTTCGGCGGTCCGGCCACGGCCGGGGTGGTGGCCATGGATCCGGTCGGCCTGGATCACGCCCAGCGGCTGGTCGAGGCCACCGGTCCCTGGGTCGGGCTGGTCTGCGTCGAGTTCCTGCGCCACGCCGGGACCGGGGAGTTCAAACTGCTCGAGATCAATCCCCGGATCAACGGCTACAACTCGCTGTCCACGGCGGCCGGATATGCGTTCCCCGAGGTGGCGGTCAAGCTGATGCTGGATCTGCCCCTGCCGCCACTGCCCGAGGCGCCCCGGGACGTGGTCCTGGTCCGGGGGACCCGGGAGGTGCTTCGCGACCGGGCCGACTTCGTGGCCGGCCTGGGCCGGGGCGAGCGGGCGGAGTTACTGACCAGGCTCGAGGAACCGGGCGAGGCCTGATCCGTGTGCGGGATTTTGGCTTACCTGGGGGGGACGGCCCTGCCGATCGATCATCCGGCCATCCAGAGCGTGGCCCATCGCGGCCCGGACGACCAGGGGGCCGAAGATTTTCCGGTCGGCGACCGGACGTTGACCCTGGGGCATCGCCGGTTGTCCATCCTCGATCTTTCGCCGGCCGGACGCCAGCCCATGAGTTACGGCAACGCCCGGTACTGGATCGTTTACAACGGCGAGGTTTACAACTACCTGGAGCTCAGAAGGGAACTCGAAGCGACCGGTCATCGGTTCCAATCCCGGACTGACACCGAGGTTGTCCTGGCCGCATACGCCCAGTGGGGCGAGGCCTGTCTGGATCGCTTCAACGGCATGTTCGCCTTTGTCCTGTTCGACGCCCGTGACCAGAAACTTTTCCTGGCCCGTGACCGGTTCGGCATTAAGCCGCTCTACATCTGGAACTCGCCCCGGGGGCTGGCCGTGGCCTCGGAGATCAAGCAGTTCTTGTCCTTGCCGGGGTTCGAGGCCGGATTGAACGCCCAGACGGCCTACGAGTTTTTGGTATTCGACGATTGGGATCACGGCCCGGAGACGTTTCTGACCGGGGTGGAGCATTTGCCGCCCGGCCACCTGGTCCGGCTGGATTTGAACAGGTGGCGTCCGGGGCAGGCCCTGTCCCGGCGGCCGTGGTACGTCCCGGGCGGACCGGGCGAAAAGGCCGTTCCCCAGGGCGAACCAGCGGTCGAGCGATTCGGCGAACTGCTGCGGGACGCGGTCCGGCTGCGGCTCAGGGCCGACGTGCCGGTCGGATTTTGTTTGTCGGGCGGGCTCGATTCCAGCGCCCTGGTCATGACCGCCGACCGGTTGCTGGCCGACGGCGGCGGAGATTTGAATACCTTTTCGGCCCGGTTCAACGACGCCCGGTTCGACGAGGGCGAGTTCATCGAGGCGGTCCGGGGCGCGGCCCGGGTGCGGGGACACGACGCCTATCCCGAGCCGGAGGCGATGCTCGATGACCTGGACAAGGTCATCTGGCACCAGGATCAGCCCCTGAGCACCTCGAGCGTTTACGCCCAGTGGCGGGTCTTCGAGACGGCCCGCCAGAGCGGCGTGCCGGTGACCCTGGACGGGCAGGGGGCGGACGAGGTCCTGGCCGGCTACCACAGCTATTTCGGACCGCGGTTGTGGACCCTGGTTCGCCGGCTGAGGCCGGCCGCCCTGGCCCGGGAGGTCCGGGGGATTTCATCCCGGCACGGCTACGGGACGGGCACGATCCTCAAGATGATCGCTCTCTGTCTGGCGCCGATTCACTGGCGGCTCCAACTGCTCTGGCCGGACGAGGTCCGGCGCAACCACCAGGCCCTCGATCCGGATTGGCTGGCCGGCGGCCGTGTTCGGCGCCGGGGACCCCATCCCATGCGGCGGCGGCGCTCGGTCCGCCGGATGACAATCTCCCGGCTGACCCGGACCCTGCCGGCCCTGCTGCACAACGCCGACCGGATGTCCATGGCCCATTCGGTCGAGGCCCGGGTGCCCTTTCTCGATTCCCGGCTGGTCGAATTCAGCCTGGCCGCGGCCGACGACGACAAGATCCTGGCCGGCGAGACAAAGCGCCTGCTGCGATTGGCCACCCGGAACCTCCTGCCGGACAAGGTCAGGACCCGGACCGACAAGCTGACCTTTCAGCCGCCCGAGGGGGAATGGATCCGGACGCGCCTGGCGGACGATTTCGCCGATCGGCTGGACCGGGCCCTGGACCTGCCCCTGTTCAACGGACCGGTGGTCAAGGCCCGGTTCGAGGACTTTTTGTCAGGGGGGCAACCCTACGACCGGCTGTTCTGGCGGATCGTGACCTTCGGTAGGTGGCGGGAGCGCTTCCGGGTGAGGCTGAATTGAGCCCGGATCAACTACGCTGACTCAATTGGTGGGACCATGGACAACGACGTTTACATCCTAGGCATACACGACGGGCACAACGCCGCCGCGGCCCTGCTCAAGGACGGCCGGTTGGTCGGGGCCCTGGGCGAGGAGCGTCTGACCGGCGTCAAGAATCAGGTCGGCTTTCCCCGCCGGGCCATCGCTGAACTGCTTGGCCTGGAGGGCCTTGCCCCGCGGGACCTGACGGCCGTCGCCCTGGGCAGCCGGTTCATGCACGCCCCCGAGTACCTCGAGGACATCGCGCCGTGGTACCGGGTCGGCCTGGATCAGCAGCGGCGCGACCGGCTGTCGGGCAAGGATTACAACGAGGCCGTGTTCGAGGAGCGGACCAAGGCCCGGCTGGCCCTGGCGGCCGAGCACCTGGACGGTGATGTTGGGAAGGTCGAGTTCGTCGAGCATCACCTGGCCCATGCCGCCACGGCCTATTACGGGGCCCCCTGGGGATGGGACCGGCCGGTGCTGGTCTTCACCTGCGACGGGGCCGGGGACGGCCTGAGCGCCACGGTCAGCCTGGGCCGCCAGGGCCGCCTCGAACGGATCGACCAGACCGACCGTCGCGGCTCCCTGGGCAAGATCTATTCCCGGGTGACCTACCTGATGGGCATGAAGCCCTGGGAGCATGAATACAAGCTCATGGGCCTGGCTCCCTACGCCGGCCAGCGGCGCGAGTTGTCCCGAGGCGTTTTTGAAAGACTGATGACCTTCAACGACGAGGCCGGCCGGTTCGAGCTGCAATCCGAGTTGGAGACCAATTACTGCTATTTTTATCTGCGGGACAACCTCGAGAATCACCGTTTCGACGAGATCGCCGGCGGGCTGCAGGACTACACCGAGGAGATGCTGGCGGCCTGGGTCAGCCACTTCGTCCGCCGCACCGGGATCAACCGCATCGTCTGCGGCGGCGGGGTGTTCATGAACGTCAAGGCCAACGGCCGGCTGGCCCGATTGCCCGGCGTGGAAGCCATCTTCGTCTGCCCGTCGAGCGGCGACGAGTCCCTGGCCATCGGGGCCGCCTACGAGGCCTATCACCGCCGCTACACTCCGGCCGGCAAACATCCCCTGGAGACGCTCTACCTGGGACCGGCCTATGACAATTCCCGGGCCGAGACGGCCCTCCAGGAGGCCGGGGTGACGGGGACGTGCCGCGTGGAATACGTCGAGGATATCGACCGCCTGGTGGGCCGGCTCCTGGCCGAAAACAAGATCGTCGCCCGGTTCCAGGGCCGGATGGAGTGGGGGGCTCGGGCCCTGGGCAACCGGAGCATCCTGGCCGACGGCATTGACTTTCAGAACGTGGCCCGGATCAACACCATGATCAAGCAGCGGGACTTCTGGATGCCCTTTGCCCCGACGATCCTGTCCGACCGGGCCGGGGACTACCTGGTCCAGCCCGACGGCCTCCAGGCGGACTACATGACCTTTGCCCTGGCATCCACCGCCCGGGGCCGTCAGGACCTGGCCGCGGCCATGCACCCGGCGGACAAGACCATGCGGCCCCAGGTCTTGAACCGAGAGACCAATCCCCGTTACGAGCAGGTGCTGCGGACCTATGAACGGGCCACCGGCCGGGGCGGGCTGCTCAATACCTCGTTCAACCTTCACGGCTATCCCATCGTCTGCACGCCGGCCGACGCCTTGCGGGTCTTTGCCGAGTCCGGACTGGAGCACCTGGCCTTGGAGAACTGGTACGTGACCAAGGAAAAGGACGGTTGAGATGGACTCAAAGCGAATCCTGGTCCTGGCGCCACATCCCGAGGACGGCGAACTGGGTTGCGGGGCGACCATGGCCCGCCATGTCGAGGCGGGAAGGGACGTCTTTTACGTCGCCTTCACCATTGCCGAGAAATCGACTCATCCGCCCTTCAGGCCTGACGAGCAGAAATACGAATTGCAGCGGGCCATGGAGATTTTAGGGCTCGATCCGAAAAACCTGGTCATCAACAACTGGGACGTCCGGACCTTTGGCGAGCATCGCCAGGAGATCCTGGACTACATGCTCACCCTGCGCCGAGACCTGAAGCCGGACCTGGTGTTCTGTCACAGCCGGGACGACTCCCACCAGGATCACCAGTGCATCACCGCCGAGGCCGTCCGCGCCTTCAAGTTGTCCTCGATCCTGGGCTACGAATTGCCCTGGAACAACTTCCAGTTCCGGACCGATTACTTCTCCATGGTCAGCGCCGACCAGGCGGCCAAAAAAGTGGCGGCCCTGGCCTGTTACCAGTCCCGGGGCCACCGGCCCTACCTGGCCGAGGACAAGCTGCGGGCCTGGCTGACCATGCGGGGCCTGCAGATCGAAACCGACTTTGCCGAGTGCTTCGAGGTGATTCGGCTGATCGACCGAGGCTGACGTGAGCGGTTCGACGGAAACCGGCCGGGTGGAGCCTGAAGTGAGTTCGATCCGAATCCCGTTGTTCAAGCCCTACTTCCCCCCTGAATCGCGCCGGGCGATCCTGGACGATCTGGACCAGGTCCTGGCCTCGGGTCGGTTGATGAACGGACCCTTCCAGGCCCGCCTGGAAGAGTCGTTCGGCCGGGCGGTGGGGGCGCCCCACGCCGTGTCGGTCAACTCCTGCACCACCGCCCTGACCGTTTGCCTGCGCTACTTCGGTGCGGACGGGGCCGATGTCCTGGTGCCCAGCGGGTCGTTCGTGACCTCGGTCAGCTCGATCCTGTTCGCCGGGGGGAGGCCGATCCTGGTCGATATGAACCCCGCGACCCTGTCTTTCGACCTGGCCGATTTGGAGCGGAAACTGACGCCCCGGACCAAGGGCCTGGTCTGGGTGCATCTGACCGGGGTGATCTCGCCCGAGTATGCCGAGGTGATCCGCTTCGCCGGGGACCACGGTCTGTTCGTCATCGAGGACTGCGCCCACGCCCTGGGCGCGTCGATCGACGGTCGGCCGGCGGGATCGCTGGGCGACGCCGGTTGCTACAGTTTCTATCCCACCAAGATCATCACCTCGGGCACGGGCGGCATGATCACCGGCGCTGACGCCGACCTGGCCGCCTTTGCCCGGGAAATGAGGATGTTCGGCAAGCGGGCCGAGGACGGCGAGATCGTCCGCCTGGGCAATGACTGGTTCCTGGACGAGATTCGGTGCTGCGTCGCCTTCCATCAACTAGAGGGCCTGGCAACCAACCTGGCCGCCCGCCGGGCCGTGGCGGCCGACTATTATCGAGGCCTGGGAGACGTCCCCGGCCTGACCATGCTCGATCACCCGAGTGGCGCCCAGCCGAGCTTCTACCAGTTCCCGGTCTTTCTGGCGGGTGGCGAGGAGCGCGACCGGGTGCGGGACGAGTTGAAACAGACCCACGGGATCGAGACCAAGGGCATCTACAAGCCGACCCACCGGGAGATCGTCCTCCAGAAGTACGATGACGGCCGCCTGGCCCGGACCGAGCAGACCTTGGACCGGTCCTTGTGCCTGCCCATTTATCCCGACCTGACGGCCGAACAGGTCGGCGAGGTGATTGGGCGCCTGAGACAGGTAATGGACGGTGCCCGGTGAGCCGCCGCGTCCTGGTGACCGGCGCGGCCGGCTACGTGGGGTCGGAGATCGTCCGGGGCCTGGCGCCCCAGGCGGACTTCGAGGTGGTGGGTGTCTGGCGAACCCGGCCGCCGAGTTTGCCAGCCGGTAAAGGACTGTCTTTGATCCAGGCCGATCTGACCGACCGGGAGCAGGTGGCGTCGCTGTTTGGCCCGCACCGGATAGACGCCGTGGTCAACGCCGCGGCCGGCCTCGCTTCCGGCGTGGACCCGGAGTCGGTCCCCGGTCTGATCGCCGACAACATTGCGGTCCAGGCCAACCTGGTGGCCGAGGCGGCCGCCCGCGACTGCCGGCGCTTCGTCTTTTTATCGACCATCAGCGTCTTCGGCCGGAATGATTCAGGGGGGCGGGGCCTGACCGAGACCGACCGTCCGGCCCCGGCCAGCCACTACGCCTGGACCAAGCTGGCCGCCGAGCACCTGCTCGAGGTTTCCGCCCGGGCCGGGGTGATCGACACGGCCGTCACCCTGCGCCTGCCGGGGGTGCACGGCGGCCGCCGGCCGGACGGCGTGGTCCGGACGATGATCGACCGGGCCCGGGCGGGACGGCCGATCCGGGTCGAGCATCCCGGCCGGCGACTCCAGGTGGTCTTTGTCCAGGACGCGGTCCGGGCCGTGGAGTCGGCGCTGACGGCCGACTTGGCCCCGGGATATCACTGTTTCCACGTTGCCGGGGAGGAGGTCTTCGGCCTGGAGGACCTGGCCCGCCTGATCCTCGTTATGACCGGGTCCTCGAGTTCGATCGAGATCGGGGCGGGGAATCGGATTGATCGCCGGTTTTTCGACACCACCAGGGCCAAGGCCGGCCTGGGTTTCGTGGCGGCTCCGCTGGCGGACAACCTGAAACGAATGATCGAGCGTCAAGACCAAACCCTCAGGGGGTCGGGATCATGAAACCGATCGAGCGGCGGGTCGCCATCCTGGGCGACTCCCGGGTGTTCGATACCTATTTCCTCAACGACCATTACCAGGCCGGCTACGGCTACGACCGCACCTTCCCCTTTCTGCTGCGCCGGCGACTGTGGGAGGCCACTGACGGGGCCGTGGAAACGATCCACATCCCGGATCACTTCCGGGCCTATTCCATGGACAACAATATCCTGCGCCTGGCCCTGACCGACCCTGACGTGGTGATCCTGTGCAGCGGCATCTGGGAGACGCTGGTCAACAAACAGACGTTCATCGACTACGCCGCCGAGGCCATCCGTGACCACCCGACTCACTCGGGCCGGGAACTGACCCTGACCTACAGCTCCAAGGCCCTGGCCGATCTGTTCCTGGCCGACAAGCTGAAGTACTCGCCCCGCAAGTTCATCGAGCGCCAGCGCCGGATCGTCTCCTATTTCCGGCGGCGGCGGCGGCGGGTGATGCTGATGAACCTGGTCGTGCCGCCGGTGGCGCATCTCAACCGGGTCCACTACGCCGGCAATCATCGCCTGTTTCCGGACTGGGACCGCTGCCTGGAGGCCCTCAACCAGGGGCTCAGCGAACTGGCCGGAGAATACGGGGCCGAGGTGATCGACGTCCACCGCCTGCTGGCCGTGGACGGCGACATCGGCGACCACCTTCTGGACCAGTGGCACTTCTCGGACGCCGGACACTCCCGGTTGGCCGATCACCTGGCTGGAGTCTTGGCTGCCGCCTCTCCCGAACTCGATCTGGACGCCGGCCACGTGTCCCGGGACTTCGCCCTCCACCGGCCGCCGGGGGACCACCGGCTGATCCTCCTTGGTCAGGGACAGACGGCCTCGGACTGGCTCCGCCGGCACCCCCAGGCCAAGGTCGAGGCGGTCGTCGCCGCCGAGCCCGGCCAGGACTATTTTTATTCGATCCCCGTGGTCGCCGAGGGAGATCTGACTGGGCTCGCCGCCCGGGTGGTGGTCCTGGCCGTGGCCGAGGCGGACCGGACCAGGATCGAGACCGGTCTTTTGAGACGGCTGCCCCGGGATTTCATCATCGTCTATCCCGAGGAACTGGGCGGGGTGGTCAATCCCATGCCCGAGTCCGGCGACCGACCCGAATATGAATGACCTGCGGGTGCTGTGCCTGGACATCGAGGGCGGCCACGGCGGGTCGTCGCGCAGCCTGTTCGAGTCGGTCCGCCACCTCGATCGTTCCCGGGTCGAGGTCGAGGTCTGGTGCCGCCGCCCGGGCTGGGTGGTCGAGGGCTATACGGATCTGGGCGTACCCTGCCGGGTCTTTCCGGAACTGCCCAAGGTCAGTTCGTTGCCGCGACTGACCCGCAACCTCTTTGTCCACACCTTGGCGGCCCGGGATTTTCGGCGCCACCGCCGGAAACTGATTGAAGCGTCTGCCGAGATCGACGCCCGATTCGACCTGGTTCACTTCAACCACGAGGCCTTTTATCTGCTGGCGGCCTGGCTCAAGCGCCGGATCACCTGCGCCCTGACCATGCACCTGCGCACCCGTCTCTATGGCAACCGGTTCTCCCGCCGGCAATACCGGATCATCGCCCGGACCATGGATCACCTGGTGTTCATCACCGAAAACGAGCAGGAGACCCTCCGGCGTCACGGCGCTGAGGCCCCGGGCACGGTCATTTACAATATCGCCCCACCGCCCGGGGAAGACGTCACGCCCCACCCGATGGTGGCCGACGACGGGCGGTTCAAGATCGCCTCGCTCAGCAACTACGGCTACAACCGGGGCACTGACCGCCTGGTCGATCTGGCCGAGGCCCTGGTCCGGGCCGGCCGCCGGGACTTCCTGTTCGTGGTGGCCGGGGACATGACCCTGCCGCGCTCCCTGCCCGGCGAGTTGGGTCGGATCGCCCGGCAAGGCGGCACCCTGGCCGACTACGCCGCCGCCCGGGGCGTGGGAGACATGTTCCTGTTTTTGGGGCACGTCGATGAACCCGACCGGGTCCTGGCCGCCGGCCGCGTCCTGGCCAAGCCCACCCGGCTTGACGACCCCTGGGCCCGGGATATCCTCGAGGCCCTGGCCATGGGCCGGCCGGTGATGTCGGTGGGGACCTACGACCGGTTCGTGGCCACCGGCCGGACAGGACTGCTGCAGCCCGGGTTCGACCCGGACGAGGCGGCCGCCTTTTTCATCCGCCTGGCCGGAGACGACGACCTCACCGCCCGGATGGGCGAGGCGGCCCGGCAATGCATCCGGCGGTACTGCCACGGCCCGGAACGGGCGGCCGATCTCTTGGCGGTCTGGGAAAAGGCGGCGGGGCGGGGATGATCGTCGCCGTTCACCAGCCCAATTTTCTGCCCTGGCTCGGCTTTTTCTACAAGTGGGCCGCCTGCGATCGGTTCGTGTTCCTGGACGACGCCCAGTACTCGAAGAACGGCTTTATCAACCGGAATCGGATAAAGACGCCGGCCGGCGAGCAGTGGATCTCGGCCCCGGTCCGTCACAAGGGCCGCCTGGGACAGACCATCCTCGAAACCCGGCTGGCCGAGGATCACCAGTGGATCAAAAAGGTCCTGGGCTCGATCCAGGGCAACTATGCCCGGGCCCCGTTTTTCGAAGACTATTTCCCGTCGCTGGAGCGCGCCCTGACCGATCCGCCCCCGCTGTTGGCCGAGTTGAACCTCTCCCTGCTTGGCTGGGCGGCCGGACACCTGGGCCTGTCCACCCCGACCGTCCGGGCCTCGGAACTGACCGGCGTCCAGGGCACGGCCACCGAGCGCCTGGTGTCCATCTGCCGGGCCCTGGCGGCTGACACCTACCTCTCAGGCGCCGGTGGACAGAAGTACCAGGATACGGACAACTTCGCCGCGGCCGGGGTCGAACTCAGGCAAAGCGATTTCGACCACCCGGTCTATCCCCAGCTCTGGGGCGATTTCTGGCCGAACCTGAGCGTGATCGATCTGCTGTTCAACGTCGGTCCCCAAAGCCTGGCCGTGATCCGGGGACGGTCGGAGGAAGGCTGATGAAGATCACCGTACTCTCGGACATTCCAGACAGCTGGATTCTACCCTATGCCGATGGTCTGGTGGCGGCCCTGATCGCCCGGGGCCATGAGGCCCGCCTGGTCCGGTCAACGGCCCAGGTCGAGGACGGCGACCTGATGTTTCTGATCGGTTGCGGCACGATCCTCACTCCGGAATTGCTGGCCCGGCACAGGCACAACCTGGTGGTCCACGAAAGCGATTTGCCGCGGGGCAGGGGATGGTCGCCCTTGACCTGGCAGATTCTGGAAGGGCAAGACGAGATTCCGATCACCCTGTTCGAGGCCGAACCAAGCGAGGACCGCGGGCCGATCTATTTTCAGGACGTGATGCGCTTCGGTGGTCACGAACTGGTGGATGAACTGAGGGCCGTGCAGGGACGGCTGACGGTAGAACTGTGCCTGCGTTTCGTCGATGCCTATCCCGACGTGAAGGCCCGGCCGCAACGAGGGAGTCCGACCAGGTATCCCCGCCGGCGGACCGCGGACAGTCGGGTCGAGACCGACGCCAGCCTGAAGGAAATCTTCCCGCAGCTTCGAGTGGCCGACAACGAACGCTATCCGGTGTACTTCGACCACGCGGGATGTCGCTACATCCTCAAGATTTATAAACTCGGGCCGAAGCAGTCCGTTTCGACCGACAACGACTGAGGCAAAACCATGCTCGACAATGCCACCATCCTGATCACCGGCGGCACCGGCTCCTTCGGGCGCCTGTGCACCGAGACCATCCTGCTCCGCCACCGGCCCCGGAAGCTGATCATCTTCAGCCGGGACGAGTTGAAGCAGTACGAGATGTCCCAGGTCTTCGGCGACAGCAGGTATCCTTGCATGCGCTATTTCCTGGGCGACGTCCGGGACAAGGAAAGACTGGAGCGGGCCCTGTCCGGAGTGGACTACGTCATTCACGCCGCGGCCCTGAAACAGGTGCCGGCCGCCGAGTACAATCCCTTCGAGGCGGTCAAGACGAACATCCTCGGCGCCCAGAACGTGATCAACGTGGCCATCGACAAGGGGGTGAAACGGGTCATCGCCCTGTCCACCGACAAGGCGGCCAATCCGGTCAACCTTTACGGCGCGACCAAGCTCTGCGCCGAGAAGTTGTTCGTGGCCGGCAACAGCTACGTCCGCCGGGACGAGACCATGTTCGGCGTCGTCCGCTACGGCAACGTCGTCGGCAGCCGGGGCAGCGTCGGGCCGCTGTTTCTCAAACAGCGCGCCTCGGGCGTGCTGACGGTGACCGACGAGCGGATGACCCGATTCTGGATCACGCTCCAGCAAGGTGTGGATTTCGTTCTTCGTTGCCTGGAGAAAATGTGCGGCGGCGAGATCTTCGTGCCGCATCTGCCCAGCATCCGGGTGGCCGACATGGCCCGGGCCATCTGTCCGGACTGCCGGATCGAGTATGTCGGCATCCGGCCCGGGGAGAAGATTCACGAGTTGATGGTCACCCGGGACGAGTCCCGCAACACCCTGGCCTTTCCCGATTTCTATCTGATCCAGCCCCAGTTCCGGTACTGGACCAGGCGGGTCGAGACCAACTGGCAGGCCGGTCGGCCGGTGCCCGACGGGTTCGAGTACAACTCGGGCACCAACGAGCGCTTCCTGACCGAGGCCGAGATCGCGGCCTATTTTGAACAAAACGCCCACTGATAGACCGTTTTTTTCTTGAGTAAGCACCATGTGGCTTATGGTGGCCATCGTCGGATTGGGTGTCGCCGTGTCGCTGGTGGTGGTACTGGCTACCGTCGCCTCCTGGCGGAGGTACGTCCGGGGACAAAAACAACCTTACGATCCCGCCTCTCACGTCATGTACCGCCCCGACTCTCGAACCGGGGTTTGTTATCAGCCCAACGTAAAGACCACGTTCGGGCGGGGCGACCTGGGGATGAATTTCTACACCGACTCATTCGGTTTCCGGACCTCGGAAGGGAAGGAGACGCCACTCCCCGTGGAGGTGCTCGTTTTGGGATGTTCCTGGACCATGGGAATGGGCGTGGAGTATCAAGACACCTTCACCGCAGTATTAGAACGTCTGTCCGGACGGCGGACAGCCAACCTGGGCGTCGGGGCATTCGGGTTGACTCAAATGGTCAGATTCCTCGAAAAGCACGCCGCTTTGATTCGCCCCCGGTGGGTTGTGCTGACCTACGGTCACTGGATGACGACCCGCTGTTTCAAGCGAAACACTCTCTACGACGTTTTGGACCGGCCGATGTACGGACGGTTACCGGACGGCGACCTGGTACTAGTCGAACCCGGCTATTGTCCTTCCTGTCGGTTGGTGCGTCGCGTCCTAGACGACTTTCGTTATCCCCAGACCGAACACCGATTCGGGCCGGGCGATGTCCTCGCCAATCTGAGGTGGCAGTGGAACATGACCTGGATCCGATTTCGATCGGGTCGGCTATGGCATGCAGGGGCCAGGAGACTAGGATTGTCGCCGTGGACGATCGTCGAACCCGATGGACGAATGGACGAGAAAATGATCGGCTTTCGGGCGCAAGTGATCCAGGATTTCGTGAACGCTCTCGACGCTCTCAGCCGACGCCTTGATTTTAAGGCGCTGATTCATCACTTTTTTGAGTTTAATCTTTACGATCCGGAATTCGCCTCTGTCCGGCCGCATCTGACGGCGGAACGAGAGTTGGTCAGTCTGGACGGCGATTTGTTCAGACAAGCCATCGACCGGATCGAATCGGGCGGGGAACGCCTGGTCTACCGGGGCCCTGAGGAGGAACGCGACCTCTATGACGCCTATCTGGCCGAACGCGGCCTGCCGCCGGGAAGGTATCGCCGGCCCTGTTCGCTGATCGAGGACTACCATCCCAACGTTGTGGGCCATGGCCTGATCGGCACCTGCCTGGCCGGACAACTGAGGCGCCATTTTCCCGACATCGTGCCGGAGTCCCGACAGGGGCTGTCCCCGGCCGGAACGGAAGGCAACCTATGATCCGGCTACTGATTGTGGTCCTGCGAGGCCTGGTCCGGGTGGCGCGGTTGTTCGTCAAGGAGCGCCCAGGCCGAAAAAAGCCCCCTCAGGATCAGGACATCTATCCCCTGTTCTGAGTAAGACGGCGGGTCGGACGACCTTGTGGTCGGCCGAGGTCGCGAAGGTAAACGACAACCAATGAAAACGAAACCGAGCCGGGCCTTCAAGGCCGACCCGGAGACCGGTCTGGTTTTGACGCCGCGGGCCGACGTCGTTTTCGAGCGCGGTCCGGTCCGGATGCGGATCATCACCAATGACCTGGGCCTTCGCGCCTCGTCGCCCGGGGAGAACGCCGCCGGTGCGGTCCTGGCCTTTGGCGGCTGCTCCTGGACCATGGGTGTCGGCGTCGAAAACGAGGCCGCCTTTCCGGCCCTGGTCGGCCGGGAGACGGGGCTGCCGGCGGCCAACCTGGGCGTGGGGTCCTTTGGATTGGTCCAGATCGGCCGCCACCTGGCCCGGCTGACCGAACGTTTGCACCCCCGCATCGTGGTCGTGGCCTACGGCCACTGGATGGTCAACCGCTGCTTCAAGCGCAACGCCATGGGTGACGTCCTGGACCGCCCGGTCTATGTCCTCGACCGGCGGACGGGCCGGTTGAGGCTGCTCGAGGTGGCCTACTGCCCGCCGCCGGGGCTGCTGGCGCGAATCGTACGGGACAGAAGGCAGCCGCCTACTGACCTGGCCGCCAGGTTGCGTTTGGGAATGATCGGTTTCTGGGTCAAGTGGCGGTCGGGACGTTTGACCCAGAAGATCACGCGACGCCTGGGACTCAACCGGTGGCGGTACGTTTCCCTGGACGGCCGGGAGGACGATCAGGCCCGCGGGTGGCGGGCGGAGGCCCTGGCTGCCTGGCTGGCGGACCTGAGCGCCCTGGCGGTCAAAAACGACCTGCGAGTCTTGATCCATCATCTGTACGAGTATCATTGGATCGATCCCGAGTTGAGGGGGGCCGAACCGGGCGCGGCCGTCGAGCGGAACATGATCGACGCCGACGGCCGGGTGATTCGACAGTGGCTGGCCGGCCGGCCCGAGGTGGACGGGCGGATATGTTATGAGGGTCCCGAGGAGGAGCGACGGCACTACGACGACTACCTGGCCGAGCAGGGTCTCGAATCGGGTCACTATAAAAGGCCGTTCACGTTTGTCGAAGATCATCATCCCAACGCCACGGCCCACCAGATGATCGCCCGGTCCATCATCGGCCAGTTGGAGCGATTGGGTTGGATCGAGCCGGGCCGGCGGGAGGAATAGCCGTGGGCGATAAAGAAGCAAGGAATCAAGGCGACCCTCGCTTCGTCCCGGAGGTGGTCCTCGGCGACCGGGCGGTCGGTCCGGGCCGGCCCTGCTACATCATCGCCGAGGCCGGAGTCAACCACTTCGGGAGCCTGGACAAGGCCAAGCGACTGGTGGACGCGGCCGTGGCGGCCGGTTGCGACGCCCTCAAGATCCAGGTCTTTGACACGAACTCCCTGGTCAGCTCGGTGGCCCCTGAATGGCGGGAACGCCTCCGGCCCAAAGAGCTTTCCTGGGACGACGTGATGGCGGTCAGGGATCACTGCCTGGGGCAGGGCATCACCTTTTGCGCTACCGCCCATGACCAGACCAGTCTGGACGCCCTGGCCCAGCTCGAGCCGCCCTTTTACAAGATCGGCTCGGGCGAGATCGGCAACTGGGACTTTATCCAGAGGATCGGCGGCCTGGGGCGGCCGGTGGTCCTGTCCACCGGCATGTACACCCAGGCGGACGTCGGCCGGGCCCTGGAGGCCCTGTCAGCCGGAGGGTGCCGCCAGGTCGTCCTCCTCCACTGCGTCACCCGGTATCCGGCCCGGCCCGAGGAGTTGAACCTGAGGGCCATCGAGACCCTGTCGCGGACCCACCGGGTCCCGGTGGGCTATTCCGATCACACCGAGGGCTATCATCTCTGCCTGGCCGCGGCGGCCTTGGGGGCGGTCGTTCTGGAAAAGCACATCAGCCTGGACTTCAACGTCCCCGACGCCCAGGACTGGAAGGTTTCCCTGGACCCGGCCGGCCTCAAGGAGATGGTCGCTCAGATCCGGCAGATCGAGGCGGCCCTGGGGGACGGGGTCAAGAAACCGGCTCCCGCGGAGGCCGAAAGCCTGGCCTGGGCCCGCAAGAGCCTGGTCGCCGCCTTTGACTTGCCCGCCGGGACGATGCTCGATCTGGACATGCTGGCCGCCCGGCGTCCGGGCACCGGCATTCCGCCCTCGGACATGGACCGCCTGCTGGGCCGGCGGCTCAAGCACCCGGTGGCGGCCGACACGCCGCTCAAGTGGGAGGACCTGGAATCGTGAACCGGCCCCGGCGGATCGCGGTCGTCTCCGGCAAGCGGGGCGGCTTCGGGGCGATGCTGCCCATGATGCGGATCATCGAGGATGACCCGGGGCTCGAATTGCAGCTCATCCTGACCGACCAGCACCTCCGCCCGGACTTCGGCCAGACAGTGATCGAGGTCGAGCGGTTCCTGCCCGTGGCCGTCAAGGTACCGCTCAACCAGGTCGATGATTCCGGCCTGGAACGGGTCGTCGCCCTGGGGACCGGCCTGACCGGAATGGGCCGGACCTTGAAGGAACTGGGTCCGGACGTGCTGTGTCTCTACGGTGATCGCGGCGAGTCCGTGGCCGCCGCCGTGGCCGCCCTGCACCTGGGCGTGCCCATCGCCCACCTCCAGGGGGGCGACGTCACCGGCGGCCTGGACGACCTGTTCCGCCACGCCCTGACCAAGATGTCCCATCTCCACTTCGCCTCCTGCCGGGAAAGCGCCGACCGCATCCTCCAGATGGGGGAGGAGCCCTGGCGGGTCCACGTGGTGGGCGATTCCCACATCGATCCCCTGGTGGCCGGGGTAGGCACCCCCCAGGACGAAGTGGCGGCCCGCTATGACCTCGACCCGGACCGGCCCCTGGCCCTGGTCCTGCAGCACTCCGTGTCCACCGAACCGGAGAGGGCCTACGATCAGATGACCGCCACCCTGTCCGCCCTGGACGGCTTCGACCTCCGGCTGATCGTGGTTTACCCCTGCACCGACCCGGGCTTTCAGGGCATTCTGCGGGCGATCGACGAACATCGCCGCCAGCCGGGGATGAGCGTTCACCCCAACATCGACTGCTTCGACTTCTACACCCTGATGCGCCTGGCCCGGGTGATGGTCGGCAATTCCAGCGCCGGGATCATCGAGGCCCCCTACGTCGGTCTGCCGGTGGTCAACGTCGGCGGCCGGCAAACGGGCCGGCTCTGCGCCGAGAACGTCTGCCACGTGGCCGACGGCGACGTGGCCGGGATCAAGGAGGGCGTGAGCCGGGCCCTGACCGATGATGAGTTCCGCCGCCGGGCCGGCCAATGCTCCCGCCCTTACGGCGACGGCCGGGCCGGGGAGCGGGTGGTCGAGGTGTTGCGGACGATTGAGCTGGGTCCGGCCCTGTGGTACAAGAAAATGGTTGATCGGCCGTCCCCGAGGGGTCAATGAGCCGAATCGGATGAGGAGAACTCTGGTGCGCGACGTGGAGAACTACCGGACGCCGTATTACGTCGAACGGTATCGCACCATCCGACACCGTCCCAAGGAGGTGTTCGATTCGGAGCGACATTTTCTGCCCCGGTGCCTCAGGCCGGGCCAGCGCGTCTTGGACGTGGGCTGCGCCTGCGGGGGCTTTTACAACATTCTCCGTCAATTCGATCCGAGCATCGAATATCTCGGGGTGGACATCTCCGAGGTCCTGGTCCAGGAGGCCCGCCGGCTGTATCCCCAGGGCCGCTTCGAGGTCATGGACGGCACCTCGCTGGCCCTGGCCGACGCTGAGATCGATCTGGTCCAGATCTGGGGGGTGACCCTCCACGAGCCCGACTGGCAAGAACTGCTCAGAAACGCCTGGCGGGTGGCCCAGGAGACCCTGCTCTTCGACATTCGCTTGATCGAGCGCGGCGAGGAAATCAATGACCTGTCCCGCGGCTACACCCTCAATCCCGGCGGGGTCGCCAACTACTACATCGTCGTGCCGGGGGCGGACCTGGGACGGTTCCTGGCGGACCTGGAGCCGCGCCCGGCCCGGGTGGAAATGTACGGTTACCCGGGCCGGCCCAACAAGCACGCCACCCTGCCGCCGGACACGGGTCCCATCTACATGACGGCCGTGGGGGTGTTCAAGGGCGCCGGGGAGGAGCGGCCCACCGTGTTCCAACTCGACGTCCCCGGCGACCTGGTGCAAAACATTCGCCTGGGCCTGGCCGGTCGCCCGGGTTCCCTGGAAATCGCCGGCGGCGCGGCGGACTGAACCACGGAAAGGGATCGTGACCCGCAGTCGGCAGCAGGAGGAGAGCCTGGCCTACTTCCGCCAGGCCGCCCGCCAGTGGCGGGAAACCAAGACCCGGGATTCCGCCGAGAAATTCAACGTTCCCCGGGCCCGCAACGAGTTCGTGCTCAAGGTGGCCGAACTCACGGGAGCCGCCCGGACCCTGGACGCGGGCTGCGGCAGCGGCGAGTTGGTCCTGGCCCTGGCCGAGCAGGGACGGACGGCGGTCGGCCTCGATTTCTCGCCGGAGATGATCGACCTGGCCCGGGATCAGGCCCGGGCCAGGGGACTCGACCAGGCCCGGTTCGTCTGCGCCTCGGTCCTGGACTATCAGTTCGAGGGCCCGCTTGATTTGGTGTCGGCCAACGGGTTGATCGAGTATTTTTCGGGCGAGGAACTGGTCCGATTCGTTGACCGGATGGTCGAGGCCCTGGGGCCGGGCGGAAGTCTGGTCGTCGGGTCCCGCAACCGGCTGCTGAATCTTTTCTCGCTCAACGAGTACACGGTTCAGGAAATGACCGCGGGCCACCTGGAGAGCCTGCTGCGGGAGGCCGTGGTCATCGCCGAGGCCGAGGATCAGGCCGGCTTGATCGAGGCCCTGGGGCGGATCGAGGCCGCCCCCCATCAGCGCTCGTCGGTCCCGTCGGACCGGGTCGAGGGAGACGTCCAGGTCGCCAACCGCCTCCAGTACACCCCCGCCCAGCTGGTTCAATTCCTGGCCGGCCGCGGCTTCGAGGTGGTGACCATCGAGCCGGTCAACGTCCACGCCGCGGTCCCCCGCTTCAAGAGGGCCTTCCCCCGATGCCACACCGAGTTGGCCTACTTGCTGTCGGATTACACCTCCCGGACCACGACCCTGCTGCCCTTCGGGTCAACATTCATGGTCTGGGCCCGCCGGCCCGGGGCGTGATCGACCGGTCCTTGCGAGGAAATCGAACTTGAAGGCGATCATGTACCACTATGTCCGGCCCGGCTCGCCGGAGCTGCCCTATCTGCGTTACCTTCATGGGGACGACTTCCGGCGGCAACTGGATCACTTCCAGGCCGGCGACCGGATCATCGGCCGGACCGAATTTTTAGAAATCCTGGCCTCGGGCGTCCCTTCGGCCGACGGCGTGGTCTTGACCTTTGACGACGGGTTTCGCGACCACTACGATCACGTCCGGCCCGAACTCGTCCGGCGGGGGCTGTGGGGCATCTTTTACGTCCCCACCGGGATGTACGCCACCGGCCGATTGATCGACGTCCACCGGGTCCACTACCTGCTGGGGCGTTACGGCGGGCCGGAGATGATGGCCGCCCTGGAGCGGATCGTCACCCCCGAGATGCTCAATGCCGCGGACGAGGGCCGTTTCGGCCACAAGGCCTACGCCCGCCAGGACAACGAGGCCGCCTTCACCCGGTTCAAGCAAATCATCAATTACACCCTGCGGCCCGAGTACAAGGCCGAGGTTCTGGGGCGGCTGATGGACGAGCACTTCGACGAGGCCGCCCTGGTCCGGGATTTTTATTGCACTCCGGCGATGCTGGCCGAGATGCAGGATCAGGGGATGATCATCGGCAGCCACAGTGTCACCCACCCCGTGCTCAGCCGCCTGTCCGTGGCCGACCAGCGGCGGGAAATTTTTGAGTCGTTCGCCTTCCTGGACGAGGCGACCGGGGGTTTGCCGCTGCGGACATTCTGTCATCCCTACGGCGGCGGGCACTCCTTCACCCCGGAAACCGAGGAGTTGCTGGACGAGGCGGGCTGCGCCTTCAGCTTCAACGTCGAGCCCCGGGACATAACCGCCGCCGACCTCGAGGGGCACCCCCAGGCCCTGCCCCGCTACGACTGCAACATGTTTCCTCACGGTCAGGCCCGGAAGGCCGACCCGCCCGAGGACGCGACCGGCGACGTCGTGAAGGGCCGAGGCCCGGGCCAATGAGCAGCCGCCGGACCTTGACTGGCCGGCCCAAGGCCGTTCTCCGCCGCCTGGCCGCCCGACTGGCGCGGGCAGGGTGGGTCTGGCCCCTGGCGGCCTACTACGCCTGGCGCACCAGGTTTTTCAATCCCCTGAAGTCGTCTTTTACCGCTTCCCCGGAAAACGGTCGGGCCCCCCGGGTGCTGGCCCTTCACCCCGAGCGATTGGAGGCCGACCTCAGGGCCGTGGCCGCGACCGGTCGGGTGAAGATCATTCCCTTTCCCTTTGACTGGCAAGGCCAACTGGTCAGTCTTTTTTTCGGGCCTGAACTGAGGGGGGTTCCCTATTCGGACATCCCGTCCGAGGCCAAGGCCGCCTTGCGACAATTCCTGATGAGGTTTCTGCCCCGGTTCTATTGGATGGCCGGCGTGGAGGCGGTGGTATCGCCCAATTTCATGTATGTCCAGGATCAGGAATGGGCGGCGGTCACCGGCGCCCACACCCCCGTGGCCTACACCGTGCTCTACAAGGAAAACCTCAAAGACCCCGGATTCGCCATGGCCGAGACCCTTCGGCAGAACTTCAAGCTGGTGGACTTCGGAGGGGATCAGATCATGGTCGGCGGCGAGGGCCCGGAAAGACTGATCGTCGATTCCGGTCTGGCGCCGCCGGACAAGGTGATCAGTTGCGGCATGCCGCGCCTGGACGACCTGTTCGGACGGGCCCGCCAGAGGCCGGTGGGGGAGGCCCCGCGGCGGGTGGTGTTTTTCAGCTTCTCGCTGCTTTCGGCCGCCTATTACGCCCGGCTCAAGAAAAAGCCGAACGTCATCCCCCGGCGGGGTGAGCCGGGCATGTGGCGGCTGTTCGACGGCGCCCATCAGGGCATCGCCCGCATGGCCCTCAAGAGACCGGACGTCCAGTTCGTCATCAAGGCCAAGTGGGGCGGCCGGTGGCTCGAGGCCATCCACGAGAGCCTGGCCCTGGCCGGACTCGATCCGGCCGGGATCCCCAACCTGACGATCACCGATCAAGGCCAGTCGGTGGATTACGTCCTGGACTCGCGGGTGGTCATCGGGTTCAATTCCACGACCATGCTCGAAGGTCTGGCCGCGGGGCGGCCCGTGATCAATCCCTTGTTCGGGGAGGCCCTCGATCCGGAGTATCGCGGCTATATCCTTTTCACCGACGAGGACGGGGCCTTTTACCCGGCCAAAGACGAGGCCGAGTTCGAGAGACTGGTCCTGGAGAATGTGGACGAGCCGGCCGTGGCGGCCACCCCCAAGTCCCGAAGGGCCCGGGACCGGCTGATCAAGCGGTTCTTCCACGCCGACGACGGTCGGGCGGCCGAGCGCTGCGCCGAGGCGATCAAGGCCGCCGTCCAGCGGAAGCGGGCGGCCTCGGTCCCTGGAGTCGGCCGGCCCGCGGGCCAGGACGGGGCGAGATGAGCGGCCCCCGACGGATCTGGTTGTGCGACCTGACCCACAACCAGCAGAGCATCGCCAGCAACACCGTGCCCCTGGGGGTGGGCATGATCGCCGCGGCCCTGGGTCAACGGTTCGAGGACCGGATCGAGGTTCGCCTCTTCAAGATGCCCGAGGACCTGGACGCCGCCTTTGCCCAGGACGGCCCGCCGGACGCGGTCGGTTTCGGCGACTACTGTTGGAACCACGACCTGAACGTCGGCTTTGCCCGGGCGATCAAGGCCCGGTACCCGCGGGTGGTGACCCTGGCCGGCGGCCCGAACTATCCCCGGGAGGCGGACAAGCGGGCGGCCTTCCTGGAATCGTACGGACCGGCTCTCGATTTCTTCGTCCGGGGCGAGGGGGAGGAGGCCGTCGCCCGGCTGGTGGCCCGGCTGATCGAGGTTGGCTTCGACGCCGCGGTTCTCAAGACAGGCCGCCCGCTCGACCAGTGCGCCTACCTTTGGGAGGGTCGGCTGATCGAGGGGCCGCGCCTGCCCCGCCTGAACGTCTCCGATTTGCCGTCGCCCTACCTGGCCGGCCTGCTGGACGATTACCTGCGGGGCGAATTCATGCCCCTGCTCCAGACCACCCGGGGCTGCCCCTTTTCCTGCGCCTATTGCGTCGAGGGATCGCCCGAGTATCGGCGGGTCAGCCGGCGCACCGCCGCTCAGATCGCGGCCGAGTTCGAGTACGTGGCCTCGCGCCGGCCCCGGGTGGGCAACGTCTTCGTCGCCGACAGCAACTTCGGCCTGTTCCCCGGCGATCTCGACACCGCCCGGGTCATCGCCCGGATGTATCACCGCTACGGCTGGCCCCAGTTCCTCCACGCCGCCACGGCCAAGATCAAGAAGGAACGCGTCCTGGAGTTGGTGCGCGTCCTGGAAGGGCGGATGCGGATCTCGGCCTCGATCCAGACCTCGGATCCGGAGGTCCTGGCCAACGTCCACCGGCAAAACGTCCCCGTCCACGACCTGCTGAGCCTCACCCGGGAGGCCAACCTCCTGGGCGGCAACACCTATTCAGAGCTGATCCTGGCCCTGCCCGGCGACACCCGGGCGAAGCACTTCAAGAGTATCGAGGACGTGGCCGCCCTGGGGATCAACGTCATCCGTCCCTTCACCCTGATGCTCCTGCCCGGGGCGGAACTGGAGACCTCGGCGGCGCGCCGCCGCTTCCAGATGGCCACCCGCTTCCGGGTGCTGCCCCGTTGTTTCGGGCTCTATCATTTCGCCGACATCCCGATCCCGGCCGTGGAGATCGAGGAGGTCGTGGTCGCCGGGGAAGGACTGACCTTCGAGGACTACCTCGACTGCCGCCGCTTCGCCCTGGTGGTGGAGCTGTTCTACAACGAGGGGCAGAATCGGGAACTGTTCCGGTTTCTGGCCGGGTATGGTCTCGAGGCCTTTGACTTCCTGACGGCCCTCTGGGAGCGGCTCGACGACCTGCCGTCCGATCTGGCCGATTTGTTTCGGCGCTATGAGGCCGAGACCAGGAGCGAACTGTGGGCCAGCCGGGCCGAATTGGAGGGCTTTGCCCGGCAGCCCGCCAATCTGAGGCGTTATCTGAACAACGAGCTGGGCCGCAACCTGTTGTTCAGCTACAAGGCCGAGGCCCTTGACCGACACCTGGACGCGGTGCTCGAGGTCGCCTACCGCCTGGCCGACGAACTCCTGGCTCGGACCGTGTCCCGAGACGAGGCCGCGGTCGTCAAGAGATTTCTGGAGAACATGCACCGGTTTGCCTTTTGTCGCGGCGAACGGCTGTTGGACGTGGATTTCCGGCCCCGGGCCGAATTCGACTTCGCCGTTCGCGAGCTCTTCGAGGACCCGTCCGACGGTCCGGTGCCGATCCGGCGTTTGGAGCGGCCGGCAATGATCGAGTTCAGTCACGATCCGGAGCAGGTCAAGCTGATCGAATCCCACCGGGCCGAATTCGGCGATGACGAGGTCGGCCGGGCCCGGATCTTTTCCAGACTGCCGACCAACCGGGTCTGGCGGCGGGCCCGGGAGGTGGCCGCGCCGGAGGGGAGGGCGGGGTGAGGGCCAAACCGACCCTGATCTATTACGACCGCCTGAACTACCAGCCCGCCAACCGGGCCCGGTTGAGCGAGTATTTCGAGATAATCGTGCTGCCCGACCCGGATCACGACACCCCCGAGATCCTGGCCCGGGCCGAGGCCTGTCTGGCGCCGCTGGGCTTTTGGTTCGGCCGGGAGAAGATCGAGGCCTGCCCCCGGCTCAAGGTCATCGGCTCCAACACCACCGGCGAGCCCCACATCGACCGGCCGTTCGCCGAGGCCCGCGGCGTCCGGGTGGTGTCGTTGATGGACGACCAGGAGTTCTTGGCGACCATCACCTCCACGGCCGAACACGCCTGGGGGCTGCTCCTGGCGGTGACCCGGCGTCTGCCCTGGGCCTTCAACGCCGTGCTGGCCGGTTCCTGGCGGCGCTGGGACTTCGGCGGCCGGCGGATGCTGTCGGCCCTGGACCTGGGCGTGGTCGGCCTGGGCCGGCTGGGCCGTCTGGTGGCCGGCTACGGCGCCGCCTTCGGCATGACCGTCCGCTACTTCGACCCCTACGCCCCCAACCCGGACCGCGACGACTGGCAGCGGGCCGCCCGCCTGGAGGACCTGGTCGAGACGAGCGACGTGGTCAGTCTCCACGTGCCCCTCAATGACGAGACGACCGGCCTGATCGACCGGGTTATGTTGGACCGGTTCAAGCCCGGGGCCTGTTTGATCAACACCGCCCGGGCCGAGGTGGTGGACCAAGCGGCCCTGATCGAGGCCCTGGAGTCGGGCCGCCTGGCCGGGGCCGGCCTGGACGTGCTGGAGGGCGAGTTCGCGCCCGGGTTCTCGCCGGCCGGTCACCCGCTGGTCGAGTACGCCCGGACCCACGACAACCTGATCATCACGCCGCACATCGGCGGCTCGACCGTCGATGCCTGGACTCGGACCGAGGCCCGGACCATCGAGCGGATGATCGCCGCGCTGGAAGGGCAGGCCGGACATGGAGCAGGGTGACAGAATGCACGTCGTCGGCCTGATCCCGGCCCGGGGCGGGTCCAAGGGCATTCCCCGGAAAAACATCGTGGATCTGGCCGGCAAGCCGTTGTTCTATCACGTCCTGGACGCCGCCCGGGAGGCCGGCGGCCTGGACCGGCTGGCGGTCTCGACCGAGGACCCCGAGATCAAGGCCCTGGCCGAGGCTCGGGGGGCGGAGGTCATCGATCGGCCGCTTGATCTGGCCCGGGACGATACGCCCTCGTTGCCGGTCTTCCAGCACGCCGTCCGGGCCATGGAGGCCGAGGGGACCGTCGTCGATTGGGTGCTCATTCTCCAGGCGACCTATCCCTTCGTCACCCCGGCGCGGATCGGGCAGGTCCTTAATGCGGTCGGGACGACCACCGCCGACTCGGTGACGACCCTGACCGAGATGCCCTTCCACCACCATCCCTACAACGTCCGCCGCCGGCGCGACGACGGCCTGGCTGAATTCATGTTCCCCGAGGAAAAGGCCGGGACCCCGAACCGCCAAGCCGCCCCGGTGGTCTATGGTTTCGGCAACCTGGTGGCCACCCGCCGGCGGGTACTGCTCGAAGAGAATTCCGTTTACGGGCGCCACACCGCCCCGGTGTTCGTCCGGGGCTGGGAGGCGATCGACATTGACGACCGGTTCGACCTGGAGCTGGCCCGCTGGCTGGCGTCCAGACCGGACCTGCGCCGCTGAAGGAGTGGATTTGATGCGCGTGTTGATTTTGGGAGGAGACGGCTACCTGGGCTGGCCGACGGCCATGCACTTCTCGGCCGAGGGCCACGAGGTGGCGGTCTTGGATTCGTTCATCAAGCGCCGCTGGGAGATGGAACTCGGGGTCGAACCGCTTATCCCGACCCCGCCTCTCCACCGCCGGGTGAGACTCTGGAAGGAGATCACCGGTAAAGAGATCGAGATCTACACCGGCTGCCTGACCGAGGGACGCCTGGTGTACAAGGTCTTCGAGGAGTTCAGGCCCGAGGCGGTGATCCATTTCGCCGAGCAGCCCTCGGCCCCCTACTCGATGATCGGTCGCCGGCACGCCATCGAGACCCAGGTCAACAACCTGTCGGGGACGCTCAACGTATTGTTCGCCATGAAACGGTCAACCCCCGAGGGCCACTTGATCAAGCTGGGGACCATGGGGGAGTACGGCACTCCGAACATCGACATCGAGGAGGGCTTCATCGAGATCGAGCACAAGGGCCGGCGGGACACGCTGCCCTTTCCCAAACAGCCCGGCTCCTTTTATCACCTGTCCAAGGTCCACGACAGCAACAACATCCTGTTCGCCTGCCGGGTCTGGGGACTGAGGGCCACTGATCTGAATCAGGGCGTGGTCTATGGCATCGACACCGAGGAGAGCGCCCGGCACCCGCGGCTGAACATGAGCTTTCACTATGACGCCGTATTCGGCACGGTGCTCAACCGGTTCTGCGTTCAGGCGGCGATGGGCCATCCGTTGACCGTTTACGGCAAGGGCGGTCAAAAACGGGGCTTCCTCAACATCAGGGACACCCTGCAGTGCATTGGCCTGGCGATGCGGCACCCCCCCGGGGAGGGCGAGTTCAGGGTCTTCAATCAGTTCACCGAGGTCTTTTCCGTGCTCGATCTGGCCGAGCTGGTGGTCAAAACCGGACGGAAGCTGGGCCTCGAGACCGGGGTCGAACACCTGGTCAATCCGCGGGTCGAACAGGAGGAGCACTATTACAATCCCGTCCATCAGAAATTGTCCGCCCTGGGTCTCAGACCGAGGCTCCTGTCCGAGGTCCTGGTGGACGAGATGATCGACAAGATCGTGGCCCACCGGGACCGGATCAACCCCGAGGCCATCAGGCCGCGCACCAAATGGCGCAGCGTCTGAGCAGGTGAACAGGGTCGGTCAGCCATGATCGCGGCGCTGGTCTATCTTGGTCTGGGCTGGATCGCCCTGGCCCTCCTGGCCAGGCGTCCCGGCCGCGACCGGCTCTTTCTGTACCTCCTGGGCGGGGCCTTCACGGTCCACCTGGCCGTGACCATGGGGCTCCATCTCTGGGCCGTTCAGGCCGACGCGGCTGATCCCCACCGCTATCTGGCCCTGCGTCTCTTGGGCTCTGACGCCTGTGCCCACCGTTACACGGCCCAGTACCTGGCCAAGAGGTGGTGGGCCGGACACGGGACGCCTGTCGGGGGGCTGTGGAACGGCGTCCCCGAGTTCAGGTACCTCCTGGCGGTTTGGTACTACCTGTTCGGCGAACACCCCTTGGTCGCCACGGGACTCAACAGCCTGATCATCATTCCCATCGGCCTGGCGGCCCATTATCTGGCCCGGTCCATGGGCCGGACCCCGGCCCAGGCCAGGTGGCTGGCGCTGCTGATTTGTGTGTGGCCGGTCGGATTCGCCTGGTCGTCAATCGCCCTGAGGGAGTTTTGGTCCTACGGCGCCATCTTCGTGATGATGGCCCTGTTTGTGTGGGCCATGGACGAACGGGCCCCCGGCCCGGGCCGTCCCCGATTCTGGCTGGCCGCGGTCGGCCTGTTCCTGCTAGCCTTCCTCATGACGCTGGTGCGCTGGTATCTGGGCCGGGTATTCATCCCCGTGGCCGGGGTGGTCGTCCTGGCCGGGATCGTCCAGACCGATTGGCGACGGTTCCTGCGCCATCAATTGCCCCGGGGATTGATTCTCTACGGGGTGATGACCGCGGCCGTGGCCCTGGCCGGTAATTACGGGGTTTCCAACATCATCCAAAGTGTGACCGCCCCCTCGGCCAACGGGCAACAGGCCGTTACGCATCCCGGCGATTTTCTGGCGCGCTACCTGGCTTCGGTGCGGTCCATCATCATCCCGAGCTGGTCCGACCTTCAGGAAGTGCATACCGAGTCATACCCGTCAGGCCACTTGCCGGAACAACAGCGTGTCGCGACGCTGCCCCCCCGGCCGTCCCGTGGATCGGCCTCTCCGTCCCGCGGATCGGCCCCGCCGTCGCCACCGGCCAGGCCGCAAATACCCCGGATTGAGGCCCTCCAGGGCGGCATTATTTCCCCCAATTCGATGCCGGCGGACACCGAACACTATCGAAACCTCTTCGTTCGCCTGGTGCTTTTTCCCTATCCCTGGGACCGGTGGCCCAAGTCCCGGAACAATCTTCTGATCTCCCTGGCGGTGGTGGCCCAGAGCGTGTTATGGTATGTCCTCCTGCCCGGAATGTTTTTTGGGGCCATCGTCAATTTGCGACGACCAAGGACGGCCTCGATCCTGGTGTTTCTGTGGGCCTTGGCGTTGGGCTTCGCCCTGAGCTACGTCGTTTCCAACCTGGGCACCCTTTACCGCCTGCGGGACATGGCCTTTTTACCGGCCTTGCTGTTTGTTGACCTGCGAGTGTACCGCCGCTTCCTAGGGTGGCTGCTGTTCTGGCGAAGGCCCGGCCTTCCAGGGGAACGAACGTCAAGCCGGTCCGGTGAGGATTGATGAACCTGGTTGTCCAGATCCCCTGCTTGAATGAGGCCCAGACCCTGGCGGGCGTCATCGCCGACGTCCCCCGCCGGATCGAGGGCGGGCCGCGCGGGACGGCCCGGGCCGTGGCCCGGCGTCGTTTCGTTGTCTTCCAGATCTTCGGCTGAGGAGGGCCGACCAGGACAGCGGCCGGGAGGGCATAAACGCAGTGGACATCCTCTTCGTCTCGGACGTCAAGAACTTCGCCATCGGCGGCTTCGAGCCCCTGGGGCTGGAGTACCTCTCGGCCTGTCTGAAGCGGGCCGGCCACACCACCCACATCTGCGACCTGGATCTCGACGACGCCGTGGCCACCATCCGCCGCCATGACGTCGGCCTGGTGGGCTACAGCGTGACCACCGGCCTGCAGGGGGCCTATCTCGATTTCAACCGGCGGCTGAAGGACAAGGTCAACGTCGTGTCCGTCTTCGGCGGCCCTCATCCGACGTTTGTCCCCCGGATCATCGAGGACCCGGGGGTGGACGTGATCTGCATCGGCGAGGGCGAGCGGGCCGCGGTCGAACTGGCCGACCGGATCGAGGCCGGCCGGGAATTCGGCGACATTGAAAACCTGTTCGTCAAGCAAGACGGGCGGGTCATCCGCAATCCGGTCCGGCCCGGTGAGCGCTCCCTGGACGAGTTCCCCCACCCGGATCGGGAGCTGGTCTATACCAAATTTCCCGAGCTGTCCCGGACGACCATGAAGACGGTCCTGGCCGGACGCGGCTGCCTGTTCAAGTGCAGCTACTGCTACCACCAGGACTTCATGGACCAGCACGGCATCAAGAACGCGGTCCGGATGCGGAGCGTGGACGACCTCATCGCCGAACTGGCCGAGTTGAAGGCCTATTACCCGGTCTCGTTCTTCCGGTTCGTTGACGCCTCGATCGGTTTCAAGAAGAGCTGGTTGAGGCAGTTCGCGCCCCGGTATCGGGACCGGATCGGCCGGCCCTTCAGTTGCGGCCTCAATCCCTTCCAGGGCAGCGACGAGGTCATCCGGCTGCTCAAGGAGGCCGGGTGCGCCCGCGTCAACTGGGCCGTCGAGACCGGGGACCAGCGGCTGCGCTACGAGGTGCTCAACCGCCGCGTCCCGGACAGGGTCATCTTTGACCTGGCCGCCCGTCTCAAGAAATATGGCATCAAGTCCTGGCTCCAGAACATGGTCGGGCTGCCCGGGGGGTCGCTGGCCCTGGACCTGAAGACCCTGGATATGAACCTCGCCCTCAAACCGGACTACGCCTGGGTCTCCATCTTCACCCCCTATCCCGGGACGCCCATCAACCAGACCATGATGGACCTGGGCCTGTTCGACGGCGATCCGGCCGCCTTTGACCAGACCGACGACCACCACTCGGTCCTGTCCATACCGGACAAGAAACGGGTGACCAACCTCAGCCGCCTGTTCGCCCTGGTAGTCGAGTTCCCCTGGTTGCGACCGTATGTGCCCGGGCTGATCAAGCTGCCCCTGGGCCCGGTCTTCGAGGCCACCCGCAAGTTGTTCCAGGGATGGTGCAGGATCACCCGGACCCTGCCCTCCCGGCCGTCGCCCGCCCAGCTTATCCGCCACGCCTGGCGGGGGATGTTCGGCAGCGCCGGTTGACCGGAGACGAACGTGGTTTTGGACTCGCTTCCCAGGGAGCCAGATCGACGGCGGCTGTGGCCAATCTTGATCTTCCTGGCCTCGGCGGCGGTCCACGTCGCCTTTGTCGCATACTATGGGCCGCACCTGGGAGGTGACTCGTCCCGATATCTGATTGCGGCCCAACGGGTCTTGTCCGGGCACTCCGATTTCGGTTCGATCCAGTTCTGGCTCCGCGGCGGTTACGTCTATTTCGTGGCCGGGATCAAGGCCCTGGTGGGCCTGGCCGGGTGGGGCGACCTGGCCTGGATCGAAGACTTCATCCGTCAGACCACCCTCGGATGGGGGCCGCCCCTGACCTTCGAGGCCGTCCAGGCCGGCGCCGGGGCGGCCGACCTGTGGGCGGTGACCCTGATCCAGGCCGTGATCTCGGGGCTGGGACCGGTTTTTTTGTATCTGGCCACGATGTCCGTCCGGCCCCAAGCCCGGCGATGGGTAGTGGCCGGGGCCTCGTTCGCCTTTGGGGCCCTGTGTTTCGACGCCTTATTGTGGGACGCCTATCTGCTGACCGACTCCTTGTTCTTGACCGGGAGCACGGTCATGTTCTGCCTCCTGGTTCGCGGCGCGGTGCGGGGGAACTGGTGGCCGGCCCTGGCGCTGGGGGCGGTCCTATTCGTCTTTCGCCCCGGGACCCAGGTCTTCTTGCCCCTGGCCCTGGTTTACCGGGGCCTGGCCAAGTGGCTGGGTCAGAAGGCGCGGCTCCGGCGGGCTGGCCTGTTTCTCCTGATCGTGGTGCTCGGCCTGTCCCTGGGCCTGATCCTCGCCCAGGCGGTGTTGATGAAATATCCGCCTGGGGAAGGTTTCCCTTTCAAGAAACAATTCGAGCCGTACAAACAGCAAAATGACCGGGGCGTGGTCGTCTGGGACCGGCCCGAGACCTATCATGCCCGGCCGCAAAGCGTCGGTCATTACCTCTGGTTGACCGTGGACAAGTACCTCCACATGTTCCGCTTCGTTTATCCGACCTATTCGCGGGAACACAAGCTGATCAGTTGGATCTACTTCGTCCCTTACTATTTGCTGGCCCTGATCGGCGCCTTGGTTCTCCTCCGAGCGCCGCCCGAATCGGGCCTGTTCATCGTGGTGGTGATCGGCCTGTTGTGGGTCCATGCCTTCACCTTGTTTTTCTCGGCGTTCACCATCAGCTACGGCTGGCGCCTCCAATTGGTCAACATGCCGGTGATCTGGTTGTTGGCCCTGATCGGGTCCGACGCGGTGATCCGCCGTCTTTTCCCCGGCCATGCACGGGCCGACCGTCCGAAACGGAGTGAAACGCCGTGACCGAAAACCTATCCTACGGCCGCCAGCAGATCGATGAGGACGACATCAAGGCCGTGGCCGAGGTCCTGCGGGGCGACTGGCTGACCACCGGCCCGGCGGTCACCGCCTTTGAGGCGGCCCTGGCCGAGATGACCGGGGCGGCCTTTGTCGTGGCCGTGGCCAACGGCACGGCCGCCCTGCACCTGGCCTCCCTGGCCCTGGGAGTGGGACCGGATGACGTCGGCCTGACCGCCCCCCTGACCTTTCTGGCCTCGGCCAACTGCCTGGCCATGACCGGAGCGAAGGTAAGATTCGTGGACGTCGATCCGGCCACCTGGTGCCTGTCCCCGGCCGAGGTCGAGCGTTTTTGCCGGGAACAAGGCCCCCCGGCGGCGGTGGTGGCCGTGGATTTCGCCGGCGTACCGGCCGACCTGCCGGCCCTGTTCGATCTATCCCGACGGCACGGCTTCCGGCTGATCGAGGACGCGGCCCACGCCGTGGGTTCGACCTACGACCACGACGGCCGGACCATCGCCTGCGGGGCGGGGGAGCACAGCGATGTGGCGGTCTTCTCTTTCCATCCGGTCAAGAACATCACCAGCGCCGAGGGCGGGGCGGTCCTGACCAACGACCCGGCCCTGGCCGAACGGGTCCGGCGCCTGGCGACCCACGGCCTGATCCGCGATCCGAAAAAACTGCGGCGCTACGAGGGCCCCTGGTCCACGGAGATGGTCGAGCTGGGATACAACTACCGGCTGAGCGACGTCCACTGCGCCCTGGGCCTGAGCCAGCTCCGGCGGCTGCCCGCCTTCAAGGCCCGCCGGCAGGAGATCGTCCGGCGCTACAACACCGCCTTTGCCCCGGACGCCGACGTCCTGGCCCCGCCGCCCTGGCCGGCCGGTTGCGATCCCTGCTTTCACCTCTACCCCCCGGCCCTGACCGGCTTTCTGGCCGACCGGCGGCTGGACCTGTTCATGCACCTTCGGGATCGAGGCATCTGGCCCCAGGTCCATTACCGGCCGGTGCATACCCAGCCCTTTTACGTCGACCATCACGGGGCCGATCCAGAGGATTGCCCGGTCAGCCTGGACATCTACGCCCGCACGCTGTCCTTGCCGCTCTACCCGGCCCTGTCCGACGAAGACGTGGACCGGGTCATCGAGGCGGTGCTGGCCTTTGTCCGGGAGGAGAAAAAGAAATTCTGACCGGGGATCAGGGGACCACGTTCTGGAGCTGACACATCTTTCGGAAGAGGCTGTCCGGGCGGGAGTAAAGCCCCGCAAAGGTGCCCGATTCAACCAGGGAGCCGTCCCGCAGGACATGGATCACGTCGGCCCGGCGGACCGCGGACAGGCGATGGGAGATGATGACCATGGTCTGCCCGCCCTGGATCAGCGAGTCGATGCTCCGCTGGATAATGACCTCGCTGGCCGCGTCCAGATTGCTGGTCGCCTCGTCCAGGATGAGCAGTTCCGGCCCCTTGAACAGTTCCCGGGCGATGGCCAGGCGCTGCCGTTGGCCTCCGGACAACCGGTCTCCCCGATCGCCGACCACGGTCTCGTATCCCTCCGGACGCTCGGCGACGAACTCGTGGCACAGGGCCATCCTGGCCGCGGCCTCGATCCGGCGGCGGCACTCGGGCTCTTCGGTCGGGCAGCGCCACAGCGAGATGTTGTGGGCCACGGTGTCGTTGAACAGGAAGGCGTCCTGGGTGGTGTAACCGATCTTGGCGCGCCAGGCGGCCAGGTCCACCTCCTGCAGGTCAACGCCGTCCAGGGTCAACCGCCCGGCCGTGGGGGACAGCAGGCCGGTCAACAGGTCCACCAGGGTCGTCTTGCCCGCGCCGGACTCGCCGACGATGGCCGTGGTCCGGCCCCGGGGGACGGTCAGGCTCAGACCCCGGATGACCTCGGACTGTCCGTAGGCGAAATGGACGTCCTCCAGTTGGAGGGCTCGCTCGAAGACGGCCGGCCGGCCGGCGCTCGGTTGTTCCCGGTGGGCGGCGAAGTCCCGGTAGAGCTGATCGTAGCGGGCGATGGCCCCCAGGTTCACGTTGAATTTCTGCCAGCCCACCTGGAAGGCGGACACCCGGGTCATGATCCGGAAATAGAAGAGGACCAGGACCAGGACGCCGGCCAGGCTGCCGCCCCGGACGCCCAACTGGTAGGAGATCAAGCCGATCACCAGCAGGGCCGTCAGGGGCTCGGTCAGCGATACCAGCCAGGCCCGGGCCATGCTGGTCTTGAACTGGTAGTCGGCCAGCTGGCTGATGGTCCCGGTGATCTTGGTCCGGAGTTGATCGAATGTCCCGGTGGCCTTGAGGTACTTGAATCCGAACAGCATCTGGATCAGGCCCTGTTGCAGCCAGGCGTTGGCCGCGGTGATGGCGTAGGACAGACGCCGGGAATAGGCCGAGAAATAGCGCATCACGAAGAGCAGCAGCGCCCCGAAGGCGATCACCGCCAGGGTGATCCGCCAGTTGAGGGCGAAGGCCGCGGCCAGATAGATGACCAGGTACACCGCGGCGGTGATCACGGCGCAGAACGAGTAAAAACCGGCGATGGCCCGGGGGACCTCGACGGTGACCATGTTGTTGATGGTGCCCACGTCCTGGGACATGAACCGGTGGTAGGAGACGTGGCTGACGGCCTCGACCATCGGCGTCCGGAACCGGATATAGAGGCGGGCGGTGATCCGGGCGATGACGTATTCCTGGACCATGACCAGGGCGCCCTTGAGGGTGAAGGTCACCGCCATCAGCCCCAGGACGGTAAAGACGTTCAGCTTCAGCCCGACCAGGGCCAGACCCCCTGCCACCATCCGGCTGAAGGCGTCCGGCGCGGGCGGGGGAGCGGCCGCCACCTGGGAAAAGATGTCGGTCGCCCCGGAACTGACCTGGGTCAGGCTGAGCAGGGGGATGAACAGGGTGATGCCCAGCGACTCGACCAGGCCGCCCAGCATCCCGGTGGCCACCACCACAAACATCCGCCAGCCGGTGTAGCGCAGGTAAACGGTCAAGAAGCCGGCCAGCCCGGTCAATCGCTCGGTATCTGAAGGGGTGTTGGCGTCGGGCATTGTTCCCCGCGGCCGCGCCCGCGGAGAGGCGCGGATCGGATGTTTTCCGGGAGCGTAACGGGAATCAGGTGACCAGTCAACCACAAAGGACGGACCGCGCCCGGGAGCCGATCCGGGTCCTGTACCTGATCCGGTCGCTGGGGGCCGGCGGGGCGGAACGGCAGCTGGTGACCCTGGTCAGTCGTCTGGACCGGCGCCGGTTCGCCCCGGCGGTGGCCCTGTTTTACGACGAGGGGGAGCTGCGGGCCGAGCTGGGTCGGGTCGGAGACGTGCCCGTGGTGCCCCTGGGCAAGCGGGGTCGGTGGGACCTGTTCGCTTTTCTGCGGCGGCTCCGGACGGCCATCGGTCGCCTGGCGCCCGACATCTTGCACTGCTATCTGACCGACGCCAACGTCCTGGGCCTTATGGGCGCCCTGCCGGGGCGGAGGTCCCGCCTGGTGTTCGGGGTGCGGTCGTCTCGGATGGCCAGCCCGGACGGCGATCTGGCGGTGATGGTCTCCCAGCGGCTCAACCGGGCCCTGGCCGGCCTGGCCGATCTGGTCATCTACAACTCGCAGACCGCCCGGGACGAGACCGCGGGCGGATGGTGGCCGGTCCGCCGGGGGATGGTCATTCCCAATGGCATCGACACCGACCGCTTCCGGCCGGCTGAACATCTGCGGCGGGAAGTCCGGGCCGAACTGGGACTGGCCGAGACCGACCTGGTGATCGGCCAGGTGGCCCGCTACAATCCCAAGAAGGACTGGCCGACCTTTTTCCGGGCCGCATCTCGCCTGGCCGCCGCCCGGCCGGAGGTCAAATTCGTCGGCGTCGGCCGGGGGGTGGCCCTCGACAATCCGGACGTCCGGGGAATGGTCGAGACGGCCGGCCTGACCGAAAAGGTGCGGCTGCTGGGCCGGCGGCTGGACGTGGACCGGTTGATCCCGGCCCTGGACCTGATCACCCTCAGTTCGGCCTTTGGCGAGGGTTTTCCCAACGTGATCGGCGAGGCCATGGCCTGCGGCGTGCCGGGCGTGGTCACGGCCGTGGGCGACGCCCCGCGGATCGTCGGGGACCTGGGCCTGGTGGTCCCGCCGCGGTCGCCCCGGGACCTGGCCGCCGCCTGGACGGCCCTGATCCGGGAGCCGGCCGCGGTCCTCCGCTGGATCGGACTGGCCGCCCGGGAGCGTATTCGAGAAAAATATTCCGTGGCCGACATGGTCCGCCGCACCGAAGCGGCCTACCACCGGCTTCTGGATCGCCGGCCCCCATCGGCGGTTGACTCCCCGATGAACCGTGTGTCATAGTCGATAGCCCGAAGGAGAAACGACCATGAGCCGCCCGAGCGCCCTGATCACCGGAGGGGCCGGCTTCATCGGATCCCACCTGGCCGAGGCCCTGCTGGCCCGGGGACATCAGGTGGCGGTCATCGATGACCTGTCCACCGGGTCGATCCAGAACATCGCCCATCTCAAGGGCGAGCCCGGTTTCAGTTACACCATCGACACCATCGCCAAGGCGCCCCTGTTGGCCGAGTTGGTCGATGGCTGCCAGGTGGTCTATCACCTGGCGGCGGCGGTCGGGGTGAAGCTGATCGTGGACAGCCCGGTTTACACCATCGAGTCCAACGTGGGCGGCACCGAGGCGGTCCTCAAGGCGGCGGCCAAGAAGAAGAGACTGTGCGTCATCGCCTCGACCTCCGAGGTCTATGGCAAGAACGACGACGTTCCCTTCCGCGAGGATCACGACCTGGTCCTGGGGCCGACCACCAAGGGCCGCTGGAGCTACGCCTGCTCCAAGGCCATCGACGAGTTCCTGGCCCTGGCCTACCACCGGGAAAAGGGCCTGCCGGTGGTCATCGCCCGGCTGTTCAACACCGTCGGACCCCGCCAGACCGGACGCTACGGCATGGTCCTGCCCAACTTCGTCCGCCAGGCCCTGGCCGGCGAGCCGATCACCGTCTTCGGCGACGGGCGTCAATCCCGCTGTTTTTCGTGGGTGGGCGACGTGGTCGAGGCCCTGATCGACCTGGCCGGGCACCCCTCGGCCGTGGGCCAGGTCTTCAACCTCGGCCATGAACGGGAGATCTCCATCGCCGACCTGGCCGCCCTGGTCAAGGCCCGGACCGGATCCGGCTCGGAGATCGTCTATATCCCCTACGACGAGGCCTACGAAGAGGGATTCGAGGACATGCCCCGCCGGGTGCCCGATCTGTCCCGGGTCCGGGAGCTGATCGGCTTTGAGCCGACGGTCAGCCTGGAGGAGATCGTGGACGCGGTGATCGAATACCTCCGAGGGCAGTAACCGTCCCATGCTCGGATACCTGCCGCCATTCGCCATGGCCCTGGGGATCTCCCTGCTCCTGACCCCGGTGATCATCGGCGTCGCCCGCCGGGCCGGATTCATGGTCCAGCCCCGCGAGGACCGGTGGCACACCAAGCCGACGGCCCTTTTGGGCGGGATCGGGATCTTCGTCGCCTTCGCCGTCGCCTTCTGGGTTTTCTTTCCCGGGTGGCAGGTCCGGCCCGGGCCCGGTTTCTGGGGCGTGATCCTGTCGGCCAACCCGCTCAAGGCCCCGACGCCGTCGGTCCTGCCCGGACTGTTCGGGTGCGCGGCGGCCATGTTCCTGATCGGGCTGGCCGACGACCTGCGGCCCCTGCGGCCCCAACTCAAGTTCATCCTCCAACTGCTGGTGGCCATTGCCGCGGTGATCATCGGCATCCAGGTCAAGATCATTCCCTGGGCCCTGCTGGCCATCCCGCTGACCCTGTTCTGGCTGGCGGGCATCACCAACGCGGTCAACATCCTGGACAACATGGACGGCCTGGCCCCGGGCACGGCCCTGATCGCCGCCGTGTTCCTGGCGTTTTTCGCCCACCTCGGGGGCAACCAGGCGGTGGCCCTGGCCGCCGCGGTGCTGGCCGGAGCGGTCCTCGGGTTTCTGCCGTACAATTTCAATCCGGCCCGCGTCTTCATGGGCGACTGCGGATCGCTGTTTCTGGGCTTCACCCTGGCGGCGCTGGCCATCGTCGGCACCTGGCAGAACGTGACCCACCTGGTGCTGACCCTGATCATCCCGCTGGCGGTCCTGGTGGTGCCCATCTTCGACACGGCCCTGGTCAGCTTCGAGCGGTCCCGGGCCGGGCGGTCCATCGCCCAGGGCGGGCGCGACCACAGTTCCCACCGACTGGTCTTTCTGGGACTGTCCGAGCGGCGGGCGGTCATCGTCCTGCTGGCCATCAGCTTTCTGTTCGGCCTGGGAGCCCTGCTCCTGGTCAAGTACGCCGGCCTGTTCGCCTCCCTGACCGTGCTGGCGATCATGTCCGTGCCGCTGGTCTTTTTCGGCGTCTTCCTGTCCGGGGTCCGGGTGTACTCGGACCGGCCGTCGCGCCGGATCAACCGCCGAAGTCCCATCGGCCTGTTGATCCTGCACAAGAAGCAGATCCTCCAGATCAGCGTTGATCTGCTGCTGGTCACGGCCGCCTATTTCGCCGCCTACCAGCTTCGATTCGAGGGACGGACCGAGACCATCCTCCACCTGTTCACCAAGTCGGCCCCTCTGGTCATCGGGGCCAAGCTGATCACCTTCACCGTCTTTGGCCTGTACAAGGGCCAGTGGCGCTACGCCTCGATTCCTGATCTGATCCGGGTCTCCCAGGCCGTGGTCGTGGCCAGCCTGGTCTCCCTGGGCCTGATCATCGTCGCCTGGCACTTCGCCGGATTTTCCCGGGCGGTGTTCATCATCGACCTGGTGTTGTGCCTGATGTTCGTCGGCGGGTCCCGGGTCCTGCTCCGGGTCTATGTCGAGTACTTCCGGCGCCTGAGATCCGATGGCCACGAGGAGCCGGTCCTGATCATGGGCGCCGGAGACGGCGGCGAGATGTTATTGCGGGAACTCAAGAACAACGACACCTACCGGTTCAACGTCATCGGCTTCATCGACGACGACCCCAAGAAAAGGGGCCTGACCATTCACGGTGTCCCGGTCCTCGGCCCCCGGGAGGAAATTCCCGAACTGGTCAAGAAGCGGGGGGTGAGGCGGGTGTTCATCGCCATCCTGTCCGAACCTCCCGGCCGGTTCCGCGAAATGATCGAATCGTGTCATGGGCTGGGAGTCGAATGCCACCGGATCCAGCCCATTTTGGACCTGGAGGCCACCCTGCGCGGATCGGGCGTGCCCGACCCGGACGGGGAAGAGGCCTGACCGTCATCCCCCCGAATTCGGGGCCGGCTTGACCCCGGCCCGAGCCAGGACATGCACGTTCTACACGTCATCAACTCCCTGAACTACGGCGGGGCCGAAACGGCCCTGGTCGAGCTGGTCCGTCACCTCAGACGCCGGGGCGACGACTGCCGGGTGGACGTTTGCACCCTGTTCAGCGGCGAGGAATTGGCCCCGGCCCTGGCCGAGACCGGCGCGGATTGGATTCACCTCAACACGCCCCAGCCCCGCGCCACCGGCCCGATCAGCTTCTTCGCCAACAACCTCATCAAGAGCGATCCGACCAAGTCCCCCCTGGACGGTTTCCTGTCCCGGATCCCGGGATTGGTCCATCGGCTGGCCGAGGTCATCCGTGGGGGAGGCTACGACGTGGTCCACGGCCACCTGTTCCCCACCTTTTACATCCTGGCCCTGGCCTCGCGTCTGGCCCGGCGGCCGGTTTACCTCTATTCCGAGCACAGCATCTTCAACCGCCGGCGGGCGACCAAGCTGTTCTACCCCCTGGAGAGGCTGGTGTACGACAGTTACGATCAGGTCATCGCCGTCAGCCGGTCGGTTCACCAGAGCCTGGTCCAGTGGATGCCCCCTTTGGACCACCGGATCGAGACCATCGTCAACGGCATCACCATCCCCGAGGCCGGCCGCCGGGGGCCCAAGGCGGACGACGCGCCGTACCTGTTCGTGGGCAGTCTGCGCCATTACAAGGGGTTGGACCTGCTGTTCTTGGCCCTGCAGCGCCTCCTGCGGGAAGGCCGGCTCAAACGCCCTCTCGAGATCATCGGCGAGGGGCCCGACGGCGACCGGTTCCGGCGCCTGGCCGCCGACTTGGGGCTGGACGGGACGATACGCTGGTTGGGCCAGATGGAGCGCGACCAGGTCTTCGAGCACATGGGCCGCGCCGCCTGCCTGGTGCTGCCGTCCCGCTGGGAAGGCATGCCCATGGTCCTTCTGGAATCCATGGTCCAGGAGACCCCGGTGGTCGCCTGTAACGTGGGCGGCGTGGGCGAACTGGTCATCCCCGGCCGAACGGGCCTCTTGGTTTCACCCGAGCAGCCCCAGGCCCTGGTCGAGGCCCTGCGGTACGTGGACCAACATCCCGCGGAGATGGCGGCCATGGGACGTCAGGGCCGGTCCCTGGTCCGCCAGCGGTTCGACATGACCGACACCGAGGCCCATCACTACGGGCTCTACCACCGACTGCTGGCCCGGCCCCGGTCGATCCGGGCCCGTCAGGCCCGGCACCCCGGGGTGCGACCGTTGTCCACCGGGCGGCCCCTGCGGGCCCTGCACTTCCTGAGCACCGGCAACCTGGCCGGCACCGAGGTCATGACCGCCAACCTGATTCAGGGCCTGCAGGCCAGGAACTGGGAGAACAAAGTCCTGGTCTGGGGACGTCCCGGACCCATCCGGGACAAGTATCGGACCTTCGGCCTCGAACCGGTGTTCATGGGATGCGGCCCCAACCAGTTCCTCCGGGTCGGCCGCATCCTGTTGCAGCACCTCCGCCGGGGTGAATACGACGTGGTGCACGTCTATGGTTTCCGCAGCAACTTCGTCGCCCGTCAGCTCAGCCGGGCCGTCGGCCAAGGGGTGCTCCTGTCCGGCCTGCGCAGCGAGAAGGTCTCGGACCGGAGTTCGGCCTGGCAGGAGATGGTCCTCAAGTTCGCCGACCTGGCCACGTTCTGGCGGTGCGACGGATACGTGTCCAATTCCTATTTCGCCGCGAACCGCCTGGCCAGATACGGTTTTCCCCGCCACAAGATGTACGTCGTCCACAGCGGTCTCCAGGAGGAGCCGTTCCTCGAGGCCCGGGCCCAAACGCTCCCCTGCCGCCGGTTGACCGAGGCCACCGGTCACCGGCCGACGGTCATCACCTGCGTCGCCCATCTGAAAACGGTCAAGAACCACCGCCTGCTGGTCGAGGTCGCCCGCCGTCTGGCCGCCGTCCGGGACGACTTCCTGATCTTCCTGGTGGGGGCCGGCCCGCGCCAGTCGTCCATTCGCCGGTCGATCGCCCGTTACGGTCTGGAGGACAGGGTGATCATGACCGGCGTCCGGCGGGACATCCCCCGGGTCCTGGGACAGTCGGACATCTTCGTCCTCCAGTCGCGCTGGGAAGGGCTGCCGGTGTCCATCCTCGAGGCCATGGCCTCGGGGCTGCCCGTGGTGGCGACCGAGGTGGGCGGCATCGCCGAACTGGTGGCGGACGGCCGGACCGGTCTACTGGTTCCCTCCGGAGACGTGACGGCCTTGACCGCCGCCCTGACCCGGTTGCTGGACGACCCCGACCTGCGGCGCCGGATGGGAGAGGCCGGCCAACGGCGTTTTCGCGAGCATTTTGAACAGGAGATCATGATCGATCGGATGGATCGTCTCTACCGGCGCCTGGTGGCCTAGACCGGGCCGCCCCGGCCCGGATCGACCGGCCCTGAACGTAGTCGGCCTGGGACCCCGGAGCCGTCATCGCCGCTTCCTTGGAGGAGCGACGATGGCGGCCTTTTTTTTGCGGGTTAGGTGCCGGGGGGCAAAGTTGGATGGTGCCGGGCGGCCCGCTTGCCCAGGGTGCGAATGACCAGGAAACCGCCGATCAGCAGGATGACGAAGGCCAGCGTCAGCAGGTCGAACCGCTTCTCGATGACGTGCCAGATGGCCTCTCCAAAGAAGTACATGATCGCCGCCACCAGAAAGAACCGGGCCGAACGGCTGAGGACCGAGGCCAGGACGAATCGCTTGAAATCCAGCTTGAACACCCCGGCCGAGATGGTGAACACCTTGTAGGGCAAGGGCGTGAACCCGGCGATGCCGACCGCCCAGACGTCGTATTTCCGGTAATAGCTCTCGACCAGCCGGGTCTTGGGACCCCGGAACCAGCGTTCCAGGAGCGGCCGGCCGCCCTTGAGGCCGATCAGGTAGCCCAGCATGCCGCCCAGGACCGAGCCGACGCTGCACACCAGGGCGTACCAGAAGCAGACCAGGGAACGGGTCACCTCGGCGCCGGCCTGGAACTGGACCAGCAGGGGGTCGTTCAGAAAGGGGAAAAAGGAATCCCGGGCAAAGGAGGCCACGCTCAAGAGGATGAGCAGCGGATCGGGCGGAATCGGAAAGAACGACGACTCGGCAAAGGCCCAGGCGAACAAGGCCCAGGCGCCATAGGGCTGGGCCAGTTCCATGAACCAGATGGTCACCCCCTGGGCCCAGAGCATGAAATCAGTCCACCACTGCATCGTCTCTCCGCGGGTTTACAGGTAATCCTTGAGAGTAGGCATCTTCTGGATCTGCTCGACCAGCTTCCGCACTTCCTCAGCTCGAGCCTTGGGGCAGACCAGGACCACGTCGTCGGTCGCGATCACCACCAGGTTGTCGATGCCCAGCAGGGCCACCAGCTTGTTTTCGGCGTAGATCAGATTGCCGCTGGCCTTATGAACGATGGGGCTGGGGGCCGTGCCCGTGGCGTTTTCCTTCTTATCCTTTAGCCATTGTTCGCCCAAGGCCTGCCACCCGCCCACGTCGTCCCAGTCAAAGGCGGCCTCGACCATCGCCACCTTGCCCTCTGTTGCGGCCGGCTCCAGGACGCCGTAGTCGATGGACGTGGCCGCCTCGGGGGGCAGGTCCAGGTAAAATTGGCGGACGGCCTCTGCCTCCCGCTGGTCCCCCAGTTCCGGCCCTACCTTTTTCAGGGCCTCGCCCAGGGCGGGCAGGTATTGGCGGATGAGGGCCAGGATGTCCGTTGCCCGCCAGACAAAGATCCCGGTGTTCCAGAAATAGTGGCCGTCGTCCAGATACTCTCGAGCCCGTTCCTGGTCGGGTTTTTCGGTGAAGCCGGTCACGGTCCGGACCCGACCGTCACTCCCGGGGACAACGGCTCCGGTCTGGATGTAGCCGAACCCGGTGTGGGGGGTCGAGGGCTTGATCCCGAAGGTGACCAGGACCTCGGCTTCTCCCGCCACCTGCGCAGCCAGCCGGAGGTTTTTTTCGAACCCTTCGTTGTCTTGGATTACGTGATCAGCCGGCATGACAGCCATGACCGCCTCGGGGTCTCGGGCGGCCAGCAACAGGGCGCCTAGACCGATACAGGGAGCAGTACCTCGGCCGACCGGCTCGGCGATGATCTGCGCGTCCGGCGTCAATTCCGCCTCGACCCATTTGAGGTGCTCGGCCCCGGTGAAGACCAGCAAACGCCCGTCTTCACCGGTCATGGCCGCGGCCCGCTTTAGTGTCCAATGAAATAGGGACTCGAGTTCGATCAGAGGCCAGAACTGCTTGGGCCGGTTGCGGCGGCTGAGCGGCCACAGCCGCGTCCCTGACCCGCCGGCCATTATCAGGACGTCCATGCTATCTTCCCTCGATTCAACGGCCGTACTTGTAGTAGGCGGCGCAGGTCCCTTCCGAGGAGACCATGCACGGCCCGACCGGGGTCCCCGGGGTGCAGCGGGTCGCGAACAGCCTGCACTCGGGCGGCTTGACCACGCCCCGCAAGACCTCGCCGCACAGGCACCCCGGCGGTTCGGGCACCGGTGCGGCCGGCAGGTCGAACCGGCGGCCGGTGTCCAGCCCGGCGTACTCCTCCCGGGGAACCAGTCCGCTCAGCGGAATGGGCCCCAGGCCCCGCCACACGGCGTCGGCCGGCTGGAAGACCTCGTCCATCACCGCCCGGGCGGCCGGGTTGCCGTCGGCGCCCACGGCCCGGCGATACTGGATCTCGACCTCGTCCCTCCCGGCCTCGACCTGCTCGATGAGCATCAGCAGCGACTGGAGGATGTCCACCGGCTCGAACCCGGAGACGACGCAGGGGGCGTGATACTTCCGGGCCAGGGGGCGGTAGGGCGCCGGGCCGATGATCGTCGTCACGTGGCCCGGCAGCAAGAAACCGGTCAGATTGAGATCGCCCCCTGACAACAAGGCCTCCATGGCCGGGGGCAGGAGCTTGTGGGCGGCCAGGACGCTGAAGTTGGCCAGGCCCTGGGTCCGGGCCGTCTTGAGGGCCGCGGCCACGGTCGGGGCCGTGGTCTCGAAGCCGACGCCGATGAAGATCACCTCGCGGTCCGGATTGGTCCGGGCCGTGTTGAGGGCCTCCAGGGGCGAGTAAACGATCCGGATGTCGGCCCCGTCGGCCCGGGCCTGATCCAGGGTCCCTTTCGAGCCGGGGACGCGGAGCATGTCGCCGAAGGTGGTCACGATCACCCCGGGCAGGCCGGCCGCGGCCACGGCCCGGTCGATGTCCTGCCCGGCGGTGACGCAGACCGGACACCCTGGCCCCGAGACCAGCTCGACGTGATCCGGCAGGAGCTCCCGGATGCCGTACCGGAACAGGGCCATGGTGTGGGTCCCGCAGACCTCCATGAACCGGGCCGGGGTCCGGCTGACCTCTTTCAGGCGCGCCGTCAGGCGGCGGGCGGTCTCCGAATCCCTGAACTCATCGACGTGTTTCATGCCTTTGCCTCGGGCCGAGCCCTCTTGTCTGCTCAGTCGGTCAGGGGGCCGAGCACGGTTTCATCACCTTGGATCAGACCTTGCCGGGCGGCCGCGTCGGCGGCCACGGCCTGGCCCAGGGAGACGCCGCCGTCGTTGCTCGGGGCCAGGACCTGGGTATAGGCCTCGAAGCCGTCCTCCCCGAGACGCCGGGGGAGGTGGGCCATCAGGTAACGGTTCATCAGGCAGCCCCCGCTCAGGACGATCTTGTTCAGACCGGTCTCCCGTCTCACCCACCGGCCCAGGCGGGCCAGGCCCTCGACCACGGTCCGGTGGAACCGGAGGCTGATCACCGCCGGGGTGACTCCCCGGGCCAGGTCCTCGACCACGGCCCGGACCAGGTCCCGGGTGTCCAGGACGAACAGATCGCCCTCGACAAGCAGGTCGTGGGGGTAAGGCCCGGCCACGGCCGACCGATCCAGGATCATCTCCAGTTCCATGGCCGCCTGACCCTCGAAGCTCACCTCCTGGCGGAGGTCGATCAGGGCGGCCACGGCGTCGAACAGGCGGCCCAGGGAGGACGTCTGCGGCGCGTTGACGCCCTTGTCGATCATGCTCGCCACCAGGGGGATGTCCGGGCCGTGGTCGGCCACGACCGGCAGGGCGGGGTCGAACCCGTCCGGGCCGAACGCGGCCGCAAGCGCCGCCAGGGCCACCCGCCAGGGCTGCTGGACCGCCTTGTCCCCCCCGGGGAGATGGAGGTGGAACAGGCGTCCCCGGCGGGTGTAACCGTGGCGCTCGGCGATCAGGCATTCGCCGCCCCAGACCGTTCCGTCCGGGCCGAACCCGGTGCCGTCCAGACAGAGGGCGATGACCGGCTCGTCCAGGTCGTGTTCGGCCAGGCAGCTCACGGCGTGGGCGTGGTGATGCTGGACGACCACCCGGGGCAGGTCCAGCCTGGTCCGGGCGTGGACCGTGGACAGGTAGTCGGGATGAAGGTCGTGGGCCGCCAGCCTTGGCCTGACCTGGAGGATGCGTTGGAGGTGCTCGATGGTCAGCTCGAAAAAGGCCAGGGTCTCGGCGTTGTCCAGGTCTCCCACGTGCTGGGAGATGAAGGCGTGGTCGCGGCGGGTGAGGCAGATGGTGTTCTTGAGTTCCGCCCCCAGGGCCAGGATCGGTTCGGTCTCGCGGTTAAGGAAGATGGGCGTGGGCACCATGCCCCGGGAGCGCCTGATCTGCCGGGTCTGGCCGGCCTCGACAAAGACCACCGAGTCGTCGCTCCGCAGCAGGATGTCCCGGTCGTGCATCAGGAAGAAGTCGGCGACGTGGCCGATACCCTTGATCGCCGCGTCGTTGTCGATCTGGATCGGCTCCTCGGAGACGTTGCCCGAGGTCATGACCAGACAGGGCCGGCCGGTCCGGAGCAGGAGGTGATGGAGGGGCGTGTAGGGCAGCATGATCCCCAGATGGGGATTGCCCGGGGCGACCGACGGGGCCACGGCCGCCTCACCCCGCCGCCGGATCAGGACGATGGGCCGCTGGGGCGAGGACATGGCCGCCGCCTCCTCGTCCGAGAAGTGCCCCAACTCACCGGCCGTGTCCAGGTCCCGGGCCATGATCGCCAGGGGCTTTTCGTAGCGGCCCTTGCGTCGCCGCAGTTCGGCCACGGCCGCCTCGTCGGCCGCGTCCACGGCCAGGTGAAACCCGCCCAGGCCCTTGATCGCCCCGATTTTGCCCTCGGCCAGCCAGGCCGCGGCCGTGGCGACGGGATCGTCGGCCGTCAGTCTTTTACCGGCCGGGTCGGTCAGCCAGACCCTCGGGCCGCAGACCGGGCAGGCGTTGGGCTGGGCGTGAAAGCGCCGGTCGGTCGGGTCGTCGTACTCGGCCTGGCAGTCGGGGCACATGGTGAACCGGGCCATGGTCGTGGTCGGCCGGTCATAGGGCACGTCGGCGATGATGGTGTAGCGCGGGCCGCAATTGACGCAGTTGATGAACGGGTAGTGAAAGCGCCGGTCGCCGGGGTCGAACAGTTCGGTCAGGCACTCGGGGCAGGTGGCCACGTCCGGGCTGATGAGCACCAGCCGGTCGGCCTCGACCCGGCTCTGTTTGATGGCGAATTCGGTCTCGCCGGCGAGGGGCAGGGGCCGGGCGGTCAGGCGGGTCAGGTGGGCCAGGGGCGGCTTGTCGGTTTCGAGCCGGGCCGTGAAGGAGTCCAGGTCGGCCGGGGCGCCCTCGACCTCGATCAGGACGCCCCGCGATGTGTTGGTCACGAAACCGCCCAGATGGAACCGGCCGGCCAGGGCGTAAACGAACGGTCTGAAGCCGACGCCCTGGACGATGCCCTCGATCCTGATCCGGACCCGGGACCTTACGGCTTGGGCCACCGGTCAATCTCCCCCAGGAGCCAGTCACACCAGGCCTCCAGGCCCTGGCCGGTCCGGCAGGACAACTCGAAGATCTCCAGGTCCGGATTGATGGCCAGGACGTCGCGCCGGATGCGGGCCACGTCGCAGTCCACGTAGGGCAACAGGTCGATCTTGTTGATCACCAGGGCCCTGGACTCGCGGAACAGGGCCGGGTACTTGGCCGGCTTGTCGTGGCCCTCGGTGACGCTGAGCACGGCCAGGCGGAAGTGCTCGCCCAGGTTGAACTCGACCGGGCAGACCAGGTTGCCCACGTTCTCGATGACCAGCAGGTCCAGGTCCGCCAGGGGCAGGGCGGCCAGGGCCGGGCCGATCATCACCCCGTCCAGGTGGCAGGCCCCGTCGGTGTTGATCTGGACCGCGGTCACCCCCTGGTCGGCGATGCGCTCGGCGTCCTCGGAGGTGGCGATGTCGCCCTCGATCACCGCCACCCGGATTTTTGGGGCGATCCGCTCCAGGGTCCGCTCCAAAAGCGTCGTCTTGCCCGCCCCGGGCGAGGACATGACGTTGATCACCAGGCATTCGGCCTGATCGTACTGGCGGCGGTACTCGGCGGCCAGTCTCTCGTTGGCCTCGAGCACCGGGCGATCGACCGATATCTCGACCATTAAACCCCCTCACTCCCCCTCGATCGAGGCGATCTGCAGCTCCCGGCCTGACATGACCAGGCCGGGGCCGCGGCACTGGGGACACAGAAAATCGCTGTCATTGACCACGTATTCGTGGCCGCACTGGCTGCAGGCCGCCCCGGCCGGCACAAACTCCAGGTTCAGCTTGGCCCCGGCGGCCGGGGTGTCCTCGGTCAGCATCTCGAAGGCGAATTCCATCTGTTCGGGTACCACGGCCGTCAACCGGCCCACGACCAGGTTGACGGCCGTGATCTTTTGGACGTGGTGCCGTTCGGCCTCTTCGAACACGATGTCCAGGATGGACTGGACCAGGGACATTTCATGCATCGGCGACTCCAGGCGATCAAAGGTAACACAGGCCCCCGGGGGGGTCAAGAAAGGCCGCTTGATTCCCCGGGGCCGGACCGCTAGACTGGGTCCGGTGTCCTTTTGAAAAGCTGAATCACGCCCTGGTCATCAATGACGGGGTCACCCCGACGATCAAGGTCGGGGGTGCATCTGGACTTACCCGACGCGGCGGGCGAACATGACTTTTTTTGACGCTGCCAAGATCCGGTGCCTGTTGTTCGACCTGGACGGCACCCTGTCCGACTCGGCCGAGGACCTGAGCGCGGCCATGGACTGGGCCCTGGGCATGACCGGCCTGGATTCCCCCGGCCAAGAGTCCATCAGGGCCCGGATGGGCCGGGGGATCGTCACCCAGCTCCGGGCCCTCGCCGCCGAGCAGGGGCGGGCCGATCGGGCCGAGGAGCTGATCACCGTCTTCAGGAAGCGCTACGTCGCCCACTGCCTGGACACCACCCGGGCCTTTCCGGGCGTCCAGGAAACCCTGCAGGCCCTGCCCCATCCCAAGGCCGTGGTCACCAACAAGACCGAGGACCTGGCCGAGAGGATCGTCATTGAGCTGGGGCTCGGGGACCATTTCCAGCGGGTGGTCGGCTTCCGGCCCGGCCGGGCCATCAAGCCCGATCCGGACCTGATCGAGCTGGCCCTGGACCTGTTGGGAGCGAGGCCCGAGGAGGCCCTGATGATCGGGGACACCCTGGCGGACATCGCCGCGGCCCGGGCGGCCGGGGTGGCCGTGGCCGCGGTCGGCGGCGGCTTCGCGGACCTGGAAGAACTCAGGGCCGCCGGGCCGGACCTGGTCCTGACGAGATTGTCCGGGCTGACCGAACACCTCCCGTCGTGACGCCCCTTGGCCCCAAGGTCGGGCCGACCCGCAATCGAGGCCCGTCAGGGCCGCCCGCCTCCTCAGCCGGACAGGTTGGTGAAGTGCTTCTCGTAGAGGAAGCTCAGATCGATCCGCTTGGACAGATCGGGAATCAGCACCTCCCGGAGGTACTCGGACAGCGGCTCGACCAGGTCCTCTGACTTGAGGTTCAGTTCCTCGCCCAAGAAGAAGGCCAGCAACTCCTGGACCGAGCCCTTGTCCCCGTCCAGATACCAGTCGATCCGGCCCAGCATCTCCTTGAGGGGGTCCTGCTGGTCGGCGTAGTGCTCCTTGTACTCCAGCGAAAAGACGCTGACCAGATACCCCAGCAGGGGATGGATCTGTTGCGCCGAGAACTCCTCGTGACCCTCGAGGTAATTGAGGGTCAGGATCAGGATGACCGGCGGCAGTTCCTGGGCCAGGAGGACGCGCCGGTCGTCGCGTTTCTTTTTGGAGGCCTTCTTGATCTGGTCCAGGACGTCCAGCAGGCCCTCGGTCTGGGCCGGAAACCGTTCCGAAATGAGTCCATATATCCTGACCGCCAGCCGGACCAGGTGTTGGGTCTGGTTGGCGTCCATTTTATTTTCCGCACTCAACTTCAACTCCCTACCGTGGCCGCCTCGTCCATGTCGGCCAACAACAGCTCCAGTTCTTCGCCTGCGTTTTCCCCTAAAATCTGCTCGACGATCTGATCGATGCCGGCCTCGCCGGCCTCCGACCGGTCCCGGTCATCATCCAGGGGAAGCCCCTGGGTGACCAGGATCCGCCTAGCCAGGTCCACCTGACGGCGCAACGACTCCTCCCGGGCCACCAGCCAGGTCCGAAGATCGACCAGGAGTGCCTCGACGACCAGGTTCTCGGCCTCGATCAGGCCCAGCAGGCGCAGACCCAGGTCCCGCAACCGCCGGGCCCGCTCGGTCAACAACAGGATCTTGGGGGCCATGGACTCGATCCTGGCCTCGACCCTGGCCAACTGGCGCCGGCGGTGCGCCCTGGCCGGCGAGTCCTCGGGCAGGGCCGTAACCAGGGTCTGAAGCCTGTCCCGCACCCGTTTCAACTCGGCCGCCTGGGCGGCCTGTCTTTGGGCCAACTCGTCGATACGATTCAACTTATCGGCCAGGATCGGGGTGTGCCTCTCCGCCAGATCGTTGACCTTCCTGGAAAGTCGTTCCAGGCTGCGGGCGAGGTCGGCGTGATCCATGGACCCTAGATCCTCACGACCAAATGCTCTTTATATATACTCCCCCAGAAAGGTTGTCAAAGCCAGACCGGTTTGACCGCCCGGCCTCCGGCGGGTAATATGGCCCGAACTTTACTCCGAGGTGGCCTCCATGAGCGATCCCCGCGACTTCCTGCAGCCGACCCAGATCATCGACTCCGACAACCCCCGCCTGGCGGCCCTGGTCGGGGAACTGACCGGCGCCGCGACCGAACCCGAGGCCCGGGCCGTGGCCCTGTTCGAGTACGTCCGGGACAACGTCCGCTACAATCCCTTTTCGCCGTTTTTTCTGCCCGAGCACTACCGGCCGACCTTCACCCTGGACCGGGGCCAGGGCTACTGCGTCCAGAAATCGGCCCTGCTGGTGGGCCTGTGCCGGGCGGCGGGCATCCCGGCCCGGCTCCTCTTCGCCGACATCCGCATCCTGAGGTTCGAGGGCCGGCTCCGGGAGATGATGGCCACGGACGTGTTTACCTATCACGGTTACGTGGAGATGTTCGTCCGGGACAAGTGGCTCCGGGTGACCCCGTCCTTTGAGCGGCCGCTGTGCGACCGCCTCGGGCTCAAGCTGGTCGTCTTCGACGGGACAAGGGACGCCATCTTTCACAAACACGACCTGGCCGGCCGGCCCCACGTGATCTACGTCCGTCATCACGGCGCTTACGCCGACGTGCCCGTGGACGAGATCGTCGCCGCCTGGAAACGGGTTTACGGCGAGGACAATGTGACCCAGTGGATGGCCGACTTCGAGGCCTGAGCCGTTGACCTTGGACCTGGCGACCCGACGCGGCGCCGGGTTTCTTTTTGTTGAAGACACGAACAGGGAGCGGGAGTTGACGCTGAAAGACCCGGTCAGCGGCCTGACCCACCTGGCCGGGGCGGTCCTGGCCGCGGCCGGTCTGGGAGCCTTGGTGGCGTTGTCGGTCCTGCATGCCGGTCCGTGGCACCTGGTGTCCTTTGTGGTTTACGGCGTGAGCCTGGTGCTGCTCTACACGGCCAGCGCCTGCTACCACCTGCTGCCGGTGTCGGCCGGGGCGACCCGGGTCCTGCGGCGCCTGGATCACATCATGATCTACGTGCTCATCGGCGGGACCTACACCCCCTTCTGTCTGGTGGCGCTCAGGGGAGGGTGGGGCTGGTCCATCTTCGGCGCCGTGTGGGGGCTGGCCCTGGCCGGCCTTTTCCTGAAACTGTTCTGGCTCAGCGCCCCCCGCTGGTTATCGACCGCTGTTTATTTGATCATGGGTTGGGTGGGCCTGGTGGCTATCTTCCCTCTGGCCGCGGCGGTGCCCGTCGGCGCTCTCATCTGGCTCCTGGCGGGCGGAATCTGTTACAGCCTGGGAGCGGTCATCTACGGCCTCCAGCGCCCCGATCCCTGGCCGGGGACCTTTGGCTTCCACGAACTGTTTCACCTGTTCGTGTTGGCCGGATCGTCATGTCATTTTTACCTGATGATCAGGTATCTGCTCTGGTTGCCTTGATCGGGGGCCGGCCGGAGCGGAGGCGGTGGTTCCGGCGGAGCAACTCCCAATAGCAGGACTCGGGCACCCGGAGCGTCCCCCGGCCCACGCCGAGGCGGACGTCAGACTTGTTGTCGCCGTGGAAGTCCGACCCGCCCGAGACGGCCAGGTCCAGTCTCCGGGCCAGGTCGGTCAGGGATCTGGTCCAGGCCGAGTCCATCACCGGATGCCAGGCCTCGATGGCGTCCAGGCCCATGTCCCGGAGCTCCTCGACCTCCTCGGCCAGGGCGTCCAGGTTGAAGGCGTTCAGGGTCTGGGGGTGGGCCAGGACGACCACGGCCCCGGCCCGGTGGAGCAGGTCGATGGCCCGGGGCGGATCGAACCGCCGGCGATCCACGTAGGCCGGACGCCCCTTGCCCAGGTATCGGTCAAAGGCCTGTTCAAAACTGGACACCCACCCCCGGGCCAGCATGGCCCGGGCAAAGTGGGGCCGGCCCACCTGTCCCCCGCCGGCCTGCCTCTCGACCTCTTCCCAGGTCAGATCCAGGCCCAGATTTTTCAGCCGCCCCAGCATCTTGGGGTGCCGCTCGGCCCGGCCCTGCTGGAGCCAGCGCAGGGCCTCCCCCAGTTCGGGATGAAGACGATCCACGAACAGCCCGACCAGGTGCATCGTGCCCTGGGGATGATTGGCGCTGATCTCGACCCCGGGGACCGCGGCCAGGTCCAGGTCCCGTCCGGCGGCCAGAAACTCGTCCAGACCGGCCACGGTGTCGTGGTCGGTCAGGGCCACGGCCATGAGTCCAACCTCGGCCGCCAACCGGGCCACCTCGGCCGGAGGATAGGTCCCGTCGCTGGCCGTGGAATGGGCGTGCAGATCGACCCAGCCCGGGGCCGCCTCGGGGCCGGGGGGGCCGGCCCGACGAGGCCCATGGAAAAAGGGGGCGGCAGACATGATTCTCCGTTGTTCCTCTGGAAAATCTCGGTCACCGGGCCGGGCTTGTCAAGCCCCGTCCCGCCCGGCGGGGTTATTCGGCCCTGACCGGGGTGCCCTCGCCCCGGGCGTACAGCCGAAAGGCCTTGGCCACTCGGTCCCAGTTGCCCTCCCGATCCAGGGACCAGTAGCGGCCGATGACCGAGGCCAGCCGGCCCCGGCCCAGATCGGCCAGCCGTTGTTCGACCTGACCGATGTAGGCCGCGCCCGATTCGTGCCGTTCGCCGCGGCGCCCGAGCATGGCGTGGACGAACAAATGGTCCACGCCGCGCCGGGCGCACAACTCCATGAGGGCATAAAGGTGATCCAGGGAGCCGTGGGAGGAGTAAAAGGAGACGATGCCCAGCAAATGGACCCGCCTGTCTTTTGCCAGGGCCCGGTCCACGGCCGCGTTGAAGGCCGGGTTTTCCAGAAATTCGCCGGTCTCCACGGCCCGGTTGATCCGGACCCGGTCCGAGAGGACCACCCGTCCGGCCCCGGTGTGCTGGTGGCCGACCTCGGAGTTGCCCACCGATCCGGCCGGCATGCCCACCGCTTCCCCGGCCGCGGCCAGCCTGGTCCAGGCGGCCCGGCCCATGACGGCGTCCAGGCGGGGCGTGGCCGCGGCCCGGATCAGGTTGCCCGGCGACCTCCCGGCCAGCCCCCAGCCGTCGATGAGCAGATACAGCACCCGCCGCCTGCCCGGCGCGGCGCCCGCGATCAGGTTGCGGCCGGTGTAAACCGCCGGCGGCTCGAGTCCCAGCAAAAACAGGACCGTCGGGGCCACGTCGGCCAGACCGCCGCCGTCCCGAAGGCTGATTCCATCCAATTTTGGGCCGAGGACGGCGAAGGGGACGTCGCTGGCGGTGTGGCCGGTGTTGGGCCGGCCGTCCTCGTAGCGCCACTGTTCGGCCGAGCCGTGGTCGGCGCTGAGGATGATCGTCCAGCCCGCGGCCTCGGCCGCCTCGACGATCCTTCCTGTCTGGGCGTCCACGGCCTCGACGGCCCGGAGGACCGCCCCTTCGTTCTCCAGGTGGCTGATGACGTCGATGTTGCACAGGTTGACGAAGATGAAATCGTGCTCGCCGCGGCGGACGGCGTCCACGGTCGCCTCGGCCACCTGGGTGGCGCTCAGCTCCGGGACCGTGCTGAAATCGGCCGCCTTGGGCGAGGGGATCAGCCGGCGGTCCTCGCCGGGGAAGGGGGCGTGCCGCTTGCCGTTCAGGAAAAAGGTGACATGGGGGGCCTTCTCGGTCTCCGAGATTTTGAGCTGCCTCAGCCCGGCCCGGCTGATCACCTGACACAGCACCTCATCGACCGTCTCGGACGGGAAGGCCACCTCGGCCGCCAGGTCCGGGTGGTACTGGATCATGGTCGTCAGGCGGATGTTCCAGTCATCGGGCCGGGGGAAGTGGTCGAAGTCCGGATCGGCCAGGGCCTGGCAAAGTTCGATTTCCCGCTCGCCCCGCAGGTTGTAGAAGATGACCTCGTCCCCCGGCCCCATGGTGCCCATTGGGCCGGCCTCATCGGTCAGGATCAGCGGCAGGAGCCCCTCGTCGTCCTGGCCCTGGGCGTAGGCCCGGGCCACTCCCCGGGCCAGGGGCGTTGTCGGGCGGTCGTGCTTCATGGATCAACCTCGTCGCTGTTCGAATCGGCCGCGGCCGGGCGCGAAGAGGTAAATCTACTCGACCCCCGCCGGAAAATCAAGCCGCCGGAAAATGACTTGGCCCGGGGGCGGCCGGTTTGGTATCTTCTATCAGGCGGTCTCACCAAGGAGCGCACCATGCTCGGCCTTCGGATTTCCCTGTTGATCGTGATGCTGTCAGTGGCGGTCTCGCCCGGGTGGTTGCGGGCCCAAACGGTGTCCGACACCCTGAAGTCCGTCCGGGCGGCCGCCCGGAAAAAGGACACCCGGGGGGTGGTCGCCCTGTTTCCGCGGTTGACTTACCTGTACGCCCTCAAGGCCCCGCCGGGGAGCCCCCGGATCACCCCGGAGATGATCCGCAATCTGCGGGCGGCCAAGGACCGCTTTTTCGCCTTTGCCCGGGGACTGCTGGGGTCCATGGACGATTTCCGGCAGGTGGAGGAGATCCGGTGCCCGATCAAGGCCTCCGGGCCCGACTCCGCCGGCGCCCTGGATCTGGCCCTGGTCCAGGTCCGCCACCCCTGGCCCCGCTTCCTGGCGGCCTGGAAGGCCATGAGCCGCGGAAAAGACCACCGGTCCCTTCAGCGCCTGGAAAAGGGGCTCACGGCCCGGGGTGACCTGGTCAAGGTCGGCTCCCGGCGCTACGTGTACAGTCTCATCATCCTGGTCCGGGTCTCGCCCGCCACCCGGGCCCTGTTCAAACACCAGTTCAACTGGACCAACCCGAGAATCAAGGACGGGACCTGGGTCATCGACCGTTTTGACCAGCGCTCCTCGGGTCAGGCCAACTGGAAGCGGATCAAGGCCAGGCTGAAATGCCGTCCCGCGGGCCAGCCGGCGCCGGCCGGCCCGGGGGCCGGGGGGTGATGCCCGACTGACGTTTTTCCCGGGAGGCTGACGAAAACCCCGACCGGGCCTCGGCCCGGTCGGGGTTTTTCAGGGTCGTTGGTCGGCCGGATCAGCGCTTTTTCTTTTTCTTCTTCTTGCCTCCGGACGCCTTCTTCTTCTTGCCCTTGGAAGCGGTCTTACCCTTGGTCAGGGTCTCGGGCCGGGCCGGTTGGCCCTTGGCCGGACCGGCCTTGGGCGCCGTCTTGGGCTGGGCCTCGGGTTGGGGCTCGTCCGGAGAGGAGGCCGCGGCGACCTTGACCTTTTTGGGGGCCGGTTTTTCCCGCGGTTTTTCCTCGACCGCCTTGCGTCCGGGGAGCTTGGACGTGAACTTGGCCGCCGCTCCCACGGTCGCCTTGGCCGAGGCCTTGGCCGTCGCCTTTTCCGGCCACAACAGGACGATCGGGCTGGCGATGTAGATCGAGGAGTAGGTGCCGACGATGATGCCGACGAGCATGGCGAAGGCGAAGTCCTTCAGCGACGCCCCGCCCAGGAAATAGAGCGACACCAGCACCAGCAGGGTCGTGCCCGAGGTCAGGATCGTCCGGGACAGGGTCTCGTTGATGGACCGGTTGATTATCTCGGACAGCTTGGCCCGGCCGGCCTTGTTGACGTTCTCCCGGATGCGGTCATAGACGACGATGGTGTCGTTCAGGGAGTAACCGATGATCGTCAGCAGGGCGGCGACGATGGACAGGGTGAACGCCCGGCCGGTCAGCGACAATACGCCGACGGTGATCGTCACGTCGTGGATCAGGGCGACCACCGCCCCCAGGGGGTACTTCAACCCCATGATGGCCGAGATCAACAAGGTCAGACCCAGGGCGACGAGGATCGAGATCAGCAGGGTTATCTCGGAGAAGTTGGTCACGGCGACCCAGGCGTAAACCACGCCGAAGGCGGCCAGGCCGATGCCGACCACCCACTGGTTCTGGAAACGGCCGGCGATGTAGGCCGTGATCAGGAGCAGCGCGGCGAAGATGGCCCCCAGGGCGTCCTTGCGCAGGTCCTCGCCGACCCGGGGCCCGACCGACTCGGAGTCGGGGATGTCGAACCACTGTCCGGGAAAGGCCTTCCGCATCTGATGCATGACCGCGGCGATCAGGTCGCCCGGCCGGGGGGCCGCGGTCGCGGAGGGGACGGCCGACACCGGAAAGGGCTCGAGGGCGATCATTTCGTGGTACAGGGTCCGTTGCATCCGGCTCAGTTCGGGCTCCTGCTCCTGGGCCCGGACGGCGTAGGCGGCCACGTATTCGGCCGGGACCTTGATCTTGACCTGGACCCTCTTGCCTCGCCGGCGGACGGTGATCTGTTTCAGGTTTTCGACGAACTTGACCTTCCGGCCCCCGACATCGAGGGTCTCCGTGGGCAGATACACCGTCTGGACCGTGGCGTGGGTCAGCTCCAGGTCCGGGTTGGCCACCACGGCCTTGACCTGCGGCAAGGTGATCGGGATCGGGTCGGCCCGGTCAAAGGTCAGGCCCGGGAGCTTGTCCAGGACGGCCCGGGCCCGGGCCAGGTCGTCGGCCCGTTTCTGGGCCTGGGCCCAGCTGAAGCCGTTTCGGAGATCGATCTCGGCCCGCCTCACGTTGAAGGCCCGGTCCAGAACCACGGTCAGCGTCGAGCCGCTCCGGCTGACCCGGGAGGCCTGGACCCGGATCTGGTTCAGCTGGGCCTTCACCTGGGCCGGGGTGACCTTGGCCCCGGGGGCGACCTTGTAGGTCAGGCGGACCTTCTTGACGAAGACGGCCTGCATCCGGATGCCGCCCGAGAAGTCCACGCCCAGTCTGAGTCCGCCGTGCACGAAGATCGAGATCAGCGAGATCAGAATAACCGTGGCGGAGGCGCCCATCCACCAGTAACGGCGTCCGACGAAGTTGACATTTACGCCGGGTTTGATCAGTTCCATGTCGGTTTTGCTCCCATGTTTTTGTCCCGTCCGGATCAGATGCTCAGCTTCTGGAGCTGCCACCGACTCAGGATCAGATCGTAGATGATCCGGGTGACGAAGATGGCAGTGAACATCGACGAGGTGATGCCGATGGTCAGGGTCGTGGCGAAGCCCTGGATCGGTCCGGTGCCGAACTGCCACAGGACGATGGCCACGATCAGGGTCGTGGCGTTGGCGTCAACGATGGTCAAGGTCGCCCGCGAGTATCCGGTATCGATGGCGGCCCGGATCGGTCGCCCGGCCCGGAGCTCCTCGCGTATTCGTTCGAAGATGAGGACGTTGGCGTCCACGGCCATGCCGATGGTCAGCACAATGCCGGCGATGCCCGGCAGGGTCAGGGCCGCCCCCAGTCCAGCCAGGATGGCCAGGGTCAGGACGATGTTGAGCACCAGGGCGAAGTCGGCCAGCAGCCCCGCCAATTTATAGTAGAACAGCATGAACACCAGCACCAGGAGCCCGCCGACGATGATCGAGACCTTGCCGGCGTGGACCGAGGCCGCCCCCAGGGACGGTCCGACGGCCATGTCGTGGATGATGTTGACCGAAACGGGCAGGGAGCCCGATTGGAGGGCATTGGCCAGGTCCCGGGCCTCCGCGTTGGTGAAGCTGCCCGTGATCTGGGCCCGGCCCTGGGTGATGGCCTCCTCGATGGTCGGGGCCGAATAGACCCGGTTGTCCAGGACCACGGCCATTCTCTTCTTCTCGTGGGCCCGGGTCACCCGGGCGAAGTCGGCCGCGCCGCGGCTGTTGAAGGTCAAGGAGACGTAGGGCTGGTTGTTGTCGCCGTAGGCCACATTGGCCTTTTTGATGTCCTTGCCGGTCATCAGGACCTTGGCGTACAGCCAGATCCTTTCTCCCCCCCGGCGCCGGGCGGTGGGCGAGAATTTGAACGGGATGGTGTTGATCTCGCCTCCCGGCTTTTGGCCGATCCGCATGTCCAGATCGCACCGCTTCCGGGCCGCCTGGCATTTGAGCCCGCCCGTGGCGCAGGCCTGGGTCACCTTCTGGCAGGACCGGGTGGCGGCCTCGTTGACCAGCCGGAACTCGAGCTTGGCCACCTGCTGAATCTTGCGCTTGGCCTCGTCCTTGTCGGTGTAGCCGGGGAGCTGGATCAGGATCCGGGTCCGTCCCTGCTGGGTGATGTCCGGCTCGGCCACGCCGAACTGGTCGATCCGGTTGCGGATGGTCATCATCGCCTGGCGGACCGTGCTCCGGGTCTCCTGGGAGACCATCTTCATTTCATAGGCATAGACCAGGCGCCGGCCCCGCCGGCCCCAGGGGGTGTCGCTGACCAGGTGCAGTTCCGGGAAGGTCATGGCGTCCTTGACCTTTTGCACCTGGGCCCGGTCGATCACCAGGACGGTCAGGTCGGCCGAGGAGACCTCGCCCGTTTTCGGGTCCCGGGCGACGTTGACCTCGATGGGCCGGAAACCCACGTCGGCCTGCCGCAGCTTGGTGATCAGGTCGTACTTGATGTCGTCCAGCTGCTGCCGGATGGCCTCGTCAACCCGGACGTCCAGAAGGAACAAGACCCCTCCCTGGAGATCGAGCCCCAGCCTGAGTTGGGGTATCTCCTGCAGGGTGCCCTTGCCGAACCTGTACTTGTGGCCCATGAGCGTCGGTCCCAGATAGACCAGGGCGACGATCGTCACCAGGGCCACCAGGGCCGCCTTGAGAAGAAGTTGCCTGTTCACGCGTTCACTCCTTGGCCGCGCCGGGCCGTTGTTCACTGTGGCGCGCCGACCGAACCAGGGCCGGACCGATCACCCCCCCTTCTTGCAGGTGACGGCCTGTCCGGTCGCCGGTCCGGTCCGACGGTTATTTCTTGTCGTTTTTCTTGTTCTTGTCGGACTCGTCCTTCTTGTCGGACTTGTCCGCCGCCGGGGCCGCTCCGGCCTGGGCCACGCCGGAGATGGCCCCCCGGTTGACCTTGACCCGGACCTTCTCCGAGATTTCCATGACCACCACCTGGTCGTCCAGGCCGGTGATCCGGCCGTGCAGGCCGCCGGAGGTCACTACCCGGTCACCCCGCTTGAGCTTGCCCAGCATCTCGCGATGCATCTTGGTCTTTTTCTGCTGGGGCCGGATCAGCAGGAAGTAGAAGATGGCGAACATCAAGACCAGGGGCAGGATCATCATCAGTCCGCTGCCGCCGCCCTTCTGTCCCCCGGCCCCGCCCTGGCCCGGGCAGCCGGCCCCCGGGGCCATGCCCACCAGGACGAGCAGGATAAGGATGACCGACAGGTAAACCGTGAACCGGACGGCCTCCTGCATGAAATTTTTCATCTTTTTCTGGCGCATCAATTGCCTCCCTCTAGACCGCAGTCTCATTTTCCTCCTGCCCCCCGGGCTGGTGGATTGGTTGCTGGGTGTTCCGGGGCCGGGGAAGCCGCATGGGCTGGTCCCCACGGCCGACGGACGTGGCCGGACCGTCCTTGGAACGATCCGAATATTGATTGTTTCTCACCGCCGCCGGCCGTCCCGCCTCAAATCATTCTGGCCCGAGTCTCCTGACCGGCCTCCCCGGGGCCGCCCGCCGCGGCGGCCGCTTCCCGGACCAGGGACGCGAACGTCCCGTCATGGATGGCCGACCGGACGTTTTCCATCAGGCGGCCGTAGTGCCTCAGATTATGCAGGCTCAACAGCCGATAGACCAGCAGCTCCCGGGCCTGAAACAGGTGCCTCAGATAGGCCCGGCTGAAACGGCGACAGGTGTCGCAGTCACAGGTTTCGTCCAGGGGCCGTCCGTCGTCCTTGTTCTCGGCCCGACGGATGTTCAGCCGCCCCTGGTTCGTGAAAACGGTGCCGTTGCGGGCCATGCGCGTCGGCAGGACGCAGTCGAACAGGTCCACCCCCAGGGCCACGGCCTCGACGATCTCGTGGGGCAGGCCCAGGCCCATCAGATAGACCGGCTTGTCCTCCGGCAATCGCGGCGCCGTAAAGGCCAGCACCTCCCGCCGGATTTCCCGCGGTTCGCCCACGCTCAGCCCGCCGATGGCATAGCCGTCAAGGCCCAGTTCAACCGTCCGGGCGGCGCTCTCGGCCCGCAGGTCCGGGTGGACGCCCCCCTGGACGATGCCGAACAGGGCCGACTTGGTCCGGACCGCCCGGCAGCGCTCGGCCCAGCCCAGGGTCAGTTCCATGGAGGCCCGGGCCGTCTCGACCGGACAAGGGTAGGGCGGACACTCGTCCAGGACCATCATCACGTCCGAGCCCAGGGTTTCCTGGACCTCGACGGCCAGCTCCGGGGTCAGCAGGTGACTGCTCCCGTCCAGATGAGACCGGAACTCGGCCCCGGCCGCGGTCACCCGGGCCAGGGGACTCAGCGAGAAGACCTGATACCCGCCGCTGTCGGTCAGGATCGGTCCGTCCCAGCCCATGAACCGGTGCAGGCCGCCCAGGTCCCCGATCAACTCCACCCCGGGCCTGAGAAAGAGGTGATAGGTGTTGGCCAGGACCATCTGGGCCCCGGTGGAGCGGACGTCAGCCGGGTCCAGGGCGCGCACCGCGCCGTGGGTCCCGACCGGCATGAAGGCCGGCGTGTCCACCGGACCGTGGGCCGTCATCAGCCGTCCCCGCCGGGCCCGGGTGGCCGCCTCGCCCCCTAAAACCTCAAACATGGGCCCGACCGGTGATGAACATGGCGTCGCCGTAACTATAGAACCGGTAGCCGGCGGCCACGGCGTGGGCGTAGGCGGCCAGGATCAACTCCCGCCCGGCCAGGGCCGACACCAGGGCCAGCAGGGTCGAGCGCGGCAGGTGGAAGTTGGTCACCAGGGCGTCCACCACTCGGAACTCATACCCGGGCCGGACGAACAGCTCGGTCTTGCCGCTTCGAGCCCCAACCCGTCCCGACTCCTCGGCCGCCGACTCCAGGGCCCGGACCACGGTCGTGCCCACGGCGACGATCTTCTTTCCCGCCTCGCGGGCGGCGTTGATGCTGGCCGCCGCCCGGGGGGGGATGTCAAAGAACTCGGCCTCCATCCGATGTTCGGCCAGGACCTCGGTCCGCACCGGGGCAAAGGTCCCCAGGCCGACGTGGAGGGTGATCTCGGCCCGCTCGACGCCCCCGGCCGCAAGGGCCGCGAGCATCTCGCCCGAAAAATGCAAACCGGCCGTGGGCGCCGCCACCGATCCCGGCCGGCGGGCGTACACGGTCTGGTACCGCTCCCGATCCCTCTCGTCGGGCCCGCCGGCCCGCCGGATGTACGGCGGCAGCGGGGTCTGGCCGCAGGCGGCCAGGACCTCGGCCAGGGGACGGGAAAAGGCCATTGTGACCCGGCCCGCCTCGGGATCGGTCAGGGCCCGGGCCTCGACGCCCGGACCAAAGGCGAACGTTGCGCCCTGACGCACCTTCTTGGCCGGCCGGACCAGGCACTCGACCTCGGCCGCGGGACCCGCCACCTGGTCCGGCCGGGGCATCACCAGGAACTCGACCGGCCGCCCGCCGTTGGCCGTGGACAAAAGCCGGGCCGGAATCACCCGGGTGTCGTTGACCACCAGGAGGTGCCCGGGGCCGAGCAGTTCGACCAGATCGGCGAACATCCGATCCGCCCATCGGCCGGTGCCGGGATCGAGCGCCAGCAAGCGGGATCGATCCCGCTGGGCCAGCGGTTGCTGGGCGATCGCCCCCGGGGGCAGGGCGTAATCGTAATCAACGGTCCGGTCCATGCCTGAAATCCGGATACTAGACCGAAAAAGGGGTAGAAAGTCAATGCTTTTTTCCCGCAGACCCGGTAAGGTATGATACTACGACAAACCGCGGCGGAAATCCACCCGGAGGCCAAAATGATCGACGTCCCGGAAAACACCGTCACCGTCAATTTGGCCCGTTTGGCCCACAATTTCAGGGTGATCCAAGGACACCTGGGCCAAACGGCCCGGGTCATGCCCGTGGTCAAGGCCGACGCCTACGGGCACGGCGCGGTGCCCGTGGCTAGTCGCCTGGCGGCCGAGGGCGCTTCGGCCCTGGCCGTGGCCCGGGTGCCCGAGGCAGTCGAATTGCGCCGGGCCGGGATCGACGTCCCCCTGTTCGTCCTGGCCGGATTCTGGCCCGAGGAAACGGGGTCCCTCGTGGACCACCGGATCACCCCCATGCTCCTGAACGGGGAGATGGCCCGGGCCCTGGCCGCCGAGGCCGCCTCCCGGCGGACCACGGCCGACGTCATCCTCAAGATCGACACGGGCATGGGCCGGCTGGGGGTCTTCTGGGAGCGGGCCGAGGAGGTCCTGCGGGAGATCAAGGCGCTCGGGTCCCTCAACCTGATCGGACTGACCACCCACCTGGCCCAGGCCGACAAGGCCGACAAGTCTTTCACCGCCCTCCAGGCCGACCGGTTCGCCCAAACCCGCCGGCTGGCCGGGGACATGGGCTTCACCCTGACCCATGACAATATCGCCAACTCGGCCGCGGTCCTGGACCTGCCCGAGCTGGCCCCGGACTACTGCCGGTCCGGGATCATTACCTACGGCCTGCCGCCCTCGGACGAGGTCTTCGGGCACCTGGACCTGCGCCCGGTGATGGGTTTTTCGTCCCGGGTGATGCAGGTCAAGGAGGTCCCCCCGGGCACCGGGGTGAGCTATCATCGGACCTGGATCGCCGACGCCCCGACGACCCTGGCCGCGGTGCCGGTGGGCTACTGTCACGGCTATCTGCGGTCCCTGTCCAACCAGGGCCGGATGATCGTCGCCGGGCAAAGCCGGCCCATCCGCGGCCGGGTGTGCATGAACACGACCATTATCGACGTCACCGATCTGGCCGGCGTCAAGGCCGGGGACCAGGTGACCCTCATCGGCGACCAGGACGGCGCGACGATCACGGCCACGGACCTGGCGACCTGGGCGCAGACGATCAATTACGAGATCACCTGCCTCATCGGGACCCTCAACCGCCGCGAATACCTGGAGGATTGACTGGAAAAGAACTTGATTCCCGACCGCGCTCCGGTTAGGTTGATCGGCGGTGGAGGCTCAAGATGAATGATAATCAGACAATCTGCGCGGTCTGCGCCTGGCGCAAGGACTGCCTCAAGAAATTCCATTTCGAATCCCAGGGGGCCATCAAGTGCGCGGATTATTGCCGGGACCTGACCCTGCCGCCCGATGACGACGAGGGCCCGACGAGGTCGGCCCGATGAAGGACCTGGTGGTGGCCCAGGTCAAGCGGGCCCTCAAGCAATGCCTGGCCGACGGGGTGATCAGTCCCGAGGGCGAGGTCCCCGAGGTGGTCGTCGAGCGGCCGGCCAATGCCGAGCACGGCGACTGGGCGACCAACCTGGCCCTGGTCATGGCCAAGCCGGCCCGGATGAATCCCCGGCAAATAGCGGACCTCCTGGCCGAGCGGCTCCGTGACGAAAAATTCGCCGCGGTCGAGGTGGCCGGTCCCGGGTTCATCAATTTCCGCCTGGCGGCCAAGGCCTGGCACGAGGCCCTGCACCAGGCGCTCACCTGCGGCGCGGACTACGGCCGCTCGGATATGGGTCAGGGACAAAAGGTCCAGGTCGAGTTCGTCTCGGCCAATCCGACCGGCCCCCTGCACGTCGGTCACGGCCGGGGGGCGGCCGTGGGCGACGCCGTGGCCAACCTGCTGGCCTTTACCGGCCATGAGGTCCAGCGGGAATACTACATCAACGACGCCGGCAATCAGATGGCCACCCTGGGCCGCTCGGTCTGGCACCGCCTGGCCGAACGCCTGGGACAAGAGGTCGAGTTCCCGGCCGACCACTACCAGGGGGATTACGTCCGCGGCCTGGCGGCCGACTACCTGGCCCGTCACCCCGAGGCCGCCGACAACTTGCCCGAGCCTTCGGTCCTGGGCCGGTTCGCCGCCCAGGCCATCCTCCACGGCATTCAGCAGGATCTCACTCGGTTCGGGGTCGAGTTCGACCGCTGGTTTTCCGAGCAGACCCTGTTCGACTCGGGCGGGGTGGCCGAGGCCATCGATGTCCTCCGGGAGGCGGGCCAGGTGTACGACCAGGACGGGGCGACCTGGTTTCGGGCGACCGACTTCGGCGACGAAAAGGACCGGGTCCTGGTCAAGGCCGACGGGGCGACGACCTACTTTGCCTCGGACGTGGCCTATCATTGGGACAAAAGGCGGCGGGGCTTTACCAAGGTCATCGATGTCTGGGGCGCTGATCATCACGGATATGTTCCACGTTTGAATGCCGTCGTGAAGGCGCTCGAAAGATATGTCGAGGGACCTGGTCGAAATGAGAAAATTTTTAAAAACGAGACCTCATCGTTTCTAGAGGTCATCTTGGTTCAATTGGTCAACCTGCTACGAGCGGGGCAGCCGCTGGCCATGAGCACCCGGGCCGGCCAGTTCGTCACCCTGGCCGAGGTCATCGGCGAGGTCGGCCCGGACGCGGCCCGGTTCATCTTCCTGACCCGCAAGGCGGACGCCCCGCTGGACTTCGACCTGGAGGTGGCCAAGAGCCAGTCCCTGGACAACCCGGTCTATTACGTCCAGTATGCCCATGCCCGGCTGTGCAACATCTTTGTCCAGGCGGAGCAGCGGGGCCTGACGCCGCCCGGGCCGGACACGGCCCCGCTCCATCGCCTGGAACTGCCCACCGAATGGGACCTCATCTCGCGGCTGACCGATTTCCCGGACCTGGTCCAGGGGGCGGCCCAGGCCCTGGCCCCCCACCGGGTGACCTATTACCTGACCGAGCTGGCCGGGGCCTTTCACCGGTTCTACTATGACCGGGAAAAACACCAAGTGGTCTCGGACGACCGGGAACTGTCCCTGGCCCGGCTGGCCCTGTGCCAGGGCCTTCAAAATGTCATCGGCCTGGGGCTGGGGCTGCTGGGCGTCAACGCCCCCGAGCGGATGTGAATGGGGCGGAAAAAGGCGGAAAAAAAATCGGGACGCCGGACGTCCCCGTTCGGATTCATGGCCGCGGTCTTGCTGGCGGTGTGGATGTTCGTCCTGGGGGTGTGGGTCGGGCAGGGCGGCCTGGCCTGGCTGATCGAGCCCGCGCCCAAGCCCCTCAGCCTGGCCAGCCTGCTGGGCCGCGGCCAGCCCCCGCCGGTCTCGCCCCCGTCCCAGTCGCCGCCCCGGTCCTCCCCGTCGCCCCCATCGGTCCCCGCGCCCCTTTCGCCCCCCTCGGTCAAAAAAACGGGGCCCGGCCCGGCCCCTTTGCCTGCTCCCCGGCCCCCGGCCAAACCCGGGCCATCCCCCCGGCCCGTCCCCAGGCCGGCGCCGCCGGCGCCCCCCTCACCCCCCTCGCCCCCGTCGCCCCGGACCGAACGGCCCCAGGCCGTGGTCGTGGCCTCGGTGACCAGTCTCGAGGCGGCCCGCCGCCTGGCCGCCCGCTGGCGGAAACTGGGGGTGGCCGTCCTGTGGGTCCGGGCCGAGGTCTCGGGCCGGGTCAGGTATCGTCTCCGGACGGTCCGGACCTACTCCTTTGCCGAGGCCCGGAAGGCCATGGAACGCCTGCGGAAACTGGGGAAAAAGATCGGGGCCACCCCGCCCTGGATCATCGGGGTGGATCGGTGATCCGGCGGCCCCCATATTCCGGTTACATATTCAGAAAACAGGTGATTGCCCCTTGAAAAAACGGACGGCCGGAGTTACCTTACAACCCGTTGTAATTTATAAATTCGAGCCCAAAACCCCGGACCAGGGACCTGAAAATGACGCTCCGGCCAGGGGAGGGGATGAAACCAGATACGAGGGACACGGAACATGGCCAATCTCCAAGACGAAATCAACCCGGCCCGGGAGCAGGAACAGTTCCGGCTGAGAGAGGCCCTGGGCAAGATTCAACACAAGCTCCTGGTCATGAGCGGCAAGGGCGGGGTGGGCAAGTCCACCGTGGCCGCGGCCCTGGCCCTGAGCCTGGCCGCTCGGGGCTACAACGTGGGCCTGATGGACGTGGACCTGCATGGTCCGTCCATTCCCCGCCTGCTGGGCCTGTCCGAGATGAGCGCCGACGTGGTCCAGGACCGCTACATCCGGCCGGTGGTTTACAACCGCCATCTGCGGGTGATCTCGATAGAGGTCCTGATGCCGGACAAGGACACCTCGGTCATCTGGCGGGGGCCCCTCAAGATCGGGGTCATCAAGCAGTTCGTGTCCGACGTCAAGTGGGACGACCTCCACTTCCTGATCATCGACTCGCCGCCCGGCACCGGGGACGAACCCCTGACCGTGGCCCAGTCGATCGAGGGGGCCAAGGCGATCATCGTGGCCACGCCCCAGGAGATCGCCCTGGCCGACGTGCGCAAGTCGGTCCACTTCTGCCGTCAGGTGGACATGCCGATCCTGGGCCTGGTCGAGAACATGAGCGGCTTCACCTGCCCCCACTGCGGCGGGGCGATCGACCTGTTCAAGTCCGGCGGGGCCGAGAACATGGCCCAGAGCTGGCACCTGCCCTTCCTGGGGCGGATCCCCATTGACGTCGATCTGGTGGCCGCCGGCGACGAGGGCAAGCTGGCCCGGGCCCTGGGCACCTCGGAAGGGGCCGGTCCGGCCTACCAGGCCGTGACCGACCGGGTCATCGAGTTCACCGGCGCCGTGCAACCGGGGGCCCGGGAGGCCTGAGTCGGGCCCGATTCAGGTCCGGGGTCTCCCCTGGGAATCGAAAAAAATTTCAGAGAATCCTTGACATGAGCCGGCGGTTCTGTTTGTTTCAATGACTGTCCGGGTTGCGCTTGTGATTTGATGGACAAGTGGTGGGCCCGGTGGTATATAGCCGTCATTTGAGGCAAACGTCGGACCACGCCCGACCGATCGGGGCGGCGGGCCGCGAACAGGACTTTCGGGTCGGAAAACCAAAGTTGAGACGAGGAGGACAGGAACATGTACAGGGTTGAAGTTGATCCCGACAAGTGCATTGGCGACGAGGAATGTGTCGAGGTCTGCCCGGTGGATGTTTATGAAATGCAGGACGGCAAGGCGGTCCCGGTGAACGCCGAGGAGTGTCTGGGCTGCGAGAGCTGCATCGAGGTCTGCGAGCAGGACGCCATCACGGTCGAGGAGATTTGACGATTCGGCCCCGGCGGTGACCGGCGGCGGGGCGACCCGGCCGCCGGTTGCCCGACCTGGGCCCCGAACCGCTTTCGGCCCCGCCGGCCAGACCGGGGAGGGCCGGGCGGGTCGGTTCTGATCAAGCGTTCCCGCCGCCGTCAGTGCCAGGTCGGCCCCGGGCCGGCTGGGGCGGACTGGATCGACGGAGGCGCCGCCGGGGGTTGACGGTCATGTCCGACGAGGCCCAAGAAATTGCATTTTTTGCCCAGGCCGACGAGGACACGATCCGGGGTCTGCTCGAGGGCTCGGGCTATGCCCCGGAGGCGATCGAGTATTACCTCAAACGGCCCGGCTGGGGCGACTTGCCCGAGGCGAACCGGGCCAGCCAGTTGACCGGTCCCTGCGGGGACACCATGAAGATCTATCTCCGGATCGACGGGGACAAGATCGACGAGGCCCGGATCCAGGTCCTGGGCTGTCCGGGGGCGATCGCCTCGGCCTGCGCCATGACTCAGATGGTCCGGGGGATGACCCTGGATCAGGCCATGGCCCTCAAGGACTCGGACATCGTCCGCGAGATCGTCGATCTGCCCGACACCAAGGCCCACTGCGTCCGGCTGGCGGTCAAGACCCTGCAGAAGGCCATCCACGAGCACCGGGGCGAACCCCTGACGGGCAGCCTGGCCGAGGACGCCAGGCGGACCCGGAAGCGGGGGCTGGGTTCGGGCGGCTGCGCCGAGTCCTGTCCGGCCAAGGACGGCCAGGAGGGGGGTTCCACCGGCTGACGCCGCGAAGACCCCTTCAAATCCCTATAATTACATCTGAGGGCTGACTGGCGGACCGTGTCTCGGGGCCGGCCGGTGACGGCGGATCTCGGGGTTATTCCCCGAAAAAGGTCTGGTTGGCCTCGGCCAGGTCCGGGACGTCCACGCCCAACTGCCCGGCGGTGATATAGGCCGACCGGATGGCGGTGTAGCCCTCGGGGGGGCGACCCAGGTTTTCGGCGTAGCGCCGGGCCAGCCGGGCCAGCCGCTCGGCGGTGAGTTCGTCGCGGCGCGCCAGATCGCCCGCGTCCCGGCCGAAGCGGACCGACACCCCGCCCAGACCGACCGAGATCATGGCCGCGGTCCAGACCTCGCTGTCGGCGGCAAAGGTCTCGGGTCTGGCCCCGTGGGCCCGGGCCAGCCGGGCCGCCTCGGCCGAGACGCGGGCCACGTACCGGCCCAGGTCCCGGCGGTCCCTGATCCGGCCCGTCCGCCGCAGAAAGGTCCCCCAGACCACGTAGGCCTCGACCAGGGCCGCGGCCAGGGCCACGCCCACCGGGTCGTCGGACACGGCGGTTTCGAGCGGTCCCCGGGCGAACAGGTCGGCCAGCGGCCCGGCCTGGGCCCTCGGTCCGGCCAGGATCAGCACCCCGGATTGGCCGGTGACCACCTCCTCGGGGCTGATGGTGCTGGCCAGGGTCAGGACCGCCTCGAAGCGGAGCCCATGCCGCCGGGCCAGGTCCTGGACGGTGAAATAGGGCAGGCGGTGGGTCTGGGGGTCAAACCCCCGGGTGGCCAGGATCAGGGTCGGCGGGCGATTGGCGGTCAGCAGCAGGGCCTCCACGGCCGGCTCGACGTACTGGTGGCCCACGGCCAGGATGACCTCGGTCGCCTTGCGGAAGGCGCTGTCCGTGTCGGCGGTGACAAAGACGTTCTTGGGCAGGGGCACGTCCGGAAAGGTCCGGCCGGGACGCCGCAGGCCCTGGACCACCTCCCGGACCGCGGCCCGGGCCCCGGCCCCCTTGACCACCATCCAGCTCCGCCGGGTCTTCTCGTCGGTGGTCGGGTGGCGCCGGTGGTCGGCGATGAGATCGACTAGTTCCGGCCGGGGGTCGTACATGGTGACGCTGGACGTCTGGTAATGCTTTTCCTCGAGGCTCCGGTTGCCCACCAGCCACGACAGGGCGAATCCGAACTGGCCGCCGCCGACGACGACGATGTTTTCCCGGGCCGAAGGCGAGTAGAGCCGATGGTCCCCGTGGGTGGCGTAGAATTGGAGCAGGTTCTCGTTGCGGACATAGACCCGCCGCTTGCGGTTGGTGAAGCCCACCGCCCGGCGGAGGCCCAGGCTGGTCAGTCCGGCGTGGACGACCGCCTCCAGGGGCTGGTTATGGATGAAATCCTCGAAGTCGGGCTCGACGCCGAAGGTCCGGCGATGGTAGTCCTCGATCAGCTCCTTGGCCTGGGCCGTGGCCTCGACCAGGTCGTCCGCCCCCTGGGCCTTGGCCCGGAGCAGGCCCTGGGCGGCCAAATGGGAGGCCATGACCTTCTTGTCCCGGGCGATGGCCTTCATGGACTGGAGGGCCACGTACTCGTCCAGTTCGAGGTCGGAATGCTCGGCCTGGTGCATCTCCCTGAGTTCGGACAGGAGCCACGGCCGGCTGTAAGTGCAGTAGGCCCGGCCGTAGATGCCCCGCAGGCCCCGCCACAGGCCCTGTTTGGGACTCCGGAGCAGCTCCCGGGCCCGGAAACCGTGCAGCCAGGTGGCCGGACCCCGGCGGTTGGCCAGCCCGGCGTCCTCGGGCACCCGGTCATAGCTGATGGCCACCGGCTGGACCAGGACGTCCGTGTCCCCGGCCAGGGCCCCCTGGAGGGTGACCAGGCGCCGGGGATACCGCAGCGACCCGTCCCGGGTCCGGGCCCCGCCGGCCCAGGCCTCCAAAAAGATGCCCTGCATCTTGCCCAGCTCGCTCAGGGACCGGCAGTAGTTGAACAGGCTGGACAGGTAGGCGCTGGACCCGCCCTTGCGCAGGACCCGGTAGGACCCGGTCATCAGCAGCCGCTCCAGGGAGGGGGTGGCCATCATGTTCTGGCCGGCGGCGAACAGGGGCAGCCCCAATCCCTCGTGGAACATGGTAAAACCCAGGATCAGTTCGTCCAGGTGCGAGGAGTGATTGCTCAGGGCGACGACGCCCAGTCCTTGCCGGCGGGCCTGCCTGACCGTCTCGGTATGGGCCATTTCCCGGCGGTCGGCGGACATGAACATGGCCGGCAGTTGCTGGTGGACGAACAGATGGCCCAGGATGGTCACCACCCCGTACACGAAGATCTGGTGGATCTGGTGGTCGTACTGGGTCGAGACCAGGCGGGCGTTGTCCCAGATTTCCTCGTCGGTGGCCTCGTGGCCGCGCCGGGCCAGGTCGAGCCGGGCAAGATCCACGCACCGGGCGACGATCTCCTCCTTGTCCGGGTACTCGGGCGGGATCTCGGGGAAGCGGTCACGCCACCACCGTCCTGGCCGGGTCCAGGAGATGCGTTCCATGAGCCGAACCACGTCCAGCCGGCGGCCCCCCTGGACGGCAGGCCACCGGACGGCTCGGCTGAGTCGTCGGGCAAAAGAAGACACGGGTTCTCCTCGGGATTGAAGTGGTCCTAATTCTACTCCCCTGGGCCCGGGGCCGCAAGCGACTCGTTGATCCGGGATCGGGTCCGTGCCGGGGCGGCCCTCCCCAAACGGCCGGACGCTCGCCGGGCGCGGTTCTCGTTGTTTCGGCCCCTGGAAAATTCATTATATGATAAATTGATCGGGCCGAACCGCCGGGAACGGGGAATCACCATTGTCCCTTGGTTCAGGAGATGAAACAAACGACCGTGGATGAGAACGATCGGGCGCTTTTGCGGCGGATCAAACGCCGGATCTGGGCCGCCCCGCAGGTGTTCGTGGCCGGGTGCGGCCGGGGCGTCGAGCATTTGTTGGCCGGGGAACTGACCGACCTGGGACTCGACCCGGTCTCGATTCAGCCCGGGGCGGTCGAGGTTCAGGGCCGCTTCACCGACCTGTACCGGGTCAATCTCGAATCGGCCCTGGCCGAGCGGGTCTGGTGGCGGGTCCTGGACTGCCGGGACCGGGGCCTGAAGCACCTGGCCGGCCGCCTGGCCGAACTGGACTGGGACCTGGTGCTGGGTCCCGGGTTTCGGCTCGAGGCGGCGGTCACCGGCCCGGGGCTGGATCAGGAGGCCCGCCGGCGTCTCGCAACCCAGGTCCTTCGCTCTTACCGGGAACGGATGGGGCCTTCGGCCCAGGGGCCGGTTCAGCGGCTTCTGCTGCGGCGAAGCGAGCGCCGGTGGCGCCTGGGCCTGGACGCCTCGGGGGACCGGCTCCACCGCCGGGGTTACCGCCTGGCAGCGGCCGAGGCGCCGCTCCGGGAGACCCTGGCCGCGGCCGTGCTGCGCCTGGCCGGGTATGATCCCCGGGAGCCGCTGTGGGACCCCATGTGCGGCTCGGGGACCTTCCTGATCGAGGCCGCCCGCCGGGCCCGGGGCCTGGCCCCGGGCGGGGACCGGAGCTTCGCCTTCATGGCCTGGTCCAATTTCCGGGAGCCGACTTGGCGTCACCTGGTCCGGCTGGTCGAGCAGCGTCTCCAACCCGAACATCCGGCCCCCATCGTCGGCCTGGACCGCCATCCGCCGGCCCTGAGGGCCGCCGCCGGCAACGCCGCCCGGGCCGGGGTGGCCCTGGATCTGCGGCCAGGCGATTTTTTCGGTCTCGAGGCCCCCGGGGGGCCGCCGGGCCTGGTGGTCCTCAACCCGCCTTATGGCCGGCGACTGCGGATCGCGACCCAGGCGAGCCGGTATTACGGCCGGCTGGGGGCCCGGCTGGCCCGTTGCTTTCCGGGGTGGCGCACCGCGGTCCTGGCGCCGAGCCGAACCCTGGCCGAGTCCCTGGGGCTGCCCGGGACCGAGATCCTGCGCCTCAAGAGCGGCGGTCGGAACGTCTTCGTGGCCCGGGGCCGATGGCCCGGGAATATATCCGATTCGGTTCAATCCCCCGCGGATACAAGTCTTTGACATAAGGGTTCATTTGTCGTAAACTCAAAACGATAGAGTGATTTTCGGGCCTTCAACCCGCGTCCTGAGGAGAACATGCCTTCCGGCCCGGCCGTGAGCACCGAGCAGCAGCCTCGCCTGGATGACGAGGAGGTGATCCTCGTCGTTGACGATGACGCCTCCATCCGGGAACTGATCGTGGACGTGCTCACGGCCAAGAACCACGTCTGCCTGTCGGCGGCCTCGGCCGAAGATGCCCTCAAAATCATGACCGAAAACCACGTTGACCTGGTCATCACCGACATCTACATGTCCGGCATGACCGGGGTCGATCTGCTGGCCCGGATCAGCCGGCAGGACTCGGACCTGCCGGTCATTCTGATCACCGGCATGGCCGACATGGAAGCGGCCATCGAGGCCCTCAAAAAAGGGGCCTATGATTTCCTGACCAAGCCCTTTCACCTGGACACCCTGGCCTTCAGCGCCGCCCGCGCCCTGGAGAAGAGGCGGTTCACCGTCGAGCGCCGGGCCTATCAGGAGTTCCTGGAACGGACGGTCGCCGAACGGACCCGGGACCTGAAGCGGGCCAACCTGGACCTGATTCTGGCCCTGTCCGAGGCCATCGAGGCCAAGGACCGCTACACCCGCGGTCATTGCAACCGGGTCCGGGTGATGAGTCAGGCCCTGGGCGAGGCCATGGGCCTGGACAGACGGGCCCTGGAGATGCTCGAGTACGCCGCCCTGCTTCACGACATCGGCAAGATCGCCGTTCCCGAGGAGATCCTCAACAAGCGGGGGCCGCTGACCGTCGAGGAATTCGGCCTGATCAAGGAGCATCCCCTGACCGCGGTCAAGATGCTGGGCGAACTGGCCCTGCTGGGGCCGGCCGTGCCGGCCATCCGGGGGCATCACGAACGCCTGGACGGCCGGGGCTACCCGGACGGCCTGAAAGGGGATCAGATCCCCCTCGAGGCCCGGATCCTGTCCGTGCCCGACGCCTTTGACGCCATGACCTCGCATCGCCCCTACCGGCCGGCCATGCCCCTGGACGCGGCCGTGGACGAGTTGTGCCTGGCCAAGGGGACCCAGTTCGATCCGGTCCTGGTGGACCTGTTCCTGGAACACGCCATCGCCCGCCAGGTGACCCAGTAGCGGGCGGCGGCGGCCGAGCGTCCCGGCCCGACCGGGACGGCCGCCAGTCAAACGACCGCCGGCCGGTCCGGGGCAGGATAATGATAGATTTTCCGATGACCCGGATACCTTCGGTCCATGAGCGTGGGGTGCTGACCGTCCGGCGGGACGCCGGGTCGTCATCCGACGGTCATCGGCCCAACGAGCGGGATAGACGTTGAAGGATACGAGTCGGACCAAGGCCCAGCTGATCGAGGACCTGACCGCCCTGCGGGCCAGGCTGGCCGAGCTGGAAGAAAGGCCCCCGCGGACCGCTCCCCGGGAGACGGCCGACACGTCCCGGATCACGGCCGCCCGGGCCGAGGCCACCTGGCGGGCCCTGCTGGACGTCATGCCCGACATGGCCATGCTCCTGGACTGTCGCGGCCGGATCCTGGCCGTCAACCAGGGGGCCTGCCAGCGTCTGGGGGCCGCCGCCGCCGACCTCATCGGGCGATCGGCCTCTGACCTGTCTCCCCAATGGCTGTCCGCGGCGGCCCGGGAAAAGGCCCTGGAGGTCATCGCCACCGGAAAAGGGACGCGCTTCGATCTGGAGGCGGACGGCCTGATCCTGGACACGAGCATCTGGCCCATCCGTGATCCCCAGGGCTCGGTCTCCCGGCTGGCCTTTTTCACCCGCAACGTCCACGACCGCCGCCAGGCCGAGGAGGCCCTCGGGGAATCCGAGCGCAAGTACCGCCAGATCTTCAACGCCACCGGCGAGGCCATCTTCATCGTGGACGCCCGGACGGGCCGGATCCTGGACGCCAACCAGAGCGTCCTGGAGATGTTCGGCTTTGATCGGGAGACGGTCCTGGCCGCCTCGGTCAACGATCTCAGCCTGGGCCGGCCGCCCTACAGCCGCCGGGAAGCGGCCGCCATCTTCCGCCGGGTCAGACAGGAGGGGGCCCAGACGGTCGAGTGGCTGTCCCGGCGCAAGGGCGGCCAGTTGTTCTGGAGCGAGATCAACTTCAAGGCGGTCACCATCGGCGGCCGGGAGCGGATCCTGGTGGTGGTCCGCAATATCAATTCGCGCAAACGGGCCGAGCACGAGCTGCGGCGGCTGGCCACGGCCATCGAACACGCCGCCGAGGACATCATCATCACCGACGCCCTGGGGACCATCGAGTACGTCAACCCGGCCTTCGAGCGTCTGACCGGATACAGCCGGGCCGAGGTCGTCGGCCGCAACCCCCGCCTCCTCAAGAGCGGCCGCCACGATCGCCGGTTCTACGAGCGGATGTGGCAGACCATCACCGCCGGCCGGGTCTGGACCGGCCGGATCACCAACCGCCGCCGGGACGGGACGCTCATGGAGCAGGAGGCGACCATCTCGCCGATCATCGACGCCGCCGATCAGATCACCGGCTTCGTGTCGGTCAAGCGGGACGTCACCGATCAGCTCCACCTCGAGGCCCAACTGGTCCAGGCCCAGAAGATGGAGGCCATCGGCCGCCTGGCCGGCGGGGTGGCTCACGACTTCAACAACGTCCTGGCCGTCATCGTGGCCTACAGCGGACTGCTGCTGGAGGCCGTGGACCCGAGCGATCCCATGCGGGCCGACCTGGAGCAGATCAGTCAGGCCTCCCAGCGGGGCGCCGCGCTGACCGATCAGCTCCTGGCCTTCAGCCGCCGCAAGGTCCTCGAACCCAAGGTGGTCGATCTGGGGGAGGTGGTCCGCAACATGGAACGGATGCTGGTCCGGGTCATCGGCGAGGACATCGACCTGGTCACCGTGTTGGAGCCGGATCTGGGCCAGGTCTTCGTCGATCCGGCCCAGATGGAACAGGTGGTCCTCAACCTGGTGGTCAACGCCCGGGACGCCATGCCCGAGGGCGGGACGCTGACCATCGAGACCCACAACCTCGATCAGGCCCCCGGCGACCCGGACCGGCCCCTGGAGGCCGAACCCAGTCCGAGCGTGGTCCTGTCGGTCAGCGACACCGGCGTGGGCATGGACCGGGAGACCCAGTCCCACATCTTCGAACCGTTTTTCAGCACCAAGGACCCCGCTGACGGCACCGGCCTGGGCCTGGCCACGGTCTTCGGCATCGTCAAGCAGAGCGGCGGCCACGTCGAGGTGATCAGCGCCCCGGGCCAGGGCTCGGCCTTCCGGATACACCTGCCCCGCTCCGACCGCAGGCCGCCCCGTCCGGACGAGGTCGGGGCCCCGGACGACCTGCCCCGCGGCACCGAGACCATCCTCCTGCTCGAGGACGATCGAGGCGTCAGGCGGGCCACCGCCCGGATCCTACGGAAACACGGTTACTCGGTCCTGGAGGCCTCCAACGCCGGCGAGGGTCTGATGATCTCCGAGGAACACTCCGGACCGATCCACCTCCTGCTGACCGACGTGGTCCTGCCCAAGATCAGCGGCGTCCAGTTCGCCCAGCGACTGACCGGCACCCGGGCCGAGACCAGGGTCCTGTTCATGTCCGGTTACACCGACGAGGCGGTCATGGCCCACGGCCTGTCCCTGGACGGTCTCAACTTCATCGCCAAGCCCTTCACCCCCCGGGCCCTGGTCCGGAAGGTGAGTCGGATCCTGGACCAGAGGGCCTGAGATTATTTTTTTATAATCAATATTCACTTTTCGATCTACATCCCCTATAGTTATCTCAGAGGGCGGTCGCTTCCAGATTATGTTCAATATCCTGATCATAGACGACGAACCGACGTTATGTCAGGTCCTGTCCCGCATCCTGCGGGAGATGGGCCATGAGGTGGTCTCGGCCCACGACGCCGCGACCGGACTGGAGGCCGCCCGCGGCGAGGCCTTTGATCTGGTCTTCTTGGACGTTCGACTGCCCGACGGCAGCGGGCTGGACATCCTGCCCGAGCTGCGCCAGACCGCATCCCAGCCGGAAGTGATCATCATCACCGGAGACGCCGACGCCGACGGAGCCGAGCTGGCCATCAAGAACGGCGCCTGGGATTACCTCAAAAAACCGGTCACGCCCCAGAACATCCGGCTGGTGGTGACCCGGGTCAAACAGTACCGGGAGGAGAAGCGGACCGTCAAGACGCCGGCCGTGCTCCATCGGGAAGGACTCGTCGGCTCCGGTCCGGCCATGGAGAACTGTTTGGACCTCCTGGCCCGGGCCGCCGCCGGGGACTCCAACGTCCTGATCACCGGCGAGACCGGGACCGGCAAGGAGGTCTTCGCCCGGGTCATTCACCGCAATTCGGGCCGGGCCGGCGGCGACTTCGTGGTCGTCGATTGCGCCGTCTTGCCCGGGAACCTGGTCGAGAGCATCCTGTTCGGTCACGTCAAGGGGGCCTTTACCGGGGCCGACCGGGACGAGGACGGCCTGATCAGTCAGGCCCACGGCGGGACCCTGTTCCTGGACGAGGTCGGGGAGTTGCCCCTGACCATGCAAAAGGCCTTTCTCCGCGTCCTCGAAGACGGCCGCTACCGGCCCCTGGGGGCCAAGCAGGAACACGAGTGCGACTTCCGGCTGATCGCCGCCACCAACCGCAGCCTGGACGAACTGGTCGCCGAGAACCGCTTTCGGTCAGACCTCCTGTTCCGGCTCCAGGTCCTCCATGTCGAGATCCCGCCCCTCAGGGACCGGATGGAAGACCTCCAGGAACTGGTGATCCACCACACCGCCCGGCTGTGCCAGCGGACCGGGACGGGTATCAAGGGCTTCTCCCCCGAGTTCATGACCGCCCTGCGGGATTACTCCTGGCCGGGCAACATCCGCGAGCTGGTCAACACGCTGGAGTGGGCCCTGTCCGCCGCCGGGGCCGAGCCCACCCTTTATCCCAAGCACCTGCCCACCCACCTCCGGGTCGAGCTGGCCCGGGCCGCCATCGGGCCGGCCGATCAGACCGCCACCGGGGAAGACTGGGACCCGGACGAGCCCCTGCCCCTGCTGCGGGACTACCGGGACCAGGGCGTGGCCCGCCTGGAGAGGGCCTACCTTCAAGAGGTCATGCGCCGCGCCGGCGGCAATCCCCAGGAGGCCTGCCGCCTGGCCGGGATCCAGCGCTCCCGCCTCTACGAACTGCTGCGCAAATACGATATTTCGTTCTGAGGCGCGGCCCTGTCCGTCAATGTCGGACACTTCTGTGCGGTCATACCGGACAGGAACCGTTGCCAGCCGGTTTCCCGATAGTCAACATATTGAAATTATAACTTAATAACATTTAGAGCAGCTTGGCACATTTCTTGGTACACACCAGGGGGATGAAGCCTTCCCGTCTGCCAAAGGAACGGGTGTCCCCGGGCCCTGACCCGGGAACCCCTCCCCGCCTCACCGGCCACTCCCTGTGGCCGGATGGTCCCCCGCAACCGGGTCTCGAGTACTGGCGCGACCGCATCCTGAGGGCCTTTTACCTGACCGCGGTCTTTTTGGGGGGATTGGCCTTTGTCCCGAGCATGATCTACATCCTGTCCAAGGGGTATTGGTTCCTGGCCGCGGTGGACACCGCGGCCACGGCCTGGGCCGTGGCCGCCTTGATCTGGTGGCGCAGGATCAGCTTCCGGATTCGGGCGACGGTCACCCTGGGCTTGTTTTACCTCATCGCCGTGGTCATTTTGGGGCATCTGGGCCCGTATTCCGGCGGTCCGATCTGGTTGTTCGCCTTTGGGGTGGCCGCGGGTTTACTCCTGGGTATCCGGGCCGCGGTGGCGGCCGTGGTCCTGAACGCCCTGACCCTGATCGTGCTGGGCGGACTGGTGGCCGGCGGTCTGTCGCCCTGGCCCACGGTCGGCCCCCAGCCCTGGCTCCGCTGGGCGGTATTGTCCGTCAATTTTGTCCTGCTCAACGCCCTGATGGCCGTGTCGGCGGCGGTCCTGGCCCGGGGGCTGGCCGCCTCCCTGGGGCAGGAAAAAACGGCCTTGGGGTGGCTGAGGCGGGAGGTCGAGGAGCGGCGGCGGGCCGAGGCCGAGGCCCTCGAGGAAAAGGAGCGCTTCCGGGTCCTGGTGGACGAGGCGCCCTTGGGTGTGGCCCTCATTTCACCTGGCGGGCAATACCTGTACGTCAACCAGATGTTTCAGCAGCTCTTTGGTTATTCCCTCAAGGAGGTGTCCAACGGCCGGTCCTGGTTCGAGCTGGCCTTTCCCGACCCGGCCTATCGGAAACAGGTGCTCGACACCTGGCGGGCCGACAGGGATGGGGCCGGCCCGGGAAAGTCCCGGATCCGCGTCTTCTGGGTGACGGCCCGCGACGGGACCGAAAAGCTGATCAACTTCAGGTCGGTCGGCCTCGCCTCCGGGGAGCAGTTGATCATTTACGAAGACATCACCGCCCGGGAACAGGCCGCCAAGGACCTGCGCCGGTCGGAAAAGCGCTACCGGGACCTGTTCGACGGCATCACCGACTACATCCTGACCCATGACCTGCAGGGCCGGGTATTGAGCCTCAATCGGGCCGTGGCCGCCATGTTCGGCCAGACGCCCGAGGAACTGGCGGGCCGGTCCGTGGCCGAGGTCCTGTCGCCGGCCGAAAAGGACTGGTCCCTGGACGAGTACCTGGCCCGGATCACCGCCGGGGGCCGGGATGAAGGCGTGGTCCGAGTCCAGGCCCCCGATGGCGCCGAGCGCTATATCGAGTATCGGGCCGGCCTGGTCGAGGATGAATCGGGCCTGGTCTTTGTCAGCGCCACGGGACGGGACGTCACCGACCGCATCCTGGCCGAGCAGGAGGTCAGGCTCCTGGAGGAACAGCTCCTCCAGTCCCAGAAGATGGAGGCCGTCGGCACCCTGGCCAGCGGCATCGCCCATGACTTCAACAATATCCTCCAGGCCATGGGGGGCTACCTCCAGCTCATCCGGGTCAGCGACAATCCCCGGAACGTCCTCAATTACGTCGAGCAGATGGAGCGGTCCGTGGAGCGCGCCGGCGCCCTGGTCCGCCAGGTGCTGACCTTCAGTCGCCGGGTGGACCGTCCCTCCGGACCGGTCGATCTGGCCCGGGAACTCGGCCAGGTCGCCGACCTGCTCCGCAAAACCCTGCCCAAGATGATTCGAATCGAGACCCGGCTGGCCCCGGACCTGAGGTCCATCCTGGGGGATCCGACCCACATCGAGCAGGTGATCATGAACCTCGGGGCCAACGCCAAGGACGCCATGCCCGACGGGGGCAATCTGCTCATCGAGGCGGACAACGTGGACCTCGATGCCTCGTTTTGCCGATCCCTTCCCGACCTGAATCCAGGCGCCTACGTTCACCTGGGCGTGGCCGACACCGGCCGGGGCATGGACCCGGAAACCCTGGAGCACGCCTTTGAACCCTTTTTTACCACCAAGGGGCCGGGCCGGGGCACGGGCCTGGGCCTGTCCACGGTTTACGGCATCATCAAGGCCCATGACGGCTGCATCCAATGCCACAGCCGGCCCGAGACCGGGACTCGATTCGAAATTTACCTGCCGGCGGCCGATACGGCCGGAACGGACACCGGGCGCGTCCTCGACGGCCGGGTCGATCCACCGGGTGGAGATGAAACCGTCCTGGTCGTGGACGACGAGGCGGCGGTGCTGGAGGTCGCCCGACGGATCCTCGAGGCACACGGCTACTCTGTTCTGACCGCCGCCACCGGTGAAGAGGCCCTGGACATTCACCTCGATCCGGACCGCCGGATCGACGCCGTAATGTTGGACCTGAGCATGCCCGGCATGGGGGGCTATGCCTGCCTGAAACAGATCCTCGCGACCGACCCCGCGGCCAAGGTGCTGGTCGTCAGCGGTTACACCGCCGAGGGCGAGGTGAAAAAGATCCTCGAGGCCGGGGCCAAGGGGTTTCTGGGCAAACCCCACCGCCTGACGGACATGTTAACCATGTTACGAGAGGTGCTCGATGACAACGGGAGGCCATGATGACCCGGCCCGTTTCCTGGCGGAACTGGCAATGCTGGCGACACCTCTGGCCGAGCCGGCCGCGGCCTCGGCCGATTGGACTCGCCGGGACCGGGAGGGGCCGATGATTGATCGCACCGAGAGGGACGTTGGGAGGCGGGTGGAGCCGCTCCGGGAAATCGAGCGGCGGCAAGGTGAGCCTCAGCCAGGGCGGGCCCTGACGGGCGGTTCGCCTTTCCCGGACGACGGGCCCGCCCCGGGCTGGGCGGTCCTGTCCTCCGTCCTCGAGGAGCTGCCCGGGTTCGTGTTCATCCAGGACCGGGATCACTCCCTGCGCTGGGCCAACCGGCTCGCCCGCGAGGAATTCGGCGACTTTCGGGGCCGGGCCTGCTTCGAGGTCAAGCGCGGCCGGACCGAACCGTGCGTCGTCTGCCCCGCCATCCGGGTCTTCGAATCCGGACGGTCCGAACACTGGGACTGGACCGATCGCCGGGGCCGATCCTTTCGGATGTGCGGGGTGCCCCTGGCCTCGGCCCAGGGCGAACCGCTGGTCCTGGCCCACGGCCTCGAGGTCACCGACCAGAATCGACAGGCGGCCGCCCTCCAGGAGGCCGAGGACAGATTCCGCCTGGTCATGGAGCACGCCGGCCTGGGGGTGCTCGTCGTCCAGGACGCCCGGATCAAGATGGCCAATGACCTGGCCTGCCGGATGGTCGGCTACACGCCCGGCGAGATGACCTCGGGCTTGATCGCCAAACTGATCCATCCCGACGACCGGGATCTGGTGCTGCAGCGGCACGTGGACCGCATCGCCGGCCGGGAGATCCCGGAGGTGTACCAGTGCCGCATGGTCCGCAAGGACAAGACCGTCTGGTGGGCGGCCATTCGGGGAACCAGGTTCTACTGGGAGGGCGAGCCGGCCACCCTGAATTTCATCACCGACGTCACCGAGGCCAAAGGGATCGAGGAGCAGGTCCGGGTCGCCATCCAGGAGAAAGAGGTGGTGGTCCGGGAGATGCACCAGCACCTGAAAAACAACGTCCGGCTCCTGTCCGAGGTGTTGTCCCTGGAGTCCGGGAGGCCCGACGCCCGCCCGCCCAAGCAGATCGTCCAGGAGACCCGGTTGCGTCTGACGGCCCTGGGCCTGATCCACGAGGTGCTGCATCGTTCCCGGCTGACGACCCGCGTCGATCTCAAGGCCTTGGCCCGGGGCTTGACCTCGGAACCGAACCGGCTGCTGGGGGCGAGCGCGGCCGGGGTGGTGCTCGAGGTCAAGGGCCAGCCGGTTTACATCGGTTTTGACCGGGCCGTGGTCTGCGGCCTGATCCTCCACGAATTGGTCCGCCACGCCGTCGGACCGGCCCCGGGCAGCCCCGGACGGGTCACGGTCTCGGTCGGCCAGAGCGGGGACGGCTGGATCCAGATGGGCGTCACCATTGACGGCCCGGGGCCGCCGGGCGTCTTGACGGACGCCCCGGACTTGGGGCTTAATCTGGTGAGGGACCTGGTCACCCGTCAACTGGACGGTCGGTTGGAGGTTGGCCGGGGCCGGGAGGTCACCGCCACCTTTCAGCCCTGATCCGGATCGGGGCTCACCAGGAGGAGCCAATGTCCAAGAGCGAACAGAACCTGAAAGACGCCTTTGCCGGGGAATCACAGGCCAACCGGAGGTATCTGGCCTTTGCCCAAAAGGCCGCCGACGAGGGACTTCCCCAGGTGGCTCGGTTGTTCCGGGCCGCGGCCGAGGCCGAGACGATCCACGCCATCAACCACCTCCGCACCCTGGGCGGCGTCAAGACCACCCGCGAAAATCTCCAGGAGGCCATCGGCGGTGAAACCCACGAGTTCACCAAGATGTATCCCCAGATGATCGCCGACGCCGAGGCCGAAAATAACGCCGGCGCCCTGCGGACCTTCAACTGGGCCAACGCCGTCGAAAAGACCCACGCCGCCCTGTATCAAAAATTGCTGGACAACCTGGACGGCGACCTGGCCGACTACCCCTACTGGGTCTGCCCGGTCTGCGGCCACACCGCCGAGAAAGAGCCCCCCGAGCGCTGCCCGGTCTGCAACGCCAAGGGAGACCGCTTCTTCAAAATTTCATAGCGCTTGATCCCCAGCGCCGCCCTTTCAGGCGGGGCCTACCTGCCCCGTTGCGTCGGCGTCCGGTCGCGCCTTGAGAGGCCTGTCCCCCACCCCCGGTCTGGTGGGGTGGGGGACAGGCCTCCTTTTTGTGCCTGAGTCCCCGGCCATAAAAAAGACTTGACACTGACCACGAAGTGAGTTTTACTCACTATAAAAAAACGCGTAAAAACAGTCAGTTGTGGTGATAACTGTCTGAAAAGGTTAGGTTTCCTAACTTGGCGGCGGCCGTCTCTCCCAACCGGTCGGGCCGGAGCGGCATCCAGGTGGATCAGCCCCTGCCGGCCGCGACCGGATGACGCGATCCGCCCCCTCACGGAGGACGATGATGAGCGCCTTTGACGCGGTGGTCATCGGGGCCGGCAACGGCGGCCTGACCGCCTCGGCGGCCCTGGCCCAAAAGGGCCTCAAGGTCATGCTCCTGGAACGGCACCACGTCCCCGGCGGCTGCGCCACCAGCTTTGTCCGGGGCCGCTTCGAGTTCGAGGTCGCCCTGCACCAGCTCTCCGGCCTGGGCCGCCCCGAAAAACCAGGACCGACCCGCTTCCTGCTCGACGGCCTGGGCGTGACCGAAGACCTGGAATTCGTGGAAATGGCCGACCTGTACCGGGTCGTCGTCCCGGACGGCCTTGACCTGGTCCTCCCCGCTGACCTCCACGGCACGGTCTCGGTGTTGCAGGAGAGTTTCCCGGCCGAGCGAGACCGTATCGAAAAATTCTTCGAGCTGATCTACCGGCTGTCCGAGCAGTTCCTGGCCGTGGCCGTGTTCCGCGACCCCCAGCCCTCCCGGGACAAATACCCCTTGCTCTACAAATACTCCCTGCGATCCACCAAGGAAGTCCTGGACGAGTTCTTTGCCGACGGACTGCTCAAGGCCGTGCTCTCGGTTTACTGGGGCTACCTGGGCATCTCGCCCACCCGGATGGCCTTTGTCTATCTGGCCATCCTGTTCTACGTGTTCATCGAGTTCAAGCCGTTCCACATCAAGGGCGGCTCCCAGGCCATGTCCAATGCCCTCCTGAACAAGTTTTTTCAGGCCGGCGGCTCGGCCCGGCTGGGCTGCGGGGCTCACCGGATCGTAGTCGAGAACGGGGCGGTCAGGGGCGTGATCACCGACCAGGGCGACCGGGTGGACACCCGGTTCGTGGTCTCCAACGCCTCGTCGGTGTTGACCTATCTCCAACTCATCGGGGCCGAGCAGGTGCCGCCCCAGGCCCTGGTCGAGATGCGGGGCCGCAGCCTGAGCGCCTCGGGGTTCGTCCTGTTCATGGGCCTGGACTGCGAGCCCTCGCAGGTCGGGGTCAGCGCCTCGACCAGCTTCATCATGAGCGACCCCACGGTCAGCGACCGGCCGACGAGGCAGATGCACGCCCTGGACATCGACGAGGATCTGATGGTCCTGAGCTGCTACAACGTGGCCGACCCGGACTTCTCGCCGCCCGGGACCTGCCAGATGAGCCTGGTGACCCTCAAGTTCGGCGAACCGTGGCTGAGGGTGCCGCCGACCGGGTATTTTCAGACCAAATACCGGGTGGCCGACGGCCTGCTGCGGGTCGTGGAAAAGGTCCACCCCGGCCTCCGGGGATACATCGAGGAGATGGAGGTGGCCACGCCCCTGACCCACATGCGCTACCTGGGCCATCCCCAGGGGGCCATCTACGGCTTCGAGCAGCAGACCAAGGATTCGCTGTTCTTCCAGCCGGGCCGCCGGTCGGCCATCGACGGCCTGTACTTTGCCAGCGGCTGGAGCGGCGACTGCGGGTTCCAGGCCACCCTGGAGGCCGGCCGGGCCGCGGCCAGTTCCGTCATCCGCAAGATCGGCGCCTGAGGCCGGGAGAGCGTCATGAGCACCAACTTTCTCGAAGATTTGGATGGATACCCCGAGGTCGCCCAGGCCATCGAGATGAGCCGCAAATACGGGGTGGATTACGACCTGGACCAATGCGGCGCCCACCGGTTCATCGATCGCCTCCACCCGGCCCGGATCGACCTGAAGGTGGCCGAGGTCATCCCGGAGACGCCCTCGACCAGGACCCTGCGCCTGGTGCCGGCCGCCGGGCCGCTGCCCCCCTTCCAGGCCGGGCAGTATATCTCCCTGTTCGTCGAGGTCGATCACGTCCGGACCAGCCGGCCCTACAGCCTCAGCTCGCCGCCCAACCAGATCGGCTTTTACGAGATCACCGTGCGCCGGGTCAAGGGCGGTCTGGTCTCGAATTATCTCCTGGACCAGGTGGGGCCCGGTGACTCCCTGACCGCCTCGGGGCCGGCCGGCCATTTCTATCACAACCCCCTCTTCCACCAGAAAAACATGGTCTGCCTGGCCGGGGGCAGCGGGATCACGCCCTTTTACAGTATGATCCGCGAAATCCTGGAGTGTGGCCTGGACCGGACCGTGAGCCTGATCTACGGCAGCCGGACCGCGGACGAGATCATATTTCACGACCATTTAACCGGCCTGGCCCGGCGGTTCGATAATTTTTCATACCTGCCCGTTGTCGAAAATCCGGCTTCGGGCTGGGACGGACCGACCGGGTACATCACCCGGCAGGTGATCCAGGGGGCCGTGGGCGACCTGGGCGAAAAAACCTTTTATCTGTGCGGCCCCCAGGCCATGTACGATTTCTGCCTGGCCGAACTGGCCGCCCTGGGCGTGCTGCGGCGGAGGATTCGGACCGAGGTTTACGGCCCGCCGCTGAACGTCACGGCCGCGCCAAACTGGCCGGCCGAGGTCTCGGCCGAGGACTCCTTCGAGGTCAGGGTCCAAGGCGGCCCGACCTTCACCGCCCAGGCGGCCGAGCCCCTGCTCGCTGGGCTGGAACGGGCCGGGCTGACCGTCCCGTCCCTGTGCCGGTCCGGGGAGTGCAGCCAGTGCCGGGTCAGGGTCCTTTACGGAAAAGTCTTTCAGCCGGCCGGGGCCCTGGTCCGTCGGTCGGATAAGCGCTACGGGTACGTCCACGCCTGCGTGTCGTACCCCCTGACCGACCTGGAGATCGCGCCCATTCAAGGGAAGGGCCATGGCTCTTGACGTCAATCATCATTCCGCCTGGTTCGGCCGGGGCGACTACCCGGCGGGCCGGGTCAAGATCGTCCAGGCCCTGGTCGGACTCCTGGGCCGAAAGGATTTCAGCGCCATCACCACGGCCGAGATCGCCAAGACCGCCGGCGTGACCGAGGCCTTGATCTACAAGTACTTCAAGGACAAGCGGGACCTGCTGTACCAGGTACTGACCGAGTATCTCCAGCACTACGAGGCCCAGGTTTACCACGACCTGGGGGGCGTCAAGGGCGCCCTGAACAAGCTGCGCAAGATCATCTGGACCCACGTCAACGTTTACGCCACGGACCGGACCTTTGCCCGGATCCTGCTGCTCGAGGTGCGCAGCTTTTCCGACTACTTCACCAGCCAGACCTACGCCCTGGTCAAGCAGTACAGCGACATCGTCCTGAAGATCATCGAGGAGGGCATCGCCAGCGGCGAGATCCGCGACGATCTGCCGCCGACCTTTTTGCGCCAGGTCATCCTGGGCGGCATCGAGCACGTCTGTCTGACCGGCGTGGCCTTTGACCGGGAGATGTCGCCCGACGATCTGAGCGAAAAATTGTACCGGTTCATCTTGAGCGGAGTGGCCAAGCCACGGGAGTGAGGGGCATGGACTTCGATCTGACCGACGAACAAAAGATGCTCAAAGATACAGTGGCCCGCTTGGCCGACGAGCAACTGGCCCCCCTGGCCCCGGAGATCGACGACCAGGCCCGCTTCCCCGAGGAAAATTTCAGGGCCATGGCCGAGATGGGCCTGCTGGGGATCACCATCCCCGAACCGTACGGCGGGGCAGGGGCGGATTTTGTTTCGGCGGTCCTGGTCATGGAGGAGTTGGCCCGGGGCTGCGTGGCCACGGCCAACACCTGGGGCGCCCACTCGATCCTGTGCACCGAGAACATCTTCCGCAACGGCACCGAGGCCCAGCGCCGGAAATACCTGCCCGATCTGATCACCGGTAATAAAATAGGGGCGCTGTGCATCACCGAGCCCGAGTCCGGCTCGGACGCCCTGTCCATGGGGACCCGGGCCGAGAAGAAGGGCGACACCTACGTCCTGAACGGGACCAAGATGTTCATCACCAACGGTCCCGTGTGCGACGTGGCCGTGGTCTATGCCAAGACCGCGCCCGAGGCGGGCAAGGACGGCATCTCGGCCTTTATCGTCGAGAGTTCGTTCCCCGGTTTTTCCCGGGGCAACCCGCTTCACAAGATGGGGGTCAGGGGCTCGCCCACCAGCGAACTGATCTTCGAGGACATGGAGGTCCCGGCCGCCAACCTCCTGGGCGAGGAGAACAAGGGGATCCGGGTCCTGATGAGCGGCCTGGACCGGGAGCGGATCGTGTACTCGATCGCCCCCATCGGGGTGGCCCAGGCGGCCCTGGATCTGGCCTGGCAATACGCCGCGACCCGGGTCCAGTTCGGCCGGCCGATCATCGGCTTCCAGATGGTCCAGTCCACCCTGGCCCAGATCGCCACCGAGATCCAGGCCGCCCGGGTCCTGTCCTACTGGGCCGCGGTCAGGGCCGAGACCGGCCGGCGGGTCAGGCTCGAGGCCTCCTATGCCAAGCTGTTCGGCGGCCAGGTCGGGGTGAGGGCCGTGGGCGAGGCCATCCAGATCTTCGGCGGCTACGGCTTTATCAAGGAATACCCCATCGAACGGATGTACCGGGACGTGAAGGGCATCGAGTTCGGCGCCGGCACCAACAACATCCAGAAGCTGATCATCATCGGGGAACTGCTAAAGCAGATGAGGCCCGGTTAGCAAAGGGCTCTGTATCGACGAGGAGGCTTTTTAGACCATGGCCAAGCAATTCAGAACTAAAATTACCGACATGCTGGGCTGCGACCACCCGATCCTGTGCGGCGGCATGCAGTGGGTCAGCCGGGCCGAGTTCGTGGCCGCGGTGTGCAACGCCGGGGCCTTCGGCTTCATCACCGCCGAAAGCTTCGACACCGCCGAGCACCTGCGCGCCGAAATCCGCAAGATGCGGGACCTGACCGACCGGCCCTTCGGGGTCAACGTGTCCATGGTCCCCGAGTTCGGGGTGCCGGACCGGACCATCCGGTTCTGCGAGGTGATCTGCGATGAAGGGGTCCCGGCGGTCGAGACCGCCGGCCGCAGCCCCGAGCCGCTGATGCCGATCTTCAAGGCGGCCGGGGTCAAGGTCATCCACAAATCGACCTCGGTGAGGCACGCCCTCAAGGCCCAGGCCCTGGGGGTGGACGCGGTGACCCTGGTCGGCATCGGCTCGGGCGGCCACGTCGGCCTGGACAACGTCGTCGCCTTTGTCCTGATCCCCCAGGCCGTGGCCCGGCTGGACGTCCCGGTCATCGCCGGCGGGGCGGTGGCCAACGGCCGCGGTTTCCTGGGGGCCCTGGCCATGGGCGCCGAGGCGGTGCTCATGGGGACCGCCTTCTTCGCCACCGAGGAGGCCCCGGTCCACCCCAACATCAAGCAGAAGGTCGTAAACGCCGAGGAGACGGACACCTCGCTGATCATGTCCTCGATCAAGAACCCCATCCGCTGCGTGAACAACAAGCTGGTGGCCGAGGTCCTGGCCGTCGAGGCCCGGGGGACGACCCTGGCCGAGATCTTGACCCTGGTCGCCGGCGGCAAGGGCAAGCTGGCCTACCAGTCCGGCGACCCGGACACGGCGCCCATCGCCTGCGGCCAGGTGGCCGGCCTGGTCAGCGAGGTCAAGCCCGCGGCCCGGCTGGTGGAGGACATCATCGCCGAGGCCGGGGGGCTGCTGGAGCGTCTGAACCGTCTGTTCGTCTGAATCGCCGGCCCGGTCAGAAGCGGGTCCTTCGCCCCCGACCGGGGGGATTCAAATATACGAGCCCAGGGGCTCATCGTGTCCACTGTCATGGGATAGGGAGGGGGACCATGGAGGAGCGTATCTGGCATAAGGCGTATGCCCCGGGGGTGCCGACCAGCATCGACTACGAGGACATCACCCTGCCGGCGGCCCTGGCGCGAACCGCCCGCAAGTACCCTGACGTCACGGCCATGATCATGCTGGGCAAGGAACTGACCTGGTCCCAGGTGGACGACCTGGTCAACCGGCTGGCCAACGCTCTGCTGGACCTGGGGGTGAAGCCGGGGGACAAGGTCGCCCTGTCCATGCCCAACATGCCCCAGATGCTGATCGCGGCCTACGCCGTGTGGCGCCTGGGGGCCACGGTGGTCATGGTCAACCCGCTCTATACCGAGCGGGAGATGGCCTACCAGCTCAAGGATTCGGGCTGCACCGCCTGCGTGTGCCTGGACCTGCTGGTGCCGCGGATCAACAAACTCAAGGCCGACACCGGGGTCAAGACGGTCGTCGCCGCCCACCTCCGGGATTACCTGCCCGGCATGAAGAAACTGCTTTTTCCCCTGGTCAAGAAGAAACTGCACCGCAAGCTCATGCCCGGTGACGAGGCCCACGATTTCCCGGACCTGGTGGCCCGGTACCCGGCCGACCCTCCCCAGGTCGAGGTCAAGGCCGACGACACGGCGGCCCTGCTCTACACCGGCGGGACCACCGGTATTTCGAAAGGGGTGGTCCTGTCCCACCGCCACTGCGTGACCGTGGTCCAGCAGATGGAGGCCTGGTTCCAGGGGGCCCGGGAGGGCAACGAACGGCTGATCGCCATCTTCCCCTTCTTCCACGTGGCCGGATTCACGTCAATGATGAACCAGTCGGTTTACAAGGGCTACACCCTGATCCTGGTGCCGCGGCCCGAGCCCAAGACCGTGCTGGACATGACCAAGGCCTACCAGCCGACCTACTTCGGGTGCGTGCCGACGATCTACGTCGGCCTCCTGAATCTGCCCGGGTTCAAGGACACGGATTTCTCGTTCATCAGGGGCTGCCTGTCCGGGGCGGCCCCCCTGGCCGCGGAGACCATCCGCGAGTTCGAGGCGGCCGTGGGGGCCCAGATCGTCGAGGTTTACGGCATGACCGAATCGACCACCTTCTGCCACGGCAACCCCTGGGGCGGCGTGGGCAAGCCGGGCAGCGTCGGCGTGCCCGTATCGGACACGGACTGCAAGATCGTGGACGTGGAGGACGGCGTTCGGGAGATGCCCCAGGGCGAGTCCGGCGAGATTTTAATAAGGGGCCCCCAGGTCTTCCACGAGTATTACCAGAAACCCGAGGAGACGGCCCGGGCCCTCCGGGACGGCTGGTTCTACACCGGCGACATCGGCTACATGGATGAGGACGGCTATCTGTACATCGTGGACCGCAAGAGCGACATGATCATCGCCGGCGGCTACAACATCTATCCCCGGGACATTGACGAGGTCCTCTACGAGCACCCCCAGGTGGCCGAGGCCTGCGCCCTGGGCGTGCCCGACCCCTACCGGGGCGAGACGGTCAAGGCCTTCATCGTGGCCAGGGAGGGCGAGACCGTCACCGCGGAGGAACTGGAGGCCTTTTGCCGGGAGCGGCTGGCGGCCTACAAGGTGCCCAAGCAATGGGAGTTCATGGATGAACTGCCCAAGAGCGCGATCGGCAAGGTCCTGCGGCGCGAACTCAAGGAGATGGAACGGCGCCGGCGGGAAGAGAGCGCGGACAAAGGATAGACGGCATGGGTGACTGGATGGACGGCTACCTGGCCCGCCTGGATAAGGTCAGGCAGGCCAACCTGGCCGGCGGCGGGCCCGAGCGCGTCGCAAGGCAGCATGACCTGGGCAAGCTGACCGCTCGGGAGCGGATCGACCGCCTGGTCGATCCGGGCAGCTTCGAGGAAATGGGCTCGGTGGTGGTCGATCACCGTCCGCCCTTTGACGGGAAGCAGCGGCCCAGCCCGTCCGACGGCGTGGTCATGGGCCTGGCCCGGATCGGCGGCCGGCCGGCCGCGGTCTGGTCCCTGGATTTTTCGGTCATGTCCGGCTCTCTGGGGGACCAGGCCGCCTGGAAGCTCAGCGACCTGACCGTGATGGCCGGCCAGCGGCGGATGCCGATCATCGGCCTGATCGACTCGGCCGGATGCCGCCTCAGCTTCAAGGCCGGCGACAGCGGCCTCAACGGGGTGGCCACCTTCCTCAGGAATTGCGCCCAGTACTCGGGCGTGATCCCCCGGATCGCCCTGGTACTGGGACCGTGCGTCGGCCTGCTGACCCAGGTCGCCGTCCTGTCGGACTTCCTGATCATGAGCGCCAGGTCCGGCTTCATGTGGCTGGGGGGAGACATCGAATCGGCCGAGGCCGGCCGGGCCGAGTTCCACCTGGAAAGGGCCGGCCAAGTTGACCTGGTCGCCGCGGACGACGAGGAGGCCATCGCCCAGGCCCAGGCCCTCCTGGATTTTCTGCCCACGAGCTGCTGGGACAATCCGCCATTCGCGGCCACGGATGATCCATGGGACCGGCGGGACGAACAACTGGTGGACGTCCTGCCCGACGATCCCAAGATGACCTATGACATTCACGAGGTCATCGACCTGATCGTGGATGACGGTGAGTTCTTCGAACTCAAGGAGGACTTTGCCCCCAACCTGGTGATCGGTTTCGCCCGGTTCGGCGGGCACGTGGCCGGGATCGTGGCCAACAATCCGGATGAGCTGTCCGGTATCCTCGAACCGGACTCCTCGGACAAGTACGACCGGTTCATGAACTTCCTGGACTGCTTCAGCATCCCCATGGTCAACGTCGTGGACACCACCGCCTTTCCGCCGGGCGACCGCTGGGAGCGCCAGGGGGTCATCCGCCACGGGGCCAAGCTGCTGCACTCGTACTCGCACGTCACCGGCCCCAAGGTGACCATGGTCCTGCGGCGGTCCTACGGCGGGGCGAACATCGTCATGGGCTGCTCCAAGATGTTTCCGGATTACGTCTATGCCTGGCCCACGGTCGAGTTCGCCCCGACCGGGCCGGAGACCGTGGTCCACGCCGTGTTCCACAAGGAATTGGCCGCGGCCAAGGAGGCGGGCAATTACGAGCAGACCTATAACACCCTGCTGGGCATGCTCAAGGAGCAGTTCGCGGTCCTCAACCTGGCCCGGCACTGGACGACCTATTACACCGCCCATGAGGTGATCGATCCGCGGGACACCCGGCCGCGGATCGTCAGGGCCATTGAGTCGCTGCGGCACAAGGTGGAAGACCTGCCGGACAAGCGCCGCTCGATCAAGCCGGCATAGACAGGAGGGCCAGAAAGTGGGAGAGCGGATGCAAGAGGCCCTGGCCCGGTTAAAGGCCATTCACCAGAAAAACCTGGCCGGCGGCGGGCAACAGCACGTTGACCGCCAGCACGCCCGGGGCAAGCTGACCGCCCGGGAGCGGATCGATGTCCTGGTCGATCCCGGCACCTTCCGCGAACTGGGCTCGTGCGTCAACACCACCGGCCGGCGGATCGACGGCCGGGAGACCGACGCCCCGGGCGACGGCGCGGTGATCGGCACGGCCGAGGTGGACGGCCGCCCGGTGGCGGTCTATGCCAGCGACTTCACCGTCCTGGGCGGCTCGCTGGGGATTCAGCACGGATTCAAGTTCATCAAGCTCCTGGAGCTGGCCGCGGACTGGGGCATCCCCATGGTCTGGCTCCTGGATTCCTCGGGCGGCCGGCTGGGCTACCGGGACGTGCCCGGGGCCGGCATCGACTGGTGGTTCGCCCTGCAGTCGCGGTACTCGGGCCTGATCCCCCAGATCAACGTCCTGATGGGGCCCTGCATCGCCGGCCAGGCCTACTGCCCGGCCCTGTGCGACTTTTTGCTCATGAGCCGCGGCACGGCCCACCTCTGGCTGGGCGGACCGCGGATGACCCAGGCGGCCACCTCGGAGAAGATCGGCGACGACGTGGGCGGGGCCGACTACCACATGGCCTACAGCGGCACCTGCGACGCGGTCGGCGACGACGATGAGGAGTCCATCAGACTGGCCCGGACGCTGCTCGGCTATCTGCCGTCCAACAGCTGGGAGGAACCGCCCTTCAGAGAGCCGACCGACGACCCGGCCCGCCTGACCCCGGAGTTGTATGACCTCGTGCCCGATGACCCGGACGCCCCCTATGACGTCCGCCGGGTGATCGCGTCCCTGGTGGACGACGGCGAGTACTTCGAGATAAAGGCCGAGTACGCCGAGCAGGTGGTGACCTGTTTTGCCCGGTTTGACGGCCGGGTGACCGGCCTGGCCGCCAACAACCCGGCCCGGCCGGCCGGCCTGGACATCGACGCCTGCGACAAGCTGTACCGGTTCATGGAGGTCTGCGACGCCTACCGCATCCCGCTGGTGACCCTGGTGGACACCCCGGCAATGGTGCCGGGCGAGGACCAGGAGGCGAGGGGGCTGATCCGGCACCTGGCCAAGGTGATCGATCTCTACGCCACCTGCACCATCCCCAAGATCAGCCTGGTCCTGCACCGGGCCGCGGCCGACGCCGGCGGCCTCGTCTTGGGCATGGTCAAGGGCATGGGCGTCGATCTGAGCTACGCCTGGCCCCTGGCCCAATTCGCGGTCGAGGCGTCGGCGCTCGACCTGCGCCGGATCGGCGACCTGGGCGTCGAGGACGACGCCTACGAGGGGTATCTCAACCGGTCCCGGGAGACGGTGGGCGCCTTTGAGGCGGCCCGGAGCTGGACCGCCCAGGTGGTGGACGAGATAATCGATCCTCAAGACTCCCGGAAAAAAATTATCGAGGCCCTGGCCGTGACCCGGGGAAAGATCAAGAGCCTGCCCCTGCGGGCCAAGGGCCACGGCTGCAGTCCGACCTGACGAGGAGTGACACCCTGATGAGCGCTGCGGAAACCCTGATCGAAGTCCGGGCCCCCATGTCCGGCGTGTTCTATCGCCGGCCGTCCCCCGAGGCCGAGCCCTACGTCCAGGTGGGGGACACGGTCAACAAGAAACAGGTCCTGGCCCTCTTGGAGACGATGAAGGTCTTCCAGAAGGTCAAGTCACCGGCCGCGGGGAAGATCGTCGAGATCGCCGTGGAAAACGAGACGGCGCTCAAGGATGATGATCTGATGTTCGTCATCGACAAGGATGGCTGATGATCCGGAAGGTGCTGATGGCGGACGGAATCGACAAGGACGATCGATGATACGGAAGGTGTCGGCGGTGGACGGAATCGACAAGGACGATCGATGATACGAAAGGTGTTGGTGGCGAGTCGGTTCATGAAGGACGATCGATGATACAAAAAGTGTTGGTGGCCAACCGGGGCGAGATCGCCCTGCGGGTGCTGCGGGCCCTGAACGAGCTGGGCCTGGCCGGGGTGGCCGTCTATTCCGAGGCGGATGAGGACTGCCTGCACCTGACGGCCGCGGCCGAGCAAGTCCTGATCGGCCCGCCGCCCAGCGCCAGGAGCTACCTGAACGTCGAGGCCATCCTGGACGCCGCCCAAAAGACAGGGGCGGACGCCGTCCATCCCGGTTACGGCTATTTGGCCGAGAACGCCGCCTTTGCCCAGGCCTGTCAAGCGGCGGGCCTGGTGTTCATCGGGCCCGGACCCGAGGCCCTGCGTCTGGCCGGGGACAAGGCCGCGGCCAAGCGGGCGGTGGCCGCGGCCGGGGTGCCGGTCATCCCCAGCAGCCCGGGTGCGGTGGTCGATCTGGACGATGCCCGGCGGCTGGCGGCCGAGATCGGCTATCCGGTCATGCTCAAGGCGGCGGCCGGAGGCGGCGGCCGGGGGATTCGCATCTGCCGGGACGAAAGCGAGCTGACCGAGGAATTTCCGGTGGCCGGATCAGAGGCCCGGGCGGCCTTCGGCGATGACGAGGTCTATCTCGAAAAATACCTGGAGGGTCCCCGCCACATCGAGTTCCAGGTCCTGGCCGACGACCGGGGCCGAATTATCCACCTGGGCGAGCGGGAGTGCACCATCCAGCGCCGCTACCAGAAGCTCATCGAGGAGGCGCCATCGCCGCACCTGACCCCGGACCTCCGGAGGGCCATGGGTCAGGCGGCCGTGGCCGCGGCCCGGGCCATGAACTACCGCAACGCCGGCACGGTCGAGTTCCTGGTGGACCCTGACGGAAATTTTTACTTCATCGAACTCAACGCCCGGATCCAGGTCGAGCACCCGGTCACGGAAACCGTCTTCGGCGTGGACCTGGTCAAGGAGCAGATCCGGCTGGCCAACGGCGGCCGGCTGGAATACGGCTTCGACGACCTGGACCTGCGGGGCTGGGCCATCGAGTGCCGGATCAACGCCGAGGACCCGGACCGCTTCTTCGCGCCCTCGCCAGGAACGGTCGAACTGTACCGTCCGCCCGGCGGCCGGGGGGTACGCCTGGACACCCATCTGTATCAGGGCTACGATCTGCCGATCTTTTACGATTCACTGCTGGCCAAGCTGATCGCCCATGACCAGACCCGCGGCGGGGCCATCGCCGTGATGAAACGCGCCCTGGACGAATTCGGCCTCGGCCCTCTGAAGACGACCATTCCGCTGCATCGCCGGATCATGGACGATCCGGCCTTTGCGGCGGGCGAGTTCACCACGGATTTCGTAAAGAGGTTCGTTCCCGACGATGATGACGACGAAGAGGATGAATAACATGCCCGAGGAGGCTTCGCATGACTGACAAGGTGGTGGTTACCTGCGCCCTGACCGGGATCCTGACCGATCCCGACAAATTCAACGTGCCCGTCACGCCCGAGGACATGGCCCGGGCCGCCCGGCAGGCCTTTGACGCCGGCGCCTCGATCGTCCACTGCCACTTCCGGGACCAGCGCCCGGGCATGGGCAAGATGTGGACCTGGGACCTGGAGCCGGTCGGCCAGATTTTAGGGGCAATCAAGGAGGCCGTGCCCGAGCTCATCATCAACATGTCCACCGGCGCCCTGGGCGACGACATCGACGGGCCCCTGGCCTGCCTGGCGGCCTTTGATCCGGAGATGGCCGCCTGCAACGCCGGGTCGCTGAACTACCTCAAGATCAAGAGCGACGGCAACTGGGCCTGGCCGCCCTTGCTGTTCGATAACCTGCCGGCCAAGATCAACCGGTTCCTGGAGGTGATGACCGCCCACGACATCATCCCCGAGTTCGAGTGCTTTGACACCGGGATCGTCCGCAGCGTGGGCATGTACCAGCGCAACGGGATGTTTAAGGGCGACCCCCACTTCTCGTTCGTCATGGGCGTGGACTCGGGCATGCCCGGCAACCCCGACCTGCTGCCCATCCTCATCGAGGAGCTGCCCCAAAATTCGCACTGGCAGATCATCGCCATCGGCGCCCGGGGCGGCAAGTGGGACATCTGGGACCTCCACCGCCGGGGCGTGGAACTGGGCGGCAACGTCCGGACCGGTTTGGAAGATACCCTGTACCTTCCGGGCGGCGACCGGGCCACGGACAACGGCCAGTTGGTGGACGCCCTCGTAAAAATAGTCCGGGAGGCGGGCAAGGAGCCGGCCTCGCCGGCCGAGGCCCGCCGGATGCTGGGCGTCAAGCGTTAGGGGGGACAGCCATGTCCGACGACCGACTGGTGACCTACACCCGCGAGGGGCACGTCGGGTTCATCACCCTCAATCGTCCCGACAAACGCAACGCGGTCACCCTGGCCCTGTGGCGGGACCTGGACGCGGCCATCGGCCGGGCCGAGGCGGACCCCGAGGCCCGGGCGATCGTGCTCCAGGGCGCGGGAAAATGCTTCTGTGCCGGGATCGATCTCAGCCCGGGCAACGACCTGTTCGCGGCCATGGTCGGCCAGCCCGGCGCGGCCCAGAAGGTGGACCTCTACGCCGAGATCCTCAAGGACCAGGCCTGTCACACCCGCCTGGAACGCCTGCCCAAGCCGACCCTGGCCGCGATCCACGGCCATTGCCTGGGCGTGGGCCTGGAACTGGCCCTGTGCACGGACTTCCGGCTCTGTTCGGCCGACGCCGTCTTTGCCCTGCCCGAGGTCAGGCTGGGCGTGATTATGGACATGGGCGGCCTCCAGCGGCTGACCCGGGTCGTGGGCAAGGGTCACGCCCGGGAGATATGCTTCCGCGGCCACCGGTTCGACGCCGTTCGGGCCCGGGCCATCGACCTGGTCAACGAGGTCTTTCCCGACCCCGAGGCCCTCAAAAAGGCCGCCCGGGAAATTTCCGGGGAGATCGCCGCCAATCCGCCCCTGGCGGTCCAGGGGGCCAAGCAGGTCCTCACCTTTGACGAGGAGGCGACCCTGGACGAGTCCCTGGAATACAACGCCGCCCGGTCGTCCATGATCATCCCCTCCGAGGACATCGCCGAGGCCGTGTCCGCCTATCTGGCCAAACGCCCCGGCAAATTCAAGGGCGCCTGACCGATCAAACCGAACGTGGAGCGCCGGCCATGGAAATTCTGAACTACACCGAGTCACACCGCATCTTTCGCGACGTTTTTCGTAAATTCGCGGCCAAGGAGGTCCTCCCCTTTGTGGACGAGTGGGAAAAGGCCGGGATCGTCTCCCGGGACGTCTGGCACCGGATGGGCGAGCAAGGCTATCTGTGCATGGACGTGCCCGAGGAGTACGGTGGGCTGGGCGCGGATTTTTTGTATTCGGTGATCGTTATCGAGGAACTCTCCCGCACCCGCCACTTCGGCCTGGTGGCGCCCCTGCACTCCGACGTGGTCGTGCCTTACATCACCTCGTTCGGCTCGGAAGAGACCAAACAAAAATACCTGCCCGGATGCGTCAGCGGTGAGATCGTGACCGCCATCGCCATGACCGAGCCCAACACCGGCTCGGATCTGGCCTCGATCCGGACCACGGCCGTCGAGGACGGCAACCAGGTCATCCTCAACGGCCAGAAGACCTTTATCAGCAACGGGATCATCTGCGATCTGTGCGTCGTCGCCGCCAAGGACCCGGCCGCGACCGATCCCCACACGGCCATCGACCTCTACGTGGTCGAGGCCGGGACGCCGGGATTCGTCAAGGGCAAGAAGATCGACAAGGTCGGCTGGCACAGCCAGGACACGGCCGAACTGTTCTTCGAGGACTGCCGCGTCCCGATCGGCAACCGCCTGGGGAGTAAGGGCATGGGATTCATGATGCTCATGCAGAAGCTCCAGCAGGAGCGACTGGTCTGCGCCGTCGGGGCCCAGGCCGCGGCCGAGTACGTCCTCGAATTGACGATCGACTATTGCAAGACCCGGACGGCCTTTGGCAAGCCCATCTCCAAGTTTCAGCACAACCAGTTCAAGATCGTGGACCTGGCCACGGAGATCAAGCTGGGCCGGACCTTTCTGGACAAGCTGATCGCCGACCACATGGAAGGCAAGTCCCTGCCGGTCGAGTGCTCCATGGCCAAGGCCTGGATCACCGAAATGGCCAATCGCGTGGCCGACGGCTGCGTCCAGCTACACGGCGGCTACGGCTACTGCGAGGAATACCCCGTGGCCCGCTACTGGCGCGACCTGCGGGTGATGACCATCTTCGCCGGGACCAACGAGATCATGCGGGGCATCGCCGCCCGGTTCATGGGGCTGTAGGGGTATATTTATTGCCGTCGGGGAGATATAGTTATTAAGGGCCGGGTTCGGCCTGACTGTTGTGCTTCATGGGGGAGTCCATGAGCAGTGATCGTAGGTTACTGACCTTTGACCTCCAGCGGTTCTGCGTCCACGACGGGCCGGGCATCCGCACCGTGGTTTTTTTGAAGGGTTGTTCGTTACGGTGTAAGTGGTGCCAGAATCCCGAGTCCCTGCGGGCCGAGCCGGAGATGGCCTTTTACGGCGACCGGTGCGCCGGGTGCCTGACCTGCGCCCGGGTCTGTCCCCGGGGGGCCATCGAGGCCGGCGACAAGCGGATCGATTTCACCAAGTGCGACGCCTGCGGGTTGTGCGCCCAGGCATGCCCCCACCAGGCCCTGCGGCTGGTGGGCCAGACCCGAACGCCTGACGCTGTTTTCCAGGACATCCTGGCCGACCGGTCCTACTACGACGCCACCGGAGGCGGGGTGACCCTGTCCGGCGGCGAGCCGCTGCTCCAGGCCGCCGGGGCGGCGACCCTGCTGGGCCTCTGCCGCGAGGCGGGCCTGAACACGGTCGTCGAGACCAGCGGCGCGGTGCCCTGGGAGGCCTTCGAGCGGGTCCTGCCTCTTGCGGACCGGTTCTACTTCGATCTCAAGGGCCGGGGCAACGGCCTGCACCGGGAACTGACCGGCCGCCCGGACGACGCCATCATCGCCAACGCCGCCCGGCTGGTCGAGGCCGGGGCCCGGGTCCGATTTCGGATGCCGGTGATCCCCGGACTCAACGACACCTCGGTCAGCCTGGACGGCATCGCCGGCTTGATAAAAGACCTGGGGCAGTCCTCGATCAGCCTGCTGCGCTATCACCAGGGCGGCGAGGCCAAGATCGAACGCCTGGACAGCCGCCAGCCCCAACTCGGTTTGTCCAGCGCCGTTGCCCGAGAGGCCCTGCACGCCGCGGCCAGATACTTCGAGGCCTCGGGCCTGGCCGTGGACTACGACCAGGAGCCGGTCCAGGGCGCGCCCATCGACCGGCGACAGAACCCCTTCACCGATCGGGTCTGGCGGCTGCGCAGTGCGGTCCAGGTGGCTGCCCCCGAGGTCTGCGCCGAGCGGGCCCTCCTGGTGACGAAATATTTTCGAAAAAGGGCTAACCGGAAAAAACCGACGGCCGTGGCCAAGGCCGAGGCCTTACGAAAAATTCTGACCGAGAAAACCGCCACCATCTACGACGACGAACTGCTGGTCGGTTGTTTCAGCTCCAAGCGGGTCGGCGGCCCGATCTTCCCGGAACTGCACGGTGTGGCCATGCTCGAGGACCTGCTGGCCTTCCGGGGGCGAAGCCTGAATCCCCTGCGGATCAGCGCCCGGGACGGCCTGGCCCTGGGCCTGAAAGTCTTCCCCTTCTGGGCCAACCGCTTCCTGGCCCGAAAGGCCTTTCCCTTCTGGCGGGCGCAAAAGTTCATCCTCGGTCAACTGGGCGGCAAGCGCTATCTGATCAACGAGTCGGCCGGGGTGTCCCACTTCGTGCCCGATTACAAGACGCTTCTCGAACGCGGGACCCGGGACCTGGCCGCCGAGGCCCGGCAAAGGGGGGCCGAGGCCGCCGGCGACGAGGACAAACATTTCTATCGCGGCGTCGAGATCGTCTGCCAGGGTCTGGAGGACATGGCCGGTGTGTACGCCGGCCTCGCCCGCAGAACGGCGGCCGAGGAGAACGATCCGGCCCGGCGGTCGGAACTCACGGCCATCGCCGAGCAATGCGCCTGGGTACCCGGCCGGCCGGCCCGGACCCTGGCCGAGGCCTTCCAGTCGATCCTGTTCGCCCAGATCGCCCTGAACCTGGAGAGCCTGGACAACGCCGTCTCGCCGGGGCGGCTGGACCAGGTCCTGTACCCCTATTACCGGGCCGACCTGGAGGCCGGCCGGCTGACCCCGGATGAGGCCCGGGAACTGGTCGGCTGCTTCACGGTCAAGATGAGCGAGATCATCCCCGTCTTTTCCCGGCGGGCCACCCGGTTCCACGGCGGCCTGTTCAGCGGTCAGGTGGTCGTCGTCGGCGGCACGGACGCCGAGGGCGAAGACGCCACCAATGATTTGACCTGGATGTTCCTGGACGCCATGGACCATCTGCGGATGCGCCAGCCCAACTATCACGCCCGGATTCATCGTCGCAGCCCCCGGGAGTACGTCGAACGGGTGGCCGGGATGCTGCGCGACGGGTCGGGCGCCCCGGCCCTGGCCAACGACGAGGTGATCGTGCCCACCCTGGTCGGCCGGGGCACGGCCCCCGAGCACGCCCGGGACTATTCGCCCGTGGGTTGCGTCGAGCCGGTGGCCTGCGGCCTGACCTTCGCCTCGACCGACGCCGCCCTGGTCAACCTGGCCCTCGGCCTGGAATGGGCCCTGGGCCTGAAAAAGGGCGGCGCGGCCACCGCACCGATTACCGGGTGCCGCACCATGGACCAGGTCGTCGGTCTGTATCTGACCCAGGTCGATCGCCTGGTCGATCACCTGCTCGACGACCTGCAGGCCATCGAGCGGGCCAACGCCGTGCTGCATCCCACGCCCTTGACCTCGATGCTCCTGCGGGGCTGTCTCGAATCGGGCGTGGACGCCAGTTCCGGCGGGGCGATGTACAACGGCAGCGGCGTCCAGGGCGTCGGCGTGGCCGACGTGGCCGACAGCCTGGCGGCCATCGAGGACGTCGTGTTCAAGCGGGGGTCCTGCGATCTGGCGGCTCTGATCCAGGCGCTCAGAGACGATTTCCGGGGGCACCGGTCACTCCGGGCCCTGCTCCTGGGCGCGCCCAAGTTCGGCAACGACGACCCGGCCGCGGACCGATACGCCGACCTGGTCATCGGCTCCTTTGCCCAGTCCCTGTCCCGGCGGACCAACACCCGGGGTGGGCCGTACTGGGCCGGTTATTACTCGGTCACCTCCCACGTCGCCTTTGGCGAGAAGACCGGGGCGTTACCCAACGGCCGCCTGGCCGGCCGGCCCCTGTCCAACGGCCTGTCCCCGGCCAACGGGCACGAGAAACTGGGCCCCACCGCCACCCTGAATTCGGTGGCCAAGCTGGACCTTCAAACCAGGGCCCGCAACGGGATCAACCTCAATCTCAAGATCGACGGGTCGTCCCTGGCCGGGGAGTCCGGCGTTGAGGCCCTGGCCGGACTGGTCCGGGGCTACTTCGACCGCGGCGGGATGCAGGTCCAGATCAACGTGCTCGATCCATCGGTGCTGCTCGAGGCCCGGGACCACCCCGAGAGACACCCCTGGCTCCTGGTCCGCGTCTCGGGATACAGCGCCTACTTCAACGATCTGTCGCCGGCCATGAAGCAGGAAATCATCGACCGGGCCCTGCATCGGGGATGATCCCCAGGTCCATGGCCCGCAGCACCCGGCGCAGCAGTTTCCCGGACCTGGTCCGGGGCAGATTTTCCAGAAACTGGACTTCCTCGAGCGGCACCTGGGCGGACAGGTTGGCCCGGACAAAGGCCTTGATCTCGTGGCCGAGCCGCTGCGAGGCGGTGTAGCCCGGGGCCGGGACGATGAAGGCCTTGACCCGGGATCGGCCCGAGGAGTCCGTCCGGCTGATGACCGCGGCGTCCCCCACGCCCGGGTGCATGGTCAGGACGCTCTCGATCTCGTAGGGGCCGATGAATTTTTCCTCGACCTTGATCAGGTCGTCGCCCCGGCCCTGGTAGTAGAAGTAGCCGTCATCGTCCTTGACGGCCATGTCGCCGGTCAGGAACCAGCCCTCGAGCCGGAAATAGGCCTGGTAGCGATCCTCGTCGCCCCAGATGCCGGTCATCAGGGCCGGCCAGTTCGGCCGCAACACCAGATGCCCCATGGTCAATTCGGGCAACTCGACCCCCTCCTCGTCCACCACCGCCGCCTCGACGCCGGGCAGGGGCAGGCCGATGGACCCGGGCTTGGTGTCCAGGGACGGGAAGCTGGCCAGGCAGATCATGCCCGTCTCGGTCATCCACCAGGTGTTATGGGGCGGATGCCCCAGGGTGTCCTTGACCCAGTAGAACAACTCGGCGGGCAGGGCCTCGCCCACGCAGGCGATGTGCCTCAGCCGGGACAGGTCGTAGCGGGAGGCCAGGTCCGGCCCGGCGGCCATCAGCCGGCGGATGGCGTTGGGCGTGGTGTACCAGTTGGTCACGCCCTGGGCCTCGATGGTCCGGTAGCAGGTCGAGGCCGCAAAGGGGGCGCCCTGGACCACCGAGGTCGCCCCCGCCAGCCAGGGGGCGAAGGCGCTATAGACCGTGCCCGTGACCCAGGCCGGGTCGCCGTCGGTCCACAGGACCGACTCCGGACCCAGGTCCAGGGCGTACCGGGCCGTGACCAGGTGGCCGACCATGTCCCGGTGGGCGTGGACCACGCCCTTGGGCGGGCCGGTCGCCCCCGAGGTGAACAGCAGGTACAGGGGCTCGTCGGGCTCGACCAAAACCGGCGGCCGGTCACCGGCCATGGTCTCGACCAGTCCCTCGACCTCCAACTCCCGGCCGAAGATACCCGGAAGCGGCCCCTGGCTGAAGAAGACGTGCTCCACGCCCCGCATCGCCTCCAAGGGCAGTCGCTCGGCCAGGTCGGGGTGGGTCAGCAGCGCCTGGGGCCGGCCGATGTTCAGCCTGACTTCCAGGTCGTCGTAGCCCAGGGTGGCGTACAGGGTCGAGAAGACCACCCCCAGCCGGGCGCAGGCCAGCATGGCCAGGTAGGTCTCGGGACCGGGCGGCATGAGGATGAACAGTCGGTCCCCGGCGGCCAGGCCGTGTTCGGCCAGCAGATTGGCCCACTGGCAGGACCGCTCCTTCAACTGGCCATAGCTGAAGACGGTCGTCTCGCCGCCCCGGTCAAAGACCAGGGCGGCCCTCCCGGCCGCGGCCTGGTCGGCGGCCCGGCAATCCACGGCGTCGATCACGATGTTGATCCGGCCGGCCTCGTCGCGGGTCAGCTCTTCCCAGGCGCCGTCCCAGGAGAACCGGGCATAGGTCTCATGGTAGTCCCGGAGATTGGCCTGTAAATTTTCGGCGCTGACTCTGGCCTTGATCATCTTCCACCCCGGTTACGGTCAGGCCCACAGGCCGTATTGACGGTGAATCGCCCTCACCCGGCCGACCAGTTCGGCCCCCAGTTCGGTGGCCACCTGGGGCGGCCCCTGGGGGCGGTCCCCGAGCAGGGTGCGCAGGACCTCGTCCGTCGATTTCCTTAGCGCCACCAGGTCGTATCCGCCCTCGAGGGCCAGCAGGAGAGGCACGTTACCGGCTTGCCGCGACAGGTTCATCATCAGGGCCGTCAGCCAGCCGAACCCGAGGTGGGTCAGCCGGGTGTGGCCGATGGGGTCGTCCCGGTGGGCGTCAAAGCCGGCGGCCACCAGGATCGCCTGGGGCCGAAAGGCCTCGACCGCGGCCGTCAGGACCTCGCGGTAGAGGTGCAGGGCGTCGGCGTCGGAGAATCGCTTCGGCACCGGGACGTTGATGGTGTAGCCCTCCCCGGCGCCCTGTCCCGCCTCAATGAAGTCGCCGGTGTGAGGGTAGAGGGCCGGGTAGTGGGATGAGAAGTAGAGGACGTCGGGTACGTCGTAGAACAGGTCCTGGATGGCGTTGCCGTGGTGGACGTCCCAATCGACGATCAGGATCCGGGCCAGGTCCCGGTTGCGCCTGGCCCAGCGGGCGGTTATTCCCAGGTTGTTGAAGATGCAGAAACCGCCGGCCCGGTCGGTCTGGGCGTGGTGCCCCGGGGGCCTGACCAGGGCGAAACAGGCGTCGGCCCGGCCGTCGAGCAGGGACTCCAGACCGGCGATGCAGGCGCCCACGGCCAGAAAAGCGGCCAGATAGGATCGGGACGACAGGGGCGTGTCCGGGGCGAGGCGGGTGAACTCCTGGTCGGCCGTCTTGAGGACCAGTTCGATGTAGCCCGGGTTGTGGACCAGCTCGACTGTGTCCAGGCCGGCCGGCTCGGCCGGGACTATGGTCAGCCGGCCCTGGTACTCGGCGTCGAGCAGGTCGTAGATGGCCGTGAGGCGCGCCGGGTTCTCGGGGTGCATCAGGCCGGTCTGGTGATCCAGAAAGCGCGGGTCCCTGACCACGGCCACCCTGGGAGGCGTCTCGTTCATTCCAGTTCCAGGACCATGACCCGTTCGCCGCCGTGATGTCCCTTGAACTCGAAGCCGACCTTCCGGTACAGATTGATGGCCCGGAGGTTGTAGGGCTCGACGGTCAGGACGATCCGGTTCAAGCCCAGGTCCCTGGCCCGGTCAACGGCCCGCCGGGCCAGTTCGGTGCCCAGGCCCCGGTTGCGAAAGGCCACGTCCACGAAGATCACGAACTCGGCGTCGGTCCGGTCGGGGTCGGGCAGGAGGCAGGCGTGGGCCACCGGTCGGTCCTCGATCCAGGCCACCAGGTTGTGGCCGCGGTCGAACAGTTCCTGGACCCACTGCCGGCGGACAATGTCTTTCCGAGGCGGCAGGCCCTGGCTCTCGGCCAGGGGCCGGTAGCGGTCGTACCACTCGATCAGGACCGCATTCTCGTCCAGCCGGCAGACGCCGACCTGAAAGTCCTGGCCGGTCTTGTCCTGGCAGTCGATGCGGTCCTGGTCGGCCATGGCCCCTAGACCTGGATCCGATTCTGGATCAGGTCGTCCAGGACCTGGGGATCGGCGATGGTCGAGATGTCGCCGAATTCCTTGGTCTCGCCGGCGGCGATCTTCTGGAGGACCCGCCTCAGGATCTTGCCGCTCCTGGTCTTGGGCAGGGCGTCGGCCCACTGGATGACGTCCAGGGAGGCGATGGGCCCGATCTCGGACCGGACCAGCTTGACCAGCTCGGCCCGCAGGTCATCCGAGGGCTGGACCCCGGTGTTCAGGACCACGTAGGCGTAGATGCCCTGGCCCTTGAGGGCGTGGGGGAAGCCGACCACGGCCGCCTCGGCCACGTCGTCGTGGAGCACCAGGGCCGATTCGACCTCGGCCGTGCCCAGGCGGTGTCCCGAGACGTTGATCACGTCGTCGATCCGGCCGGTGATCCAGAAGTAGCCGTCGGCGTCCTTCTTGGCCCCGTCGCCGGCGAAGTACATCCCCGGCACCCGGGAGAAATAGGTCTCCTTGTAGCGCTGATGGTCGCCGTAAACCGTGCGGGCCAGGCCCGGCCAGGGCCGGCGGAAGCAGAGCGCCCCTTCCTGGTCCGGGTACCGGGCCTCGTCCCCGGTGTCGGCGTCGAGGATGACCGGGTCCACCCCGAAGAAGGGGAACGAGCACGACCCGGGCTTGATCGGGGCCACGCCCGGCAGGGGGGTGAGCATGTGCCCCCCGGTCTCGGTCTGCCACCAGGTGTCGATGATCGGGCACCAGTCCCGGCCGACGTGGTGGTAGTACCACCGCCAGGTCTCGGGGTTGATCGGCTCGCCGACCGAGCCCAGAAGCTTCAGCGAACTCAGGTCGTGGCGATCGACCAGGTCCGGCCCCTCCTTGGCGATGGCCCGGACGACGGTCGGCGCCGTGTAGAACTTGGCCACCTGGTAGCGATCGACGATGTCCCAGTACCGGCCGTAGTCCGGATAGGACGGCACGCCCTCGAACAGGATCGAGGTCAGACCGTTGATCAGCGGGCCGTAAACGGCGTAGGTGTGGCCGGTGATCCAGCCGATGTCGGCCGTGCACCAGAAGACCTCGCCGTCCTTGAGGTCAAAGGTGAGCCGGGTGGTCATGGCGGCGTAGAGGAGGTAGCCGCCGTGGGTGTGGACCATGCCCTTGGGCCGGCCGGTGCTGCCCGAGGTGTACAGGATGAACAGCGGGTCCTCGGCGTCCATGGGCTCGGGTGTGATGCGGGCGGGCAGGTCGGGATCGGCCTCGGCCTCGTGCCACCAGACCTCCCGGGGATCGGTCAGCTCCTCGAGCAGGCCGCAGCGATCGAAGACGATGACCGTCTCCACCGCGGGGCATTTCCTCAGGGCGCCGTCCACGTTGTTTTTCAGGGGGATGGTCTTGCCGGCCCGGTACGAGCCGTCGGCGGTGATCACTACCTTGGCGCCGCAGTTGTTGATCCGGTTGGCCAGGGACTCGGCCGAAAACCCGCCGAAGACCACGCTGTGCACCGCGCCGATCCGGGCGCAGGCCAGCATGGCCACCGGCAGTTCGACGATGACCGGCATGTAGATGACCACCCGGTCGCCCTTTTCGACCCCGTGCTTTTTGAGCACGGCGGCCATCCTGTTGACCCGGTCAAAGAGTTGGCCGTAGGTCACGTCCCGACTGTCGTTCGGGTCGTCCCCCTGCCAGTGATAGGCGACCTTGTCGCCGATCTTGTCCAGGTGCCGGTCCAGGCAGTTGGTGGTGGCGTTTAACACCCCGCCCGCGAACCAGGTCACCCGGGGCTCGAAGAAATCGTAATCAAGGACCTGGTCCCAGGTCTTGTCCCAGGTCAGGTACTGGGCCGCCATTTCGGCCCAAAATGAGTCGGGTTCCTCGATCGAGCGTCGATACATCTCCCGGTATTCGCCCTGGCCCTTGACATAGGCCACGTCGCGATAGTATTCCAGGTGGGCCTCATACCATTTGGTCCGGTCATCCATCAAGCTGCCTCCCGGTTATTGACAAGGTGTCCACTACTGACAGTGTACCCCGCGCCCGGCCGTGTTTCCAGGATCGATTGACGCCCCGTGGTCAAGGTGGATCAATTTGCCAAAAGGTGGAGAGGGGATCGTCCCGTAATGTCCCGGGTCCCCGATTAAAAACTCATTCTGAAAAACGTCGCATCCGGTCGATGAGGTGGACCAGTTTTTCCACCTCGGCCTCGAAGATCCGGCGGCCCTTGTCCGGATCGGCCCGGGTGGGGTCGCCCCAGACGCCGCCGGTCCAGTACTGCCGCGGATCGCGGCTCAGGATGTAGCGGGGAAAGTCCGGATACTCGGCCTCGGCCGAACCCTGGATCAGATCGGGGTGGAGGTGCATCATCAGCGAGGTCTCGACCTCGCCGGCGTGTCCGTCCCGCTCGTCAATGATCAGGCCCGGCGTCTGGCCGTGGATCTCGATGATCAGGTCCAGGACGTTGACCACGGCGATGGTCGTGCCCGGGAACTCGTCCCGCAGGGCCTCGCCGGCCTCGATCAGCATGGGCAGGTGACCACTGCCGGCGTGGCCGGTGACGATCAGCAGGCAACGGAGCCCCTGCTTAAGCAGGGCGGCCCCGACGTCACGGGTCAGGGCCTTGAGGGTCTCGGACCGGACGGTAAGCGTCCCGGGGAAGAGGGCGGTCGAGCGGCAGACGCCGTAGCTGATGGTCGGGGCGACCAGGCAGCCCGCCCGCTCGGCCGCGGCCCGGGCCAGCGCCTCGGCGTGATAAAAATCCGTGCCCAGGGGCAGATGGGGGCCGTGCTGCTCCACGGCCCCCACCGGCACAATCACCAGGTCGGTCTCGGCCGCGGCCTTTTCAAAACGGTCGCGCGTGATCCGGTCGATCCGCATCTCGGCTCCGGGAAGGGGTCAGGGGACGGTTTCGCCCCTGACCATTATCGCCGGACTGGCCGCCGTGTCAAGGCCGGCCCGGCCTCCCCGGCCGGATGGGCGCTACCAGCGACGGGTCCTGGTCGCCGCGTCGGGCCAGAACAGGCGTAAGCCGCCCTTCTTGAACTGGCCGATGAACCGCTGGATCTTGGGCGAGGTGACAAAGGCGATGAAGGTCATGGCGCCCTGGTAGTTGATCCCCGGGTGTTTGTAAGGACTGACGGCGATGACCGAATAGAAATTTCTGAGGGCCGGGTCATGGCGCAACAAGGCCTTCAGGGTCACCTTGGCCATGTAGGCCCGCCAGGTCCCGATGTCGATCAGGGTGTAGGCCCCCATCTCGTTGGCGATCATCAGGGTCTTGCCCATGCCCTGGCCGACCGACTTGTAGCCCGGCCAGGCGGGCTTCACCCCGGCCATGGCCCACAGGCGCATCTCCCTGACGTTGGTCCCGGATTCGTCCCCCCGGGAGATGAACTTGGCCCCCGAGGCCTTGATCCGCTTCATGGCATCGGCCGCGCTCTTGGCCTGACTCACCTTGGCCGGATCGGAGGCCGGGCCGACGATGATGAAGTAGTTGTACATCGTCGGCCGGCGATTGACCCCGTGGCCCTGCTTCATCCAGCGCCTTTCCACCCGCGGGGCGTGGACCCAGACCACGTCCACGTCGCCCCGCGCCCCCAGCTTGAGGGCCTTGCCCGTGCCCACGGCGATGACGTGCAGGTCGAGTCCGGTTTGGGCCTTGAACATGGGCCGCAGCACATCCAGCAGCCCCGTGGCCTCGGTGGACGTGGTCGTGGCCAGCTTGACCACCCCCCCGGCCCAGGCCGCGCTCACTCCCATCATCACGATCAGAAAGGCAATCCCCAGACACCGAAACAGCCGCATGACTTTCCTCCTGGCCCCGCCCCGGCCGTGATCGACCGTGGCCCGGCCCCTGACGTTTTTTTGTGGACATGATACGGTTTCCGGATTATTATGTCAACCCAGGCATATTTATTACGGTCACTGTCCGGCCGGCGGGGCGCCGGTGGGACACCAGAATAAATTCCGCCGTTGATTTCAAGACATAGGGGGAGAAGGTGTTGGCAAGACTGAGTTCCATGTTGTTGCTGACCTGGCTGACCCTGGCCTGGGCCATCCCGGCCGCGCCGGCCTACCAGGTCAAGATCGGCCTCCGGTTGCATGTTGATCTGTATTACGCCTTTTTGACCGGCACCAATTACCGGGGCACGGCCGACCCGGCCGGCACCTGGGGGGGCAACGTCAATCAGCCGGATGTGACCCGCTTCTACGCGGCCTCGCCCTCGACCAACTTCCTGCGGGTGGACTGGAAGAGCAGCGACGGCACCACCGGGGCCCGGCTGGAGTTCGGCATCCGGGCCGGGGCGGCCCACGGCGCCTCGGCGGTCTCCCTCCGCAAATTCTACGGCTGGTACAAGTTCGGCCGCTGCCGGCTGGAGATCGGCAAGACCAGCACTCTCTTCGCCCGGCTGACCTATGCCCCTTACCAGTGGCTGGGGCTTTCTTCCCAAGGCACGATCGGCGACAACCGGGGGCCGAGCGACCTGTTCATCGGCTGGGGCAAGCAGAACTCCGGTTTCTGGACCCACATCGCCCTGTATTACACCTACGGGCCCTGGACGTTCATGGTGGCCATCGGCAACGGCGGCACCCGGGCCTCGGTCCCCACGGTCGGCGGGGGACAGGCGGCCCTGGTCTCGCACATCTTCGCCCCCCGGACCGAGTTCGTGGTCCAGTATCGCGGCAAGCACTTCTCGGTGGCCCCGGGGGTGTCCTTCTATCAGACCCGGTGGGAGACCATGGAGGGGGTTTCCCTGGAGGACGATACGATCCTGTCGTATATGCTGGTCCTGCCCTATCACGTGACCTGGGGTAACTTCGGGTTCAAGGGCGAGATCGGCTTCGGCCGGAACTGGTGGGCGCCCAACTATGCGGCCAACATCGCCACCATCACCGCCGGCGTCTTCTGGGGCGGACTGAACGATCTGGGGCCCGGCGGCCAGCAGAACCGGATCAAGTTCGAGGACACTTATACCTACTCGGCCTGTCTGGGTTTTTATTACCGGATCGGTCAGGCGACGGTCTGGCTGTCCGGCGGCTGGCAAAAATCGGTCAACGCCTCCAACGACCAGAACGGGTCCTGGCGCCACGGCCAGAACACGCGCTACGGGGTCGTTTTCGCCGTGCCCTACCAGGTCAACCGGCATTTCACGATCGCTCCCGAGGTGAGTTATTTCTACTATGGCTGGTGCCCGCTGGTGGACGTGGGGCCCGGGGCCGGGTCCATGTACTCCGATCTGGGCAGCGTCTGGATGGCCGGGGTGGTCTTCAAGTTTTTGTATTGACGGGCCGGGCCGTTCCGGTCGCCGGCCGGCCCCCGCTCAGGTGGATGGTGCTGTCGGGGAACCGGGCGGCCAACTCGGACTGGTGGGTGGCCAGGACCACGGTCACGCCCCGCCGGCCGAGGTCGCCGATGATCCGCTCGAACACGGCCTGGCTGGCCTGATCCAGATTGGCGCTGGCCTCGTCCAGAAGCAGGACCCGCGGTTGACAGACCAGGGCCCGGGCCAGGGCCACCCGCTGGGCCTCGCCCGAGGACAGGCTGTCCGCCCGCCGCCGGGGGAAATCGGCCAGGGCGACCAGGTCCAGGGCGCGGGCGATCTCCGTCTCCCGTTGCCGCCGGGGCACGCCCCGGACCTTGAGGCCGTAGGCCAGGTTGGCGGCCACCGAGCCCCGAAACAGGTAGGCGTCGTGGCTGACCAGGGAGATCCCCCGCCGCAGGGTCAGCGCCCTTCCCCGTCGGCCGTTGGTCCACGGGTCAACGCCGTCGATGGCGATCCGGCCGGCCCCGGGCCGGCGGAGCAGTCCCAGCAGATAGAGCAGGGTGGTCTTGCCCGCGCCGTTGGGCCCGACCAGCAGGTGGACCCCCCCCGGGTCCAGGGCGAGATGATCCACCACCAGGGCCGGCTCGATCCGGCCGGGGTAGGTGAACCGGACGCCGGTCAGCTCATACAACGGGCTGGACATGGCGCCGTCCGGTGAGCAGGGTCACCGCCAGGTTCACGGCCAGGGCGGCCGAGAGCAGGATGATGCCCAGGGCGATGCCCAGGGGGAAATTTCCCCGGGCGGTCTCGAGGGTGATGGCCGTGGTCAGGGTCCGGGTCGAGCCGGCGATGTTGCCGCCGACCATGATCGCCGCGCCGACCTCGGTCAGAATCCGGCCGAAGGCGGTGCTGAAGGCCGCCAGCAGGCCCCAGCGGGCCTCCTTGATCAGGGTCCAGGTCTCCTGGGTCCGCGACGCCCCCAGGGACCGGGCGGTGGGCCTGACCCGGGCGTCCAGACCGGACAGGGCGGCCACCCCCAGGGCGACCACGATCGGGAAGGCCAGGACCGTCTGGGCGACGATCATCGCCCCGGGCGTGAACAACATCCCCAGAAAACCCAGCGGCCCCTGACGGGAAAGCAGGCCGTAGATCACCAGACCGACCACCACCGTGGGCAGGGACAGGGCGGTGTTGAACCCCAGGATCAGCGTCCGGCGTCCCCGGAAGTTACGGGTCGCCAGGAGCAGGACCAGGGGCAGGCCGATCAGAACGGACGCGGTCAGGGCCGCCAGGGAGACGTACATCGACGTCCAGGCGATGAAATAGACCTGGGGATCCAGCCTCAGCAGCAGCCGAACGGCCTCGACCAGACCCTGCCCGATGAAATCCATGCTCAGCTCCGCCGGCGCCGGTCTCCGGCCCATGTCCCGGCGTCCGGAATGAGTGGGATCGGCTCTAAAGCTATACGAGCGGGGCTATGATGTCAATCTTGATATAAATATCAATCGGGTCCCGGGGCCTCGGCCCCGGGACGCTAGCGGGCCAGCTTGGCCAGTTCCCGGACCAGGACCTCGAGCCGGGGGCGCTGGTTGATGTCGTGGACGTCGATGTAGCGGATGACGCCCTGCTTGTCGATGACGAACAGGGCCCGCTCGGCGACCCCGTCGTGGCGCAGGATCCCGTATCTGGCGGCCACCGCCCCGTGGGGCCAGAAGTCGGACAGGACCGGAAACCACAGCCGGCCCATCTGCCGGGTCCAGGCGTAGAGCGTCGGGATGTTGTCCACGCTGATGCCCAGGAGCACGGCGTCGTACTTCTTGAAGATATCGTGGACGATGTTGTAGCCGGGCCACTGGCCGGAGCAGACCGGGGTCCAGGCCGCGGGGACAAAGGACAGGACCACGTTCTTCTTGCCCCGAAAGGAGGACAGGGTCACCTTGCCGCCGTGCACCGCCGGCAGAGTGAAGTCCGGCGCCAGTTGTCCGACCTTGACCTTGAGTACGCTGTCGGTCGGCTTGAGGTGCCCGGGGTTATAGATGTCCTTCTTGGGAACGCCGGCGACCGCGCCCGAGGACAGGCAGAGCGCGGCCAGGGCGGCCATCACCAGGGCCGGACGATGGATTGTCATGTCGGTTCTCCCTTACAGCCCCGCCGCCCGGGCCACCCGGTCCAGGAGGGCCCGGAGATCGCCCAGGGTGCCCAGCCTGTCGTAGATCACCCGGGGCCTCCGGCCGGACTTGAGCAGCGCCCCGATGAAATATGGGGTCCGGGTCCGGCCCCAGCGGTGGTGAACGTTGAATTTTTCGTCGGGAAAGAGGGGGAAGGGCACCCGGTACTTCTTCCGATAGACCTCGATCTCGAAGGGAGAATTTCCGGCCCCGATCCCGATCATCTTGATCTTGCCCTTGAGGCGCGGGTCGGACTGGATCAGCCGGTACAGCCGGTTGACGTTGGGCGCCTCGTGCTGGCAATAGGGACAGTACATGCTGTAGATCTCGACGATCACCACCCGGGCCTTGATCTGCCCGATGGTGAACTTCCCGGGTCCGGAAAGACCCAGGTAGGCCCGTCCGGCCGCGTCCGTCGGGGCGGGCAGGGTCACCGGAGGCAGGTCCTGGCCCGCGACCGGGGGTCGCGAGGCGGCCGGGGCGGACGTCCCCCCCACGGCCAGTACCAGCCAGGCGGCCACAAGCGGCGCCAAGGTCATCTTCATCATCACTCCCCCTGATCGGGCCGGCGACCCCTGGGTGTCGCCGAAACACTCACCGCTTCCGGCCGCCGAGGCGCGCCCCGAACCGGTCGAACAGAGCGGCAAAGGTCCGGTCGGCGTGGGCCCGGCCCCTGGTCTCGAGTTCCTGGAATACGGCGATAAGTTCCCGGGCCTCGTCGGACAGCCGCGAACCACGGCGACCGCCGTCCGCCCGTCCGTCGGTCAGGACCAGGGGCAGGCCCAGCCGCTCCTCGGTGGCCTTGATCCGGGCCCACATGCCGCGAAAGGACATCTTCAGTTCCTTGGCCGCCTGGTTGATCGAGCCCAGCTCGTCGATGGCCCGCAGCATGGCCACCCGCCCCTGGCCAAAGATGACCTCCCCCTGGTCGTCTTCTATCCAGAACTTGGATCTGATCCTCACGACATCCTCTTTTCGGCCTCGGGCCGGCGTTTGAGCTTGAGGCCCCGTCGTTCGGCCAGGCGGTCCAGGTGCCAGGTGACCACCTCCAAGACCTCCCAGGGCCACTCCTCCTCCAGTTGCCGCTGATCCACGGTCTTGACGTAGCCGTGGCAGTCCTCGCAGTAATCGACCCGATAGCCCGTTTCACCGGTGGTGAAAAAGGAGATGCCGCCCGGGTCCCGGCTGCCGCAGAAGGGGCAGGCCAGCCGCTCGAACTCCCAGGAGTGACCGCACAGGACGCAGTGCAGGATCCGGGCCCCGTTGTCGGCCGACAGCCGGGCCAGGTCGCCGACACTGCCGCACAAGGGGCAATGGCCCTCGAACCACTCCAGGTCGTCGAGCTCTGGCTGCAACCCGGCCCGCAGCGCGGCCAGGGACGGCCGAAGGGTCATCCGGGCCAGGAAGGTCAGCACCGCCGGGGGCAGACCGCACCGCCCGGCCAGGTCCTCCAGGGCGGCCGCGTCCTCGGCCAGCCAGGCCCGCAGCACCCGGTTGATCCGGGCGTCGTCGCCGGCGGTCAGGTCGAGCAGTTTCTGCAGTCCTTGGGCCTGGGGGTGGTCCGGGGTCAGGGTGGCCCGAATCACCTCCCGGAACAGGCCCGGGCTGACCTGCTCGTCAAAGGGCAGGTCGGCCCGGGACAACAGGGGCAGTCCTTCCCGGGCCTTGATTTCCAGGTGCTCGTCCACCGCCGGGATCTCGGGGTGGGCCGAGACGGACTCGGTCACGGCCCAGACCCGGGCCAGGGCCTCGAGAAGATCGCGATACTGGGGCTGGGCCTGGCCGAGCGCCCGGGCCGTGGCCGGCAGGTCGTGGTCCGTCATGCACCCCTCCTGGTTTTCAAGTTATCACAACCTCCGGTCCCCGGCCACCCGGAGCCCCAAAAAGGGCGGGCCGACCCCGGTGCGGGGGCCGGCCCGCCAGCGTCCTGGCCGATCCGGAATGGGGGACGGGGCGGGACACCCCGCTCCGTCCCCGGCCAGGGAGACGACGCAACGCCTGGTCAGGTTGTCAGCCGGCGGCGTACTTGGCGTACCGGGCCGGCTTGTCCGTGACCAGGAACAGGACCCGGACGTCGCCCAGACTCAGGATCTGGGCCTGGGGTTTGGTCTTCTTGAGCACGGCCAGCCGGGCCTTGGCCGCGGCGGTCATCTTGTCCAGGTCGCCGAAGGTGATCGCGCCGCTGGGACACGACTTGGCGCAGGCCGGCAGTTGCCCGGCCCTGACCCGGTCCAGGCACATGGTGCACTTGGCCATGACCCTGGTCTTGGCGTTCAACCGCGGGATGCGGTAGGGACAGGCCTCGTGGATCTCCTTGAAATGCCTGGCCACCCGCCGGGTGTTCCGGGTGAAGATGACCGCGCCGGTGGCCTTGTCATGGATGATGGCCCCCTTGTGGTAGTTGTCCGCCACGGCCTTGCACGGCGGGTCCACGCAGTGACGGCAGGCCTCGGAGAAGAAGTACCACAACGGTTTGTGGTCCGACCCCTCGTACTCGGCGAAGTGGACCAGGCGCCAGGTCACCGCCGAGAGGTCCGGCGGGTTCTGATGTGTGCCGCGCTGCCTGGTCCTGGTTGCCGGGAGCTGATTCCACTGCTTGCAGCTGATCTGGCAGCCACGGCAGGCGGTGCATTTGCTGGTATCGACGAAGAATCCTTTTCCAGCCATGGCTTACCTCCCCTTCCTGACCACGTTGACCATGAAGGCCTTGGTCTCCGGGATCCGGGTGTTGGGGTCCCCCACCGACGGCGTCAGCAGGTTGGATGAATCCCCGCCGTCCTTGGGATGGCGCCAGCCGTAACACCAGGGCAGTCCGATCTCATGGATCTCGTTGCCCTCGATCGTAAACGGCCGGAACCGGTTGGTGACCATGGCCACCGCCTCGACCTGGCCCCGGGGGGAGCGGACGATGACCTTGTCCCCGTTGTTGATGCCCCGGAGCTTGGCCAACTGATGGCTCATCTCGCAGAACTGCTGGGGTTCGGCCTCGAGCAGCCAGGGCTGCCACCGGGTCAGAACGCCCGTCTGCCAGTGCTCGGTGATCCGGTAGGTGGTCGCCACGAAGGGGTACTCGGGGTCGCAGGACCGCAAGATGTCGAGGTTGCTGGCGTACAGCTTGACCGTGGGGTTGATCAGTTGAGACGAGAACAGGTTCTTCTTGACCGGGCACTCCAGGGGTTCGTAGTGCTCGGGGAAGGGACCGTCGGCCCGTCCGGGTCCGAAGATGTGGGCGAATCCGGAGGGCTTCATGATGAACGGGTAGCGGGTGTCCTTGCGGGGCGAGCCGTCCGGGTTCTCCATCGGGTACCAGCCGCCGTCGGGCACGTCGCCGACCCACTTCTTGGTGACGTACTTGCCGCCGACCGCCTTGCCGGCGAACCGGATGACCGGGTGCCTGGTGTCCCAGGGCTGGCCCTTGAGGTCCACCGAGGCCCGGTTGTAGATGATCCGCCGGTTGACCGGCCAGCACCAGGACCACTGGGAATAGAGCCCGATGCCCGAGGGGTCCTTCTTGCCCCGGCGGGCGGCCATGTTGCCCTTCTGGGTGTACGAGTTGCAGTACAGCCAGTTGCCCGAGCTGGTCGAGCCGTCGGCCTTCAGGAAGGCGAAGCTGGGCACCAGGGTGCCCTTCTTGTAGGTCTTGCCCTTGATCACCGTGTCCTTTTCGAAGTAGCCGTTGATCAGCTTGGCGATGCCGTGGGCGTCGTACCGGCCGCGCTTCATCCAGTCGGTCCGGAAGTGGAGGATCGGCTGGCGGAACTTGCCGCCCCTCTTGTAGCGGCGGACGATCCGCTTCCACAGCTCGACCATGATGTCCCCGTCGGGCCTGGCCTGACCGGGCGGGTTGACCGCCTTGTAGCGCCACTGGCTCCACCGGCCCGAGTTGGTGATCGACCCCTCCTTCTCCATGGAGGAGGCGCAGGGCAGCAGGAAGACCTCGGTCTTGATCTTCTTGGGGTCCATGCCCGGACCCTTCCAGAAGGCGCCGGTCTCGTTGGGGAACAGGTTGACGTTGACCATCCAGTCCAGCTTGGCGAAGGCCGCCCGGTTCTTGTTGGCGTTGGCCCCGGAGCAGGCCGGGTTCTGGCCCCAGGCGAAGAAGCCCTTGAACTTGCCCTTGTACATCTCGTCGAACAGGTCCAGCCAGGAGTAGGACACCCCGTTATCGACCTTGGGCATCCAGTCGTACCCGAAGTCGTTCTTCTTGGTGGCCGCCTTGCCGAACATGGCCTTGAGGAAGCTGACCGAGTATTTGGGGTAGTTGCCCCACCAGTTGGCCGACAACGGGTCGTGGGTGACGGGCGTCCACTTCTTGTTGTAGGCCGCCAGGGAGACGTTGGAGGCCCGGGGCGTCTTGAGGTAGCCGGGCCAGATGTGCCACAGCAGGCAGTGGTCGGTCGAGCCCTGGACGTTGGACTCACCCCGCAGGGCGTTGACGCCGCCGCCGGCCACGCCCATGTTGCCCAGCAGGAGCTGGATCATGGCCATGGCCCGGATGTTCTGGACGCCCACGGTGTGCTGGGTCCAGCCCATGGCGTACATGATCGTCCCGGCCATGCCCCGCTTGCCCGTGGCCGCGTAGGTCTCGTACACCGTCTGGAGATCGCTCTTGGGCGTGCCGGTCACGGCCGAGACCTTGTCCAGGGTGTAGCGGGAGTAGTGCTTCTTGAGCTGCTGGAACACGGACCGGGGATTCTTGAGAGTCAGGTCGCGCTTGGGAATGCCCGCCGCGTTGGTCTCGAAGCCCCACGTCTTCTTGTTGTACGACCTGGTCTTGGGGTTGTAGCCCGAGAACAGGCCGTCCTTGAAGTAGTAACTGGGCTTGAGGATGAAGGAGGCGTTGGTGTAGTTGGCCACGTACTCCTGGAAGTATTTGTCGTTGGTCAGGATGTAGTTCATCATCCCGCCCAGGAAGGCGATGTCGGTCCCGGAACGAAGGGCCGCGTAAAAATCGGCCCGGGCCGAGGTGCGGGTGAATCTGGGATCAACGCTCAGGAGCTTGGCCCCATTATTGAGTCGGGCGCGCTCGACCCACTTGAAGGAGATGGGGTGGTTCTCCGCCGCGTTGGAGCCCATGATCAAAATGCAATCACTGTTGCCGATGTCGATCCAGTGATTGGTCATCGCGCCGCGTCCAAACGACTCTGCCAGAGCCGCTACGGTGGCGCTGTGTCATATTCGGGCCTGGTGTTCGATATAGACCAGGCCCAGGGCCCGCATCATCCCCTGGAGGATCCAGCACTCCTCGTTGTCCAGGGCGGCCGATCCCACGTGGGCGATGTTGTCGGTCCGGTTGACCACCTGGCCCCTGGCGTTCTTGTGGACGAAGCCGGCGTCCCGGGTCTTCTTGATCCGGTCGGCGATCCGGTTGAGGGCCCAGTCCCAGCTCACCGTCCGCCACCGGGTGGCCCCCGGCGCCCGGTACAGGGGCCTGGTCAGCCGGTCCTTGTTGTTGGCCACCTGATACAGGCCGGCCCCCTTGGCGCACAGGGCCCCGCGGTTGATGGGATGGTCGGGGTCACCCTCGGTGTTGACGACCTTGCCCCGCCGGGCGCTGATGATCAACCCGCATCCCACCGCGCAGTACGGACAGATGGAGGTCGATTGTTTCGCCCCTCTGGTGCGGAGCCCCTTGGCGTGGGCCTCCAGGGGAGCCAGGTCCACCCCCAGGGCCACGGCCGTGCCGCCTAAGGCGGCGCTCCCCGTGATTTTGAGAAAATCTCGTCTGTTTACGGCCATACCTACCTCCTCCAAGTTCGGACCACGCCTGGACCGGCCGTCTTGTCAGCCGAACCGGTCCTCAATCAGTGAACGACCCGGAACGCGCCTCCGTTCCGGTCCTTGTAACCGACGATTTCTCCGGTCGCTGTCTCAAGCGGCGGTCGGACCGGACCCCCGGTCGGGTACAGGCCGGGGCCGGGGCAAAAACGTGCCGAAAAACGCTGCATGGAAATGGATCGGCCAAGCCTGCCCCTTGCCGTTCGACTGGAACTTATGTCAATCTTGATACAATAACCCCCTAATATTATTAGATAACCTTAACTGAATCTTGTCAAGTACATATCCGGTCCGGGGGGCCATTGGCGATCCTGATCGGTTTTGCGGCCGCGGCCGGTCCCGGCCGATGGATTGCGCCTTGCCACCCGGGGGCAGGGGTGTTAACTTTCTATAGGGCCGCTGGTCGGGCGGGTTTCGCCGGGTGGCGAGGCCCATCCGGCCGATATCCTTTTCATCCGGGTTCACGGCATGGCTTCCCTGATCGACAATCACCAGCGCCGGTTGACCTACCTCCGGCTGTCAGTGACCGACAAGTGCAACCTGCGCTGCTGGTACTGCCAGCCCCCCCAGGGTCCGGAGCTCTTGCCCCATCTGGAAATCCTGTCCTATGAGGAAATGCTCCGGCTGGTCGGCCTGTTCAAGGACCTGGGGATGAACAAGATCCGGGTCACCGGCGGCGAGCCCCTGATGCGCCGCGACCTGATTTCGTTTTTGTCCCGGCTGAAGCGGATCGCCTCGGGCGTGGAACTGTGCCTGACCACCAACGGCCTGCTGCTCGACGAGATGGCGGCCGATTTGCGGGCGGCGGGCGTGGCCCGGGTCAACGTCAGCCTGGACAGTCTCCGACCGGAGCGCTTCCAAGCCATCACCCAGGTGGACGCCCTGGACCGGGTCCTGGCCGGGCTGGAGACGGCCCTGGCGACCGGTTTCCGACCGGTCAAGATCAACATGGTCCCCCTGGCCGGGGTCAATGACGACGAGATCGCCGACTTCGGCCGGTTGAGCCTGGAAAGGCCCCTGGAGGTCCGGTTCATCGAGTTCATGCCCCTGGGGGACGGGGGCCGGTGGCGGCCGGAGATGGTCGTGCCCAGCGCCGAGGTGATGAGACGTCTGTCGTCCCTGGGCCGCCTGGAGCCGATCGAACCCCGACCGGGCGACGGTCCGGCCCGGCGCTTTCGGATCGAGGGCGCCGCCGGCGCGGTCGGCTTCATCTCGGCCATGACCGATCACTTCTGCCAGACCTGCAACCGCCTCCGCCTCACGGCCGAGGGCCGCCTCCGGCCCTGTCTCCTGTCCGACCTCGAGGTCGATCTCAAGACCCCCCTCCGGGAAGGCGCCAGCGACGCCGAACTGACCCGGATCATCGTCGAGTCGGCCGGACTCAAGCCCCGCCGGCCGGACCGCGAGGTCCACCGGCCCATGTCCAGCATCGGCGGCTGAGTCCTCCCTTTCATCCGCATCCTGGAATCGAGACGGCGGGACCGAACCGCCGGCCCCGGCCCCGAACCGTTTTGCTTCTGTGTCAAGTGTGGTATAAATATCCCGGCCGATGTGTCGTCCGATCAACTTAACCGGCGAGGGAGTCATGGGGTCAGGCATCTCGTTTTTCAAGGTCAAGACCCGGGCCGAGGTCCTGGCCGACCTGGAGGGTTTCCCGCCCCTGCCGGCCGAGATGGTCCCGCTGATGGAGTCCCCGGGCCGGGTCCTGGCCGAGGAGGTGATCGCCCCCGAGGACGTGCCCGGTTTCAACCGCTCGACCATGGACGGCTTCGCCGTTCGGGCCGCCGAGACCTTTGGCGCGGGCGAGGGCGCCCCGGCCCTGTTCGAGGTCGCCGGCGAGGTGCCCATGGGCGCCCAGCCGACCGAGGACCTGGAGCCCGGCCGGGCGGTTCGGATCTGGACCGGGGGGATGCTGCCGCGGGGGGCGGACGCGGTGGTCATGCTCGAGTACTCGCGGGAACTGGACGACGCCACGGTCGAACTGATCCGGGCGGTGGCCCCGGGCGAGAACGTGATCCAGCAGGGCGACGACGTCCAGGCCGGCTCGCGGCTGCTGCCCCGGGGTCACCGACTGCGTCCCCAGGACGTGGGACTGCTGGCCGCCCTGGGCCGGGTCGAGGTCCCGGTCCACGGCCGGCCGCGGGTGGCGATCCTGTCCACGGGCGACGAGGTCGTACCGGTGGACGTCCGGCCGGGTCCCGGCCAGGTCCGGGACGTCAACGCCTATACCCTGGCCTCCCTGGCGGCCCGGTGCGGGGCCGAGTGCGAACTCCTGGGCCTGGTGGGCGACGACCCGGAGGCCATCCGGCAGGGCGTGGCCCGGGGCGTCGAGGCGGCGGACGTGATCCTGGTGTCGGGGGGCAGTTCGGTCGGCCGCCGGGATTTCACCCTGAAGACCTTTCTGTCGTTCGACGGCGCCGAGCTGGTGGTCCACGGCGTGTCCATCTCGCCGGGCAAGCCCACCATCCTGGTCCGGCTGGGCCGCCGGTCGCTGTGGGGCCTGCCCGGCCACGTCACCAGCGCCATGATCGTCTTCGATCTTTTCGTCCGGCCGCTGCTCGCCCGGTTGAGCGGCGAGACCGCGGACCGCGAGGCCTGGCGGCCCCGGGTCCTGGCCCGGCTGGGACGCAATCTGGCCTCGGTTGCGGGCCGCGAGGATTTCGTCCGGGTCCGGCTGGAGGAGTCCGGGGACGGCCCGGTCGCCTGGCCGATCCTGGGGGCCTCGGGCCTGCTGACGACCATGATCCGGGCCGACGGGGTAATCCGCGTCCCGCTCCACGACGAGGGATTGATGCGGGACGAGGTGGTGGAAGTCATCCTTTTCGAGTGAGTCGCCCATGAGCAAACCGATCGGTGAGCGTCACGTCTATCTCAAGATGAAGGACCGGGACGAGGCCCTTCAAATTTTCTTGTCCCGGTTTGATCTACCCGGATCATTGCTCTCGCAATCGATCCCGACCGAACTGGCCCTGGACCGGATCACCGCCCGGCCGGTCTTCGCCCTGGCCTCCTCGCCGCCGGAGCACTGCGCGGCCATGGACGGCTTTGCCGTCGTCGCCCGCGAGACCTACGGGGCCCATCCCGACCGGCCGGTCAGACTGATCCTCGGCCGCCAGGCCCACCCGGTCAACACCGGTCAGCTCCTGCCGCCCGCCACCGACAGCGTGATCATGATCGAACACGTGGTGCCCGAAGGCGACGAGGCGATCGTCATCGATAAACCCGCCCCCCCCTGGCAGCACGTCCGCAAGGTGGGCGAGGACCTGGTCAAGACCGAACTGATCCTGCCCTCGGGGCAGATGATCGGCCCTTTCGAGCTCGGGGCCCTGATCGCCGGCGGGGTGTACCAGGTCGAGGTCAAGGCCCGGCCCCGGGTGACGATCATCCCCACCGGCACGGAACTGGTCACCCTGGAGCAGGCCCGGAGCCGGGCGCCCCGGCCCGGCCAGATCGTCGAGTTCAACGCCCAGGTCCTGGCCGGGCTGGTGGTCCGGGCCGGCGGCCGACCGGCCATCCAGGCGCCGCTGCCCGACGACTACGAGGCCATCGCCGGCGCCCTGGATCGGGCCGTGTCCGGCGAGGCCGACGTGGTGATCATCAACGCCGGGGCCTCGGCCGGCAGCCGGGACTACACCGCCGCGGCCGTGGCCGCCCTGGGGCGGGTCCTGGTGCACGGCGTGGCGGTCATGCCCGGCAAGCCGACCGTGCTGGGCGAAATCAAGGGCAAGCCGGTGATCGGCCTGCCCGGCTATCCGGTCTCGGCGGTGGTCGCCTTCGAGTCCTTTGTCCAGCCCCTTCTGGCCGGGATGCTGGGCGTGGCCCCGCCGGTCAGGCCGGTCATCCCGGCCGTTCCGGTCCAGCCGCTGCCCTCCAAGCTCGGCCTCGAGGAGCTGATCCGGGTCAACCTGGGCCGGGTCGGGGACCGGGTGGTGGCCGTGCCCCTCAAACGAGGCGCCGGGACCATCACCAGCCTCACCCGGGCCGACGGCATCGTCCGGGTGCCGCTCCTGTCCGAGGGGCTCGAGGCCGACGGGCCGGTTCCGGCCGAACTCCTGCGCCGCCCCGAGGACATCGAGGGCACCATCGTCGCCGTGGGCAGCCACGACAACACCCTCGACCTGCTGGCCGATCTTCTCCACCGGACCGATCCCCGGCTCTTCCTGTCCTCGGGCCACGTCGGGTCCCTGGGCGGGCTGATGGCCGTCAAGCGGGGTCAGGCCCACCTGGCCGGAACCCACCTGCTGGACCCCGAGACCGGGGACTACAATTTTTCATACCTCGAGCGGTATCTGGCCGGCGTGCCGCTCTACCTGGTCAACCTGGTCTTCCGGGAACAGGGGCTGATGGTCCTCCCGGGCAACCCCAAGGGCGTGGCCGGCGTGGAGGACCTGACCCGGGAGGACCTGACCCTGATCAACCGCCAGCCCGGGGCCGGGACCCGCATCCTGCTGGACCACTGTCTGGCCCAGGCCGGCCTGTCCGCCTCGAGCGTGACCGGGTACGATCAGGTGGAATACACCCACATGGGCGTGGCCGTGGCCGTGCTCTCCGGGCGGGCCGACGTGGGGGTGGGCATCTTTGCCGCGGCCCAGGCCCTGGGCCTGGATTTCATCCCCCTGGTCAGGGAGCGTTACGACCTGGTGATTCCGGCCGAGTTCTGGGACCTGCCCCGGATCAGGACGCTGCTGGCGGTCATCGGCTCGGACCACTTCCAGCAGGCGGTCCTCGGGCTGGGCGGTTACGGGGTCGAGCAGACCGGCCGGGTGCTCCTGGACCCCTCGGGCCGGCGGTAAGGGGCCGGGGAGGCGGCGGTCCAGACCTCGAGCGGGACGAAACGGCCGGAATGGCTCCGGTCGAGCGTCCGCCTGTTCAGGTGAGATCGCGGTAGTAGGCCTCGCCCTGGCAGGCCGGGCAGGCCGGCCCCAGCCGCAGGGCGTAGGATTCGCCGCACTGGGGGCAGCGTCCGGTGGACACGCGGTTCGATTCCTTGAGGGCCCGGTGGAGTTTGACCGGCCGCCAGGCCAGGATCGCCCGGCCGGCGGCGATTATCTCCGGGGCCAGGTCCTCGAAGGGCGGCTTCTCGCCGCCCTGGGGCGAGCGCTCGAACCAGCGCCGGATCAATGGAAACCCGGTCACCGCGTCGGAGTCGAGCCAGACCCGCACCCCGGACAGGGACAGGCGGTCATAGGCGGTCAGGGCGAACTTGCCCCAGTCCAGGACCTGGAGGAAACCGTTACCCATGGTGCAGGGGGTCAGGAGTTGAACCGCGTCGGGCAGGCAAACCACTGTCTCGGTGACCACGTTGATGTAGGGGGACGGCCCCAGCTCCTCCAGGGCGGTGTCGATCATCAGGGCGCCCACCAGGATCCCCGGCGAGCGGCCGCCGTGGAACTCCTCCATCTGAATGAACAGCTCGGCCGGGGTCAGGCCGCAAATGGTCGTTTCGCCTTCGGCCATCAGCCAAGGTCCCCGGCCGGCGGGGTGAGGGTCGGTCCGTGAAGCGCGGTCAACGTCATGTGGTCTCCTCCGGGTGGGCCTGCAAGTTATCACGGCCGGTCAGAACCGGTCAAGGGGGAGTGAGGGGGGTGAAGCGGGGGTGAAGCGCACGACCATCGGTTTTGACCGGGCCCGGGCCCTGGCGGCCGCCCGGATCGAACCCCTGCCGGCCCGGGAGATGGACCTGACCACGGCGGCCGGTCACGTCCTGTCCGAACGCCTGACGGCGCGGGTGGACAGCCCCTCGGTGGACGCGTCGGCCAAGGACGGCTTCGCGGTCATCTCGACCGACGTGGCCCAGGCGACCGAGGCCGCGCCGGTGCGGCTGACCCGGCTGGGATCGGTCTTTGCCGGGGAGACGACCACGCTGCGCCTTTCTCCGGGCGGTTGCATCCAGGTGACCACCGGGGCGCCCCTGCCGGCCGGGGCCGAGGCGGTGCTGGCCGTCGAGTTCACCCGGGAAGAGGGCGACGTCGTGGTCTGCCTGTCCCCCGCCGCGCCGGGCCGCAACGTCTTGCCCCGGGGCCAGGACGTGCGCCGGGGCGCGGTGGTGGCCGAGGCCGGCCAGGTCCTGTCGCCGGGTCTTTTGGGCCTGGCCGCGGCGGCCGGCTGCCCGGCGGTGAGGGTCTATCCCCGGCCCCGGGTGGCCCTGCTGGCCAGCGGGACCGAGGTCGTCGCCCCGGGGCAGCCCCTGCCGCCGGGGGGCGTTTACGCCAGCAATCTGGTGACCCAGATGGCCTGGCTCGACCGCCACCGGTTCGAGACGACCACCCGGCTGGTCGGGGACGACCCGGACCGGCTGCGGGCCGCCGTCACGGACCTCCTGGACGGGGCCGACGCCCTGCTGACCAGTGGCGGGGCCTGGCTCAGCCAGCGGGACCTGGTCCGGGGCGTGCTCCAGGACCTGGGCTGGGAAGAGGTCTTTCACCGGGTCCGCCTGGGACCGGGCAAGGGCGTCGGGTTCGGGTTCCTGGCGGGCCGGCCGGTCTTTGTCCTGCCCGGCGGGCCGCCGTCCAACGAGACGGCCTTTCTGCTCCTGGCCCTGCCCGGTCTGCAGCGCCTGGCCGGGTATCCGAACCCGGCCTTTCCCCGGGTCAGGGCCCGGCTGGCCGAGTCGGTCCAGGGCCGGCCGGGCTGGACCAAGGTCATTCGCGGCCGCCTGGGCGGGGGCCCGGAGGGGTTGACCTTTGAACCCCTGTCCGGGGCCGGCCGGTTGACCGCCCTGGCCCAGGCCCAGGGACTGCTGGTCCTGCCCGAGGACACGCCCCGCCTGCCCGCCGGCCGCGAGAAGGAAGTGCTCGACCTGCGTTGAACGAATTTCAGCCGAAAGGGACATGCCATGCCACTCGACCGCAACCAACTGATCCAGTTCATGACCGACTGGAACCAGGGCTGGGAAAACCACGACCTGGACGCCGTGATGGACGGTTTTTCGGACGACGTGGTCTTTGTCAACTGGACCGGGGCCCGGGCGGCGGGCAAGGAGAACCTGCGGGCCGCCTGGGCGCCCTGGTTCGCCCATCACGGCGGTTTTCGATTCGAGTCCGAGGACCTGTTCGTGGATGAGACCACCCAGCAGGTGCTCTATCGCTGGGCCCTGCACTGGCCCAGCCCGGAGGGGCCTTTTCAGGGCCAGCCCGAAATCAGGCGGGGCGTGGACGTCATCACCTTTCGCCACGGGAAAATTTGTGAGAAACTGACCTACTGCCGGACGACGGTCGAGATCGACGGCCGGCGGATCAAGTTGTCGGCTCAAGCGGAGTAGGCGAACATGGGACGGCTCGAGGGCAAGACGGCCATCATCACCGGCGCGGCCAGCGGCATCGGCCGGGCCGCCGCGGTTTTATTCGCCCGGGAGGGATGTCACCAGATGCTGGCGGACGTGGTTCAAGAGGAACTGGACGCCACCGGGGACCTGGTCACCCGGGCCGGCGGCCGGGCCCTGGTTCAAAAGACCGACGTCTCGGTGGAGGACGAGGTCCAGGCCCTGATCCAGGCCGCCCTGGCGGCCTTTGGTCAGGTGGACATCCTGTGCAACAACGCCGGCATCGTCGGGACGCTGGCCGGCCCCACCGAGCAGGACGCCGCGGACTGGCGCCGGGTCTTCGAGGTCAACGTCCTGGGGGCGGTGTACGGGGTCAAGCATCTGGCGGCCCACTTCATCGAGCGCCGCTCCGGGGCGATCGTCAACACCGCCTCGGTGGCCGGGATCCGCTCCGGGGCCGGGGGCAACGCCTACAGCGCCAGCAAGGCCGCCCTGATCAACTTCACCCAGACCGCGGCCTGCGACCTGGGGCAATTCGGCGTTCGGGTCAACGCCGTCTGTCCCGGCCTGATCGAGACCGGCATGACCAAGCCCGTCTTTGACTACGCCCGGGCCCAGGACAAGTTGTGGAAGGTGGGCAGCCGGTGCGAGCTGAAGCGCTACGGCCGCCCCGAGGAGGTGGCCGCGGCCATCCTCTTTCTGGCCAGCGACGAGGCCAGCTACATCACCGGCCAGGCCCTGCCCGTGGACGGCGGCAACACCGCCTCGTTGAACCTGCCGGGGATGAAGTTCTAGAAAAGGATCAAGGTCCCCCGGTCACTTGTCCCCGTAATCATAAAATCCCTTGCCGGTCTTGCGGCCCAGCAGGCCGGCGGCGACCATCTTCTGCATCAAGACCGGCGGCTTGAAGGCCGGGTCCCCGGTGGCCTGGTACACCGCCTCGGTCCCGGCCAGGGTCACGTCCAGGCCGACCAGGTCCTGGAGGGCCAGGGGGCCCATGGGATGGCCCAGACCCAGGGTGGCCGCGGCATCGATGTCCTCCCGGGAGGCCAGGCCTTGCTCCAGCATCCGGATGGCGTTGAGTCGAAAGGGGTACTGGAGATAGTTGACGATGAACCCGGGGAAATCCCGGGCGACGATGACCGTCTTGCCCAGGCTCTCGCCAAATCCCTTGGCCGCGGCCACGGTTTCCTCGGAACACAGCAGCGAGCGCACCAGCTCGCACAACTTCATCAAGGGCACCGGGTTGAAGAAATGCAGGCCGATCACCTTGTCCGGCCGGCCGGTGGCCCGGGCCAGATCGACCAAGGACAGGCTCGAGGTGTTGCTGGCCAGGATGGTCGCGGCCGGACAGATCCGGTCCAGGTCGGCGAGGACCTTTTGCTTGAGAGGTAAATCCTCGGGGGCGGCCTCGATGACCAGGCCGCACCGGCTGAAATCAACGGGATCGGTGGTGCCGGTGATCGAGGCCAGGGTTTGGTCCATGGCCGTCTGGTCGAGCTTGCCCTTGGCCACGCCCTTGGCCAGCCAGGACTCAATCGACTCCATTCCCCGGGCCAGGGCCTGGTCATTCACCTCGGACACGATGACCTCATAACCCGCCTGGGCCGTGACCTGGGCGATGCCCGCCCCCATGACGCCGCAGCCGACGACGCCGATCTTTTTCAAGTCCATTCCGTCCTCCTCAGGACGTCCGTTCGACCACGGCGGCCACGCCCAGGCCCCCGCCGCCGCAGATGGTCAGCAGTCCCCTCCGGGCGTCACGCCGCTCCATCTCCCGGACCAGGGTCAGCAGGCGCATCCCCCCGGTGGCCCCGATGGGATGGCCCAGGGAGATGCCCGAGCCGTTGACGTTGACCTTGGCCTCCATGTCCGCCGGCGTGAGTCCCATCAGCTTGCCGTCGGCCAGGGTCTGCGCGGCAAAGGCCTCCTGGATCTCGATCAGGTCCAGGTCGGACACCTCGAGGCCCAGCGGGTCCAGGGCTTTCCTGACTGCGGCCGGCACGGCCGGGTAGGTCAGGGTCGGATCGCAGGCGGCCACGGAAAAGGTGTGGCACACGGCCAGGGGATTGAGCCCCAGGTCCCGGGCCTTGTCCGCCGACGTCAGGACCAGGGCGACGGCGCCGTCGTTCTCGCTGGACGAGTTGCCGGCGGTGCACACCCCGCCCTCGTAAACCGGCCGCAGGCGCGCCAATTTATCGAGGGTCGTGTCCGGCCGGGGGGTCTCGTCCGCGTCCACCGGTCGCGGCTCGCCCTTGCGCTGGGGCACGTTCACCGCGGCGATCTCGCTTGAAAATTTTCCGGCCGCCATGGCCGCCACGGCCCGCTGGTGGCTGCGCAGGGCCCACTGATCCGCCGCCTCGCGGCCGATGCCCTCGTTTTTTGCGGCGGTCTCGGCCCAGACCATCATCGAGTTGAGCTCGCCGTAGCGCTCGACGGGCTGGGACATCACCCGGGCCCGCTGGATGCGGTCGAACAGGGGCAGGCCCCACATGGACAGGGCGCCGTGTCCCCGGGGCATGAACCCCCACTTGGGGTCCTTCTTGCCGCCCAGTCCCCACCGGATGGACCCGGGCAGGTACAGCTCGGCCTGGCTCATGCTCTCCATACCCCCGGCCACGACCACCTCGGCCGTCCCGGTCTGGATCTTCATCATGGCGTAACCCAGGGCGTCCACCCCGGAACAGCACCGCCGGTCCAGGACCAGGCCGGGGACCGTGTCCGGCCAGCCGGCCGTGAGCAGGGCCAGCCGGGCCCCGTTGGCGCACTCGCCGTTCTGATAGGCCTGGCCCATGACCACGTCCTCGACCAGGCCCGGGTCCAATCCGATGTCGGCCACGGCCGCCCGGAGCACGGTCGCGGCCAGTTCCGCGGCCGGGATGTCCCTTAATACGCCGCCAAAGGCCCCGATCGGGGTCCGGCGGCCGCTGACGATGACTGCCTGAGGCACGGTGATCGCTCCTTGTGAAGGGAAGGGATACAGGTTATTAGGTCTCCGGCGCGGGGTCAAACGGGCGCGGGCCGTTTCACCCGCATTCAGGAGTGTCCGGCCCGTGAAAACACGAGGACAAGTCGGCTCAAGGGAGGTGGCACTCTAGCCCGGAAAGATGGTCATTGCCCGTTTTGTATTCAAAAATGTATGCCATTTCTCCGGTTGAACGTCAAGCATCACCGGTCCGCCTGAATTACCCCGGTCCCTGCTGACGGGTCATCTCCTGGGCGACGAACACGCCGGCCTCCCGGACGTGGGCCGTCATCAACCGGCCGGCCGGCTCGGACTGGTCGTCCTTGAGGGCCTGGATGATGTTGCGATGCATTTCCAGGTAGAGATCGATCCGGCTGGGGACGGTGCTGCCCCGGGAGACGATGCGGTAAACCCGTTCCCTCTGCTGGCGGACCATCTCGTGCAGGGTCTGATTGCCGCACCTTTCCGTGAAAAAGATGTGGAAATAATGGTTCAGGTCGAAATAGGCCTGGTACTGACGGCCGGCGGCCAGGTCCGTCAACCGGCGCTGCAGGTCTTCCAGGGTCTCCCAGTCGTCTCGTCCCAGGCCCCTGACCCCGCACGATTCGACCGCCTGTCCCTCCAGGAGGGCGATGATCTCGAAGATCTCGCTGACGCCCTGGGGGGTCATCTTCCTGACCACGCCGCCGACGTTTTTCCGAAGGGCCACGAAACCCAGTTTTTCCAGCTGGACCAGGGCCTCGCGGATCGGGGTCCGGCTGACCTGGAACCGCCGAGCCAGGTGGACCTCGGAGAGCTTTTCACCATCACCCAGCCGCCCGGTCATGATGTCCTCGATCAGTTGCTGGAGGATCGTCTCCCGAAGCGGTGGTTTGTGATGGGCCGATGGTTCCAAGGCGAGATTCCCCTTGCCCTAATTTTTATCACAACCGGCCTGGTTTTGCCTCATTTCAGGCGTTGGCGGGCGATCTTTTTCCGGTTGAACCGGGTGGACCTCTCCAGGGAACGATCCGGGGGACCGCGGCCATCACCTTGTGGGGAAAGCAGTGGGAAGCGCGAAGATCGGGGTAATATTATCTAGTAACTTAAAGCAGTTATGGTGCCGAAGGCGGGATTTGAACCCGCACGGGCGTCGCCCACCACCCCCTCAAGATGGCGTGTCTACCTAATTCCACCACTTCGGCAATTCGGAACGCCGGCCCCCTCGGTCAGTAGGTGGCCAGGATGTACAGGGCCAACGAGGTGAAAATGAAGATTACCGCCACCACCGTGGTCACCTTGGTCAAGAAGGTGGCCGCGCCGGTGCTGCCGAACAGGGTCTGGCTCGACCCGCCGAACACGGCACCGATGTCCGACCCCTTGCCCGTCTGCAGCAAGACCAAGACGATCAAGGTCAAACTGGCCAGGACGTGAAGAATGATCAGGGCCGTATGCATGACAAAAACCCGTCAGAAATGAATGATGCCGATGAAACTCTCGGCGGTCAGCGAAGCTCCCCCGACCAGGGCCCCATCCAGGTCGGGCATGGCCATCAGGGAGCTGACGTTCTCCGGCTTAACTGAACCACCATACAGGATTCGGGTCTGATTGGCAAGTTTTTTGTCGGTGATCCGGGCCAGCAGCAGCCGGAGGTGGGCCTGGGCCTCCTGGGCCTGATCCACGGAGGCGGTCAGCCCGGTGCCGATGGCCCAGATCGGTTCGTAGGCGACGACCAGTTCGGCCAGGGGATCGGGGTAGAGGCCCTCGATGGCCCGGGTGAGCTGGGTGGTCAGGACCTCGTTGGTCCGGCCGGACTCCCGCTCCTCCTGGGTCTCGCCCAGGCACAGGATGGGCGTCAGGCCGTGAAGGCCGGCGGCCCGGAGCCGGAGGTTGACGGTCTGGTCGGTCTCCCCGAAGAGCTGGCGGCGCTCGGAGTGTCCGACGATGACGTATTGGCAGCCCAGCTGCCTGAGCATCACCGCCGAGATCTCGCCGGTGAAGGCCCCTTTCTCCTCCCAGTGGAGGTTCTGGGCGGCCAGGCCGACGGCCGTGCCGGCCAGATGCCGGCCCACGGCCTCCAGGGCGGTGAAGGGCGGGGCGATGGCCACCTCGGCCGGCTCGTCAGCGGCGAGTCCGGCCTTGAGGTCGTCCAGGAAGGCGAGCGCCTCGGGGACGGTCTTGTTCATTTTCCAGTTGGCGGCGATGAGCGGTCGGCGCGACATGGGTCCCCCGGTCGAGCTTCAGGAGGCGGCGGCGAAGCAGGAGTCCTTGCCCAGCATCCTTTCCAGTCCGGTATGGCCGCCCAGGGCGGTGACGCCGGGCAGTTCGCCGCCGGTCAAGATCTGGAGGAAGGCGCCGCCGCCGGTCGAGATGTAGGAAATCCGGTCGGCCACCCCGGCCCGGGACACGGCCACGTCGGTGTCCCCGCCGCCGATGATGGTCAAGGAGTACGAATTGGCCACGATATCGACCAGGGCCATGGTTCCCCGGGAAAAGGCGTCCATCTCGAACAGGCCCATCGGCCCGTTCCAGATGATGGTCTTGCAGCCCGCCAGGGCCGACCGGTAGAGCTGGACGGTGGCCGGGCCGATGTCCAGGATGTGCCAGCCCGGCGGGACCTCCTGGATGGGGACGATCTTGGCCTCGGCCTGGGGCTCGACCTTTTCGGCGATGACGCAGTCCACGGGCAGATAGAGATTGACGTCCAGCTCCCGGGCCCGCCCGATGAGGCAGCGGGCCACCTCGACCAGGTCCTCGACGTAGAGCGATTCGCCGACCTCGTAGCCCTGGGCCTTGATGAAGTTGTTGGCCATGGCCCCGCCGACGAGCATCTTCTCCACGTGATCCAGCAGGTTGTCCAGGGCCTCGAGCTTGGTGACGGCCTTGGAGCCGCCGATGACCACGGCCACCGGCCGCCGGGGATCGACCAGGGACCGGGCGAAATAGGACAGCTCGTCCTTCATGGTGTAGCCGGCCCCGCTCTCGGGCACGAACTGGGTGATGGCGTCCACCGAGGCGTGGGCCCGGTGGCTGACGGCGAAGGCGTCGTTGATGTACACGTCGCACAGCTGGGCCAGCTCCCGGGCGAACTCGGGGTCGTTCTTGGTCTCGCCCGGGTGGTAGCGCAAGTTCTCCAGAAGCAGGATGTCGCCGGGCTTCATCTTCTCGACCATGGCCTCGACCTCGGGGCCGACGCAGTCGTCGGCCATGGCCACCGGCAGGTCCAGCAGCCGGGACAGTCGCCGGGCCACGGGCTTGAGCGAGGCCTTGCTCTCGTGCCCCTTGGGCCGGCCGTAGTGGGAGCAGAGGATGATCTTGGCCTTTTCATCCAGGAGATAGTTGATGGTGTGCAGTTCCCGCCGGATGCGGTGGTCATCGACGATGGTCATGTGCTCGTCGTAGGGGACGTTGAAGTCCACCCGGACCAGGACCTTTTTCTCCCGAAGGTCCATTTCGTTGATGTATTGCACGGCGGCCTCCTACATCAGTCGGGCCACGTGGGCGGCCAGTCTGACCATCTGGTGCGAAAAGCCGGATTCGTTGTCGTACCAGGACAGGACCTTGAGCAGGCGCCCGCCGGTGACCATGGTCGTCAGGGAGTCGAAGGTGGAGCCGGCCGCACTGGAGCAGAAGTCGATGCTGACCAGGGGCTCCTCGCAGTAGGCCAGGGTGTCCTTCATCGGCCCGTCGGCGGCGGCCTTGACCGCGGCGTTGACCTCCTCGATGGTCACCTCCCGGGCCATGTGGGCCGTCAGGTCCACCAGGGAGACGTTGGGGGTGGGCACCCGGATGGACATGCCGTCCAGCCGGCCGGTCAGGGCGGGGATGACCAGGGTCACCGCCCGGGCGGCGCCGGTGGTGGTCGGGATGATGGACATGGCCGCCGCCCGCCCCCGCCGGAGGTCCTTGTGGGAGCCGTCCAGGAGGCGCTGGCTCATGGTGTAGGAGTGAATGGTGGTCATCAGGCCTGACTCGATGCCGAACTGGTCCTGGAGGACCTTGGCCACCGGGGCCAGGCAGTTGGTGGTGCACGAGGCGGCCGAGATGACGTTGTGTTTCCGGGGGTCGTACTCGGCGTGGTTGACGTTATAGACAAAGGTGCCGTCGATGGCCCCCTTGCCCGGCGCGCCGATGATGACCTTTTTGGCCCCGGCCGACAGATGCCCGGAGGCGGCCTCGGCCTTGGTGAACTTGCCGGTCGTCTCCAGGGCGATCCCCACCCCCAGCTCGGACCAGGGCAGGTCCGGCGGGTCGGCGATGCGGGAGATGTGGATCTTTTTCCCGGCCACGGTCAGCGACTCCTCGTCATAGGCGATGTCGTGGTCATAGCGGCCGTGGACCGAATCGTACTTGAGCAGGTGGGCCAAGGTGTGCGAATCGGCCCGGGAGTTGACGGCCACCAGGTCCAGGTCCGGGTGCCCGGGGGCCAGATAACGTGTCAGCAGGCGGCCGATACGACCGAATCCGTTAATGGCGACTTTGACGGCCATGTCCTGTCTTGCCTCCTTGAGTTGAATGGGAATGAAACAATTATATGACGATTGACGGGGCGAGTAAAGGGCGGTCATCCCCAGCGGAGCAGGAGGGCGTCCTCGCCGGTGTCCACGTAATACTCGGGTCGGCGGCCGACGATCCGGAAATCGCGGGAGGCGTAGAGGGCCAGGGCGGGCTCGTTGGAGGGCCGGACCTCGAGCCAGATCGGGGACCAGCCCTCGCTTTCGGCCCGGCGGAGCAGCTCGTCCAGGAGGGCGCCGCCGATGCCCCGTCGGCGCCGGGCGGGATGCACGGCCAGGTTCATCAGGTGGACCTCGCCCAGCACCGGCCAGGCGATCAGGTACCCTTCCAGGAGGCCCCGGCGGGGGCAGAAGGCCCCCAGGGCCAGGATCTGTTTTTGGGCGAGTTGACGCTCGAAATGTCCCCGGGTCCAGGGGGCGGTGAAACAGGACAGCTCGATGCTCAGGATGCGGTCCAGGTGGGCGCGGCCCAGTTCGGCCAGCCGCCAGCCCCGGCTCGAGGACCGCTCATTTGTCACCGGCGTCCTTCTGGAGGATCTCGCCGGCGATGGAAATCGACCGGCGGCCGTAGTCACGCACCCGGGCCGCCAGTTCGGCCAGGGGGTACTTGTCCCTCAGCTCGGCCAGTTTGATGACCATGGGCAGGTTGATCCCGGTCAGGACCTCGACCCGGCCGGGTTCCAGGAAGACCAGGGACAGATTGGCCGGGGTGCCCCCGAACATGTCGGTCAGGATCAGCACCCCCTGGCCTTCGTCCACCCCGGCGATGGCCGCCTCGATTTCGGACTTGATGTCGTCGGGCGCCACCTGCTGGCCGATGGCCACCGAGGCCACCCGGGGAATCTTGCCCAGAATGAATTCGGCGGCCCGAACGACCTCGGCGCCCATGTCCAGATGGGTCACGGTTACCATCCCGATCACTATGCTCTCCTAGTTCAGATCAGCGTCGCGGTGTCTGATGCTGAGTCGATAGGGTTTGTCGGCCAGTCTTCGGGCCAGTTCATCGACCAGGGCCACGGACCGGTGCCGGCCGCCGGTGCAGCCCACGGCGATGGTCAGGTAGGCCTTGCCCTCCCGATGATACCGGGGCAGCAGGAAATCCAGGAACTCGACCAGCCTGTCCAGAAAATCACCCGTCTCGGGATTGGTCAGGACGTAGTCCCTGACCTTCCGGTCCCGCCCGGCCAGGGGCCGGAGGTCATCGACGAAGTAGGGATTGGGCAGAAACCGGATGTCGATGACCATGTCCGCCTCGAGGGGCAGACCGTGCTTGTAGCCGAAGGACATCAGGGTCAGGGTCATCTCCCGGGACTTGGAGGCGACCAGCTCGACCACGCTGTCCCGGAGCTGGTGCACGCTCAGGTCGCTGGAGTCGAGGACCCAGCGGGCCGCCTCCCGCAGGGGGGCGAGCATGGCCCGCTCCCGCCGGATGCCGTCGCTGACCGATCCCCCCTGGGCCAGGGGGTGGTGGCGGCGGGTCTCGGAAAAGCGGCGGACCAGGGTCGTGTCCGAGCACTCCAGAAAGAGTATTTCCAGGTGATACCCCTCCCCGTCCAGGCGCTCGAACACGGCCGGGTATCGTTCCACGAAGCCGCTCTGGCGGGAATCCATGACCAGGGCGCAGCGGAAGACGTCTCGGGAAAAGCCCCGGGGCAGGTGGAGAAAGGAGGGCAGCAGGGCGACGGGCAGGTTGTCCACGCAGTAGAACCCCAGGTCCTCGAGGGTGTGCAGCACCGTGGTCTTGCCGGACCCGGACAGGCCGGTGACGATGATGACTCGGGTTCCGGAGGCGGCCGCGGTTCGTTTCATGGACCCTCCCGGCGACCGGCCGGGTCGGACGGGGGTGAGGCCGCGGAACCGGGGGCCCGGCCCGACGCCGGCCTTGCCCCGGCGATTTGAAGAATTGTCCGGGCTAGGGCCTCTGTTCCCACCGGCTGATCAGGTCGAATATGGCGTTCGGGTCCTGGGCCTCCCGGAGCGATTTTTTCAGGGTGTGGTCCTGGAGCAGGCGGGAAATCTTGGCCAGGGCCTTGAGGTGCAGCCCGGCCGAGGTCTCGGGAGCGACGAGGAGGAAGAAGAGGAAGACCGGGCGGTCGTCCATGGCGTCAAAGGAGACCCCCTCCGAGGTCCGGCCGAAGGAGACCAGCAGCCGATCCAGGTGGGGGACCTTGCCGTGGGGGATGGCGATGCCGTCGCCGATGCCGGTGCTGCCCAGTTTTTCCCGCTCGAGGAGTACGTTGACCAGATCGTCCAGGTCCAGCTCCGGACTCTTGGGGATCAGGACCGACGCCAGTTCCTCCAGGACCGCCGGTTTGTCCCGGCCCTTGAGCTCGGCGATGATCGAGTCCGGGCTGAGTAGTTCGGTCAGGTGCATACTCAACTGCTGTAGGGTTCAAACAGCCCGAAGTGACCGTCCTTGCGCCGATAGATGACGTTGATGGTGTCGGTTCGGGCGTTGGTGAACACGAAAAAGTCCTCGTTGGTGCCGGCCAGATGGCCGGCCGCCTCGTCCACGTCCATGGGCGCGGCGACGAGGCGATTGGTTTCGATGATGCGCGGTTCGGGTTCGGCCTGGCCCTCGGGTCCCGGGGCCCCCAGGCCGACCTGGACCACGTCGATCCGGTAGGAGTGGGGCCGCCCCTTGCGGTTGCGGACCTTTTCCCGACGGCGCTTGATCTGCCGTTCGATCTTGTCCGTGGCCAGGTCGATGGCCGAAAAGAGGTCGCCGGTGACCTCGTTGCTGTGGACGGTGAACCCGTCCGCGTTGAGGGTGACGTCCACGACGTGTCTGAACTTCTCGATCGACAGGACCACGGCCGCGGTCAGCGGCGCATCGAGAAGCCGCTCGATTTTCTCCAGTTTCTCCTCGGCGTAGGCCTTCAGCGAGTCCGAAGGTTCGACGTGTCGGAAGGTGACTGACAGTTGCATTCCTTACTTCTCCTGACCGCCCTTGGGCTTGGGTGGAAAGCTTACTTTGCTATCAGAAAGAGGTCTGGTTGTCAATGTCGATTTGCCTTGATGGAGGCGGGAAGCGGTTTTCGCCGCCGCCGGCTCGAACTGAATATGCCCAACATTTCCCGGTACTTGGCCACCGTCCGCCGGGCGATGTGGATGTCCTTCTGCCGCAGCAGGTCGGCGATGGCCTGATCGGACAGGGGCCGGGCCGCGTCCTCGTTGGCGATGATCCGGCGAATGGCCTCCTTGACCGATTCCGAGGCCACCGCGTCGCCGTCGCCCTTGGGGATGGAGCTGTTGAAAAAATACTTGAGTTCAAACAGCCCCTGGGGGGTGTGAACGTACTTGTTGGTGGTCACCCGGCTGATGGTCGATTCGTGCATGCCCACGTCCTCGGCCACGTCCCTCAGGACCAGGGGTTTGAGGTGGGTGATCCCCTTTTCCAGGAAGTCCCTCTGGAAGTTGACGATGGACTCGGTGACCTTGTAGATGGTCCGCTGGCGCTGCTGGATGGACCGGATGAGCCAGACGGCCGACCGGAGCTTGTCCTGGATGTACTCCTTGGCCTGGGGTTCCATCCGGCCCCCCTGGTTGGTCAGGGCCTGCTTGTAGAACTGGTTCACCCGCAGCCGCGGCAGGCCGTCCTCGTTGAGGATGATGACGTAGTCGTCGCCCATCTTGGTGACGTAGATGTCGGGGCTGATGTAAACCGGGTCCTCGGCCGAGTAGGCCCGGCCCGGTTTGGGATCGAGGCCGGTGATCATCTCGACCACCCGGACCACCGACTCCAGGTCCGCCCCCAGCCGCCGGGCCAGGGCCTGGTAATCCCGCCTCTCCAGGTCGGCCAGGTGGTCGCGGATGATGGTCTCGGCCAGCCGGTCTTCCGGGTAGGTCTGTCGCCACTGGATGAGGAGGCATTCGGTCAGGTCCCGGGCGGCCACGCCGGGGGGATCGAAGTCCTGGATCTTCAGCAGGACCGCCTCGACCCGGGCCTCGTCGGCGCCGGTGGCGGCGGCGATCTCGGCCAGGGTGGAGGTCAGGTAGCCGTCCGGATCGACGTTGCCGATGACGTGCTCCCCGATCTCCATCTGGGCCGGAGTGAAATTGGACATCTGGAGCTGCCAGGACAGGTGGCCCTTGAGGTCGGTCTTCTTGGCGACCACGTTCTCGAAGGAGGGCGCATCCCGGGGCTCGTAAACGCTGGCCTGGGCCGGGGCCGAGCTGTACTCGCCCAGGTAGTTCTCCCAGTCGATGTCCCCCTCCCGGGACGATTCCTCGACGCTGACCTCGGCCGTCCGCTCCGGTTCGGCGCCGTCGCCGTCGGCGGACGACTCGGGGAGGACGTCGGCCTGCTCCGGGGCCGTCTCCTCGGTCTCTTCCTCGAGGACCGGATTGACGGTCAGTTCCTGCTGGATGGTCTCCAGGAGTTCCAGCCGCCCGTACTGGAGGAGCTTGATGGCCTGCTGCAACTGGGGGGTCATGACCAGTTGCTGCTGGAGCCTGAGGGATTGTTTGATCTCCAGGGCCATGACGCCTACAGCCTGAACTGCTCGCCCAGGTAAATCTCGCGGGCCTGCTTGGAGGAGGCGATCTTCTCCGGGGTTCCCTCCTCGAGGATGACGCCCTCGTTGAGGATGTAGGCCCGATCGCAGACGTTGAGGGTCTCCCGGACGTTGTGGTCGGAGATGAGGACCCCGATGCCGCGCCGCTTGAGCTGGCGGACGATGTTCTGGATGTCCACCACGGCCAGGGGATCGATGCCGGCAAAGGGCTCGTCCAGGAGGATGAATGACGGTTGGGTGACCAGGGCCCGGGTGATCTCGACCCGGCGCCGCTCGCCGCCGGACAGGGAAAAGGCCTTGTGGGTGGCCAGGTGGGTGATCTTGAGTTCGCCCAGGAGTTCGGCCAGGCGCCGGTCCCGTTCCTGCTTGTCCAGGCCCAGGGTCTCGAGGATGGCCAGGATGTTTTCCTCGACCGTCAGCCGTCGGAAGATGGACGCCTCCTGGGGGAGGTAATTGATGCCCTGGCGGGCCCGCTTGTACATGGGCATGGCCGTCAGGTCCCGGCCGTTTAAAGTGACCACGCCCTCGTCGGGCTGGATGAGGCCGACGGTCATGTAGAAGGTGGTCGTCTTGCCGGCGCCGTTGGGGCCGAGCAGGCCCACGATCTCGTGGTTGACCAGGGACAGGGACACCCGGTCAACCACCGCCTTCTTGTGGTAGCGTTTGACCAGATCGACTACGGCCAGGGTTTTGTCCGCCGCGTCCAAGGCGAGCGTTCCTTACCGGTTTTTGGCTTGGGCCGGAAAGATGGTCGCCTGGACCCGGCGGGTGGGGCTGCCCTCGACGATGCTGCGGTCCTCGTCGAGGAAGACCGTGATTCGTTCGCCGGTCAGGGTGTTCCGGCCGTCCCAGACCTTGGCCTCGCCCGAGAGCACGACCCGGTTTTCCCGGCGGAAGAAGTCGGCCCGGCGGCCCATGGCCACCCGGTTCTTCTGGACCAGCTTGACGTGCCCCAGGGCGGTGATGTGCTTGATCTGCCTTCCCGTGCCTCCCGTATCGAACAGCCCTCCGCCGCCGGACGACCGGTCCGGGGCGCCGCCGGCCGGCTTGGCCGGCTTCTTGGCCTCGATGTAGAAGATTATCAGTCGGTCGCAATAGAGGGTCATGTCGCCCTGAACGGCCTTGACCCGGCCGATGAAGACCACCGTCTTGCGCCTGTTGTCGGCCTCCATGTTGTCCGAGGTGATGTGGATCGGCTTCTTGTTCTTCTGGGATCCGAGCAGCGAACCCCTCGGCCGAACCTGGGTCGAGGCCCGCTGGCCGGCCGCCCCGGCGGCCAGAAGGCAGATCAGGGACCAGGACAATAAACCGATAACCAGGGGGCGGACCTTTCGGCTCACCGGGAACCTCCTTCAGGGGCGCGGGCCTTTTTGGCCGGGGACGTGAACCGGGACTGGACGTTCTTGTACAGGGTGACCTTCTGCATGTCCACCTGGCAGATCATGCCGTACTTGCCCTTGATGTTCATCCGGGGACCCACGAACCGGACCGGGCGGTGGGTGGAGATGATCCGTTTGCCCCGTCTGGTGGTCCGGTAGGTCAGGGCCTGGGTGTAGAGGTGCTGGCCGGTCTGATCCACGGTGTGGACGTTGCCGCTGACGAACATGGTGTTGGTCTTCCGGTCGAAGATGCCCTGCTTGGCCGTCAGGAGCACCCAGCCCCCCTTGGCCGGGAAGAAGGTGATCTTGAGCTTGGCCAGCTTGAGGCGGCTCTTGGCGCGGATATACACCCCGTTGTCGGCCATGAGGGTCCACTGGGGCCGTCCGTCCTTGACGTGGGTGTAGTTGACCCCCTTGAGCAGGATCTGATCGGCGCTGCCCACGATGCGGGGAAAGGCCGGATCGGGATCGTTCCGCTCGGCCCTGGTCCGGGCCCGGGAGTCCTCGACCGTCCGAAAAACGTACATGCCCACCGCCAGACTGATGACCAGCCCCAGCAGGCCGAAGAGAATGAACTGGCTTTTTTTCATGCGGTTGCTAACCAGAGTATTCCGGTGTTGTCCTGAGCGTCCTCGACCGCCCGGTCCCTCTCTCCGACCGGCGCGGTCAATGGGGGCACCCCCCGTCCGATGGTGATACGCGCCCCTTTTCCGGTGCCCGGCGGCCTCGGGGCCGCGGCCGGGCGAGAAATTGGCACGATTATTGTCTCTCGACACCTAAAGTATATCGTAGCGGCCGGGCGGGTGTAAAGGGAAAAGGGGGGGGTCAGCTGCGGTACCGGGCCGTGATCTCCTCCCACTTTCCCCGGGCCCGGAGAATGGTCTCGCAGGCCAGCCGGACCGCGCCCCGGCCCCCGGGCCGCGGCACCACCCAGTGGGCCGCCTCCCGGACCGGTCCCTCGGCGTCGGCCGGACACAGGGCCAGCCCGGCCCGGGTCATGATCGGCAGATCCACCAGGTCGTCGCCCATGTAGGCCACCTTCTCCGGGGCCAGCTCCAGGTCGGCCAGGATGGCCTCGAACACGGGCAGCTTGATCTTGACGTTCTGATAGAGCATTGAAATACCGAGGTTTTCGGCCCGGTGCCTCAGGGCCTCGGACCGGCGCCCGGTGAGCAGTCCGACCTTGATCCCGGCCCGCATCAGCCACCTGAGACCCGTGCCGTCGCGGACGTCGAAGGACTTGATCTGCTCCCCCGAATCGCTGTAGATCACCCGGCCGTCGGTCAGCACGCCGTCCACGTCCAACAGCAGCAACTCGATTCCGGCCGCCCGGACGGCCACGGTGGCCGGCTCAGTCATCGGCCGGGTCTCCCTGGGCCCGGGCCGCGGCGTGGACGGCGGCCAGCTCCCGGATCAGCGGCTCGAATCGGTCGAGGTGAATCGAGTTGGGCCCGTCGCAGGGGGCGTTGTCCGGGTCGGGATGGACCTCCAGAAAGACGCCGTGGGCCCCGGCGGCCACGGCCGCCTTGGCCAGGGGCCCCACAAAGCGGCGGTCACCGCCGGTCCTGTCCCCCAGTCCGCCGGGCATTTGGACCGAATGAGTGGCGTCGAACACGACCGGGTGCCCCAGCCTGGCCATGATCGGGATCGAGCGCATGTCCACCACCAGGGTGTGGTAGCCGAAGGACGATCCCCGCTCGGTGAGCAGGATCTGGTCGTTGCCCCGGCTCTCGATTTTGGCGATGGCCTGGGCCATGTCCTCGGGCGCCAGGAACTGCCCCTTCTTGAGGTTGATCGGCCTGCCGGTCTCGGCCGCGGCCAGCAGGAGATCGGTCTGGCGGCAGAGGAAGGCCGGGATCTGGAGCACGTCCAGGACCTCGGCCGCCGGGCCGGCCTGATCGGGGAGATGGATGTCCGAGATGACGGGCACCCCGGTCTCGGCCTTGACCCGGGCCAGGATCTCGAGCCCCGGCCCGAGGCCCGGGCCCCGGGCGCTTTTCAGCGAGGTCCGGTTGGCCTTGTCAAAGGAGGACTTGAAGACATAGGGCAGCCCCAGGGCGGCGGTGACCCGTTTGGCCTCGGCGGCCACCTCCAAGAGCAGCCCCAGGTCCTCGACGACGCACGGTCCGGCGATGACGAACAGCGGCCCCTCGCCCAGACGATGGCGGCCGACGGAGACCGGGATCATTTCTTGGCGAACCTGAGGGCCGCCCGGATGAAGTCCCGGAACAGGGGGTGGGGGTCCATGGGCCTGGATTTGAACTCGGGGTGGAACTGGCAGCCCACGAACCAGGGGTGATCGCCGATCTCGACCAGTTCGACCAGCTCCTTGTCCGGGCTGAGTCCGGAATAGGTCAGGCCGGCCTCGGCCAGTTTGTCCCGGTATTCGTTGTTGAACTCGTAGCGATGGCGGTGGCGCTCCGAGATTTCGTCCGCCTTGTAGGCCTTGTGGGCAAAGGTGTCCTTGACTAGGTGGCAGGGATAGGCCCCCAGGCGCATGGTCCCGCCCAGGTCCGAGGACTCGTCCCGGCGCTGGATTTTTTGTCTCCGGTAATCGAACCACTCCCGCATCAGGTAGATGACCGGGTGAGGGGTGTTGAGGTCGAACTCCGAGGAGTGGGCCTCGGCCAGGCTGGCCACGTTCCGGGCGAACTCGACCACGGCCATCTGCATCCCCAGGCAGATGCCGAAGAAGGGGACCTTGTTCTCCCGGGCGTACTGGACGGCCCGGATCTTGCCCTCGGTCCCCCGGGCCCCGAAACCGCCCGGGACCAGCACCCCGTGGGCGTTTTCGAGGATCTCATCCGGGCCCTCGCGCTCGATCTGCTCGGCGTCCACGAACAAAAGCTCGACCCGGGCGTTGTTGGCCACCCCGCCGTGGACCAGGGCCTCGTTCAGGCTCTTGTAGGACTCGCGGAGGTCGATGTACTTGCCGACGATGGCGATGACCACCTTGTGGGCCGGATTCTTGAGGCGGTAAACCAGGTCCTCCCAGGGATCCAGCTGGGGGGCCCGGGTCCAGATGTTCAGGTACTGGACGATCTTCTCGTCCAGGCCCTCGGCGTGGAAGACCAGCGGCACCTCGTAGATGGTGTCCACGTCCTTGCCGGTAATGACCGCGTCCTGCTCGACGTTGCCGAACAGGGCGATCTTGGCCTTGAGCTCCTTTTCCAGCAGGCGGTCGGTCCGGCAGATGATGATGTCGGGCTGGATGCCGATCCGGCGCAGCTCGTTGACCGAGTGCTGGGTCGGCTTGGTCTTGAGTTCCCCGCTGGAGGGCAGATAGGGCACCAGGGTCAGGTGGATGTAGCAGCAGTTCTGGCGGCCGATGTCGGCCCGGAACTGGCGGATGGCCTCCAGGAAGGGCAGGCCCTCGATGTCGCCCACGGTCCCGCCGATCTCGATGATGGCGATGTCCACCCCGTCGGCGCAACTGAGCACGGCCTGCTTGATCTCGTCGGTGACGTGGGGGATGACCTGGACCGTGCCGCCCAGGTAGTCGCCCCGCCGCTCCTTCTGGATGACCGAGTAGTAGATCGAGCCCGAGGTGTAGTTGCTCTTCTGGCTGAGGCGGGCCGAGGTGAAGCGCTCGTAGTGGCCCAGGTCCAGGTCGGTCTCGGCCCCGTCATCGGTGACGAACACCTCGCCGTGCTGGAAGGGGTTCATGGTCCCGGGATCGACGTTGATGTAGGGGTCCAGCTTCTGCAGGGTGACCACCAGCCCCCGGGCCTCCATCAGGGCCCCGATGGCCGCCGAGGCCAGCCCCTTGCCCAAGGACGAAAGCACCCCTCCCGTGACGAAGATGAATTTGGTGTTCACCGCGGGCCTCCCATGTTTTCGCTTGGTTTACCGTAGGGGGGCGGTCGTGTCAAGTCAGGCCGCGGCCGGGCCTTACTCGCGTCGTGAATCCAGATGGTTTGGCGGGAGCCGAAAGTGTATCTTATTGAAATATACGAACATCAGGCCCGGTGCAGGACCTTGTTGATCTGATTGATGATGCCCTGGAACGAGCCGGTGTTGGCCTGGGCCTCCAGTTCCTCGATCAGGTGGGACAGTTCGAGCAACTGGTCGTTGCGCTGCTTGAGTCGCTCGCCGGCCACGGCCAGCTGGCGGACCAGGGTGGCGGCGTTGTCCCGCTCGGCCTCCTGGACCAGCTCCGACTCCTCGGTCAGCCGGGCGTAGCGGGCCACCTCCCTGAGGAGCCGCTGCTGCTCGACGACCCGGGCCAGCTTTTCCCTGAGGAGGTTGAAGTTGAGGGGCTTGGTGATGTAGTCGGCCGCGCCCAGGCGCATGGCCTCGACGGCCGACTCGATGGACCCGAAGCCGGTCATCATCAGCACCTGGGTGTCGGGATGGCGGGTCTTGATCTCCCGGAGCAGGGCGAAGCCGTCCAGACGGGGCATCATGATGTCGGAGATGACGATGTCCCTGGACCCCAGTCCCAGGGCCTCCAGGGCCATCTGGCCGTCCGAGGCCTCGTTGACGTCGTAGTCGAGGCCGCGCAGGAACTCGCCGACCACCTCCCGGATGGTGCTCTCGTCGTCCACCACCAGAATCGAGACTCGACCCATGATCCACCTCGGCCCGGGACGCCGGTCCGCGTCCAGCCGCGGACGGTCCGGGATAACTGCCTCAATATAGCTTCTCTGAATGGCCAGCGTCAAGATGCAACCGCAATCAGGGATTCAGGCGGGTCCAAATCCGGGTGACGGCCTGGGCCGGATCATCGACGTACATCACCCCGGCCAGGCCGGGCCAGCTGCGCCAGGCGGCCACCGGGCGGCCCAGTTTGAGGGCCATGGCCATCTCGGACAGGGTGCCGAAACCGCCCTCGACGGCGATCAGGGCCCGGCCGGCCCGGGCCACCAGGGCGTTGCGGGCGATGCCCAGCCCGGTGGGCAGGGGGTGGTCGATGTAGGGATTGGCCTGGCCGGGGTCCTCGCCGGGCAGGAGGGCGATGGTCACCCCGCCGCCTTCCTTGGCGCCCCGGGCGGCGGCCTCCATGACCCCGCCCCGGCCGCCGCAGACCAGGACGGCGCCCCGCCCGGCCAGTTCCCGGCCGATGGTCCGGGCGGCGGCGTAGCCGGCCGGGGTGCAGTCCTGGGCGCCGACCACGGCGATGTGCGGTCCGGCCGGAGGCATGTAATCGCCGCCGGCCGGGCCGCCCGGCCAAGACCGGGGGGGGTGGCAGGGGAATGATTACCCAAGGGGAGGGGGGGGCGGACCACCGGGAGAGGGCGTCGGTGATCCGCCCCGGATCAGGCCGGGAGAGACGGGCGATCAATCGGCCTGCTGGCGGATAAAGGTCGGCATGTCCAGGTCCTGCTCCCGGGCGCTCTCGGACCGGGCCCCGCCGTCGAACCGGGAGGTGTAGATCCGGTCCAGGTTGCCGGTCCGGGCCTCCGGGGCGGCCGGGGGCCGGGAGGCCGGAACAGTTCCGACCGCCGCCAGCCGCGAGCCGCCGGTCGCCATCCGGGCCTCGGAGCCGATGCCGGTGGCGATGACCGTCACCCGGAACTCGTCCGCCATCTGATCGTCCATGACCAGGCCGCACTTGATCTTGGCCTCGGGGTGGACCGCCTCCTGGATCAGGGTCGAGGCCTCCTGGAACTCGTCGAGGGTGACCTCGCTGCTGGCGGTGATGTTCACCAGGACCCCCCGGGCCCCGTCGATCCGGATGTCGTCCAGCAGCGGGCTCTGGATGGCCCGCTGGGCCGCCTCGAGGCTCCGGCCCTCGCCGCTGGCCACGCCGGTGCCCATCAGGGCGATCCCGGTTTCCTCCATCATCTTCCGGACGTCGGCGAAGTCCACGTTTATGTGGCCGGCCCGGACGATCAGGTCGGAGATCCCCTGAACGGCGTTGATCAGGACCTCGTCGGCCAGCTTCAGGGCCTCGAGCATGGTCGCCTTCTTGCCGGCCACCGAGAACAGGCGGTCGTTGGGGATGACGATCAAGGTGTCCACCGCGTCCTTCAGCTCGTTGATCCCCTCGGTGGCGATCCGCTTGCGGTGGTTGCCCTCGAAGGTGAAGGGCCTGGTGACCACGGCCACGGTCAGGGCCTTCAGCTCCCGGGCGAGCTCGGCGGCGATGGGCGAGGCCCCGGTGCCCGTGCCGCCGCCCATGCCGGCGGTGAGGAAGACCATGTCCGCCCCGTCCAGGACTTCCCGCAGGGCGTCCCGGTCCTCCAGGGCCGCCTGGCGGCCCATCTCCGGGTCGCCTCCGGCCCCCAGCCCCCGGGTCAGATTCTGCCCCAGCTGGATCGTGGTCTTGGCCTGGGAGTTCTCCAGGGCCTGAAGGTCGGTGTTGGCGGCGATGAAATCCACCCCCACCAGTCCGGCGGCGATCATGTTGTTGACCGCGTTGTTACCTCCTCCGCCCAGTCCCAGTACCTTGATGGTCGCCTGGCGTCTCTCCGGATCGGCAAACTGGAAAATCATGTCTGTGCCCTCCCTTTTGGTAACATATCCTTGACCCATCTGGTCATCCTGTCCTTGACCAGGTGGTACATCTTCGGACTGAGCGGGGTGATCTTGGCCTCCCGCCGGTGCTGGCCGCCGTAGAGGACCAGGCCCACCGCCGTGGCGCAGGCCGGGTCCTTGACCATGTCGGTCAGGCCGGACACGCCCAGCGGCTCGCCCACTCGGAGCGGCAGGCCGAAGACCTGCTCGCCCAGCTCGCACAGACCGGGCAGCAGCGAGCTGCCCCCGGTCAGAACCAGGCCCGAGGCGGCCAGCCGCTTGGTGTCCGATCTGACCAGCTCCCGGTCCAAAAGGCCGAACAGCTCGGCCACCCGGGGCTGGATGATCTGTCCCAGGATCTGGCGCCCCACCTCGCGGCCGCGCTGGCCGCCCATGGACGCGACCTCGATCCGCTCCTCCTGGGGGATCATCGAGGTCAGGGCGCAGCCGTGCCGCCGCTTGATGGTCTCGGCCGCGGCCATGGGGGTGCGCAGGCCCACGGCCACGTCGTTGGTCAGGTTGACCCCGCCCAGGCCCAGGACGTGGGTGTGCTTGATGGCCCCCTTGGCGAACACGGCCAGGTCGGTCGTGCCCCCGCCGAAATCCACCAGGGCCGCCCCCAGTTCCCGCTCGTCCGGGCTCAGGGCCGACTCGGCCGAGGCCAGGGACTGGAGGACGATGTCGCTCACGTCCAGGCCGGCCTTGTTGCAGCACTTGATGATGTTCTGGGCCGAGGCCACCGCGGCGGTGACCATGTGGACCTTGGCCTCGAGCCTGACCCCGCGCATGCCCGTCGGATCGTCGATCCCGCCCTGGCCGTCCACGACGTATTCCTGAACCAGGGTGTGGACGACCGTCCGGTCCGTGGGAATGGCCACCGCCCGGGCGGCGGCGACCACCCGGCGCTTGTCGGCGGCGGTCACCTCGCGGTTCTTGAGGCCGATCACGCCGTGGGAGTTGAAGCTCATGATGTGGCTCCCGGCGATGCCGGTATAGACCGACGTCACCTGGCAGCCGGCCATCAACTCCGCCTCCTCGACGCTTTTCTTGATCGAATCCACGGTCGTCCCGATGTTGACCACCACCCCCTTGCGCAGGCCGTAGGCCGGGTGGGTGCTGGTGCCGACGATCCGGACCTTGTCGTTGGTCGCCTCGGCGATGACGGTGCAGATCTTGGTCGTGCCGATATCGAGCCCGACGATGACGTCGCTCTTCATGGCCGACCCCTGTGCTGGACGATCCGGACCACGGCCCGATCCGGGTAGTCCAGGTCGATGAGGCACCCGGTGCGCTGGGCCGGCCCCAGGTTCCGCCACACCCGGGCCAGCCGCCGCAGCTGGGTCTTCAGGTCGAAAAATCCGAAGCGGATCCAGGCCGGACCGCGGGCCAGGATGACCGTGAATCCCAGGTGCGGATCGAAGACGATCTCCGACAGGTTCCGCCCGCCGAACAGCCCGCCGTGGGTCAGCAGCGCTTCCAACAGCCGGAGTGACCGTCTGACCCCCTCCTCGGCCTCGAGGACGCTCACCGCCAGGGCCTCCGGGGCCAGGGTGATGGTCGGAAGATCCAGGCGGTCTCCGGATTGGACGACCTTGAACGGGATCCCCGAGGGGTCCAGGTAATAGAGTCTGCCCAGGCGGAGGATGGCCACCGGCCGGTAGCGCGTCACCCGGATGACCAGGGTGTCCGGCAGGCGGCGGGCCAGCTCGACGGATTTGACCCAGGGGTCGCGCCTGATCCGGCGGGCGATCTTGTCCAGGCGCAGGGCCAGCAGGCTGACCGGCCGGTTCAGCCCGGCCTCCCTGATCAGGGCGGCCGCCTCGGCCCGGTTCAGGCCGGGGTGTTCGATGCGCCTGAGCCGAAAGGCGTCCCACCGGGCGGCCAGGACGTAGCCGGCCAGGCAGAGCGAGGACAGCGCCGCCACCGCGACCGCCATGACGATGGCGGTCCGTTTCCGGCGGGGACGGGCCGCTCCCTCCCGGGAGGCATCCGGCGGGGCGGGCGGCCGGGCCCGGCGGGCGGTCCGGCCGGGGGCCGGCCGGCGACGGCGAGGACGCCGGGTCATGGCTCGTCCACCTCTTGGGGGGTCGCTTCAGGCAACCTCGGCTCCATTCAGACCCCGGCCCACGCAGCGGACCTCGGGGCTCAGGGTCACGCCCAGGCGGGCCTCGACTTCCTCGGCCACCTGGCGCATCAGGGTCACGATATCGGCCGCGGTGGCGTTGCCCAGGTTGAGGATGAAATTGGCGTGCTTCTCGGACACCTGGGCGCCGCCGTACTGTTTTCCCTTCAGGCCGCAGGCCTCGATCAGCCGGGCGGCGTAATCGCCCGGGGGATTCTTGAAGACCGACCCGGCCGAGGGCCGGCTGAGCGGCTGGCTCTGCCGCCGCGCCAGCAAACGCCGGTCGATTTCGGCCTCGATGGCCGACCTTTTGCCCGGGCTCAACCTCAGCCGGCCGCCCAGGACCAGGGTCCGCGGCGGCAGGTCCAGGCGCCGGTATCCGAAGGCCAGCCGGTCCCCGGCCAGGTCTTCCGCGGCTCCCCGGTCGTCCATGACCCGCACCCGGTCGATGACGTCGCCCATGGCCCGGCCGTAGGCCCCGGCGTTCATGATCACCGCGCCGCCGAGGCTGCCCGGGATGCCGGCCGTGAACTCGAGACCGGACAGGTGGCGGGCCGCGGCGAACCTGAGGACCTGGCTCAGGGTGGCCCCGGCCCCGGCCTCGATCCCGGTCTCGCCGGCGGGCTCGATCCGGGAAAAATCGCCCTCGAGCCGGAGGACCGCCCCCTCGACGCCGTCGTCGGACACCAGGAGGTTGCTGCCCTGGCCGATGGTCAGCCAGGGCCGGCCGGCCCGGCCGAGGGCGGCCAAAACCCGGGCCGCCTCGTCCTCGGTCTCGATCAGGCACATCACGTCGGCCGGACCGCCCACCCGCCAGGTGGTGAACCGCCGCAGCGGGACCCCGCGGCGGGCGCGGTCGCCGAGGATGGCCTCCAGGTCGGTCAGCCAGGCGTCAGTCATCGTCTTCCTCGGCCAGGAACCTGGGTCCCAGGCGCCAGACGTCGCCGGCCCCCATGGTCACCACCACGTCATCGGGCCGGACCACCGCCCGCAGGCGCCGGTAGGCCGCCTCCAGGTCGCCGACGTAGGACACGTCCTTGTGGCCGTGGGTGCCGGCCTCGCGGGCCAGGCCCTCGGCGCTCACCCCGGCGATGGGCCTCTCCCCGGCCGGGTAGATGTCGCTCACCAGGACCACGTCCGCCCCGTAAAAGGCGGTGGCGAATCTTTCGGCCAGGTCCCGCGTCCGGGTGTAGCGGTGGGGCTGGAACAGGACCACCACCCGCCGGTCCGGAAAACTCTGGCGCACCCCGTCCAGGGTGGCCTTGATCTCGGTCGGGTGGTGGGCGTAGTCGTCCATGACGACCACCCCGGCCCGCTCGCCCTTGACCTCGAAGCGCCGCCCCACCGACCACAGCTCGGAGAATTCCCGCGAGTAGGCCGCAAAATCGATCCCCAGCTCGACGGCCACCGCCACCGCGGCCAGGGAGTTGAGGACGTAGTGCCGGCCGGCGAAACCGATGGTCATCTCGCCCAGGCGGCGCTCGCCGTTCATGACGGCGAAGGTGGTCCGCATGCCCTCGGCCCGGACGTCCGTGGCCCGGACGTCGGCCTGGGCCGACAGGCCGTAGGTGATGACCCGCTTGTCGATGCGGGGCAACAGTTCCTGGAGCGGCGGGTCGTCCAGGCAGAGCACGGCCGCGCCGTAGAAGGGGACCTTGTTGATGAACTCGGCAAAGGTGTCCTGGATCCGCTCGAACGAGCCGTAGTGATCCAGGTGCTCGACGTCCACGTTGGTCACGACGACCATCACCGGCGAGAGCTGCAAAAACGAGCCGTCCGACTCGTCGGCCTCGGCCACCAGCCACTCGCCCTGGCCCAGCCGGACGTTGGTCCCCAGGGTCCGGAGCTGGCCGCCGATGACCACCGTCGGGTCCAGGCCCCCGGCCTGGAGCACGGCCGAGACCAGGGAGGTGGTCGTGGTCTTGCCGTGGGACCCGGCCACGGCCACCCCGTACTTGAGGCGCATCAGTTCGGCCAGCATCTCGGCCCGGCGGATGACCGGGACGTGATGCTCCTTGGCCGCGGCCACCTCGGGGTTGTCCGGGGTGACCGCCGAGGAATAGACCACCACCTCGGCCCCCCGGACCTGGTCCGGTTGATGGCCGATGTAGATGGTCGCCCCCAGGTCGGCCAGGCGCCTGGTCAGGGCCGATTCCCGGAGGTCCGAGCCGGAGACCTGGTGGCCGAGGTTGATCAACAGCTCGGCGATGCCGCTCATGCCGATGCCGCCGATTCCGACGAAGTGGACCTTTTGCGCCTGCCGATACATCAGGCCCTCGCCACCCGCAAACACTCTTCCGCGATCCGGGTCGCCGCGTCCGGCCGGCCCAGGGACAAGGCCGCCCGGGCCATGGCCGTCAATCTTTCCCGGTCGTCCATCAGCTTCAGGACCCGCTGGGCCAGCCCCGGGCCGGTCAGCTCGGCCTGGAGGATCATCTCGGCCGCCCCGGCGCGGGCCAGGGCCCGGGCGTTTTCCTCCTGGTGCCCGGCCGCGGCAAAGGGGTAGGGGATCAGCACGGCCGGCACCCCGGCGGCGCACAGCTCGGCCAGGGTGGTCGCCCCGGCCCGGCACACGGCCAGGTCGGCGGCGGCGTAGGCGGCGGCCATGTCGTGGATGAACTCGGTCACCTCGGCCTCGATGCCGGCCGCGGCGTAGGCGGCCCGGACCGCCTCGGCCTGGCCCGGTCCGGTCTGATGGGTGACGGCCAGCCGCGCCCCGGCCGCGGCCAGGGCGTCGGCCCCGGCCCCCATGGCCTGGTTGATCGCCCGGGCCCCCTGGGAGCCGCCGAAGACCAGCAGCCGGAAGCGCCCGTCGTCCGGCCGGGGCCGGTCCGCGACCGCGGCCACCTCGCGCCGGACCGGGTTGCCGGTCAGCACGCACTTGGCCTCGCCCAGGTCCCGGGCCGTCTCGGCAAAGGAGATGAAGATCTTGACCGCGTACCGGCCGAGCCAGCGGTTGGTCTTGCCGGGCCGGACGTTCTGCTCCAAAAGCACCAGGGGCACCCGGCGCCGTTTGGCGGCCAGACCCACCGGGCCGGCCGAATACCCGCCCAGGCCGATCACCAGGTCTGCCCCGAATCTCTTCAGGATCCGGCCGGCCCGGAGCATTGCCCCGGGCAGACGCAGCATGACAAAAAACTTGGCCGCCAGACCACGGCCCATCATCCCGGCCACGGCGATGGTCTCGACCGTAAAGCCGTGGCGGCCGAGGACCTCCGCCTCGAGCGGCCGGCCCGAGCCGATGAACCTCACCTCGGCCCCGCCCAGGCGCACCAGTTCCTGGGCCACGGCCAGGCCGGGAAACAAATGCCCGCCCGTGCCGCCGCCGGACATCACGACCTTGAGGCCGCTTTTTTGGACTTCGTCTGCCGCCACCTTTGCTCCGAAACGTTCATCAGGATGCCCAGGCAGGCCAGGTTGGCCATCAGCGACGAACCGCCGTAGCTGATCAGGGGCAGGGTCATCCCCTTGGTCGGGATGAGTCCCGTGACCACGGCCACGTTGCCAAAGGCCTGGAAGCCGACCACCAGGGTCAGGCCCAGGGCCAAATAGGTCCCGAACAGGTCGGGGGCCTCGGTGCTGATCTGAATGCCCCGCCAGATGATCAGTAAAAACAGACTCAGCACCGCGGCTACCCCGATAAAGCCAAGCTCCTCGGCCAGGACCGAGAAGATGAAATCGGTATGGGGCTCGGGCAGGTAGAACATCTTCTGCCAGCTCTCGCCCAGACCCAGGCCGGCCAGGCCCCCGGTGCCGAAGGCCAGCTGCGAGTGCCAGACCTGGTAGCCCACCCCGGACAGGTCGTGCCGGCTGCTCACGTCCAACAGCGAGTGCAGCCAGGCCCCGAAACGCCGCCACCGATAGTCGGCCACGGCGATCAACAACGACAGGGCCGCCAGTCCCACCCCGGCCAGGGGGATGAGGTATCGAATCCGGGTGCCGGCGATGAACATGACCGTCAGGCCGATGGCGGCCAGCATGACCGACATCCCCAGATCGGGTTCCAGCAGGATCAGTCCCACCAGGGCCACGATCACGGCCAGGGGGATCACAAAACCGATGGTGAAACCCTTCAGGTCCTTCTGGTGCCGGCTGAGGTGGTAGGCCATGAAGATGACCAGGGCCAGCTTGGCGAACTCGCTGGGCTGAAACGACAGGGGGCCCAGCCTGATCCACCGGGTCGAACCGCCGGCCTTGAAGCCCAGGCCCGGCAGCAGCACCAGCAGGACCAGCGCGATCCCCAGCCCCAGGATCCAGGGGGCCGTGGCGTAGAGGCGGTGGTAATCGATCCGGCTCAGGATCAGCATCGCCCCCAGGCCCGTCCCGGCGAAGATCAACTGCCGGGTGAAGAAGTGGGCGCCGTCGCCGAACCGCTTGACCGCCAGGACGTGCGAGGCCGAATAGACCATGATCAGCCCGAAACCCAGCAGGATCAGGACCGTGATCAGGAGCAGGTAATCGGTCCTCGGTTGTCCGGTCTTCGCGGTCACGCCAGGACCTCCACCAGCCGGCGGAAGTGATCCCCCCGCTCGGCGTAACTGTGGTACTGATCGAAGCTGGCGCACCCGGGCGAGAGCAGGACCACGTCGCCGGGTCGGGCCGCGCGTCGGGCCGCCCCCAGGGCCTGGGGCAGATCGACCACCACCTGGGCCGGAACACCGTTCAGTTTCCGGGCCAGGTCGGCCCCGGCCTCGCCGAAGAAGACGATCGACTTGACCCGGTCCCAACCCCGATCCGCCAGCAAGGTCCAATCGCCGCCCTTGTCCCGGCCCCCCAGCAGCAGCACGATCGGATTCATGAAGGTCTCGACCGCCCGCCTGACCGCGTCCACGTTGGTCGCCTTGGAGTCGTTGACATAGGTCACGCCATCGACCACGGCCACCGTCTCCATCCGGTGGGCCTCGAGCCTGAAGGTGTCGATCGTCCGCTGGACGGCCTCCCCGGACACGCCCATCTCCCGGGCGGCCAGGACGGCGGCCATCAGGTTCTCCAGGTTGTGGCTCCCCCGCGGCCGCCAGTGGTCGAGGGCATAGGTCCCGGTCCCCTCCGGGCCGTCGTATCCCGCCAGGCGCCCGGGTTCCACGGTCAGGCCGCGCCCCCCGGGCCGGCGGGGCCCGAAGAACAGCGGGCGGGCCTTGATGCGGTCCAGGTGTGCCATGGTCTCGGGGCAGCCGGCGTTGAGGACGGCCGCGTCCGCCGGCCTCTGGCGATCGAACAGGGCCAGCTTCGACTCGGTGTAGGCCGCGAAGTCGGGGTAGCGGTCCAGGTGGTCGGGGGTGATGTTGGTCAGGACCGCCACCGCCGGATGCAGGTCCGGTGCGGTGTCGATCTGAAAACTGGACACCTCGCAGACCGCCGCCTCCACCGCCCGGCCCGAGGCCACCAGGCCGATCAGGGGGTCGCCGATGTTCCCGCCGACGAAGACCTCCCGGCCGTCGGCCCGGAACATGGCGCCCAGGAGCTGGACGCAGGTTGTCTTGCCGTTGGTCCCGGTCACGGCGATCAGGGGGGCCTCCAAAAACCGGGCGGCCAGGCCCAATTCGCCGACGATGGGGACCCCGGCGTCCCTGGCCGCCCGCAACGGCTCGATGTCCAGGGGCACGCCCGGACTGACCACGATCAGGTCGGCCCCGATGAAGTCGCGGAAGGCGTGGCCCCCCAGGGTCAGCCGGTCGCACAGGAGTCTCAGTTCGGTCAGGTCCGAGGACAAGGCCTCGGCCCGGCGCAGGTCGGTCACCCAGACCCGGGCGCCCCGGTCGGCCAGAAAGCGCGCCGCGGCCCGGCCCGAGACCCCCAGGCCGACCACCAGCGTGTTTTGACCGCCAAGCTCCACGACCTACCTCAGTTTCAAAGTGGACAGGGCCAGCAGGGACAACATCACGGCGATGATCCAGAACCTGACCGTCACCTTGGACTCGGCCCAGCCCTTGTGCTCGAAATGATGGTGCAGCGGCGCCATCAGAAAGATCCGCTTGCCGTTGGTCGCCTTGAAGTAACCCACCTGGAAGATGACCGACAGGGCCTCGATCACGAACAGCCCGCCGACCAGGACCAGCAGTATTTCGTGCTTGGTCACCACGGCCACCGCCCCCAGGGCCGCCCCCAGGGCCAGCGAGCCCACGTCACCCATGAACACCTCGGCCGGATAGGCGTTGAACCACAGGAAACCGATGCCCGCCCCGACCAGGGCCCCGCAGAAGACCGTCACCTCGCCCGTCCCGGGCATGTAGGCGATCTGGAGGTACCCGGCCGTCTTGGCGTTGCCGGTCAGGTAGGCGAAGACCATGTACGTCCCGGCGGCGATGACCACCGGCCCGATGGCCAGCCCGTCCAGGCCGTCGGTCAGGTTGACCGCGTTGGAGGTGCCGACGACGACGACCATCACGAACAGGACGTAGAACCAGCCCAGCTCGGGCTGGACCATCTTGAAGAAGGGGAGGTAGAGCTGGGTGTTGTAGAGCGGCGCCCGGAAGAGGTCCTCCTCGCTCCGGATCAGGTCCCAGAAACCGGTGTCCGCCCCCGGGGCCACCCCGGACAAATGGACCAGCAGGACGCCCATGATCCCGGCCACCAGCAGCTGGGCGACCAGCTTCTGTTTGGCGGTCAGGCCCAGGTTGCGCTTCATGACCACCTTGCGCCAGTCGTCCACCAGGCCGATGGCCCCGAAGACCATGGTCACCCCGAAGACGATCCAGAAGAAGACGTTGCCCATGTCGGCCCACAGCAGGCAGGCGACGGCCACCGCCACCAGGATCAGGACCCCGCCCATGGTCGGCGTGCCGGCCTTGTGGAAGTGCGAGGCCGGACCGTCCTCCTGGATGTACTGGCCGATCTGGAGCTGGCGCATCTTGCGGATGAACCACGGTCCGAAGAGATAGACGATGAGCATGGCCGTCAGCACGGCCAGGATGGTCCGCATGGTGATGAACCGGAAGACCCGCAGCGGGGTGATCCAGTCGGCCAGGCCGTAGAGCAGGTGATAGAGCATCGGTTATCTCTTCCCCGCCAGGGCGGCGACCACCTTGTCCATGGCCGCCTCCCGCGAGCCCTTGACCAGGACCGTGTCCGTGGGTTTCATTTCCCTCTCGAGGTCGGCGGCCAACTGGTCGTGGCCGGCGAACAGGCGCAGGCCGGCGTGGTTCAGGCCGGCTTCTCGGGCCCCGGCGGCCACCTCCTCGGCCCACCCGCCCACCAGGAACACGGGTCCCAGGTCCAGGGCGCCGATCAGGCGGCCGATGCGGCGATGGGCCTCGGCCGATTCCGGCCCCAGATCGAGCATGTCGCCCAGGGCGCACAGTCCCCGGCCCTCGCCCCGGACCGCGGCCAGGGTGCGCAGCGCCGCGGCCATGGAGGCCGGGTTGGCGTTGTAGGTGTCGTCGATCAGGGTCGCGCCCCCGGCCAGCCGGATAAAGGCCTGACGGCCGGGGAGGGGCCGGAAGTCGGCCAGGGCCGCGGCGACGTCGTCCAGGGACGCCCCCAGGACCAGGGCCGCTGCGGCCGCGCCCAGGGCGTTGGCGGCGTTGTGCCCGCCCACCAGGGGCAGCCTGATGGGTCGGGACTCCGGGCCGTGGACCAGGACAAAGGTCGAACCCAGGGGCGAGGTGGCTAGCCCCTCGATCCGGACGTCGGCCGCCGGCGAAAATCCGAAGGTCACCTTGTCCCCGCCGAACCGCTCGGCCTGGGCCGCCACCAGGGGATCGTCGGCGTTGACCACGGCCGTGGCGATGGGGCTCAGCCCGGCGAACAGCTCGCCCTTGGCCGCGGCCACGGCCTCGACCGAGCCCAGCCGCTGAAGATGGGCCGGTCCGACGTTGGTGATCAGGCCCAGGGTCGGCCCGGCGATCTCGGTCAGCCGGGCGATCTCGCCGGGCCGGTCCATGCCCATCTCGACCACGGCCGCCCGGTGCGCGTCCGTCAGGCGGAGCAGGGTCAGGGGCAGGCCGATCAGGTTGTTGAGGTTGCCCTCGGTCTTGAGGACGGCCCGGCGGCGGGCCAGGATTTGGGCCAGCATCTCCTTGGTGGTCGTTTTGCCGTTGCTGCCGGTGACGGCGGCCAGCGGTCCGGTGAACTCGTTACGTACTTGACGGGCCAGATCGCCCAGGGCCCGAAGGGTGTCGGCGACCTCGATTTGGACGAATCCCTCGGGCCAGTCTTGGACCTCGGCGAGGCCGGTCTGGACCATGGCCCCGGCCGCCCCGGCCGCCCGGGCGGCCGGGCCGAAGGCGTGACCGTCAAAGTGTTCGCCCCTGAGGGCCACGAACAGCTCGCCGGGCTTGATCGTCCGGGAGTCGGTGGAGACTCCGGTAAAGGTCGCCTCCGGATCAGCGCCTAGGGCGCGGCCGCCCACGGCGGCGGCGATCCGGTCGATGGTCAGCCGGGCGACGATCATGACCCGCCCCCGTCGGCCAGGGCCGCCGCGGCCACCTCGCGGTCGTCGAAGTGGCGCCTGGTCCGGCCGACGATCTGGTAGTCCTCGTGGCCCTTGCCGGCGATGAGGACCGCGTCCCCGGGGCCGGCCAGGGTGACGGCCAGCTTGATGGCCTCGGTCCGATCCGGGACCCGGGCGTAACTCGATCCGTTGAGGCCGGCCGTCCGGGCCTGGGCCAGATCGATCGGCCGCCGGCCCAGGTCCATCAGGCCGGGCTCGACCATGGTGATGATGGCCAGGGGGTCCTCGGTCCGGGGGTTGTCCGAGGTCAGGATGACCGCGTCGCTGTAACGTCCGGCGGCGGCGCCCATGAGCGGCCGCTTGCCCGAGTCGCGGTCCCCGCCGCAGCCGAAGACGGTGAACAGGCGTCCCGGGGTCAGGGCCTTGACCTCGCGGACGGCGCTGGCCAGGGCCTCGGGGCTGTGGGCGTAGTCCACCAGGACCACCGGCCCGTCGGCCGCCGCCGGCCGGACCCGTTCCAGGCGTCCGGGGACGCCCCTGACCGCGGCCAGGCCGGCGGCGACGGTCTCGGGCGTCAGCCCCAGGCCGACGCCCACCGCCGCGGCGGCCAGGGCGTTGAGCAGGTTGTAGCGGCCGGTCAGTTTCAGGTTCAGGGCGACCGGGCCGGCCGGGGTGTGGATCGTGCTCCTGATCCCGGCCAGGTCCAGGTCCACCTGGCCGGCGGTCACCTCGGCGCCCGGGGTCAGACCGTATCTCAAGAGGTGGGACCCCGGGGGCGGCGCGATGGCGCCGCCCCGGGGGTCATCGAGGTTGGTAACGGCCAAGCGGGAGATCTTGGCCGAGGAGGGCAGGATTTCGGTAAACAGCCGGGACTTGGCCCGCCAGTAGGCCTCCATGTCCCGATGGAAGTCGAGGTGGTCCCGACTGAGGTTGGTAAACACGGCGGCGTCGAAGTCGCAGTCCTCGACCCGGCCCATGACCAGGGCGTGGGAGCTGACCTCGATCACGGCGTGAGTCACCCCGGCGGCGAGCATCTCGGCCAGCAGGGCCTGAACCTCGGTCGATTCGGGCGTGGTCGTCGGCGCCGGGAGCACCCGCCCGGCGTATCGCCGGGAGACGGTCCCCAGGACCCCCACCTCGGCCCCGGCGGCCTTCAGCACGGCCTCGATCAGGTAGCTGGTCGTGGTCTTGCCGTTGGTCCCGGTCAGGCCGATGAGGGTCAGGCGGCGCGAGGGATAATCGTGAAAGGCGGCGGCCAGGCGGGACAGGGCCCGCCGCGAGTCCTGGGTCCGGATCACGGGCACGGGCAGCGGCCCGGGCGGATCGGATTCGACGATGACGGCCGCCGCCCCGGCCGTCACCGCCGCATCCAGATATCGGTGGCCGTCGGTCTCGATTCCGGCCACGGCCACGAACAGATGTCCCGGCGCCACGGTCCGGGAATCATGATTGACGCCGGTGATCACCGTCGCCGCCGGGTCGGCCCCGCCTGCGACCTCGACCCGGCCGGGCAGGTCCGCCAGCTCGGCCAGGAGGTCGGTCAGCTTTTTCGTCCGGTCCTGACTCACCGGTTCACCTTCGCTCGTCAAAAGACAGTTTGACCCACAGGCGCCTGGCCCGGGTGAGGGCCGTCCCGGCCCGGGGGCGCTGCCGGACCACCCAGCCGCCCCGGCCGATGGCCGTCACCGGCAGGTGGAGCCGCTGGGCCACTTCCAGCACCCGCCGCAGGGGATGACCCCTCAGGTCGGGCAGGCGGCCATGTTTCAGATCCTGGAAGATGGTCGCCGCCTGCTGGGGCGGCGCGGTCATGGTCGCCTCCGGCGGCCGGGGCGCGGCCGGGACCGGCTCGGCCCGGGCCAGCCCGACTTCCCCGGCCGGGTCGAGCTTGAGGGTGCTGATCATGACCTTCCGGAACAGGGGCGCGGCCACCTGGGAGGCGTAATACTTCTTATGGGGTTCGTCAATGACGACCACGACCACGGCCCGGGGCTTGTTCGCCGGGGCGAAACCGACAAAGGAACTGACGTAGGCCTTCCGGTATCCGCCGGCCGGATCGACCTTGCGCGCGGTGCCGGTCTTGCCGGCCACCGGGCGCCCGGGAATGGCCGCCCGCTGGCCCGTGCCGCCCGGCCTGGTCACTCCGACCATGATCTTGACCAGGTCCCGGGTCGTGGCCGGGGACAGGGCCCGGCGGATGACCCGGGGCTTGGTTCGGTGGATGGTCCGGCCCCGGGCGTCGGTGATCCTGGCCACCAGAAAGGGCCGCATCAGCCGGCCGCCGTTTGCCACGGCGCAGACCGCCGTTGCCAGCTGGAGGGCGGTGGTGCTGACGCCGTGACCATAGGACATCGTCGCCGCCTCGACCGGACGCCACTTTTTCCAGGGGCGCAGGCGACCGGTCACCTCGCCCGGAAAATCGACGCCCAGGGTGTGGCCGAAGCCCAGCCGGGCCAGGATGCGGTGATAGGCCTCCGCCCCGACCCGACGTCCGATCATGACCGCCCCGACGTTGGACGAGTACTTGACGATCTGGGCCAGGCTCAACCGCTTGGGATAGGCTACCCCTTCGGCGGCGGTCTCGTGGTCGTGAAGCACGTCCGGACCGATCCGCACCTGCTTGTGGACGACAAAAATGTCCGTGGGCCGGACCCGGTGCGTTTCCAGGCCGGCCGCGACGACGAAGATCTTGAAGGTCGATCCCGGTTCGAACACGTCGGTCACCACCCGGTTGCGTCGTTGGGCGACCGAACTGTCCTGATAGCGGTTGGGGTCGAACTCGGGGCAGACGGCCAGGGCCAGGATCGCCCCGGTCCCCGGGTCCATGACCACGGCCTGCCCGGCCTTGGCGTGCCATTTCTGGACCGCCGCCCTGAGGTAGGCCTGGGTCTGATACTGCAGGTCGCGGTCGATGGTCAGCACCAGGTTCTTCCCCCGGTGCTCCTCCGAGTCCAGACGCCGGCTGACCCAGATGGTTCGACCCAGGGCGTCGCGAAAGGCCGGGACGACCCGCTTGCGTCCCCTGAGGATCCGATCGTAGCCGCGCTCCAGACCCTCGAGACCCCGGTCATCGAGCCCGGTGAAGCCCAGGACGTGGGCCGCCAGAACCCCGTTGGGATAAAACCGGGTCTGTTCCGTCACCCAGCCCAACCCCGGCAGATCCAGGCGCCGGACCCGGGCCGCCTCGGCGGCGGTCAGCCGCCGCTTGATCCAGACGAAATGCTTTTCCTGGGTCAGCTTGCGCCACAGCCTTTTCCGGTCCAGCTTCAGGGCCCTGGCCAGCAGCCGGGCCGTCCGCCGGGGATCGACCACGTGGCCCGGCCGGGCGCAGAGGCTGGTCACGTCCCGGCTGCCGGCCAGGATGCGGCCCCGCCGGTCGAGGATCTGACCCCGGATGCCGGCGATGATCAGGGGCCGCTTGATCTGTCCCCGGGCGATCGCCTTCAGGGCCGGGCCGGCCACGATCTGGAGCTGAAAGGCCCGGCCCAGGACCAGGGCGTAGGCCAGACCGAACAACAGCAGCACCAGCCACACCCGCCGCCGGACCCAGCGTTTCTGGTCGTTGGTCACGGTCGCTCCTCGACCTGGCCCGGCCGGGGGGCGTCCAGGTGGAAATAGCGCCGGTTCAGCTCCTGGAGCCGGGCCGGGCTCTTGAGCGCGGCCAGTTCCAGCTTGAGCTCCCGGCGGGCCGACAGCAGCTTGACCCGCTCGCGCTGGAGCCGGCTGGCCTCGACGTCGAGCTGCCAGACCTGGATGTGGGACCACAACAGGACGACCCCGAACACCAGGCCCATCGCCAGCAGGCCCAGCCAGAAACCCTTCCAGGGCAGATCCGGCGCCTCGTCGGAACGCAGCCGGCGGCGGTTGGCGCGGCGAATGCTGACGAACATCAGAGCCTCTCCGCCGCCCGGAGCTGGGCGCTGCGGCTGCGGGGGTTGGCCGCCACCTCGGCCGGAGAGGGCCTCAGGGGGCGGCGGGTGAGCGCCTTGAGCGAGGGCGCCAGATGACAGGTGCAGACCGGCTGACGGGGCGGGCAGATGCAGCCCTTGACCCCCCGGGCGATGGCCTGCTTGACCAGGCGATCCTCGAGCGAGTGGAAACTGATCACCACCAGCCGGCCGCCCGGGGCCAAGACCCCGACGACCAAATCCAGAAACCGGGCCAGATGCGACAGCTCGTCGTTGACCGCGATCCGCAGGGCCATGAAGGTCCGGGTGGCCGGATGAATCCCCCGGGGACGCCTCGATCCCACGGCCCCGGCGACCACCCGGGCCAGATGGTCCGTGGTCCGGATCGGATTGCGGCCCCGCTCCCGGACGATGGCCCGGGCCACGGCCCGGGACCGGGGCTCCTCGCCCCACCGGAAGATCAGGTCGGCCAGCTCGGACTCGCTGCGCCGGGCCAGAAGCTCGGCGGCGGTGACCCCCGCGGTCGGGTCCAGACGCATGTCCAGGGGACCGGCCGCCTGAAAGCTGAAACCACGCTCCGGGTCGTCCAGTTGAATCGAGGAAATGCCTAAATCCAGCAGAACTCCGTCCACCACCGTCAGTCCCACTTCCGCCAGGACCTGGTCCAGGTCTTGATAGCTGGCCTTGACGGCCTGGAACCGATCGCCCCAATCGGCCAGCCGCCGTTGCGCCAACCGGACCGCCTCGGGGTCCCGATCCAGGCCGATCACCCTCAGCCCATCAGAGGCCGCCAGCAGGGCGGCCGCGTGGGAGCCTCCGCCCAGGGTCCCGTCAACTACAACTCTTCGGTGCGTCCCGAAAAGATCGAGTACTTCGCCGAGCATCACCGGCCGGTGATTCACCGCCCTGGTCCGCTCTGCGCTTCCCGCTTGAATCTGGCCACCGCCTTGGACATGGCCGCGAAGTCCTCCGGTGTCTGGGTGAACCGGGCCAAATGTCCCTCCCATCGCTCGCGGGACCAGATCTCGAACTTGGTTAATAGACCGTTCAGGACCACCTCCCGGTCCTGATCCCCGTTGCCGTCCAGGCCGATATGACGCCTCATGGCCGGCGGGACCAGGATGCGGCCCTGCTTGTCCGGACTGCGCTTGACAGCCAGACCGATTACCCGCAAATATTGTTGCACATCGGGTTCGTCCGGAGGCAAGCGGAGGGCCTCGGCCTCCTTGTCCCGCCACTGATTCAGGGGGTAGGTCTCCAGACAGTAGGAGTGAAAAGACAAGACCAGCGTGTCCTCGCCCATCTTGACCAGAATGTCCCGGAACTCGGCCGGGATGGACAGCCTGCCCTTGTCGTCCATGGTCAGGTCGAAAGACCCCCGGAACCGAAGGTCTTCAGGCAGGACTCCCCCTGGAATGGTTGGGGTTTCCGACACGGTCATGCCCCACTATGAACCACTTTTTACCACTGCGTACCATACTGAACCCTGGGGCCGGGCCTGTCAAGTAAAAAATATGGGCGTTTTCTCAAATAAATCCGATTTTTGACCGTCAACGACCCGGCCATACAGGTTGGGCGGTGAACCCGGGGAAGACCCAACATCTTGGCCTGGGGGTCGCCGCGGGCAGGGTCAGGCCGACCGGATTCGACCGCAGGGGTGGTATCGGGTGGGGAGGGGGGCGCCTTCCGGCCGGCGGCGGGCGCGGGTCAGGTCCGGTGGGATGAAGTGGGGCGGCCGCGGGGTCTGGCCTCGAACGCCGGGTCCCCGGGGCCGTTTGGCCCCCGGCCCCGGCGGCCCGGGGCGGGGGCAAACATTTTTTCCCGGCCGGCCGGGTTATGCTAACATCAACTTATAGGCATTCCGGCCCGGCCGGCCCTGGATACCCGATTTTTCACCGCCCGGGCCGGAGTTGAGACCCTCTCCCTTTGGAGGTCGCCATGGACCGGTTTCGTGGCCCCAGGTGGGGTCTGGTCGTGGGCCTGGCCTTGGCCGGCTGCTTTCTGGCGGGCGAGACGGCCCTGTCCGATCACGATCGCCGTCGGTATCGCCGGCGTCACCGGGACCACGGCATCAAGCACCTGGCCCCGGTCAGCAACGCCACGTATAAGAACCGCTGCGGGGCCTGCCATTTCACCTTTCAGCCGGCCCTGCTGCCGTCCGGCTCCTGGAAAAAAATCCTGGCCCGCCTGGACAACCACTTCGGCCGGACGGTGGACCTGGACGCGGGGTCGAGAAAGACCATCGCCGCCTATCTGACGGCCAACGCCGCCGAATCCTCCCCGGCCAAACGGGCCCGCCGGATCATGCGCTGCCTGGGAGGCGAGACCCCCCTGCGGATCACGGACATTCCCTACATCCGCCGCAAGCACCGCAAGCTGCCGGCCGCCGTGTTCAAGAGGCCCGAGGTCGGGTCGTTTTCCAATTGCGGCGACTGCCACGTGTCGGCCGCCCGGGGCGTTTACGAGGACGATGACGTTCGAATCCCCCGGTAAGGCGGTCCGGTCCGCGGCCCGGCCCGGGAGAGACGGGCCGTGAGGGTCTGGCGGCTGGCGGTCCAGGCCCTGAGGGCGATGCGGACCCAGAAGATGCACGCCGGGCTGATGATGGTCGGCCTGATCATCGGTATCGCCTCGGTGACGGTCATCATCGAAATCGGCCAGGGGGCCAGACAAGAGGTCCTGGAGCGGATGAACGAACTGGGTTTCGGGGCCAACTCGTTCATCATCCAGCCCGGGATACCCAACTTCCGCCGGCGGCGGGGACCGCGGCCGACGACCATGAAGATGCGTGACGTGGCCGCCGTCAGGCAGTTCACCTTTGTGACCCACGCCGTCCCCCACCGCCGGGTCCGGGGCAAGATGTTCATTTATCGCCGGACGGCGACCGACTCCAGGCTGTCGGGCAGTACGCCCGAGTTCACCATGGTGCGCAACTGGGGCCTCAAGGCCGGCCGGTTCTTCACCCCCCGGGAGGTGCGCCGCAAGGCCCGGGTCCTGGTCCTGGGCACGACCCTGGCCCGGAACCTGTTCGGCGGAACCGATCCGCTGGGCCGCTTCGTCCGGGTGGGCAAGGTCTATTTCCGGGTGATCGGGGTCCTGGAGCCCAAGGGCTCGACGCCCCGGGGCCACGACCGGGATGATATCGGGGTGGCGCCGATCACCACCGTTCTCCGGCGGGTGCTCAACTCGGACTACATCGACATGATCAAGGTCAACGTCAGATCGCCCGACGTGGTCCCCCTGGCGGTCAAGTCCGTGGAGAAGGTCCTCCGGCGGATCCACAAGGTGCCCCCGGGCGTGCCCGATGACTTCCACTTCCACACCGCCGATGAACTGCTGGACCGGATCACCCGGCAGTCCCGGGCCATGGTGATGATGCTGGCCCTGATCGCCGCCATATCCCTGTTCGTGTCCGGGATCGTGATCATGAACATCATGCTGGTCAGCGTGTCCGAGCGGAAACAGGAAATCGGCGTCCGGCGGGCGGTGGGGGCCTGCCGCCGCGACATCCTGATCCAGTTCGTGCTCGAGGCGATGATCGTCTCCCTGGCCGGGGGAATATCGGGGTTCGCCCTGGGTCAGGCGGTCAGCCGATTGCTGACCGCGGTGCTGGAGGTGCCCACCGCGCCGTCGGTGACGGCGGTGGTCCTGGCCATATCTTTCGCCGCGGTGGTGGGGCTGATCTTCGGGGTGGTTCCGGCCCGGCGGGCGGCCCAGTTGTCCCCGGTGGAGGCGGTCGAGTAGCCGTGTTCGCCGGCCGGGTGGGGAGTCCGGTCAGGGGGGGGTGACGCCGCACAGCCGGGCGTCGTAGTACTTGCCCACGCCGTATTCCCCCCGGCGGCGGAAGCGCTCCAGGGAGGGACCCAGGATCTGCAGCTCGGGCTGCCGCTGCTGGACCTCCCGGGCCAGGTGGCGCTCCTTGGTGCAGCCGGTCGAGAAGGTGGCGTCCTTGCCGACCCACTCGGGCGGGACCCGCCGGCCCATCAGCTCGAAGCTCTTCTCCACGTCGGCCGCCGACTGGAAGCGCCAGATGTCCAGCCGGCCCGAGCGCTGGACGATCTCCCACATGTACATCAGGTCGTCGGCGTCCAGGCCCGGCTCGAAGTACTCGGCCGGGTTGATGATGAACGTCTGATCCAGGGTCTCCCGCAGATAGCCGGCAAAGGTGTCCAGGACGGCGATGGCCGTCTCGGTCTGGCCCGGGATCGAGCCGACGATGGCGCTGTAGAACAGGATCTTCTGGCCGGCGGCCCGGGCCTCGGTCAGGCGGGCGATGATCCGGTTGGCCCGGGCCTCGAGTTCGGCGGCGGTCATCTTGACCGCCTCGGGGTGCCGGGGCTTGTAGTCGCAGAGCAGTTTGCCCCCCGCGCCGCGCGAGACGCAGACCACGTCCCGGGTGAATTGGAAGTGGGTCTGGATCAGGCGGCGCCGGTTCTCGAACCCCTTGGTGATGACCAGGTCCGACTCCTTGAAGGCCCGGGCGAACGTGGTCGAGGTCATGATCAGGTTCAGCCGCTCGCGGGTGCCGTCGGGCAGGACGAACAGCTGGCGGTCCGAATCGAGCTGGGCCAGCAGGTCGTTCTTGGACATAAAGGGATTGTCCAGAAGGAGCGCCTCGGCCAGGACGGGCGACAGGTCCTCGTCCAGATCGTCGGCGGTCATCTTGCCGAAGTAGAAACCGTCCTTGACGGTCATCATCACCTGGTGGCCCAGCCGGGTCAGCAGCCCGACCACGGCCAGATCGACCACGAACTCGCCGGCCTCGTTGGCCAGCCAGAGGATGCGTCTGGGCTCCCCGGCCAGCAGTTCTTTTTCCAGGCGGGCCATTTGCGGGCCGTGGGGTCCGGCGGCGAAGATTTCCGCCAGATCGGCCTGGCCGCCGCGCCACACCTCCGGGGCGCACGACAGGGCCAGCAGCCGGCGGAGGCGGAGCGAGTTCAGCCGTCGCTCCAGATCGGTCATGCCCCCCGCCCGGCCCAGGTGCCGGCGGCCGAGGCTGTCGAAGTTCTTTCGGAAGTAGGGGCCGGCCAGGAAGGCCCCGGCCCGCCGGGACCACTCGGCCTTGTCGCCGGCCAGGGGATCGGTGATCTGGGAGACGTTGGCCCAGATGACCAGCAGCCTTTTTTTCAGCCGCGAGGGGATCATCACCCGCGACGAGGTGTCGTGCTTGAACTTGTGGCGCAGGGTGGCCATCAGGAACCGGCGGCGGAAGGGATCGGTGATGTGCTTGTCCACCATCCGGGCGGTGTGTTCCCAGATCTGATCGTAATAGGTCAGCACCCGCCGGCTGGCCCGGCGGCGGAGGATCGCCCGGAACATCCAGTCCGAGCAGGGGTAGAAGGGCTCCCGCTCGGGATCGTAGAAGACCATGAACCGGACCTGATCGGTCGTGGCGGCGTGGTCGGGGTAGGCCACCGGGTCGAGGTGGTTCTCGTGGAAGAAATGGGTCACCCAGGCGTCCAGCTCGGGGTCCCGACCGAAGGCGTGCCTGACCTCGGCCGGATCGACCCGATCGACCCGGCGGGCGGGGGCGAAATAGGACGGAGACTGATCCAACGCGTCGTTCATGATTCGACCTTGTCGCTGGAAAAACGGCCGGGGCCAGGCCCATTGTCGGCCCGGGCACCCCGGCCTGTCAAGGTCGGACGACTTCAGGTTCGGTCGAGGTCTAACCGCCGAACATCTTCTGGAACTGCATCAGCAGGGCCAGATCGCCCGTGGGCTTCATCCGGCCGTCCATGACCAGTTGCTGGGGATCGAGACGGCGGGTCATGATCCCGTACCAGTCCTCGAAGGCCACGGCAATGGTCAAATCCGGGGCCCGGGCCGGACCGGCCTCGGCCCGGAGCCGGCCGTCCCCGACGGTGAAGTGGCCGGCCCCCTGGACCTCTCCGGAAAAATCGAACTGGATCGTCCCCGCCGCCCCGGCGGCCCCGGCCGGATTGAAGACCGCGGACATCAGGGTCAGAAACTCCTCGATCGTCTCGGGGCGGGGGACCAGTCCCTTCTCCCGAAATTCCCGGGGCGTCACGCCCTCGGCGATGGCCGTCCGCCAGAAGATGTTGGCCAGGCCGGCCAGGTCCTCGGCCTTGATCAGGGGCTGGGTGATCCGGGCCATGGTCGCCGGCTCGATCCGGCCCAGCTCGACCAGTTCCCGGCCGGCCTGGGCCGTGGCCCCCAGGACGTCCTCCCGCACCTCGGCCCGGGCCATGGGCAGGGACTCGGCGCCGGCGCGGTAGATCTCGGCCGCCAGGGCGCCGGGGGCCCCCCACAGGAAATGGATGTAATCCCTGAGGGCCGCAAAGGCCGAATCTTCCGGAAAGCCGGCCACGCTCAGGACCACCGCCCGGGGGGGCTGGTGGCGCAAGGGGTGGTGCCACCGGCCGTCCTTGACGATCATGAAGGGCTCGGCCACGGGCAGGATGCGCTCCAGGAAGCGCTTCATGGTGGCGTTGACCGTGTGAATGAACAGCGGGGTAGCGTAAACGCACAGGTCGGACTCGACCCACTTGGGGAAGAGTTCCCTGGTCATGTCGTCCTGGTGGACGCATTTGCCCGGCGTCTTGGTCCAGCAGGTGAAGCAGCCGACACAGGTCTTGATGTTCTTGTCCTTGAGGTTGACCACCTCGACCTCGGCCCCGGCCTCGCGCATGCCCTGGACCAGGGGGTTCAGCATCATCTCGGTCTTGCTCTCGGCGCCAACCCGGGCGCTGGAGTTGAGGGCCAGGATTTTCATGATCGTTTCCTCCCGGTTTCGGGTTTGATCCGGCCGGCCCCGGTTACTTGTGGGCCGAAAAATCCACTCCCCGGGCCGCGCCCCGGGCCTCGTACCAGAGGTGCTGGTCGATGGGCGGGGTGACGATCTCCGCCTCGGGCTTGCGCACCAGGCCGATGGCCTCGCCCGGACAGGTCGAGACGCACAGGCCGCAGCCGATGCACTTGTCGGTGATGACCCGGTAGGCCTCGTCGCCCTCCTCGATGGCCGCGATCTGGCAGCGCTCGTCCAGGCAGGTCCCGCAGGCCGTGCACAGCTCGGGGTCGATCTCGGCGTAATAGGCCGAGTTCACCGCGGCCGAAACGCCCAGTTCGGTGATCGAGCGGAGCACCCCGCAGCAGCAGCCGCAGCAGTTGCAGATGAAGTGCTGGTTGTTCTGGATGTTGTAGGTCAGGTGGACCAGGGCGTTTTCCTCGGCCGTCCTCAGGACCTTGTAGGCCTCTTCCCTGGTGATCGGCTTGCCCCAGCGCTTATTGTCGAACACGCCCGGCGCCGGGGCGATGGCCAGACAGACCTCCTCGGGCCGGTCGCAGGGTTCGCCCAGGAGCCGCTTTTCCTTCTTGCAGATGCATGTTTGCAGGGCAAAGGACTGGCCCTTCTCGATGATGGCCGAGACCTGCTCGTAGGACAGGGCCTGGTGGTCCACCGGGACGTCCCTTTCCACGGGCACGACGTGCATCAACTGGGGCTTGTTCTCGAAGAACTGCCGGTTGAAGGTCGGGTAATACTCCTCGTTCAGTTCGGCCATTTCCCGGTCCATCCGGTTCACCTGGAACTCGTAGATGCCGAACACCCAGGGCAGGAGCTGGAAGATCTTCATCGGGCCGAACTCGATTTCAAAGATCTGGCCCTTGAGCGCCATCTCGTGGAGCTTCTCGGCCAGGCCCTCGATCGGCCGGCCGGTGCGCTCGGCGATCTGCTCGGCCGTCTCGAAGGACAGCCGCAGGTCGGTGGCCAGCTCGGCCTCCTCGGGCGTGAAGATCTTTTTGAGCAGCTTGATCTCCACGCCGGACTCGGTCCGGGGAAAGCCGTTGGGCAGGGTGTCCAGTACGTTGGCCAGTTTTTCATAAGCCTGGTCGGTCATTTTTCACCTCCCTGTTTTTCAACCGCTGAAGAGCGACTTCAATCGCATCAACAGACTCAGGTCCCCTTGAAACTTGTACTCGCCGGCCGTGAAGGCCGTTTGTCCGTCCTTTTCGCCCCGGGCCACGGCCAGCCAGACGTCGGCCGGACTCTGGACGATCACGTCCGGATTCTCGGCCGGACCGTCCCCGTATTGGCATTGCCCCTCCGCTATCCGGAGGTGGGCAATGAACTCCTCCTGGCCGCTGATGTCGAACTGATAGACCGCCCGCAGGTCCCCGGCCGCCCCGGGATTGAAGCCCCGGGGCATCATCTCGATCAGCTCCCGGCAGTCCTTGGCCCCGTGGGCCCCGCCGGTCGGCCCGGCCTCGGCCGGGGGCGCCTCCCCGGGGAGGACCCCGGCCCGGCGCTGGGCGTAGATCGGATAATAAATCGTCACCGGCAGACCCACGCCCAGCGGCACGGCCCACGGTATGATCGCGTTGAAGATCACGTACCAGACCGTGCCCTTGAGGCCGAACACCCCCGGCACCAGGCCGGACAGGCCGCCCAGCAGGAACAGGGCGGCCCAGAACCAGTTCAATTCCCGGTTGATCCGCACGAACAGCTCGGTCTCCCAGACCGCCTCGGGCTGGTCCTTTTTGGAAAAATAGTAGGTGAAATACCCCCGGCCCAGAAGCGGCGGGACCACGGCGATCAGCAGTAGCGAGCCGTTCAGCAAGGCGCCCGGATAGCCGGCCACCACCGGCGCCCCCCACCCCGGACCGGTCCACACCAGGACCACGGCCGCGGCCATAAAGATGAAAAAGCCGAGGTGGATCGGCGAGGCCCGGCGTTCCCGGTACAGAACCAGCATGGCCAGGCCGACCGCGGCCAGGTCCAGGGCCCCGATGGTCTTGAGCAGGGGCCAGCCGGCCATGCGGAGCAGAACCATGTAGCCTATGCCGCCGATGAAGGGAATAGCCGACATCAGTCTCATCATCATGACTCGTCCTCCTTGAGGTCGGCCATGGACGCCACCCGTTGCTGGAACAGCCGGTCGATGATATAGGTCCGCATCGCCCGGGCGGCCTTGACCATCTCCATGGTGACCATGGCGTCCTGATCGTAGGGCAGGTGACGGGTGACCCGGCTGCGAACCGCCATTTCGTGGTCCACGATCTTTTCGCCCAACTCCACGTAATAGGTCGCGTCCTCGGGCCTGAGACCCAGGGTCCGCCCCTGGGCGTAGAGTCGGCCCATGGCCACGTCCTCGGCGTTGAAAAGACCCTCGGTCAAAGGCAGCAGCAGCCTGGCCTCCAGAAGCTCGTCCGTCTGCTCGGGGGCCAGGCCCGTCTCTTGGCAGAATTCTTCCTGGTTCAGGAGATGGCCCGTCTCCGGGCCGAAGATCAGGTCGCTGAGCTGGAGGTGGAGTTCAGGGTCGGCCGAGGGTTTGGCCCCCTCGAAGACCCCCTTGATGTCTGCCAGGGACAGCCGGTGGTGCTGCTGCATGTGCCGGATCAACCTGACCCGATCCACGCACTCCGGATCGTAATAGGCCATGTTGGGGCTGGTCTTGACCGGCTCGGGCAACAGCCCCTCATGGACGTAGTGCAGGATGGTCGATTTGGGCACGCCCGTGGCCTCGACCAGTTCCTTCATCCGCAGTCCGGGTTGGATCGAACTCACCTTGCCTCCCCCTCCATGAGCTGCTTCACCGGCTACCTCCCTGCTCGAAAGGCATCATTGTCAGACCATACATACAGTGTCAGGTGTAAAGTGTCAAGTAATACTTTACAGTTTTTTGGGGTCAGATGAATTTTTTTATTTGACCCGGGGGGGGCGGCCTGTCTATTTTCAAAGCAATACCGAGGGGTTTAGCTTTAGGACTCGCCAGGGGAGGGATCGAGGACGTGACCGACAATCTACCCGACCAGACCAGGCTCCCGGCCCCGGCCCCGGAAGCGGACCCGGACACGAAACGGCAGGTGATCGAGGACGTGGCCGCGCTCCAGGACATCTTCTCCGAGTTCGAGCAGCGGCTGTTCATCAACTACTGCGGGTATATTCACCAGGGACAGAGCCAGGATCAGGCCGTTTTTGCGCTCCAGGAGCGGTATCACACCCTGCAGTACAATGAGGTCCGATCGGTCATCGACCATATCCTGGCCGGCATCCAGACCCATAACTCGTTTTTGTGGGACTATCTGCAGCGGACCAATTACGACCTGAGCTTTTTTCCGAGAAGGGGGATGTGGTCCCCGGAGCACCAGCAATTCATGAGCCGGGTGTGGTGGTTCTGGCTGGCGGGCATGGGGGCGTTACTGGTGATCGGTCTGTTCTTAGCCATGGGCCGCTGCATGGGCGGTCCGTCTGGAGGCCTGGGATGAGGTGTGGCAAGCCCCGGCGAGTGGGTCTGATTCTGGCCGGTCTGGCCCTGGCCGGCCTGGTGGCCGGGGGGTGGGCTCCGGTTCAGGCCCGGCGGCGCACGGCCGTGGAATGGTACCGGCTGGGCCTGGTCGCCTATCGCGGCGGGTCCTACGAGCGGGCGGTGATCTGCTTCAGTCAGGCGATCGAACTCAAGCCCCGCTTCGCCTCGGCCTACAATGACCGGGGCAGCGCCCTGTTGATGCTCCGGCGTTATGATCTGGCCATCGACGATTTCAGCCAGGCCATGCTGATCAAGCCCGACCTGGCCGCGGCCTATCACAATCGCGGTCTGGCCTACACCCGCAAGAAGATGTACTGGCAGGCCATCGGCGATTACAGCCGGGCCATAGAACTCAAGCCCAACTATGCCGAGGCGCTGAACAATCGGGGCTACGCCTACGCCCAGCTGAAGCTCTACCGCCGGGCCCTCAAAGACTACGAACGGGCGCTCAAGATCAAACCGAGCTTCCAGCTGGCCAAGAACAACCGGGACTACGTGGCGGCGGTGCTGAAGAGGATTCAGGACACGTCGAGGCCCGCGGCGCCTCCGGTGAAGCCCGCGGCGCCCCTGGCAAAGCCCGCGGCGCCCCCGGCCAGGCCGCCGGCCGTCAAACCCGCCCCGAGCCCGACCGCATCCGGCGGGGTGAAGAAACCGGCCGCCCCGGCGGTTTCTCCCCGGCCGGCGCCGGCCCGGATCAAGCCGTCCGGACCCAAACCGGCCCCGGGGCCCGCGCCCCGGGTGAAGCCCGAGCCGGTCAAGCTGACCCCGGCCGAGAAGGCCCGTTTCCAGGACCTGGACAAGCGTCTCACGGCCCATCTCAAGAACAAGCCCAAGGACGCCACGGCCTGGTACCGTCGCTGTTACGCCCGGCGCCATTTGGGCCGTTACCGGGAGGCCGTGGCCGACTGCAACCGGGCGATCAAGCTCAAGGACACCTGGGCCCTGGCCTACGTCGGGCGTGGCGCGGTTTACCGGTGCCTGGGTCAGTACCGGGAGGCCGTGGCCGACTACCGCCAGGCCCTCAAGCTGCGGCCCAAGATGGCCCTGGCCTGGGGCGGCCTGGCCTGGCTTTACGCCACGGCTCAAGATTCCCGGTTCCTCGATCCGGCCAAGGCCCTGGCCTCGGCCCGTCGGGCGGCTCGGTTGTCGGGTTATCGCCAGGGCAGCATCCTGGACACCCTGGCCCGGGCCCTGTATCTGAACCGTCGTTACGAGCGGGCCCTGGGATGGGCCCGGCGGGCGTTGAAACAAAACCCCAAGCGGAAGACCTGGCAGGAGACGCTTGACCTGGTCCAGAAGACCCGGGCCAAGCAGTTGGGCCGGATGATCGATCAGCAGACCCGAAAGATAACGGCCGACCCCCGCAACGCCGCGGCCCTGATCGAGCGTTGTCAGCTCTACCTCAAGCTGGAGAAATACGACCGGGCCGGGGCCGACTGCCGCCAGGCGATCAAGGTCAAGCCCCAAAACGGTCTGGCCTACCTCTATCTGGCCGCGGCCCAGCGGGAGGCCGGCAGGTACCAGGCGGCCGCCGCCCGTTACCGCCAGGCCCTGAAAAAGGGCGCGCCCGCGGCCGTGGTCAACAGCGGCCTGGCCTGGCTCTACCTGACGGCCAAGGTCAAAAAATGGCGCGACCGGAAAAAGGCCCTGGACCTGGCCCGCCGGGCGGCCAAGCTGACCCGGGGCAAAAACGGCTTTGTCCTGGATACCCTGGCCCGGGCCCAATACCGGAACGGTCTGCGGCAGGCGGCGCGGGTGAGCGCCCGTAAGGCCGTGGCCCTGGACCCCGACAACGAGCGGTGGCGGGCGACCCTGGAAATGGTGTCATCGTCTCGACGGTCCCGCCGGCGGCGATAAGGGGCGGGTGAGACGGGGACGGTAATCCCCTACCGTTCGCCGCGCAGCTTGTTGGAGGGGTCCCCTTCGGCCAGCAGGGCCGACAGGGCCTCGGCCTGGGCCGGCCCGGGCAGGATGCCCTCCAGAACCCCCTGCAGGACCAGGACGCCGTCCTGATTGACGTAGGTCGCCTCGGCCCGGGCCCGGTGGTCGGCGTCGATGGCGGTGATGGTCAAACGGCAGGTGACGGTGTCCCCGAAAAACACCGGCCGGACGAACTTGAAGTCCATCCGCGAGGCCAGCCAGCCCACCTGGCCCCCCAGCTCGCAGATCATGCTGGCCACCAGCAGGCCGTGGCAGATCAGCTCGGGAAAGTCCCGGGACTGGCTGAAGCGGCGGTCATAGTGGACCGGATTGTAGTCCCGGGTGATGTCGCCGAAGGTCTCGGTGTCCTCCCGGGTAAAGGTCCGGGAGAAGGTGAAGCTGGCCCCCGGCTGGAATCCCTCGACGGCCTGGTGGCGCCACTGGGACATCGGTCTCCTCCGAACGGTCACGGGATGAGGCGGGGCGGGAACAAAAAAGGGACCCGGCGCCGCCCCCGGCCCCGGACCCCCTCGGTCGAGTTTCAGGAAGCCTTTTGGATGGCTTTCAGCACGGCGGCGTAATCGGGCTCGTTGGTGATCTCCTTGACCAACTCCTTGAAGCGGATGACCCCCTCGCGGTCAACCACGAACACCGCCCTGGCCAAAAGTCTCAGTTCCCGGATCAGCACCCCGAATTTTCGGCCGAACTCGGCGTCCAGGTAATCGGACAGGGTGATCACCCGTTTGACCCCGGCCGCGGCGCACCACCTCTTCTGGGCAAAGGGCAGGTCCATGCTGATGGTCAGGATGACCACGTCGTCTCCCAGCGAGGCGGCTTCCTGGTTGAACTTCCGGGTCTCCAGGTCGCAGACCGGCGTGTCCAGGGACGGCACCGAGGACAGGACCACCACCTTCTCCTTGAACGAGCTGCATTCCACCGGTTGCATGTCATTGCCGGTGGCCGTGAAGTCAGGCGCCCGCTGACCGACCTCGACCAGATCTCCGACCAGGGTTACCGGGGAACCCTGAAGCGTGACCAGTCCCTCGAACTCCGCCATGATTTTCCCCCTAATGCAGTTGCCGGCCCATGTCGATTAGGAAGTTCCTCGCCGGTCGGAAACCATCAAAGATCACCAGACGGGGCCCGGCCGGTCCGGGTTGAGAACATTCTAGCAGAACCATCTCCGGCTGGCCAGCCGGAACCTGAGTCATGGTTCCCGTTCAGGGCCGATGACCGGTTCGGCCGCTGTCCGGCAGGCCCAGCAGGTCCCGGGGATAGGGCCGGAAAAACGACTGGGCCAGGAGATACTGGTCGTCGAACCGGGTCGCCAGGGCCCGCAGGACCTCGACGGGTGCGGACAGGGGCAGGCGTTGCGCCCGGTACTGCTCCAGGTTTTCCAGGAACAGCCTTTTTTCGCCGGCCGACAGATCTTGCTTGAAGTAACCCAGGCCGTGCATCAGGACGTTGATGTTCGAGGTGTACCTGGCGGTCCGGGCCAGGGCCCGAACAAGATGGGCCTCGTAGTCGGCGATCACCCGGTCCCAGGATTTATGCTCGGGATTGGCCGCGATCCGGCCCAGGTGGCGCAGTTCCGCCTGGTGGTAGGCCATGAGCAGCCACTTGTGCCTGGCCTGGAACTCGACCAGGGCGCCCGTCCTCCCCGCGGCCTTGACCCGCCGGAAATCGGCCAGGGTGAAGATCCGTTTGAGGAAGTGATCGCGGATGACGAAGTTGGTCAGCCGGGCCTCGTCCTCGGCGGGCTTGTCCGGCCAGGCGGCCGTGACCGCCCGCCCGAACAGGCCGGCGTCCCGGGCCACCTGGGGCGCGCCGGCGGCCGGTCCCCTGATCCTGACGTCCCGCAGGCCGCAACTCGGCGAGCGGCTCTTGAGGATGAAGCCGTCCGCCCCGCCCTGGGCCGCGGCGAATCGGGCCGCGAAATCGGTCATCTCGCGGGTGACGTCGCGCCCCGTGGACGGCTGGACCAGCCGGTCGCGGCCCTTAGACCGGACAATGTGGATCGGATTCCGGGGCACGCCCAGCCCGATGGACACCTCGGGGCAGACCAACACGAAATCGACCGCCGGTTTCAGGGCCTCGACCACCTGACTGTTTATGATCGCCCCGTCGTAGCGGCAGGCCTCGAAACCCAGGCAACGGCTGACGACCACTATTGGACGGGCGAAATCGACCATGACCGTCTCCTTCACAAGGGGCGCGGGCCGCCGGCCCCGCGGCCGGGAACACGGATTCACTGTAACACAACCCGGGCCGGCCCGCCTTTTTTCGACTCCCGGCGGCGGGCGCTTGTGTTAAGCTGGCGGCCGGACCTTTTAGCCCGAGGTGCCGCCGGCATGACCCCTGACGCCTTGGCCCCCTTTACGGCGGCCCTGGACCGGGACAATCCAGGGCGCCTGGTCGCCTCCGGGCGACCGGCCATGGGCTACCTCTGCACCTACACCCCCCTCGAGTTGATCCACGCCGCCGGCTTCCTGCCGGTCCGGATCATGGGCCAGGGGGGACCGATCATCGCGGCCGACGCCCTGGTCCCCGAGTTCCTCTGCCCCTGGCTCCGCCGGGCCCTGGATCGGGCCCTGCGCGGCGAGTACGATTTCCTGGCCGGCCTGATCCAGGGTTACACCTGCGACGCGGCCTGCGGGCTGACGGGCGTCTGGGCCGAGAGCTTCCCGGATCGGTTGGTCCTGTCCCTGCCCCTGCCCTACAACGACAGCCCGGCCGGCCGCCGCTTTTTCAAATCCGCCCTCGATCACCTGGTCGAGGAACTGGACCGGGCGGGCGGGAATTTTTCGGAACAAAGGCTGGCCGCCTCGATCGATCTGTACTCCGGGATAAGGCGGCTGGTCCTGGACCTGGACGCGGCCCGGCGGCAAGGCCGGTCGGGCCTGACCGCCGGCCAGTGGTGGACGGTGGTGACGGCCTTTTTCGTGACGCCGCCCGAGGATTACGCCGCCTGGCTGGACGGCCTGGTCCGGACCGGGTCTCCGGGGCCGGAACCTGACGGGACCCCGGTGCTCGTCTCGGGCGGACCGCTGGAGACGGACGACTTTTTGAGGTCCATCGAGGCCGCCGGCGGCCGGGTGGCGGCCGACGACCTGTGCTCCGGGGTCCGTGGATTCGACCCGCCGGCTGGCGGGGGCGACTCGCCCCTGGACCGCCTGGTGGACCGGTTCCTGGCCCGGCGGCCCTGTCCGGCCCGGGCCCGGGCCGAGGACCGGCTGCCGGTACTTCTGGCCGACCTGGATTCAGCGGGCGCCCGGGCCGTGATCTTCGTGCTCCAGAAATTCTGCACGCCCCACCTGGCCGACCTGCCGACCCTGACCACCAGGCTAAAGGACGCCGGGTATCCCAGCCTGGTGCTCGAGCTGGAGGAGACCGGGCCCGGTTCGGGGCAGCTCGAGACCAGGCTCCAGGCCTTTTTCGAGATGCTGGGTTAAGCGGGATGGAAAAGACCCGAAAATCCAGAAAGAGGCTCCGGGCGGCCCGGGAGCTCAACCAGGTGGTCATGGACTACTACCTGGAGTGCGTCCAGGCCAAGGGCTCCGGAAAACCCGTAGGCTGGATGCCGCCCATGAACGGGGCCATCGAGATCTTCTACGCCCTGGACCTGATGCCGGTCTTTCCCGAGAACTGGTCCCCGGTCTGCGCCGCCTTCGGCCTCGCTCCCCAGAACTTCGAGACGGCCCACGCCCGGGGGTATTCCCGCGACCTGTGCGGCTATCTCCGCAACATCCTGGGCTACGTCCACGGACCCATGACCGAGCCGGGGACCCTGCTCGGGGGCCTGCCCGCCCCGGACATCCTGATCTCTCCCGGGGCCGGCTGCGTGCCGGTGATGAAGATCTTTCACGAACTCGAACGGCGTTTTCCAAAGGCCAAGGTCTTTCGGGCCGACCTGCCCCAGGTGGCCATCGAGGACATGCAGCCCTTTCACCTGGAATACGCCGTGGCCGAGATCAAGCGCCTGATCGCCTGGCTCGAGGAGGTCACCGGACGGCGCCTGGACCGTGACCGTCTGGTCGAGGCGGTCCGGCTGTCGGATGAGGCCTGCCGGCTGTGGGACGAGATCATGTCTTATCGCCGTCATCGACCCAGTCCCTTCAGCGCGGCCGAGATCGGGATCATGTTCGTCATGGTCACCCGGCAGGGGACCCGAATCGCCGTCGATTTTTTACAAAAAATCCTGGACGAGGTCAGGGGGCGGGCCGCGGCCGGTGCGGGCGTGGTGCCCGAGGAGAAGGTCCGGCTCTTCTGGGACAACATCCCGCTGTGGTACAACCTGGGCCTGCTCAGCTACTTCGAGACCGCTGGAGGCGTGATCGTGGCCGAGACCTATTCGGCCGCCTGGTCCCTGCGGCTCGATCCCGAACGTCCCCTCGAATCGCTGGCCCTCAAGAGCCTCAAGTCCTACCCCCTGGTCAGTTGCGTCTCCATCAAGACCCGGATGGACATGGTGCTCAAGGCCTGCCGGGAATACCACATCGACGGCGCGATCCTCCACCGCAACCGGTCCTGCCTGCCCATCACCCTGGGCCAGATGAACCTGAAGCAGGCCCTTATGCGGGAACTGGGCGTCCCGTCGGTGATCATCGACGGCGACCATATGGATCCCGAAAATTTTTCCATGGGCCAGTTTCAGGCCAGGGCCGACGCCTTTTTCGAGATGCTTCTGTCGCGCCGTGGTCTCGGCGCACGTTGAAACGCCACCGGGCATATGCCCGGCCGGCTTCCGCCGAAGTTTTCTTGCAAAGGGGGAGGCGCCAGGTCGAGCAATAAGCCGTTGTCGCTAATTCAGGGAACGCCTTTTAAGATTGATCCGGGCGATTCAATCCGGAGAGTTGACGCTCGAAACGATTCAGATCATCTTTCCGGCCACAATCCAAACCGAGGTCCTTCTCCCAGGCCGCCGGTTTACCTGAGGCGGACCAGACTCGAAGACAAACCTCACCTCCGGATGAGTGGCGGACAAACCGCCCCGACCAGAATCAAACCGGGGCGGTTTCCCGGGTCAGGACTTCTTCAACGACAGACCGGCCTTCGACTTTCTGACCTCGAAGGAATCGCCGACCTTCAGGCCATAGAAACCGGCCACCTGCTTGGGGATGATCAGACTGCCGCGACTGTTGACCTTGACTGTTTTGTTCACGGCCTTGGCCTGTGTCCGGCCGCGTCCGCCGACCAGCTTGGGAATGAGCTTGGCCTCCATGGCGGCGTTGGCCACGGCGGTCTTCAACTGGGTCGAGTTCTTGAAACCGAACTTGGTCATGATCTCGCTTTGCGGCACGCCGTCTTTCAAGAGTTTGAGTAACTTGTTGTAGTCCACTTTTATTCTTTTGGCCATGAAATACCTCCATCACTTTTTAAAAAATTATAACCGTAAAAGTGTCGGGTGTCAAAAAAATAAGTACCGACTTGACTGATGAAAAAACGAAGACAATTTTCCCACGTAGCCTTGTCAGCGGATGACGCATCAAGTGTTGGGGACACGTCTCCTGATGAAATGTCCAGGAAAAATGGTGTTTCTAGAACATCCAATACCGGAATTAAACGCCCGCCCGCCCCGACCTGTTTATGAAAACCGGTTTACTCAATTGGTCGGCCAGGACGGGGCGCGTCCCGCCCGGATTTGTTATCTTCAGGAAAAACGCCGGTGAAGGTTTGCCGCGTAATCGGTCCCGGGAGCACTTGCCCCGGGGTTGGGCTCCGCCCCCACACCCCCCGGCAGGGGCGCTGTCCGCGCGCCCCTGCACCCCTGCGGGTGCGAGGCCGCACCGGCGTATTTCGCGACCAGCGGCGGTGCCGGTGAAACGCCTCGTCCGCGCTTGCCGCCTCCAGTGCGAAGCCGCACGGGCGTAATTCGCGACGAAACGCCCGTAAGGTTGTCACTTGGTCGTCCGCGCCTGCCGCCTCCAGTGCGAAGCCGCACGGGCGTAATTCGCGACCAGCGGCGGTGCCGGTGAAAGGCCTCGTCCGCGCTTGCCGCCTCCATTTCATTTCGGCTGCCCCGTCATTGAGGCGCCCTCGCCCCAGCTCGCCAATAAGCTGGGGCGGAGGGCGCCGCCACACTTGGTGCGAGACCGCGCCGGCAAGACTCATGGTCCAACATTGGAAAGACTCTTACGCCTCTCCCCACTCCTTGGCTCGCAGTTCCTTGCGCAGGGCCTTGCCCGCCGCGCTGCGCGGGACCTCGTCGATGAACTCGATGG
>CAZMVB010000001.1:0-312408 GCA_964569795.1 uncultured Desulfarculales bacterium | reverse complement strand
CCGCCAGTCTCCAGACTCAAAACCGTAAACAACCTGTTTGACAATTACACCTAGGCTAGGCGTACCACTCGAAGTTCTTGACGAACTGGCCGATCTGCACGCCCAGGTAAACGCACTGGGTCCCCTCCATGCAGGCGTCGGCGTCGCTCTTATTCAAGAGGGTGTGCAGCCGGTGATCGCCCTTGGTCAGCTTGATCACCCAGTACTGCTCGCTGTCCTTGTATTCCAGGTCCAGGTCGAGGTTGTGCTCTTCAATCTCGGGATACATCTCCTTGAGCTTCGCGGCCAGTTCAGATTTTTCATACGACATGGCTGATCTCCCGTGGTTGGATCATCAGAAATTTTGGCCCCGAATCGGAGCATTCTCTCACAGAGTCCAAGCTTATGGCCCCATGACCGCCCTGTCAAGGCGGCAGGTGGCCACGATTACTTCGCGAGCTACATTGGCCGCGGCGCCGGTGAGCGCGGACGACGAACTGCCTATCTGTAAAGCGTTTGTCGCGATTAAATGCGGCCACTGCCGCCTCAAATCACACGGGGCAGGACCTCGTCCACCCGGTCGTTGATCACCAGGGCGGCCAGGGAGTCCAGGGGCGTGGGCTCGGCGTTGATGATCACCAGCTTGGCCCCCTGCTGGGCGGCCATGGCCGGAAATCCGGCCGCCGGATACACGGTCAGGCTCGACCCCAATGACAAAAAAACTTCGGCCTGGTGCGTCCACCGGGCCGCGGTGCTGAGCGCCTCCTCGGGCAGGGACTGGCCGAAGCTGACCGTGGCCGGCTTGATCAGCCCCTGGCAGGCGTCGCACCGGGGCGCCTTGTCGCCGGCCTCGACCCGGTCCAGGACCTCACGGGTGGTCCACTTCCGGCCGCAGGACAGACACCGGCTGAACCAGACCGTGCCGTGCAGTTCGACCAGTCTGGTGTTCCCCGCCCGGTGATGCAGACCGTCCACGTTCTGGGTGATCAGGCCGATCAGCCTCCCCTGTTTCTCCAGGTCGGCCAGGGCCGAATGGGCCGGATTGGGCTGGGCCGACTCGATCTCGCCAAAGGTCAGGCTGTGGAACTCCCAGTAGCGTTCCCGCTCGTCCTCCGAGCGCAGGAAGGCCTGGAAGTCAGGCGGCTTGAACCGCTGCCACAACCCGTCCGGGCTCCGGAAATCAGGGATCCCGGAGGCGGTGCTGACCCCGGCCCCGGTAAAGGCCGTGATCCGGTCGGTTGCGGCCAACAGCTCGCGCAATCGGTCAACCTTGTCCACCTTGATCTCCTTGAATCACGATGACGTGCGTCCGGCCCGGACCGTGGACGCCCAGGACCAGGTGCGACTCGATGTCCCCGGTCTTGCTCGGGCCGGTAATGAACACCAATCCGCTGCCCAGCGATTCCCACCCCTCCCCGGACAGGGCCGACAGGCAATCTCCCACGGTCAGATGAATGTCTTTCGCCCAAAGCAGGGTCACCTGGCACGGCGGCAATAGCGACACGCACCGGCCGTCCCGGGCGGCGACGACGACCGATCCGGTCTCGGCCACGGCCGCCACGGCCCGGCCGACGCCCACGGCGCAGGCCGCGGCCCGGGGGATCATGTCCGCCTCCTCCCGGTACACGACTCGATCCGTGTCCGCCAGCAGATGGGTCGAGGCCTCATCCACCAGGACGGGCCCGGCGGGCTCAGTCTGAAAAATTTCGGCGATGATCCGGGCCGCCGCCCGCTCGTCGGTCGCCGCGTGAAAGATCCCGGCCACGGCCTCCAGCTCGGCGGCAAAGCGGTCGATCAACTCGGTTCGGGACAGGGGCTCGCTCCGGGGCACTGCCGGCTCTGCTCCATTCGAAACCGCCTCGGTCCGACCGTCCGCCGCGGACCGGGCCAGAATTTTTATAAACGAGTCCCTATTCATTTCCGGCCCCCAGGGCGGATCAGATCGCGGCACGAAGTCCAGCCGGCCAGTCTCCCGGGCAGGGGCCGGCCCATGTCGGCGTAGCGCGTCAGGGCCCGCCGAATCGAGGCCAGGGCCACGCTGAACAATGTCCCGGAAAGGCCCAGCCGGGAATAGAGGTCCAGCCACCTGCCGGTCGCCGGATCCGCGCCGGCCGAGTCCAGGCGGGCCCGCAAGACCTGGAGCAAGCGCGGGTGGTCGATCTTGACCGGGCAGACGTCGGCGCAGGCCCCGCACAGGGTCGAGGCCCGGGGCAGGTCTGCCGCCTCGTCCAGGCCCAGCAGGAGCGGCACCAAGACCTTGCCCACGGGGCCGCTGTAGGCGTGGCCGTAGGCCTGACCGCCGACGCGCAGATACACCGGGCAGACGTTGAGGCAGGCCCCGCACCGCAGGCAGCACAGGATCTCCCGGGTTTCGGGATCGGCCAGGATCCGGCTGCGGCCGTTGTCCAGGATGACCAGGTGCGACTCCTCGGGCCCGTCCGCCTCACCGGGCCGCCGGGGTCCGGACAGAAGCGAGGTGTAAACCGACATCTTCTGGCCCGCGGCCGACCGGCCCAGGATATCCAGGAACACGCCCAGGTCCTCGAGGCTGGCCACGACCTTTTCCAGGCCCATCAGGGCCACGTGGATCCGGGGGAGCGTGGTCACCATCCGGCCGTTGCCCTCGTTGGTCACAAGTACCAACGTCCCGGTCTCGGCCACGGCGAAGTTCACCCCGGACAGCCCCATGTCCGCCCCCAGGAATTTCTTGCGGAGCACCTCGCGGGCATAGGCGGTCATTCGCTCGGGGGTCGGATCGTAGTCCATGCCCAGCTTGTCGGCGAACAGGCGGGCGATCTCGAACCGGGTCCGGTGCAGGGCCGGACCGATGATGTGCGAGGGCGGCTCGCCGAAGAGCTGGCAGATGAACTCGCCCAGGTCGGTCTCGAGCACCTCGATTCCGGCATTTGCGAGGGCCTCGTCCAGGTCGATCTCCTGGGCGGTCATGGACTTGCTCTTGACTATGTTCTTGACCCCGCGCTCGGTGGCCAGGGTGGTGATGATCGACCGGGCCTCGGCCCCGTCGGCCGCGAAATGGAGAACGACGCCGTTTTCTTCCAGGCGCTCGGTCAGTTGTTCAATCAGCCGGTCCAGTCGATCCAGGTAGGACCGCTTCAGCCAGGCGGCCCGCTCCCGGACGGCCGGGAACCGGTCGAATGTCGCGGTGACGGCCCGGCGCCGGGAGTCGATCCAGGCGCCGACCCCGCCTGTCACCTCGGCCACCCGGGGATCGGCCGCGGCCCGAACGGCCCGCTCTCTGAAATCGCGCGGCGAGGTCACGATCCGCCTCCTCCTAGGTGTCTGTCGGAAAAAGTCGTCCTGACTTTTTCCGACTCGCGGTTGCCAAAAGCGTGGTTTTAGCCACAGCGACAAATCGCTTGTCTTTTTCAAAGCCAGCGCGATTTGCCGGGCCGTCCATGGCCCGGCTAGGAGCCTGTTACGGAAAACTCCGTCAGGCTCCTAGGACCTCGGCCAGGTGAAGGGTTCGGACCGCCCTCCCCCGCCGGGCCAGCCCGCCGGCGATGTTCAGCTTGCAGCCCACGTCCCCGACGATGACCGCCTCGACCCGGGCCTGGTCGATGCAGTCCAGCTTGTCAGCCAGAATCGAACCGGACACCTCCGGGAAATCCACGGCGAACTGACCGCCGAACCCGCAGCACTGGTCGGCCCGGGGCAGTTCGACCAGGTCCAGGCCGCGGACCCGCGTCAGGAGGGCCAGGGGTCCCTCGCCCGCCCCGAGGTGACGGTGCAGATGACACGAGGCGTGATAGGCGGCCTTTACGAAAAACTCGGCCCCCAGGTCGAGCCGGCCGGCCGCCGTCAGGAACTCGGTCAGCTCGAAGACCCGGCCGGCCAGGTCCCGCGCCTGCTCCAGCCGGCCAGGCTCCCCGGCGAACAGGCGGGGATAACCCTGGCGGATGGTTGCCGCGCACGAGGCCGAGGGTATGACCAGCGCCCCCCGGCCGGCCAGGACCCGCAGGGTGTGCCCGGCCAGCCGCCGGGCCGCATTCAGGCGGCCGGCGGTCAGGGCCGGCTGGCCGCAGCAGGTGAAGCCCCTCACTCTCCGGACCGCGAAACCGGCCCGGGTCAGGGTCCGGACCGCGCCCTGGATAACCTCGGGCGCGGCCGCCCGGGCCAGACACGGCTCCAACAGGCCCACGGATTTGATCTGACCAAGATCGATCACCAGTCCCTCTTTGCGGTTGCCGACTTTACCCCAGGGGGTTAGAATAGGTTATTATAAGAAATCACCCCTCTTTTGCAAGATGCGCCGGTGAGCACGGTCAAGGACCTGGAACATAAGCTCCAACAGCAACAGGATACCCTGGCCACCTATAAGGAGACCCTGGCCCGGATCTACGAGCTGTACGACGCCAAGATCGAAGAACTGTCCCTGATCCGGATGCTGTCGGACACCCTGCGCGGCTCGCTGAGCCTGGCCGACGCCTGCCATTCGATCATCGACATCGTCATGGGCGAACTTCCGGCCGACACCTGCTCCCTGCTGCTGTTCGACCGGGATCGCCGGGTCCTCAACCTGGCCGCAGCCCACGACCGCCGGGACGACAAGGGCCGGCAGAACGCCGAAGGGTCCGGTCAGCAACCCTGCCGGGAGGGTCCGGTGTTCGAGGCGGCCCGGGAAGGCCGGACCCTCAACCTGCCCCGGGTCAGCGGTGACGACGGCCCCTGGCCGGACGGGTTTCCCCTTGAAATGAGATCCCTGCTGTGCCTGCCCCTGGTCAGCCGGGGGGAGTCCATCGGCGCGCTCAACCTGATCGGGTTCTCGCCCGAGATCTTCAGCGAGGACCACCTGCGGACCATGACCATCATCTGCGACCAGGCGGCCGACGTCCTGGTCTCGGTCCGCCTGATCGACGAACTGCGCCGCATCAACCGCCAGCTGATCGCCTCCGAGCAGGACGTCCGCCAGACCAAGGATTATCTGGAAAACCTGCTGGCCTCGGCCAACGACCTGATCCTGACCACGGACCACGGGCGCCGTATCGCCCTGGTCAACGCCCGGGCCGCTGACTGGGGATTCGACCCCCAGGCCCTGATCGGCCGTCCCCTGGCCGACCTGTTCGAGAACGAGGCCGACGAGAACCGGCTGTTCGCCCATCCCGACGGACATCCCCACGAAATGACCATTGTCACCGCCGACGGACAGACCCGGCGGACCCTGACCTCGATCACGCCCCTCAGGGAGGACCCCCGCCCCGGGGCCGGACCGGGCGGCTGGCTGGCCATCATCCGGGACATCACCGAGCGCAAGAAGCTGGAGCAGCAGCTACTTCATTCGGAGAAATTGTCTTCAGTGGGCATCCTGGCCGCGGGCGTGGCCCACGAGATCGGCAACCCCCTCCAGGGGATTCTGGGCTACGTCGAGATCCTGCGCAAGGACGACGTCACGGCCGACGAGCGCCGGGAATTCGTGACCGGCATCGAGCAGCTCGCCTCGCGCATCAACCGGACCGTGCGCCGCCTGCTGGACTACTCGCGGCCCTCGGACGGATTCGTGGGCAGCGTCGATCTGAACCAGGTGGTGACCGATATCCTCCAGATCTACCTGACCGCCAAGCGTCGCCGGACCGTCGAGGTCGTCACCGAACTCGACCCGGCCACCCCGCCGGTGGTCCTGGATCGGGACGAGGCGGCCCAGGCGGTGATCAACCTGATCATCAACGCGGTCCAGGCCATGGAGAACGGCGGCCGCCTGACGGTGGCCACCGGCGCCGACCCGGAGAGATACGCGGTGGTGACCGTCAGCGACACCGGCCCCGGCATCGGCCCCGAGGATCTGACTCACATCTTCGAGCCCTTCTTCACCACCAAGCCGGTCGGCCAGGGCACCGGGCTGGGCCTGGCCATCGTGGACCGCATCATCAACCGGGCCGGCGGGCGGGTCGAGGTGGACTCGGTCCCGGGCGAGGGCACCACCTTTCGCCTCTACTTTCCCTTGCCCTAGTGGCCCGATGGAGTCTTTCTCCGGCGGGCCACTAGCCGGGCCATGGACGGCCCGGCAAATCGCGCGGGCTTTGAAAAAGACAAGCGATTTGTCCCGGTTGCCAAAACCACGCTTTTGGCCACCGGGAGTCGGAAAAAGTCAGGACGACTTTTTCCGACCGATACGAAGGAGAAATGAGCCATGACTGAACCGCGCATCCTGGTGGTGGACGACGAGGACCACATCCGCCGCGTGCTGAGCGTGCTGCTCTCCAAGCAGGGTTACACCGTGGACCAGGCCGCCGCCGGCCGGGAGGCCCTCGAGGCCTTCAAGAACAACGTTTACGACGCCGTGCTGTGCGATCTGCGGATGCCCGACCTGGACGGTCTCGAGGTCCTGCGGCGGATCAAGAACCAGGAGTCCGAGGCGACGGTGATCATCATCACCGCCTACGCCTCGGTGGACACGGCCCTGGAGGCCATGAAGCAGGGGGCCTACGACTATATCTCCAAGCCCTTCAAGGAGGACGAGATCCTCCACGTCTTACGAAAAGCCCTGGAGCGGCGGGCCATCCTCGATCAGAACCGGCGACTGAAAAGCGAGATCAGCGAGAAGTTCGATTTCTCGAACATCATCGGGACCTCGGCGGCCATGGAGCGGGTCTTCGCCACCATCCGCAAGGTGGCCGACACCCGCTCGACGGTGCTCATCCAGGGGGAATCCGGGACGGGCAAGGAGCTGGCCGCCCGGGCCATCCACTACAATTCACCGCGCCGGGAGAAACCCCTGGTGGCCGTCAACTGCGCCGCCGTGCCGGCCCATCTGATCGAGTCCGAGTTCTTCGGGTTCGTCCGGGGGGCCTTCACCGGGGCGGATCGGACCAAGAAGGGTCTGTTCGAGGAGGCCGACGGTTCGACCATCTTCCTGGACGAGGTCTCGGACCTGCCCCTGGACCTCCAGGCCAAGCTGCTGCGGGTGCTGCAGGAGGGGGAAATCAGGCGGCTGGGCGACAACGTCTCCCGGGTGGTGGACGTCCGGGTGATGGCGGCGACCAACCGCGATCTGGAGGCCGAGGTCGAGGCCGGCGCTTTTCGCGAGGACCTGTACTACCGGCTGAACGTCATCCCGATCGTCATGCCCCCTCTGCGGGAACGGACCGACGACATTCCCCTGCTGGCCCACCATCTGATGTCCAAGGCCGCGGAGCGTCACGGCCGGCCGGTCAGGCGCCTGTCGCCCGAGGCCGAGGCGGTCCTGGTCAGCCAGCCCTGGCCGGGCAACGTCCGGCAACTGGAGAACGTGATCGAGCAGGCGGTGATCCTGGCCGAAGGTCAGGTCATCGGCCCCGGCGATCTGCCCCAGGGCCTCGAGAGGAGCCAGTCCGGCCTGACCGTCGTCGTCCCCCGGGACCGGACCGATTTGAAGGAGACCGTCCGCCGGGTGACCGCCCTGACCGAGCGGCAGGTCATCGCCCGCGTCCTGCAAAAAGAGAACGGCAACCGCACCCGAACCGCCGAGGTTCTGGGTGTCAGTCGCCGTTCGTTGTTGACCAAGATCAGCCAGTACGGCCTGGACAAGGCCGAGGCTGAATAGGCGTCAGCGCTCGGCGGCCAGGGCCCGCCGGTGACTGGCCGCGTCGGCCACGGCCGCCAGCCCGGCCTTGATGGCCCGGTCGATCCGCCCCAGGCGGAGATAGGGCACCACGTGCTTGTCCAGGATCCGCCCGCACATCTCCGGGTTGATCGCCCCCCACAAGGCCCGGCCCACCCGCAGATGGACCGCCCGCCGCCGATTGACGATCAGCAGCAGCACCGTCTTGGGGGTCCCCTCCGAGGCCATCAGGTCGGCCGCCAATTCCTCGGTCCGCTCCATTTTGATCTGGTCGGCCGCGACCACCAGCGGCCGGAGGCCGGTCAGGGTCGTCAGGGTCAGGCAGTAATCGGCCAGCATGGCCAGCTGCCAGGGCTGGAGCAGGCCGTCGGGGTCCCGGATGAATCTCGGGACGGGACGGGCCGCCACCGTCGGTTCGGTCAACACCAGCGGCGTCGGCCGGGCGGCGACCACTTCTGACAGGATGTGTCCCGAGTTGATCATCTCCGACCCGACGGAACTGATCTGGCCCCTGACCAGGGTCACCGGCTTCGGGGGGGGCAGCGGCGAGGTGTAGGAGAAGAACGGGAACAGGGTCAGCAGGGCCCCCAGGGTGACCAACGATCCGGTCCTGAAGACCGGACCGAACCAGGTCAGACCCCGCCACGTCGGCCGCGGTCTGGGGGGACGTACGGCCGCCAGCGGGGCGGGCTCGAGGCGGGGTCTGACCGGAATCGGCTTGACTCCACGATCCAGAAGGAAACCGTATATCGCCCGGGAAAAGAGACTCTGCTCGCGGTCTCCCAGTCTATCCCGGACGGTCGCTAGGAACTCGGTGATGATCCGGGCCGGATACTCGCCTTCCGGTATGCCATGTTGGCGCAGGTATCGCCGGAACAGGCCCAGACGCTGCAGGTCTTGCAGGACGGTGGTCTGGCGCTGGCGCAGCCGGGCCACGCACCCCCGGGCGTAGTTGATCAGGGACCCGGGACCCGGGTCCGTCTCCGGACCGTCGCGGCGCCGTTTCTCCCGGTCGTTGTACTGATCCATGGCGCTTCCCTCCTAAAATCCCCGGGTCGCCCCGTCGGCCGACGTCCGCTCGATGATCGCCGCCCGCCGGCGATGGGTCGAGTGGGTCCGACGGTGCGCCCGTTTGATTCGCCGCCCGCTCTGGGGCCGGTGGTCCGGCCCGCCGAGCGTCACTTCCTGGGTCGGGGTGACGCCCGGAATAAGCTTCAGGTTCTGCTTGGCCTTGAAATAATAGGTGCTCTTGGCCTCGAGGGCCTGGACGAAATCATTGGCCGCCGCGCCCCGGTTGCCTCGGAGCAGGTTGACCACGCCCATGTTGTTGGCCGCCACAGCCGGCCCGTTGCCGGCGATGAACTCCTGCCGGGCCTGGTCCAACTGGCCCCGCCGGGCGTAGATCAGGGCCAGGTTGTTATGGAACCTGGCCTTCTTGGGATTCAGGGCGATGGCCTTCTGGAACATGGCCTCGGCGGCGTCCAGATTGCCGCTCAGATACAAGGTCAGCCCCAGGTTGTTGTACAGGCCGGCGTGGCGGGGGTTGATCTTGATGGCCTGCTCGAAGGCGGCCTTGGCCTCGGCGTAGCGCCGGGTGATGTTGTAGTGAATGCCCAGGAAGTTCCAGGCCTTCCACAGCCGCGGCGCCAGGGTGACCGCCTTCTTGAGGAGGGGCTCGGCCTTGGCGCCCTGGTGCCGGATCATGTAGGCGATCCCCAGCCCCTGGCAGGCCACGGGCGAGTCGGGCTTCAAGGCCAGGGCCTGGCGGAACCGGTCCTCGGCCTGGGGGATGTTGCCCATCTTGAGATAGACCAGGCCGATCTTGGTCAGCAGGCGGTGCGACTTGCGCTTGATGACCAAGGCCCGGCAATACTGGTACAGGGCCCCCATCCATTCCTGTCTCAGGTACAGGCCGTCGCCGCTCCGCTCGTAGCCGGCCGCGGTTTTTATCTTGGGCTGGGGCACGACCACCGGCGAGGTGTCGCTGTACTGGCCGACCATGCGGCGGACCTCTCCCCGCTGGAAGGCCTTCATCTTGGCCCCGCCGCAGCCGACCAGGAGCAGCATCGGGCCGATCATGATCACGGCAAGTTTCTTACCCATGGACGCCACCCCCTTACTTGGCCCAGAAGAGGCCGAAGATCTTGATCGCCGCCGGACCGCCGATGACGACCAGGATCGTCGGAAAGATACAGAACAACAACGGGAAGAGGAGCTTGAGGGACGTCTTGGCCGCCTTCTCCTCGAGTTTCTGCCGCCGGGCGGTCCGGACGGTCTCGGAGTGGACCCGGAGGCTGCGTCCGATGCTCACCCCGAACCGGTCCGCCTGATTGACCATGGACACCAGCGAGGCCACCTCCTCGACGCCGGTCCGATCGGCCAGATGCTTCATGGCCACCGGCCGGGCCGTGCCCGCCGCCAGCTCCAGGGCCAGGAACCGGAACTCTTGGGCCAGCACCGGGGCCGACAAGGCCATGTCCTCGCCCACCCGTCGCACGGCCGCGTCCAGACCCAGGCCGGCCTCGACACAGACCACCAGCAGGTCCACCACGTCGGGCAGGGTTCGCCGGATCTCGTCCTGACGCTTGGCGATGCGGAAGCGCAGCATGTAGCTCGGACCCATGTAGGCCAGGAAGATCAGGACCCCCAGGACCAGCCAGTAGTACCGGCCGGCCGCTTCCCGGGTGCCGGGCAACACCAGCCAGACGGCCGGCAGCGCGATCAGCAGCATCAGCCGGGCCAGGCCGAACCGGGTCGCCGCCGCCGGGTGCCTGATGCCGGCCTGGATGAGATGCTTGTTCAGGCGGGACCCGCCGCCCTCGCCCGCCTTGTCCGCGCCGGCCAGCCGGGCCAGAAATTTCTTGATGGGGTTGTCCTCGGTCCTGCGCCTGACCGCCGGGGGCCGTCTTTCCAGTCGATCGACCCGGTCCATGGTCCGGTCCTTGCGCACGAAAGCCATGTACACGAAGGCCGACAGCAGACCGATGAACAGAAAGATCCCCCCGCCCATCATGAGCGTCGGGTTGATCCAGGTTCCGGTCTCCACGGCTTCTCTCCTCTAGACCTTGATGTTGACGATCTTCCGGATGAACAGGATGCCCAGGAACTGCATCCCCAGGGCGATCCCGACCATGATCTGCCCCGGCTTGCTGTTGTAGAGGGGCTCGATGTAGGTCGGGTTGGTCATGACCAGCAGGCCGAACAGGCCGACCGGCAGCAGGGTCAGGATCAGCCCCGAGAGCCTGCCTTCGGCGCTGATGGCCTTGATCTGGCGCTTGAGCTTGAAGCGCTCCCGGATGAGCATGCTCAGCGAGTTCAGGACCTCGGTCAAGTTGCCGCCCGTCTCCCGCTGGAGGATGACCGCCGTGGCGAAGAACCGGATGTCCTGGAGATCGACGCGATGCACCAGGTTTTGCAGGGCCTGGGTCAGGGCGACCCCGAAGGAGTGCTCGTTGACCACCTGGCCGAACTCGGCGGCGACCGGGTCCTCCATCTCCTGGGAGACTATTTTGAGGCCGTTGGCAAAGGAGTGCCCGGCCCGCAGCGACCGGACGATCAGGTCCAGGGCGTCGGGAAGTTGGGCCTCGAGGGCGGCCAGCCGGCGGCGGCGCTTGATCTTCAGGAACAGGTAGGGGCCGGCGGTCAGCACCCCGCCCAGGACCAGGCCCATGATCAGCTTCTGGAAGACCAGGCCCAGGAGCAGCCCGAAGGCCCCGCAGGTGGCGCTGCCCAGCAGGAAGGTGCCGACGTTGATCCTCATGTCGGCCTGCCAGAACATCCGCTCGAACTTGGTGGCGCTGGGCATCTTGCGCAGCATCCGGTCCAGGGCGCCGATCTGGCTGCGGGATTTGTCCTTGAACAGCTCCTCGAGGGGCTGGTTGCCCTGCTGCTCGATCATCCACTTGGCCAGGCGGGCCTCTTCCCGGGAGCCCAGCCGGATGCTGTCCCCGAAAAACAGGATCACCCCCAGCAGGCCCAGGACGACCGACAGGGCGAGGATGGCGATGGGCAGAAGGTAGATCACAGTGCCATTTCCTCGATGCGTTGGTTGAACAGGCCCGGCGGCACCTGAAACCCGGTCCGCTCGATCTTGTCGGCGAACTTGGGCCGGACGCCGGTCACCTGGAAGCGTCCCTGGACCCGACCGGTCTGATCGACCCCGGTCTGCTCCCAGGTGAAGATCTGCTGCATGGTCACCACCTCGCCCTCCATGCCGCTGATCTCCTCGAGGCCGACCATCCTGCGCTGGCCGTCGCTCATGCGGGCCAGTTGGACGACCACATCCACGGCCGAGGCGATCTGGCGGCGCATGGCAAAGGGCGGGATGTTGACCCCGCTCATGGCGATCATGGTCTCGAGCCGGATCAGGGCGTCCCGGGGGCTGTTGGCGTGGATGGTGGCCAGGGACCCGTCGTGGCCGGTGTTCATGGCCTGCATCATGTCCAGGGCCTCGTCACCGCGGACCTCGCCGACGATCACCCGGTCGGGCCGCATCCGCAGGGCGTTTCTCACCAGGTCCCGCTGGGTGATCTGGCCGAAACCCTCGAGGTTGGCCGGCCGGGTCTCGAGGCGGACGACGTGCTCCTGCTGGAGCTGGAGCTCGGCCGAGTCCTCGATGGTCACGATCCGTTCCTGCTCGGGGATGAAGGCGGACATGACGTTGAGGAAGGTCGTCTTGCCCGTGCCCGTGCCGCCGGAGATGATGACGTTGAGCCGGGCCCGGACGATTCCCTCCAGGACGATGGCCATTTCCCGGGTGATGGCCCCGAACCCGATCAGATCACCCACCTTGAGGGGGTCCACGGCGAACTTGCGGATGGACAGCGACGGGCCGTCCAGGGCCAGGGGCGGAATGATGGCGTTCACCCGGGAGCCGTCGGCCAGCCGGGCGTCCACCATGGGGGACGACTCGTCGATCCGGCGGCCCACCGAGGAGGCGATCTTGTCGATGATCTGGAGGAGGTGGCCGTCGTCCTTGAACCGGGTCCGGACCCGCTCCAGGCGGCCCCGGCGTTCGACGTACACATTCTGGTAGCCGTTGACCAGGATGTCGTTCACGGTCGGGTCGGCCAACAGCGGCTCCAGGGGCCCCAGACCCATGACCTCGTGCTTGATTTCCTCGACCAGCTTGTCCCGCTCGGTCGAGGTCATGGGGCGGGTCTCCTCGCCGATGAGGTGGCGGATGGCCTGCTCCAGGTCCTGGATCCGCTGCTGTTCCTTGATGTCGGACAGGACGGTCAGATCCACCTCGTCCAGGAGCCGGGCGTGGATCCGGGACTTCATGCCCTGCCAGGCCGTCTCGGCGTCCCCGACGGGCTGCCGGCGCTCGACGGCCGCCAGGTGCGGGGACCCATCCGCGGGGCGCAGTCTCTCGATCAGACTCATGGCCTACCTCACCACCCTGAGTTGATTGCCCTCTTCCAGGCTGGGATTGGGTTCCGCCTCCTGCTGGACCATCACGTCCCGGTTCAGCCGGGCGGCCAGCTTGATGTAGGCCTTGCGCAGCGGCGACCGCTTCCGAACCCGACACAGCGGCTTGGCCGCGCCCTCGGCCGCCAGGATGGACGGGGTGTCGTCCGGCAGCTGATGGTAGATCTCGTCGGTCAGGACCCTCTTGACCTGGTTCCAGGACAGGTCCCCCCGCCGGCCGGCCCGGTTGACGACCACCTTGACCTTGTCCGGACCGTAGCCCAGACGGGAGTAGAGCGAAATGGTCCGCTGGACGTTTTTCAGCCCGGTGACCGTGGCCTGGGTGACCAGCAGCACCAGGTGGGCCTTGTCCAGGGCCTTGATGGTCCGGTCATCGGTGCCGGGGGCCAGGTCCAGGACCAGCCAGTCATAGCTGTCCGTGGCCACCAGGAGCAGCTTTTCGACGTCGTCCGGCCCCACCTCGGCCCCCTCGACGAAGTCGGTCGGCCCGCACAGGGCGCAGAAGCGGCCCTCGGCCTCGGTCATGGCGTCGTCGATCATCAACTCGTCCAGGCGCTCGTCCGACCGGACCAGATCCACCAGGGAGCGGCTCGGCTCCAGGTCCAGGCTGACCCCGACATCGGGATTGACCAGGTTGAAGTCGAACAGGCCCACTCTCACCCCGCCGGCCGCGGCCAGTTCGGCGGCCAGATTGAGGCTGATGGTCGTCACCCCCAGGCCGCCCTTGGACCCGACCACGGCCACCGTCCGTCCGGCCCTGACCTGCCGCCGCCGGGTGGCCTCCATGAACCGGACCACCCGGACGATGGCCGAGGCGAACTCGCTGTCGGCGATGGGCTTGACCAGGTACTCCCGGGCCCCCATCCGCATCGCCTGGAGCAGACAGTCCGGATCGGAGCTGTTGGCCGCCACCAGGAGGGTCAGTTCCGGCCGGCGCAGGTGCAGCCGCTCCAGCTGGAACATGCGGTCTTCCCGGGTGGGATCGAACTCGACCACCAGGAGATCGACCCGGTTCTCCTCCAGGCAGCTTTCCAGGGCGTCCACGCCGTTCGCGGAGCAGACCAGCTCCAGCCGCTTGGTCCGACTGCACAAGGCGGTCAGCCAGGGCACCATTTCCTGGTCCTGGAACCACAGGGCGAGATTGAGAACTGACTTAGGCATCCGGCATTACCTCACTTGACAAGCCGGGCGATGGCCGCCCGGGCGCCCGAACCGAAGGACGGTCCGCCGGTGATGGTCTTGGCGAAGAACTTGGCCTCGCTGGACAGCCGGAAGGTCATCGAGTAACGGTGGGGGGAGCGCCGGTCGGTGTCGAAGCTGACGACGTCCACCGGGACGTAACCCTTGATGACCTTCTTGACGTTCCACCTGATTTCACACGCATTGGCCGATCGGGGCGTAAACAGCCAGGCCAGGGCCCGCCACAAACCGCCCCGCTGGGCTGAAACCGGATCGCCGACCACGGGCATCAGGACCGTCCACACCCCGTCGGAGTCCTTGTTGGCGTCGTACCGGCTTTTGAGCCAGGAGGTGTAGATGCTCTGGATCCAGGACGAGGAGTACTCGTTGACCTGATAAACGTAGTCGCCGACCTTGAGGGAGGGGACGGCCCTGTTGCCGTTGACGTAGTACTGGAAATCCATGTAGTTGTCCCCGGACAGGACGAAGAAGCTCACCCCGTTGGCCGACCAGCTGGTGTCCACGTTCTGGAAGACATAGTCGCCCGGTCCCAGGGAGGACTCGTCGATGTAGATCGGCGCCGCGATGACCCCCGGCCCCGTGGAGCCGGCATAGCCGATGTAGGCCACGGCCGAGGCCTGGACGTTGATGTTGTTGAGGCCGAAGATCCGGGCCATGAAGGTGCTGATCGGGCCGTTGCTCGTGTTGTCGCGGCGGACGGTGACCCGGACGGCGTTGATCTCGTCGGGACTGGACGCGCCGCTGACCGGGGTGAAGCTCCGGGCCCCCTGGTCCCAGACGCCCAGTTCCACGTCCGAACCGGCCAGGATCAGGTTCTTCTTGGCGGCGACGTTGTCCTGGGCCACCTGAATGGCCATGGATCTCGCCTGGCCCACGGTCAGCGACGCGTCGTGTTCGCCCCCATCGGCCAGCAGCTTGTTGGCCGCGGCCAGGGCGCAGGCGTCGGCCGCGTTCTGGAGCTGGTTCCGGGTGACCATGAAGTGGCCCAGGTCCACGGCCATGGCCCCGAAACCGACCAGGAGCACGAGGGACACGGCGACGGTGACCGAAACCGCCCCCCGCCGTTCCTTGATGAATCGTCTGATAAGGCTCATGATCCCCTCCTACAAGGACCAATCATGCCCGAAGGGTCCGTCCAGGCCCTTGAACAACCGGTGGAACCGGCGCCGATCGTGCTGGTAGGGCTGGGGCTGGGGCGTGGGCGCCGTTTTGACCACGCTCCCGAACAGGAACCAATCAAATTCACTGGGTTCGACCAGGTAATCCGTGGGCAAAGGACCCGGTTTCCGGTCGTCCGGGCGGACGACGTAAGGCGTGACCACGATCACCAGCTCGGTCTGGCGCTTGATGAAAGACTGACTGCGGAACAGCATCCCCAGGATCGGGATGTCGCCCAGGAGGGGGACCTTGCCCACCGTTTCCTGGAGGTCGTTGCGGAACAGGCCGGCGATGGCGAAACTCTGGCCGCTCTTGAGCTGGACCGTGGTCGAAGCCCGACGGGTCTTGACCCCGGGCACGGTGTAGTTCTGGATGGTAACCCCGGTGGTGGTGTCCGGCTCGGCCACTTCGGGCGAGACCTTCATCCGGATCCGCCCGTCGGCCAGCACGTTGGGTAGAAACGAGAGTTCGACCCCGTATTTCTTCCACTCGATCCGGATCGTCCCGTCCCGGCCCGGCACCGGTACCGGGAACTCGCCGCCGGCCAGGAACTTGGCCTCCACTCCGGAGGTGGTCATCAGGTTCGGTTCAGCCAGGATCTTGGCCATGCCATTCTGCTTCAGGGCGTCCAGGAAGCCCAGAACCCGGCCGGTGTTGTTGTTGATGGGATAGCCGCCGTAAATCCCGGTCTGGGACGACAGGGCGGCGTTTGCCAGGCTCATCGCCCCCGTCGGCCCGAGGGACAACGTGGCCGGGGTCAACAGGTTGTTGAGCATGGTGAACACGAAGGCGCCGCGCAGGTCCAGGAAGCCCAGGTTGGCCGTGAACCGCCGGGTGATCGAGCGCTGGACCTCGGCGAAGCGGACCTTGAGCAGGACCTGGGTCATGCCCGAGACCCGGAGCAGGTTGACCACGCTCGCGCCGCGCCGCCCGGCGCCCCCGGCCGGGGGCGTGGGCGCGGTCGTGACGGCCGCACCGGTCTTGTTCTGAGCCCCGCCGGCGGCGGATGCGGCCGGGGCCGGGGCCTGGGGCGGCGCCTGGGGCGCCTGGCCCAGGAAGGCCTGGGCGATGGCCCCGGCGTGGATCTTGACCTCGGGCGAGGTCACCGTGCCGGTCAGGACGATCGAGTACCCGGCCGAGTGGACCTTGATCTCTTCACGGGGCAGGATCTGGTACAGCCGGGCCTTGAGTTCGGTCAGATCGGCCCCGACCATGACCTCCAGGCTGCCGATGACCCGATTGCGGTGGTCCCACAGGGTGACGTTGGTCGAGCCGACGCTCCTGGCCACCAGGAGCACCTGGCGCCGATCCAGGACCCGGACGTGGACCACTTGGGGATTGCCGACGCTGACCCGCTTGATCGACCGCCTCAACCGGACGACCCTGGTCCGGCCGACGATCATCCGCAGCGAGGACGCCGCCGATGAGGATTCGATCGCGCCGGGCGCCTGGCACATCAGGACCGCCGCCGCCACACAAATCAGGACTCTCAAATGCCGCCCCATTTTCTTCTGTCCTCCCCGAGCGCGCCAAACGCCGGTCAGATCGGTTGCCTCGAGACCCTGTCCCCCTGGATCACCTCGACCGTGGGCCGGGTGGGCCGGGGACGCTTCACCAACGCCTTCTTCTGCGTCTTCAACGGCTTGAGGCCGGTCAGCAGACTCAACTGGGAGGTGTACTGCACCGGCACCGCGGGCCGGGGCTTGAGGGTTTTCTCGGGAGGCACCAGGGCCGTGCCCGAGATACCCAGGGTCTCCTGGCGAACGGTGTCCCCCTGGTTTCGCAGGGCCAGGACCACATGGCCGTAAGTCGCGGCCAGGGCCAGTCGCTCGCTCTGCTCGGGGGTCACCTGCAGGGTCACCGCCCGGACCATCTGCGGTTTCTTCCTGGTCCGGCCCCGGTTGGAGCGGGTGCCGCCCTGGACCCACCGGCCCACGGCCAGGACCAGGACGTTCTGGACCACGATCCGGGTCTGCGGATTGTCGCGGTAGAGACGCTTGTCAAAGGTGACCAGGACGTCCACCCGGTCCCCGGGCTGGACGAATCCGGCCACGCCGATGACGTCATTGACCCGGATGGCCATCGCCCGCCGGGTCGTCCTCACGATGGCCGACATGCCGCCCCGCATCCCCTCCCGGGCCAGACGGGAGGCCAGGACGGGCTCGCCCGGAAAGAGCGAGCCCCTCAGCACCCGGCCGTACACTCTCTTGGGAGAGTTGAAGGCGCCCGGCGGCACCGAGGCCTTGGGGAACCGGACCACCTTGAGGTCGCCCCGGGCCAACCGGAGGCCCTGGGGGATGTACGACCGGGCCACGACCACGGTCGTGGTCTTGATCCGGGTCCGATCGACCGCCATCCGGGACTGATTCTTGAGCCAAGTCGTTGCCAGCCAGGCCACTACGCCGCCCAGGGCCAGGGCCATCACCAGAAACACAATCGCCGCTTTGCGTTTCATTTGGACAAACCTCACTCGTGTCGCATCACCGTCGTCGAGGCGATATTGATGTCGCCGACCATGCTCTGCACGAACCCGGGCAGGACGTTGAAATGATAGGCGCAGCTGACGGTTACCGTCAGCGAGGTACCCGAAGCGCCGCCGGCCCCGGTAACGGTGATCGTGACCGGCTGGGTGAAACCAGCGTTGTTCAGATAATTCTGCACCACGTTCGTGATCTCCGATGCCGTCATCTTGGGCTCGCTATAGACGATGCCCGCCCGGGCCCCCTCTCGACTGGCGTTGGTGACCACCTGTTTGGTGTACCAGGCCAGGCCCATCTCGATCACACCGAACAGGCACATCAGCAGCAGGGGCAGGACCAGGGCGAATTCCACCGCAGCCACGCCTCGATCATCTCGCCCCAGACGCCGGAGCCGGCCCCGGCGCCTTGGTCTCAACTCTTTTGGAGACCGCCCGTTCACGGTTCACCTCTTCTCTTATCGGCCTCGAGCCTTGACGGCTCAAAGACTATCGGCGGGGGGGGAGTCGCCCTAGACGGCAGGGCCGAAAGCCATCAGACAAAGCCCCCCGGCGGCCAGGACGGTTCCGTAGGGGATTGACAGGCGGCTTTCCTGTGGAGACGGAGGAATATACTGCCAGCGACCCAGCATCAGGCCACTGTAGAGGTAGTACAGTCGCATCGCGGCCCGACCCAGCAGGCCTCGCCGCAGAAGCATCGCCGCCGCCACAGCTCCACCCAGCAAGGCGGCATAGATGAAGATCGATAGAACCCCGCCCCAACCGACCAGCGCACCAACACCGGCCAAGCCTTTGACGTCACCGGCCCCCAGACCGCCGAATAGCCAAAAAGGCAACAACAGGCCCAGACCGAGCGCCATGCCCGACGCCCAGCCCACAAAGCCGCCGCCCCATCCCAGAGTCGCCACCTGAAGCACTAATCCGGCTCCCACGCCGAACAGACACAGGCGGTTGGGGATGCGGCGGGTTAAAAGGTCATCCATGCCCATCAGGACCAAATACAGGACCAGGATCAGGGACGGCAGGACCCGGGCCGGGCCGGCCGACGCCACCACCAGCAGCCCTCCCGTTGCCAGGGCAGCGACGGCCAGCCGGCCGTTCTGGTCGTAAAACCTTTGGGTCCCAGTGTCCATTCTCTCGGTCCCGAGTCCCTGGGACTAGGTGGACGAGCCGCCGCTGTTGACGGTGGTCGTGGCCTCGGTCATCTTCCCGCCGACCGCCTGACCGAGGGCCAGGGCCGCGGCCGCGATGCCGGCGCCCACCAGGGCCAGCAGCAGGGCATACTCCACGGCACTCACGCCGTGCTCGTCCTTGATGAAACTCTTGAACTTGCTCTTAACCTTGTCCATGACACCCTCCAAAAATACTTTGGTTTGGTTAATGCTGGAGGGTTACAGATGCAACCCGCTTGCCAATTTCGAGGGAAGCTCGTCTTGTTAGTTATATTAATAGTTATTTCAAGTGGATACAAATCTTGACGGCCCCCCGGCGAACGACTCCGGGCTCCACGATCGTTACAACTTCGAAACCGGGATGATGTATCTGATTGAAATTTATGATATAAATTATTGGAGGCCCCGTCGATGCCCAGCCGGCTGATCCCTAACCGCCCGGATTTGAAGTCAAAACCAGGTAATTTCCTGGCAAAGAATCTAAATTAATATATTTGTGTGATTGGTCCCGGGCCAAGATATGGTTACGATTTCGTTATTGAAACCAAAATTGAACCCGGATCAGGCCGCCCCGTTCTTTTCCACCAGGTGCCGCAGGTCGAGCTTGCCGATCCGGTAATGCAGGGCCCGCTTGCTCAGGCCCAGCAGGCGGGCGGCCTCGGCCTGGACCCCGCCGGCCCGGCGGAGGGCCTCCTCGATCAGACGCCGCTCGTTTTCCTCCAGGTTGAGCGATTCGGGCGGCGCCGGGGCCGCGGACGGCCGCCAGGAGCGATCCTTCTCGGCCGGCGGCCAGAAGTCCTCGGAATCGACGACCCCGTTCTCGTTGAAGAGGATGGCCCGCTCCAGGAGGTTGCGCAGGTGGCGGATGTTGCCCGGCCAGGGATATTCGACCATCTCCCGGGTCAGCCGGGGGGTGAGTTCGGGCGCGGGCAGCTTCATCTCCCGGGACATGTGGCGCAGGAAGTGCTGGGCCAGGGGGACGATGTCGGCCCGCCTTTCCCGCAAGGGGGGGATGTGGATCGAGACCACGTTGATCCGGTAATAGAGGTCCTCGCGGAAGGTCCGTTCCGCCATGGCCTGGCCCAGGTCGCGGTTGGTGGCGGCCTGGATCCGGACGTCGATGGGGATGGTCCGGGAGGCGCCCAGCCTCTGGAGGTGTTTGCGTTCCAGAATGAGCAGCAGCTTGGCCTGAATGGCCGGCGGCACCTCCCCGATCTCGTCCAGGAGGATGGTCCCGCCCTCGGCCTGCTCGAACCGGCCGACCCGCATCTTCTCGGCCCCGGTAAAGGCCCCCCGCTCGTGACCGAACAGTTCCGATTCCAGCAGGGTCTCGGGCAGGGCGGCGCAGTTGACCTCCACGAAGTTGTTGTCCCGGCGGACACTGTTGAAGTGGACAAAGCCGGCCACCAGGTTCTTGCCCACGCCGGTCTCGCCGGTCAAGAGGATGGCCACGTCGCTGGTGGCGGCCCGGTCGGCCTGGTCCAGGACCCGCTTCATGCTGTCGCTGTGGGCGATGATCCCTTCCCGGGAGTGGATCAGGTGACCCTGGGTGTGGCGCAGGTAATTGACCGTGAAATCACGGCGTTTTATCTCCAGGAGGCGCTGGACCACCTCGGGCATCTGCCGGGCGATCATGGTTCCGGGCACGACCTCGACCCGCTCGGCCACGGACTGCTCCAGGTAGCGGGCCACCCGTTGCTGGTCAGCGACCACGACCACCGGGATCAGGGGCCAGTTTCTGAGGACCGAATCGAACAGGCGGGGCCAGGCCCTCTCGTCCTCCCCCACCAGGATGACCACCAGGTCAAAGGCCTCGCCGTTGATCATCTTCTGGGCCGCATCGACGCTCTCGGCGGCCACCACCTCATGGGAGCGCAAGGCCCTCTTCAGCTCCAGCCGGTTCCGCAGGCCGCAATCGATCACCAGGATACTGGCCATGACGCCTCCCTGAGGGTCCCTGACTCGATACTCCGGCCGGGCATTCCCCGGCCGACAGTATGATTAATAATACCAAATAAACCGCCCCAGGCGAAGCTATTTGTTGGAATGACCGGGGCCGTCCTCTTGGAGCCCTTCAATTTTTCAGCACATTTCGTCTTCCGGCCGCCCGCCGGTCGCGGCCGCGGCTGTGAAGTCCGGACCAGGCCGGTGTAAAAACGGTTTCCCGTAACTCAGTTCAAGCCGCCGAACCGACAAGACCGAACCAAGGGGTCTGTCTGTCATAACGTATTAATTTAATTGATAATATCAGGTTTTTTGATCTCATGGACCGTGGTGGCACAGGTGTTGCTCTCTATTCTGATAGAGGACTGTAAAATGCCGACCCCGACCCCCAACCCGACCGAGCACTGGCGCCGCCTGGGCCTGGCGCCCGGGGCAGCCCCGGAGCAGATCAGGGCCGCCTTTCGACGCCTGGCCAAGGAGGTCCATCCCGACGGCCGGGGTCCCGGGGCCGACCCCGAGGGGTTTGCCGCCCTCTACCGGTCCTACCGGGCCTTGATGGACGCCCCGGGGGCGCTGGCGTCCGTCCCGTCCCCTCCCCGGCCCCGGGGCCGACCCGTTCCGGACTGGCGGCTGATCGACATCCAGCGCCAGGGTCTGGACCTGATCTACCGGGTGGTACTCCGGGGCCGGCCCGGGCGAATGGACTTGCCCGTCAAGGGTTGGACCGACTGTCCTGAATGCGGCCCGCGCCCCCGGTCCGATTGCCGCGGATGCCACGGCCTGGGTCGAATCAGAAGGTTCGGGATGATCAAGCTCGACCTGCCCCAGGGGGCCAGGCGGCTGCGGCTGAAGGGCCTGGGCGAACTGGGGCCCCGGGGCCCGGGGGACCTGTTCGTCGAGCTGCTGGATGGTCCAGCGACGGGGGTCGAGGCCGATGATTGACCGCCTGACCGGACCCCTGCCCGCCCCGCCGCCCGCCGCCGCCCGGGCCCCCCGGCCGGTCCGACCCGAGACCGATTCCCGACAGGAGATCCGGTGCCGATTGGAACGCGATCTGGCCGGACGGGCCTCGGCCTACGGTCCGGACGGCCGGCGGCGCGTCCCTCTCCAGGCCATGTTCGTGGCCACCTACTGCTGACGGATAATCCGGGCTTGACAGTTCGACGCCTTCTCGGCTATTTAACATAGTTGCCCGCCGGTGTGATCATAGTGGAGTATTCATGGCCGCCAAACGCCAGACCCGCAAGGAACGTCTCCGGACCCAAGACCGATTCCAGATCTTTTCGACCCAGACCGTGGACTGGGCCCGGGCCAATCCCAAGATCGTGATCGCCGCCGGGGCCGTCCTGGTCCTGATCCTGGTCGGTGTGGTCTGGTTCGTCAACATCCAGGCCTCGGCCCGGGCCCGCATCAGGCAGCTCTACGCCGCGGCGGCCGCCCCCCTGAACTATCCCCGGGGCTACATCAACCAGTTTCGGTCCCGAAGTTTCGTGTATGGCGGCCTGCTGCTCAGCGACACCATACCCTTGGGCCTGGGACCCAAGACCCTCCTCAAGATGATCGACGACTATCCCCAGGACGTGGCCCGGGAGGGTTTCTCCCATCTGGCGGCCTGGCGTCCGTCCTCGACCCTGGGTAAGCTGGCCCTGCTGCGCCTGGCCGCCCTGGCCCGGGACCGTGACCGGCCCCTGACCGCGGTCCGCTACCTGCGGCGCTTTCTGGCCCAGGATGACGTGAACCCGGCCCTGAAAACGGCGGCCCGCTTGGCCCTGGGCGAGGCCCTCGAGGCCGCCGGCCGCCGCAAAGCGGCGGCCCGGACCTTCGGGGCCATCACCGCCCCCGGCTTTCGGGAACTGGGACAGTTCAACCGGGCCCGGATCCTGGCCGACCAGGCCCGGGCCGCGGGACAGGTGTCCCGCGCCCGCCGTGTGTGGCGGGACTTTTTGGCAAAATACCCCAAATCCTTTCATCGGGGAATGATCGAGCAGATCATCGAATCCTGGGCGGCGATCCCCGCCCGGGGTTCCTGAGGGGGCTCATTCCAGAGGGCGACTCGGTTCTGGCCTGCGGTCGCCCGATTCGCGGCGAGCGCGGTCTGGTTTGGGCTTGACACCGGCTGGCGGATGTGATTACGAAATAGCTAGATTGTAGCCCCCCAGCCCTGGCTCCCGGCGGAACGGTCGGGAGCGGGATTGACCGCATCCCGGAATTCCCCGCGGCGGGCGCGGCCGGGTCAGGGGGACCTGCCATCCGGGAGGAACGGGGGAACCCTAGCATCGGAGGAGAAACAGGTATGCACAAAATGCTCAATCCGAAGACAGGGGCCACGGTGCTCCTTTTGGGCAACGAGGCCATTGCCCGGGGGGCCCTCGAGGCCGGGGTGGCCTTCACCACCTGTTACCCGGGAACGCCGTCCTCCGAAATCCCGCTCCAGTTCTACCAGATCAAGCGCCAGTTGGACGACTTCTACTTCGAGTACTCGACCAACGAGAAGGTCGCCCTGGAGACGGCCGCCGGCGCGGCCGCGGCCGGGCTCAGGACCATGGTCGCCATGAAGCACGTCGGGCTGAACGTGGCCGCCGATCCGCTGATGACCCTGGCCTACGTCGGGGTCAAGGCCGGGATGGTCATCATCACCGCCGACGACCCGTCCCTGTTTTCGAGCCAGAACGAGCAGGACAACCGCTACTACGCCCGGCTGTCCGGACTGCCCATGCTCGAGCCCACCGGACCGGCCGACGCCAAGGACCTGGTCAAGGACGCCTACGAGATCTCGGAGACGGTCCAGTTGCCGGTCCTGTTCAGGACCACGACCCGGATCAATCACGCCCGCGAGGGGGTGACCCTGGGCCGCCTGGGCAAACGGAAAGTCAAGGGCCAGTTCGAAAAGAACCCGATGTACTGGGTCACCGTGCCGGCCGTGGCCCGCGAGCGCCACAAGGACCTGGTTGCGCGGGGCGAGCTGGCCCGCGAGCTGTCCAACAAGTCCCCCCACAACCAGATCATCGGCCGGGGCAGGCTGGGGATCATCACCTCGGGGGTCAGCGTCAACTACGTCCTGGACGCCCTGACCGACCTGGGTCTCAAGAGCAAGGTCAAGGTCCTCAAACTCGGTTTTTCGTACCCCCTGCCCGATCAGAAGATCGTCCGGTTCCTCAAGAGCGTGGACAAGGTCCTGGTGGTCGAGGAACTGGAGCCGGTCCTGGAAAACGACGTCCGGGCCCTCGCCCAGAGCAAGGGGATCACCATCCCCATCGACGGCAAATCGGTCGGCGGCCTGAGCCGGATCTTCGAGTACGATCCGCGCCTGGTCCGGGAGGCCATCGCCAAGTACTTCAAGGTGCCCTACAAGAAGCCCAAGGCCCTGAACCTGACCAAAATCCCGGCCCTGCCGGCCCGGCCGCCGAACCTGTGTCCCGGGTGCGGCCACCGCTCGACTTATTACGCGGTCAAGAAGGTCCTGGGCGAAAGCGCCGTCTATCCGACCGACATCGGCTGCTACACCCTGGGCCTGCTGCCGCCGTTCAAGATCGCCGACTTCCTGATCTGCATGGGCAGTTCGGTCAGCTCCTCGGCCGGATTCTCCCGGGCCCTGCCCGACACGCCGGTGGTGGCCTTCATCGGTGATTCGACCTTCTTCCATTCGGGGATCACCGGCCTGGTCAACGCCGTACACAACAACCACAACTTCACCCTGATCATCCTCGACAACGGCACCACGGCCATGACCGGCCACCAGCCCCACCCGGGCATCGACCCGGCCCTGTTCGGGGACACCACGACCCACGTCAGCATCGAGAAGCTGGTCCGGGGCCTGGGGATCGAGCAGGTTTACACCGTCAACCCGCGCAACGTGAACAAGGTCACCCAGCTGGTCGAGCAGACGACCAAGGAGCCCGGGGTGTCGGTCATCATCGCCAAGGAGATGTGCGCCCTCCTGGCCTCCCGGGTCGCCCCGCCCAAGACGCGGATGGTCTTCGAGGTGGACCAGGACAAGTGCAAGCAGCACCGCGACTGCATCCGCCTGTTCGCCTGTCCGGCCTTTTACCTGGACGGGGACCTGGTCAAGATCAACCCCCACCTGTGCATCGGCTGCACGGTCTGCAGCCAGGTCTGCCCTGAAAAGGCCATCAAGCCCAAGCGGGCCGCCTGAAGGAGGAAGTCATGAGCGCGACACGAGTCGTATTCGTCGGCGTGGGCGGTCAGGGAAACCTGTTGGCCTCGAACCTACTCGGCCAGGCGGCCCTGGCCTCCGGTCACCACGCCGTGGTCAGCGAGATCCACGGCATGGCCCAGCGGGGCGGGGTGGTCGAGTCGGCCGTCCTCATCGGCGAGGTGACCTCGCCCATCGTCAGCGAGGGCGAGGCCGACGTCCTGGTGGGCTTCGAGCCGGCCGAGACCCTGCGGACCGCGCCCAAGGCCAATTCCGGCACGACCGTCATCACCAGCACCTCGCCCCTGCCCCCCTTCACCGTGGCCATCGGCGCCGGGGTTTACCCGGAAGTGGACGAGGCCCTGGTCTCTCTGGCCAAGCAGGTCAAGAAGCTGATCGCCTTTGACGGTCAGGCCCTGGCCGACAAGGCCGGCAATCCCCAGTCCCTGAACATGGTCATGCTCGGCGCCCTGGCGGCGACCAAGACCGTCCCGGTCTCGGTGGCCGACCTGAAAAAGATCATCAAGTCCGGGACCAAGGCCAAGTTCCTGGAGACCAACCTCAAGGCCTTTGACCTGGGATACAAGACCGCCGCGGCCGAGATGTAAGCGGATATTATTACCGACGCCTCAGGGCCGGGGGATGGACCCCGGCCCTTTTTTTTCACTTGTTCCGGGGGGCCGATCCGGCGGGTTCCGGCGGCCGTTGCTTGGCAGCACCCCGCTGGTATGCAACCGGTTGACACAGTCCGGGCAGATGCCGTGGGTGAACTCGGCCTCCGTGTGGCGGTGGACGTAGTCCTCGACCGGCTGCCAGCATCCCTCGTCGTCGCGGACCTTCTTGCACGAGGCGCAGATCGGGATCAGCCCCCGCATGCGGGTGGCCCCGAGGCGGTCGATGAGCCGCTCCTGGTCCGCCTGGGCCGTTCTTCTGGCCTCGACGTCGGTCAGGACGATCAGGACCGCCAGCGATCCCATCCCGACCATGGCCGCGGCCATGGCCAGCGGCCAGAGATTCAACCGGCCCGCCAGCAAGAGCCAGATCACGGTCACCAGGGCGACGGCGACCATCTCCGAGACAATCACGATCAACACCAGCCGGGGCCGGAAATTGAGCGACGTTACCGCGTTCCGCAGACGGTCAAACACCTCCACACCTCATCACCAAGCCGACATCACCTGAACCGAAGGATTGAAGGGAGGGCGCTTCGGCGCGGGTGGCAGGTCATAAAAATGATGACCCGACTCGGATCGGATCATCTTGAGTTTCATTTTAAGAGTTCGCGGTCAGGGAATGCAACTTGTCGGCGAACCGATCGGATACTTGTTTTTAATACTAGCGGCCACGACTGCCGGCCTGCTATAATAATTTAATTAGCAAGGCGGCCCGGCCGCCATTGACAGGAGGTATCCCCATGAGACGTGTCTTGATTACATGCCTGGCGGTGGTGATGCTGGTCCTGCCGCTGGGCGCTTGTAGTATGGAACAGGTCGGGCCCCTGACCGGCGCCGGGGTCGGCGCCGGCGGCGGCGCGCTCCTGGGCGCCCTGATCGACCATCACAACCGCTGGCGCGGCGCGGTCATCGGCGGCGTGGCCGGGGCGGTGCTGGGCGGCACGATGGGCTACATCATCCAGCGCTCCAACCAGCAGGCGGCCCAGTACAACCGGCCGGTCCAGTACACCTCGACCGACGGCCGGCAGCGGGTGGTTTCGACCCCCATCGGCCGCGACCCCAACACCGGCTGCACCATCGTCCGCGAGGACGTCTATGTTGACGGCCGGCTGGCCCGCTCCCGGCAGCAGCAGGTCTGCCAGTAAATCTTCTGATCAACAAATGAAGGAGCCCCTCCCCGGCCGGAGGGGCTTTTTTATTGTCCAGCCCTGAAGGAGGCAAACGTGACCGACTGGAAAAAGATGGTGGTCGTCCTGATCCTGGCCGGGACCGTGTTCGGTCTGGGGTACCTGGTCGGAAATCGCCAGGTTCTCAGTCCCAAACCGGCCTGGGCCACCCAGGACTACGACACCAGGCGCTTCTACACCCGTACGGCCGACTCGCTGGAAAAGATGGCCTATTACCTGAAGACCATCGCCCAGCGCTGCCGGCGATAAATTTGACGAGGGCACGATGGAGTCCGGGGTAGGCGGTGGCCAACCCCAGTGTCCTGACTCGAGGATTAGGACTTGAAACGGGCCTCCACGGCCAGGGCGTGGATCGGTAGATTCTCGGCCCGGGCCAGGGTGGTCACCACGTCGGCCAGGGAGGCCAGCCCGTCGCGGGACAGGTACTGGTAGGTCGGCTTCTTGATGAAGTCGTCCACGGAGAGCCCCGAGAACATCCGGGCCGCCTGACCGGTGGGCAGGACGTGGTTGGTGCCCGAGGCGTAGTCGCCCACCGGCACCGGGGCGTAGGGCCCCAGGAAGATCGACCCGGCGTGACGGATGCCCTGCAGGGTGATGAACGGGTCGGCGGTCATGATTTGCAGGTGCTCGGTGGCGTACTCGTTGGTGAAGGCCACGGCCTGGTCCAGGTCGTCGGCCACCAGCAGGGCCGAGTGCCGCGACAGGGCCTCGATCAATATCTCGCGCCGGGGCAACTGGGGCAGCCTGGTCTCGATCTCCGCCAAAACGGCCTTGGCCAGTTTTTCCGAGGTGGTCACCAGGACGGCGGCGGCGTCCGGGTCGTGCTCGACCTGTGACAAGAGATCCAGGGCCACCCAGGCCGGTTCGGGGGTGTCGTCGCACAGGACCAGGGACTCACTGGGCCCGGCCGGGGAGTCGATGTCCACGAATCCGAACACGGCCATCTTGGCCGCGGTGACGTACCGGTTGCCCGGGCCGACGATCTTGTCCACCCGGGGCACGGTTTCGGTGCCAAAGGCCATGGACCCCACGGCCCAGGGGCCGCCGATCTTGTAGATCTTCTCCACCCCGGCGATGTCGCAGGCCACCAGGGTGGCCGGGCTGGCGACCAGGCCGTCGTCGGGCGGGGTGCAGACCACCACCTCGCCCACCCCGGCCACCTTGGCCGGCAGGATGGTCATCAACACCGACGAGGGATAGATCGCCCGGCGCCCGGGCACGTAGCACCCGGCCACGTCCAGGGGGCGGACCATCCGGCCGGCCACGATCCCGGGCACGACCTCGATCTGCCACGACCGGCTTTCCACCTGGGCCTGGTGAAAGCGGGTGATGTTGCCGGCCGCCACCCCGAGGCAATCCACCACCTTGGTGTCCAGGGCCGCATAGGCCGCCTCGATCTCGGCCCGGGTGACCAGAAAGTCGGACGCCTTGATGTCGTCCTTGAGCTTGCGGTAATGGTCCACGGCCACGGCGTCGCCGCGCGTCCGGATGTCGTCCACGGTCTGTTTGACCGCCTCGAACACGTCGGACACGTCGGCCATGGATCGTTGTAATATCACTTGCTTGCGCTCGGCGCCCAGATCGGCGATGCTCTCGATATCAAGTGTCAGCCGGTCGTTCATGAATCCGCTCCGCTGATTGAGAATCACGTTTGAAAATCAATATGTTTAACCCAATCGTCAGCCAATGGCAAAGAATTTTTTCAGGGCGTCGCCCGAACTGCGGAAGGCCAGTTGGTCCCAGGGGATCTCGGCCGCCCCGAACCAGGCCGCCTCATCGGTCTCGGCGCCCGGGACCGGCCGCCCGGATTTGACCCGGGCGGCAAGAACCACGACCACCACCGGATCGTCCGGATAGGAAAAGACGCCGATTAAATCGCCGATCTCGACCGCCAGACCGACCTCCTCGGCCACCTCGCGCCCGGCCGCGGCCTCGACCGTCTCGCCCCGGTCCACGAACCCGCCCGGCAGGTGCCAGCGCCCGGCCTCGGGCCGGCCGGGCGAGCGTTTGGCCAGCAGGACCCGGCCTTGATCCTCGATCAGGGCGCAGGCGCAGAGCTTGGGATCCAGATAGATGGTTCGCCCGCACCCGGCGCACACCGGATGGGCCGCCTGCCCGGAATTTTCGGACGGGTACTCGAGTTTCCCCCCGCATCTCGGGCAATAAACCGGCGGCTTGACGATCATCCGAACCGCGGTCAGCCATGACTCCATGGCCGCTTCAGCGGCCGGTCCCGGCCGGAGGCGGCCCGGCCGGGGGCGGCACGGCCGGGGCCGGCCCGGTCGGGGGCGCGGAGGTCTCGCCGGGCTTGGCCTCGGGCAAGAGCCTGAATTCCTCGGTCAGGCCCACCTCGGGGTACTTGTCGGACACGTTGAGCTTGATCCAGTTCCAATCCCACCACTCGTAGGGATCGACAAAGACCCCGCCCACGATCATGGCGAAATGGAGTTTTTCCCGGGTGGTCACCCCGGTCCGGCCGGTCCGGCCGATGATCTGCCCCCGCTTGACCGAGTCCCCGACGTTCAGGCTCGGGGCGGCCTGGCTCAAATGGCCGTACAGGGACAGCAGGCCCAGACCGTGATCCAGGACCACGGTCTTGCCGTAAGGCCCGAAAAAGCCGATCAGGACCACCCGGCCGTCGTTGGCCGCCAGGACCGGGGCATGGTGCTGCCGGGAAACGAAATCCACCCCGTAAACCGGCCGCCGCAGAAGCAGCTGGCCGTGGAGGATGTAAGACCGCATGTGTCCGAACTTGGCCACGGGCAGTCCCCCGGGCAAGGGGACGATGAACACCCGGTTCCAGGCCGGCACGCCGCCGCTGCGGCCGGCCAGGACCTCGAGCACCTTGCGGCCGTCGCGGTCGAAATCGCTCCAGATCCGCCGGAAGACCTCGACCGGCCCGGCCCCGGGCCGCCGGTATTCGGGCACGGCGGCGATCCGGGCCAGCCGGTCCTCGGTCACCTTGACCTCGCCCCGGCCCCGCTCCGCCCACCGGGGGGCCCGATGGCGGGTGACCAGGTGGGTCCGGCTGGCGTTGCCGGCCCGGTCCCAGGCCACGGCCACCACGTTGGGACAGACCCTCGGCCGGGGCCAGCCGGGACGATAGGCCATCGGGCAGGCGACCAGGACCTGCCACAGCCTCAGGGGCTTGATCCGGTGGGCCTTGAACCGGGCGCCGGCCACCCGGGCCTCGGCCCGGACCGCGTCCTGGTCGGTCCTGAACAGCAGCAGCCCGGACCCGCCCCGGGCCAGATAGAAGATCTGCGTCCCCATGGTCAAAAACGGGGGTTCGGTGTCAATGACCACCTTGAAGGCCACCCGGGCCTCGTTACCCTGGAAGCCGTTGGACCAGGCCCGGTCCCAGACCTGGATGACGACCGTGGCCCCCCGGTTTTCCAGGCCCAGGGACTTGGGATCGATCACCGCCCGAAACTCGATGGGCGTCTTCTTGCCCCGGGGCCGGTACTTCACCTCGCCCACCTGGCCGCCCTTGGCTGGACTCAGGCGCGGCAAGACCGGGATATCCAGGGTCTGCCGGTCCTGAACCACGGCCACCCGTGCCCGGCGCAGACCCTTTTTGGGATCAACCGCCGTGAACCGGAGGGTGAACTTGCGGCCGATCTCGGTCGGCTGGTTCAGCACCTTGAGCACCGGAGGGACGGACTCGTACTGGGTGACCCAGATGTAGGTGATGGCTACCACGGCCAAGCCTATAAATGCTAAAAAATACAGTAACCTTTTGAGGGATTGCATCTCTGTTCCGGGTAGGGTTAGACCATGACTAGCATACCCGGAACCGACCCGTCAACTTGGTCCTGACCAAATCTGCTGAGTATTTTCTGATCAAGCCCGCATCATGAAAAACGCCGACCCCGATCGACTCATCTGAGCAGGAGATATCCCAGGGCGCAGGCAAAGGGGCTGCTCAGGACCATCCACTTGGCCACTGTCTGTCGGTGATTCAGCCCCCGGTCCTGCCTTCTTGCGATTTGGGTCAGCATTGATTTCTCCTCCTGACCCGATACATACCAACATTCGTGCCAGGTTCGGGATGGAGGGGAGTCATATTTTTATTTATCTCAATTTCAAATAGTTATGGACGGAGAGCCCAGGCGTGGGACCGGGACGCCGCAGGGCTCCGAGCGTTCATCGGGAAATTTATTTCACATGTGCGGCCGGACTTTTCCCAGCGATCCTGGTAACCGCCCAGGACACGATCCGGGGCCGGCCGCGGATCAGTGGTGATGGTGGTGATCGTGGCCAGGGGTATGACCGCCGGCGATGACGTACACCGCCCGCTCGGTCCCGGGGTTGTCCAGGACAACCGAATCCTCGCCGGCCAGGTGAAAGGCGTGCCCGGCGGTCAGGGGATAACGTTCCCCGGCCACGACCACCTCGACCTCGCCGCCGGCCACCAGGCAGATCTCCTCGTGCCCCGGCCCCGGTCTGATCTGGCGGCCGGTCTGGCCCGGTTCCAGGACCCCGTAGATCAGGTAGCAGGCGTGGGTACCCAGTTGCTTGAGCCCCAGGATCAGCTCGCCCTCGGCATTTTCCGGTCCGGGCACGACGTTGAAGACCTTGAACATGTTCATTCCTCCCGCTGATACAGGGCGCACATCACCGGATCGCGTCCGAAGGGGTATTCGGCCCGGAACCGGCATCCACCGCCGCACACCTCCAGATGGGGACAGCCGGCGCAGTCCAGTTCGTCCAGGCGCAGCCATTGCCGCCGGGACCAGACCCGGGCCAGGCCGTCCTCGACCCGGCCCAGGGGCTCGTAAAACCCGCAGGGCGCCAGCATCCCCTCCGGGGTGACGGTCGCCAGGTGCCGGCCGCAGGTGTAACCTTCGCCGTCGGTGCCGTGAAATCCGCCGCCAAAGCCATGGGCCATGGCCCGGGCGGCCTCGGCCGGACTGACGGCCAGGTTTTCCGCTTCCGGGCCGCTGAGACATGGAGCGTCGATGCCCCACTCGATCACGCCCAGGTCGTCCATCAGGCGGGCCAGGCCCTCGAACTCGGTCAGGTTGGCGGGGTGGACCATGGTCGCCACGCTTACCGCCAGGCCGGCCTCCCGAGCGGCCCGCAGCCCGGCCAGGGCCCGCTGAAAACTCCCGGGGCCGCGCAGGGCGTCGTGTCCGGCCTCGAGGCCGTCCAGGCTGATCTGGACCTCGTGGAACTCGAGCCGCCGGGCCAGGGCGGCGTCCAGCAGGGTGCCGTTGGTCAGAAGGACCCGGCGCAGGGGGGTCCCGGCCAATCGGTCGTTGATCTCCCCGAATCGGGGGTGGCTCAGCGGCTCGCCGCCGCTGATCATGATCCTGAGACCCGAGATCGAGACAAAGTCGGCCGTAATCGCCCCGAACAACTCGGGCGGCAGGTCCAGGGCCCGGGCCGGGCCCAGGTAGCAGTGTGGGCAGGACAGGTTGCAGCGCCGGGTGATCTGGACCTCGAGATAGCGCAGCGACGGCCGGGGGGACCGGCCGCCGATAAGGACCCGGGTCGGCCGGGGCCCATCGGTCAGCTCGAGCAGGCCCTCGTCCAGGCAAAAATCCAAAAATTCCGGATCGGGCCGGAGATCGGCCACCCGCCGGCCTCCATCGCAGGCCGTTAAAAATTCAACGGCCTGGTCATTGATCTCGTACAGATCATCCCGGCCCAGGTGATAGACGTGGGGGACCTCCAGGCGCTTGAGGACCACCCCCGGGGCCAGGGACACGAACCGCAACTGGCGGGCCGCCCGGGCCAGCTCCCCGGGGTCGAGGGCCGCTCCTTGGAGCCCTCGGGCCAGCCAGGCCAGACCGCCGCAGGGCGGTGCGCCGGGGGGTCCGTCGGGGTCGGCGAAGTCACAGTCCCCGGCCTGGTAAGGGCAGGCCGGGCAGACCGCCTCGGCCGCGGCCTTGAGTGCCTCGCCTGCCGGCGGGTTCCCCGGCCCTCGCCTTTCCGCCAGTTCGGGCCGGGAGGCGATCAAATCGCGGATGATCGCCAGGGGGCCGCACTCCTCGTCCGGCTTGACCCGGTCCGGCTTGAAATAGGCGCACTCAGGCCTGCAGACCAGATCGATCAACTCCTCCTTGCCCCGGCCCATGACACCGCCCCGGACACACGAAAAGGGGGCCGAGGCCCCCTTGCGGAAACGATAGTTCTTACCAGCCTAGCAGGAACTGTGGCACTTGCACAGGCCGCGACTGGTCTTGGTCAGCTTGCGGATCTTCATGGTCGCCCTCCTTCCTGGTTGGGTTACACCCTTCTTGGGTTTCTTTTAAATATATAACCAGGCCGTCCGGAAATCAACCGGGATTGTGAACGACTCACGGGTGAGGTATAACCTGGGCATGGACACCTCGCCGCCATTTGACCCTTCCCGGGCCGAGTCCGACTGGGGACTCGGTCAGGGGCTGACCCCGGCCGTGATCGAACTGGGAGCCAGGCTGAAGCGGGACGGGGTGCCCATCCATCCGGGCGCGGTCCAGGACGCGCTCAAGTCCCTGACCCATCTCGAACTGGCCCATTTGAACGACCTGCGCTGGGCCCTCAGACTGAACCTGCTCAGCGACCCGGACCACTTTCCCAAATTCGACCGGCGCTTTGACGAGATCTTTTTCGGCCGCCGGAAAGAAGAACCGGCCGCCTGTTCCAGGCCCGGTCCGTCAGGAACCGAGGCCCTGGCCGACGCGGCCGAGACCAGTTCGGATGAAAAATTCGTCCCCTACAGCCCGGTCGAGGTCCTGGGTCACCGGGACCTGGCCGAACTGGACCCGGCCGAGCAGGAGCGGGCCCGGCGGCTGATCCGGGAGCTGGTCCGGCCCCTGGCCCTGAGGCGGAGCCGCCGGATGAAACCGTCCCGGCGGGGCCGGCGGGTCCATTTCCCGAGGACCATGCGGCGGTCCCTGCAGTCGGGCGGAGAGCTGATCGATCTGGTGCGGAAGGCCCGTCGCCCCCGCCGCCGCCGGCTGATCCTGCTGGCAGACGTCTCGGGGTCCATGGACCCCTATCTGCCCTTTGTCCTGGCCCTGGTGACCGCCCTGGGAAAGCTGGGCCGGGAGGTGAACGTGTTCACCTTTGCCACCCGCCTGACCGATATCACCGGGGTGCTCAAGCGGGCCGACCCGCGGCAGGTCAGGCGCCTGCTGAGTCGCCGGGTCGCGGACTGGTCGGGCGGGACCCGGATCGGCGCGGCCCTGGAGGAGTTCAACCGCCGCTGGGCCCCCCGGCTGGCCCCGGCCAAGTTTTTTGGGCTGATCTACTCGGACGGCTGGGACCAGGGGGCCCCCGACCTGCTGGCCGCCCAGATGGCCCGCCTGTCCGGCTACGCCCATCAGGTGCTGTGGCTCAATCCCCTGCTCAAGAGCCCGCGCTACGAACCGACCTGTCTGGGCATGCAGGCCGCCCTGCCCTTCATCGATCGGCTCCTGCCGGTGCACACCATCCGTCGGCTGCGGGAAGTGGCCGAGTTGATCGCCCGTTGACCCGGATTAGTCCGCATCAGCAGTCTGATGAATGATCCGGGTCAAAATCCCGTTGTTGAAACAGGCGGCGGACGAGGTTAAACTGTAGTAACGGGCCTGTTCCGGCCCGTGCCGCCACCCCGACCTCACCCGGCAAAAGGAGGACCAAAGTGAAACGAGCCGTCATCTATCTCTTGGCCGTGACCCTGGCCCTGGGCGCGACCGCGTCTTTTGCCCAGGAGAAAGCCGGATTCCCCCTGAACGTAAGCACGATCGAGGCCGCGGCCTACAAGCAACTACCGGTCTTCACCCTGGGCGGGGTCCAGGAGATCCTGACCATTCCGGGAAAGGTGTTGGTCATGATCCAGGTGACCGCCCTGCCCCAGTTCGCGCCCGGCCGCAAGCGGATCCGGATCGATCACCGCGACATCGTCGCGGTCACCCCCCAGGGGCAGAGGCTGAACATGATCGGTTATTTCCGCCGGTACGGCCAGTTCGAGACCGGCTACCACAACCTGTACGCCTACCAGTGGGGCTCCCGGGTCAGGCCGGTCATTTTCAACGCGGTGTACGCGGTGCCGGCCGGGGTCAACGAGGTGACCTTCAAGCTGGGGGCCCACTCGGCCAAGGTCAAGGTCCCGGCCAAGCCCCAGGAAGCGCCCGATCCGGCCTCGGCGGTCAAGATCACCCTGGTCAGCGCCCGGATCATCCCCCAGATCCGGCTGGCCCGCCGGATTTCGGGCGGCATGGTGCCCACGGTCGTCACCAATCCCAACGGGGCCCTGCTGGAGGTGACCTTCACCCTGAGCCCGCTGCGGCCCAACACCGGCCGACCCAAGCACTTTTTCTGGTACTCGAGGTGGATCGGCCTCTACGACGCCGCCGGGACCTACCTCAGCCCGGTGGGCGAACGCTTCATGGGCAAGCTGACCATGAACGTCAGCCACAACCTGAGCCGCGGTGACGCCGGGTGGCGCTCGACCACGGCCACCTTCTACTTTGCCGTGCCCAAGACCCTCAAGAAGTTCAAGCTGTCCTATTGTAACCGGCCCATGGCCGAGGGTCAGGTCAAGTAACCCTTCCCGACGATCTCATGACGGGCGCCCCGTGTCCGGCGGGGCGCCCCCGGCGCCTCTCTGTCCGGGACCCGGGAAGGCTTCATCTCCCGTCCGATTGCCGCCACTCCCGCGCCCCGATCAGGACGGGGCCGCCCAGGACGATCGCGGACAGGGCGACCACCGCCGCCCAGCCGCCGGCCTGATAGGCGAAGCCGCTGACGGTGATCCCGGTCCATCCCCCCAGGTAATAGGCCAGGACGTACAGCGAATTGGCCCGGCCCTGCGAGCCGGCCGCCAGGTGGTTGACCAGGCCCACCGCCGAGGCGTGAATCCCGAAAAAGCCGGCGCAGATCCCGACCAGGCCGAGGATCACCGCCCCCAGATGGGGCACCAGGGTCAGCAGGACCGAGGCGAAAACCAGCAGGCCGCCCAGGACGATGGTCGCGCCGTTACCCAGACGGTTGCTGATCCGGCCGGACAGGGGACTGGTGATGAAGCCGACGCTGTAGGCCAGATACAGGGAGGTGATCAGCCAGGTCGAGGCCTTGAGAGGAGGTCCGGCCAGGTAAAAGGGCATGAAGTTGAAGGCCGAGGAAAACACGAAAAAGGAGGCAAAGGGCACCAGCAGGACGCGTCGGATCTGGGGCCGGCCGAGCAGCCCCAGATAGGACGGCCCGCTGACCTCCTCCCGGCCCCGCCGCGGCAGGTTCGGCAGCCGCCAGGCGGCGATCAGGGTCGCCGCCAGGAGCAGTACGGCCGCGGTCAGCAGCCCCCAGCGCCAGTCGGCGATCTCGTGGACCCACCCGCCCAGGAGCCGGCCGCTCATGCCGCCCACGCCCGTGGCGGCCACGTAGGCCCCCAGGACCACGTTCAGCCTGTCCAGGGGAAGGGTTTTCGCCAGATAGGCCGCCAGGCAGGCGGTGACCGCCGGGATGAACAGGCCCTGGACGAACCGGAGCCCGACCAGGACCGACAGGCTCCTGGTCAGCGAGCCGGCCAGACCGCACCCGAAGACCACCAGCCCCCCGGTGAGGATGATCGGCCGGATCGGAAACCGGTCGGCCAGTTCGCCGAAGGGCAGTATGGCCAGGGCGATCCCCAGGACCACCGCCGAGACGGTCAGCGAGGCCAGGGACGAGTCCACCCCGAACTCGGCCGCCAGGACCGGCAGCACCGGCTGGGTGACGTACATGTTGGTGAAGGCGGCCGCCACCAGGCAGACCACCAGGACCTGGAGGCCGAGATAACCGTTGGATTCTCTGGGGTCGGTCGTGACCGGCGAGGGAGTGGACGACGGCTGTTTCAAATTTGAAATGTTTCCCGAGAAAAATACCGGCCGGGCGTCAGAAGGTGATCTTGAACGATTCCCTCATCTCCTCGAAGCTGAACAGTTCGAAGATATGCTGGCCGTTGTAGTCCAGGACCCGGAAGTCGTCCTTGGCCCCGAGGTACTTGGTGATGAAGTCGAAGTGATCGCCGTAGCGCTCCCGGCACAACTCGACGTCCACCTCATAGGCGATGAACTTGTTGATCCCGTTGGCCTTCATGCCGGCGGTAACCTCGGCGTGATAGAAACTCTTGTAGGTCGAAAGGATGAGAATCGTTCCACCGCCGTAAATGATGATGAACGCCCTCATGCTCGCCGCTCCTTGTGGCCCGGGTGACGCGAGTCATTCAACAATAAACCGCCTGACATGTCAACATCGCCCGCCCGGGCGTCAGCCGGCACAGCCCAGGTACCTGGCCCGTCCCGCCTCGTTGGCCCAGATTTTTTCGCGAAAATACTCCAGGTCCTCGCGGTACTTGATGATGCAGCCCAGGGTCTCGATGACCACCCGTTCGTCCAAACACTTGGCCGACAGCAGCAGCAGGGCCTCGGCCCAGTCCAGGGTCTCGGACACGCCCGGCCGCTTGATCAGCTCTTCCTCCCGGAGCAGGCGCATGAACTCGGTCACTTGCCCGGCCAGGGCGTCGTCCAGGTGGGGCACCCTGGCCTTGAGGATCCTCAGTTCCTTGGCGGGGTCGGGGTAGTCGATCCAGTGGTACAGGCAGCGGCGCTTGAGGGCGTCGTGGATGTCCCGGGTCCGGTTCGAGGTGACCACGACCAGCGGCCGGTTCAGGGCGGTGACGGTCCCCAGCTCGGGGATGGTGATCTGGTAGTCGCCCAGCATCTCCAGGAGGAAGGCCTCGAACTCCTCGTCGGCCCGGTCCAGTTCGTCCACCAGCAGGACCGGCGACTTGTCGGGCTGGGTGATGGCCGCCAGCAGGGGCCGCTTGATCAGGAACTCGTCGCTGAAGATGATCCGGTCGATCTCGTCGGCGGTCTTGCCGCCCTTTTCCTCGAGGCGGATGCGCAGGATCTGCTTGGGGTAATTCCACTCGTAGATGGCCGAGGCGGCGTCCAGGCCCTCGTAGCACTGGAGCCGGATCAGCCGGGTGTCCAGGATCCGGGCCAGGGCCAGGGCGGCCTCGGTCTTGCCCACCCCCGGCTCGCCCTCGAAGAAGATGGGCTTCTCCATCCGGGCCGCCAGGTACAGGGCGGTGGCCAGGGGACGCTCGGCGATGTAGCCCGCGGCCTCGAGGCGGCCGGCCACGTCCTCGATGGATTCGAACACGCTGCTGCTCACGGCCTCAAGCATAGGAAATGCCAGGACCCAAATCAAGCCGGAAATGTGACCGGGCCGGTCGAGGCCAAAAAAAGGGGGCCGCCCCGGCCGGGACGACCCCTTTTCGGTCAGACCCGGTGTCTTACCAGCGGATGCACCGATGCCAGCGGGGACTCCAGTGCCAGCCGGCCGGGCAGCGACGCCACCAGCCGCGAATGCAGCGGCGGTGACGGTAGCTCCAGCGCCAGCCATGGCGGCACCGGCGCCAACCGACCTTGACGCAGCGGCGCCAGCGAGCGTTATATCTCCAGCCCGGCGGGCACCGGCGGGCGCCCCAGCGGACGCACCGCCGCCAGTAGCGGCTCCAATGCGTCCCCCGGGGACAGTGCCGATACCTCCCCACCCAGACGCAGCGGCCGAAACGCCATCGATACACGAATCCGGGCGGACATCTCCGGGCCACCACCGACGCGGCCAGGGTCGGCGCCGCGCTCAAGGCCACGGCCTGAGACGTGATAACGCCGGCGCTCGGGACCGGCCCGGCCGCCAAGGCCGGCGAGACCGACGCGATCAGACCGACGGCCAGCGCCAACGTCAAGACCAAAACCTTCTTCATGCCTTTCACCTCCTGTTTGAAGCCCTTGGTTCGGCCTTCACCTCCCAGTTGGTCTGGGCGAGACCATGATTTTTCATTGTAAGGCACCCGGTCATCGACACCGGCGCTTTACAGGTTAACCATTTGTAATTACAGATTAATATTACCGCTTGACGGTCTCGGTCCGGGCTGGCTTCCAACAAGGCCCGACGTCCGAAAACCTTCCCGCCGGAATCGGAGATCGCCCTTGGAAGAACGGTCGCCATCCTGCCCCTCGTTGGCCGCACCTGATGGGGATTCCTTTATGAGTCTATTATAAAAGGCGGCCCGGGAAAATGGTTTTTTCCCGGCTCGGACCCGGACCATTGCACCCGGCCCGAGGACGTGATATTTTTTATTATCAGTATCAAGGAGGCGCGAAATGAAGGAAGAGGTCGAGGCCGCCCTGAACAAGATTCGTCCGGCCCTCCAAGCGGACGGCGGCAACGTGGAACTGGTGGATGTGGACGAGGACGGCCGGGTCAAGGTCAAGCTGACCGGGGCCTGCCACGGCTGCCCCATGAGTCAGATGACCCTCAAGATGGGTATTGAAAAGGTCCTGCGGGAATCGGTTCCCGGGATCACGGCCGTGGACGCCGTTCAGTAACGTCAATCTTCAAGGGACCGGACGTCGGCCCCTTTCCGGCCGCCTCCCTTTTGGGGGGCGGTTTGTTTTTATAATAAAAATCAAACGAGGCGGTGGGGCGGCTCTTGGCCGGAGAGCCAGGCGATCACGTTGTCGGCCACGAGCCGGGACATCTTTTGCCTGACCTCGACCGTGGCCGAACCCAGGTGTGGTGCCAGGACCACGTTGTCCATCCCGAGCAGGGCCCTTTCAACGATCGGTTCGTGCTCATAAACGTCCAGGCCCGCCCCGGCGATCAGTCCCTCGCGCAGGGCCCGGGCCAGATCGGCCTCCTTGACGATCACCCCCCGGCCGGTATTGATGAGAAAGGCCGACGGTTTCATGCGGGTAAAAACGGCGTAGTCGAACCGGCCCACGGTCTCCGGGCTGGCCGGGGCGTTGATCGAGATGACGTCTGATTCGGCCAGCAGGTCGTCGAACTGTACGAAAAACGCCCCCAGTTCGGCCTCTACTTCGGGTCGGCGGTTGCGGTTGTGGTAGATTATTTTGAGGCCGAAGGGGATCGCCCGGCGGGCCACGGCCTCGCCGATCCGTCCCATGCCGAAGATGCCCAGGGTCTTGCCCGTAAGATCCGCCCCCAGATGAAAAAACGGCGAGACGCCGTGGAACCCGTTCGCCCGCACCAGGCGGTCGCCCTCGACCAGGCGGCGCATCACCCCCAGGATCAGGGCCAGGGTCAGATCGGCCGTGGCCCCGGTCAGCACCCCCGGGGTGTTGGCCACGACCACGCCGCGCTCTCGAGCCGCGTCGAGATCGATGTTGTCCACCCCCACGGCGAACGTGGCCACCATCCGGATCTCGGGCCGGACGTCCAGGAATTGCGGGGTGATCCGGTCGGCCACGGTCGGGCACAGGACCCGGGCCCCGGCGCTCAGCCCGACCAGTTCCTCGGGGCTGAGGTCGCGGTCATGGGGCGAGACCACGACCTCGGCGTGCTCGGCCATCAGGTCCGGACCGGGCGGGGGCAGACGGCGGGTGATGAAGACGCGATCCACTCTCAATCCCTCCGCTTCATGATCCGCCGTTTTCAGGACGGATTGACCAGGCGGTGCATCAGCGACCTCTTCAGGGTCACCGCCCCTTCCTGGCACATCTCGTGGCAGCAGTAGCAGCGGATGCACTTCTCGTCGTCGATCAGGGCCGCCCCGTCAACCATCGAGATCGCACTCATGGGACAGGCCTCGTAACACGAGGCGCAGGCCGTGCAGGCCCGGCGGTTGATGACCGGTTTGACGGTCAGGCCGGTCTTGAACAGGGGACTGAGCAGTTTCTGAACGAAGTTCAGTTCCGGACCGCCCAGGCCGGTGCCGCCGTAGATCCTGGGCGGGAGCTTGAAGCCGGGCACCCGCAGCTCCGACTTGTCCAGGCCGATCAGGTCCACGTCCTCGATCCGGTTGGGCCCCAGCCCCCGCCGGGCGGCCACGCGCAGGACCGGGTGTTCGGCCGGGGAGATGCCCATGATCTCGCCGCCGACCACGTCCAGGGCCAGCGGATTGGCCGACGCCAGCAGCAGCCCCACCTCCCGGGGTTCGCCGCTGCCCGGTCCGTCGCCCTCCATGGCCACCACGGCGTCCATGATCGACAGTACAGGGTTCACGAATCCGGCCAGGTCGATGAGCATCCCGGCAAAGCGGTCCGGGTCCTGGAGCTTGGCGTGATACCCGGGCTTGTGCATGCCGCCCACGACCCCGAAGTTGTTCTTGACCGCGCCGGTCAGGTACATGAACAGGTGGGTCTTGAGCTTGCACAGGTTGAGGACCGCGTCGGCCTCGACCACCGGCTGGATCGCCTCGAAGCGCTTGACCAGGTTTCCGGCCGCATACGACGTCGGTTCGACCCTCAGGTCCCAGTTCAGGTCCAGCCCCGAGGCCTCGGCCGCAGCAAGCATGCCCGACCGGGCGTAAGTCTTTTCCAAGACTTTGGCGGTGTAGCGAAAGCCCGCCCCGGGGCTGTCGATGATGAACCCGGTCGCCCCCAGGTCCCTGATCCGGCGACCCACGGCCGTAACCAAGGCCGGGTGGGTGCAGACCGCCTCCTCGGGCGCGGCCGGCCGCAAGAGATTGACCTTGAGGGCCACCTTTTGTCCGGCCCGGACAAAGCTATCCAGGCCGCCCAGAGGGTCGAGCAGTTCGGTCAGCGCGGCGTCAACGGCCCCGTAATCCGGACAGCGGACCGCAAAGACTCGGGCGTCGTCAAAGGGCATGGGTTCTCCCTTGGCTGCGGTGATTTGACATCTGATCGTTCCCTGGCCCCATCGGTTACACCAGGCATGACCCTAATCAAATCTAGCAAAACGCGATGTCCGATCAAGGAGAATCAGGCCGCGTCATTGAAGAAACCATTCAGCGGGACGGGCTGCAGCTCGTTGCGCGTCAGGCCCACTTCCTGGGCCGAGGCGCCCATGGCCAGACCCAGGAGCTGGGGATAGAGGATCGAGGGGACGATGGTCTTCAGGCCGAACTGGTGGGCCAGCCAGCTCTGGACCGAATCGAACTGGATGTGGCAGCAGGGGCAGGCCACGCCGACCAGGTCCGCCCCGGCGGCCCGAGCCCCCTCGAGCTTCCGGCGCATCAGGTCCGAGGACAGCTCGGGGTTGCGGCCCAGGGCCGGCCCGCCGCAGCAGTCCAGCTTGCGCGGCCAGTCCAGGCTCCCGGCCCCGACGACCTCGATCAGGTGGTCGAACACCCGGCGCTTGACCGGGTGATTGGCCCCGATGATCGCGCTCGGCCGCTGGATGTGACAGCCGTAGTGGGGGGCGACCTTGAGGCCGGTCAGGGACCGGCTGATCTCGGCCTTGATCCGGTCCAGTCCCACGTGGTCGTAGAGCAGACTCAGGATGTGGTGGACCTCGACGCCGGGACTGAAGGTCAGTCCCTCCTCGGCCAGATGGTCGCCGACCGCCCGGCGCAGGTCGTCGTTTTGTCCGATGAAATAGTCGGCCTGTTTCAGGCTCCCGTAGCAGCACTGACAGACGGTCAGGATGGGCAGGCCCTCGGCCGCGGCCAGGGCCAGATTCCGGGACGAGGAGCAGATGTAGGACTGGAAGTGCAGGTCCCGGACCGGATGGCCGCAGCACCGGAAATCGGGCTCGACCAGCTCGACCCCCAGCCGGCCGAGGACGTACCGGGCGGCCTGGTCGTACTGCCTGACCAGATAACGCGACTTGCAGCCCGGAAAATAGGCGACCTTCATGACTTGTTCCCGCCGTAGTTCCGCAGGGACTGAAAGCCCATGGCCCGCAGCTCATAAAAGATGTCGGCCACCTGAATCCCCTGGGGACATTCCTCCTGGCACCGGTAACAGGCCAGGCAATCCCAGAGCATGCGCGCCCCCAGGACCTCCTCCTTGAGGCCCAGGCGCAGGGCCCGCATCAACTGGTGGGGCAGCAGGTCCAGGACCTCGCCCGGGTTCTCGTAATTGGCCACCACCGGGCAGCCGTTGGTGCAGGTAACGCACTCGAAACAGGGCCAGAAGTTCCCGGTCTGGGCGGCCAGATCGAGACCGGTCTGGAAGTCGCTCCACCGGGGCTCGACCGCCCCCTGCCGGTCGCCGGCCCGGCCCTTGGCCGCCAGGACCCGGGCCCAGGTGAACGAGCCGGGGTAGCCGCGCTGGTGCAGATCGGCCTCCAGGGTCCGCCACATCTGATGGAGGTCGATCCCGGCCGGGCAGACGTCGGTGCAGCGATGGCAGTTGGTGCAGACGGACTGGCCCTCCTGCAGGATGAGCAGATCGGTTTCGTCCAGACGCTTGCCCTTGAACACCTTGTGGTAGGCCGCCAGCTTCCGGGCCGGCAGGATGGCCTCGTTGCCCAGGCACCTCCAGGACTGGACCACCGAGCAGACCTCGGCGCAGGCGGCGCATCGGGTGCAGGCGTCCAGTTCCAGGGCCTGGATGGTCACCGCCCGCTCGGGGGCCATGGCCTCCCGGTCCAGGGCCGGGCCCAGGGCCTGAGATAGCGGCGTGACTATCAGGTGCCAGAACTTGCTGAAGGGCAGATAGGCCAGGCCGATGAAGCAGGCCAGGAAGTGGACGTACCACAGGATCTTGTCCGCCCGGACCCGCTCCAGGCCGGGCGTGGCCGGGGCGATCAGGCGGGACAGGCCCCACGAGGCAAAGGCCCAGGTCGGCCGGGTGTGGCAGTCGGCGCAGTATTGCCCGTGCAGATTTCGGCCCTGGGCGAGCAGTGACGCCTTGAAGGGCGGCCGGACGTCAGGGAACCGGACGCCGTAATGCTGGCTCCAGAAGGCCTTGAGGGCGGGGATTTCCCGGGTCGCGCCCGGATCGGCGTACTGGCTGACCATGGCCGCGAATTGCGAGGGCGAGTTTATCCTGGTCGCCTCGAGGAAAAATCCGGAAAGGATGATCACGCCCAGGAGGACCAGGGCGATGACGTCGATCCGTCCGGTCATCCGCCGCATGGCCGGCCGCCGGAACCGCCGGACCACGGCCAGGGCGACCCCGAGCAGGACCGCCGCCCCGAACAGGTCGCGCAGCAGTAAAAAGGGATTGACCGTGGGCTGATAACTGCTGAACAGCCTGGCCGTGAGCAGGCCGTCCAGGGCGTGCATGAGCAGCAGGCCCAGGAAGCCCCAGGAAATGAGGACGTGCATCAGCCAGCCGGCCACGTCCCGCCGCAGGAGCCTGACCTGCAGCAGACCGTCTTTGACAAAGACACCCAGGCCGAGCAACGCCCGCGGCGAAACCAGGAACCGGCCGGCCCCGCGGGCGACGCTCGCCAGGCGCCTGGCCGGCGAGGCCCGCCCTGGTCCGAGCCGGAACCAGGCCGCCACTCTGTACAGCAGACCGAGACCAAAGACGATCAGGGCGATGATCAGGGTCAGGTTGAAAAAGGCCGCTTCAAACATCAAGCTCGCTCGAACCGGAAAGACCAGCAGTCGCGCCGCATTCCACCATAACCGATGGTTTTGGTATTATATCCAACCCTGACCCGAAACGCAAGATCGGGCCGGGATGGTCAGCGGAATCGGCTGCAAACGGCCGGGGAGTTACAGACCCAGTTGGGGTCCGATGGACTTCATGGCCGTCAGCGCCAGGTCGATGAACTCGTCCAGGGTCAGGCCCAGGTTTTCGGCCAGGACGATGTGGTCCCGGTTGACGTTGGCCGCGAAGCGGGGTTCCTTCATCCGCTTGCGGACGCTCTTGGGTTTGACCGAGGCGATTTTCTTGTCAGGATAAACCAGGGTGGTGGCCACGATCAGGCCGGTGATGGTCTCGGCGGCGGTCAGGGCGAAGTCCACCGGCTTGTCCCGAATCAGGCCGAGGTTGTCGGCGTTGTGGGCCTTGATGGCGTCGGTGATCTCGGCGGGGACCCCTTCTCCGGTCAGGATCTCGGCGGTGACCAGCCCGTGGCGGGGCATGTCGTCCTTGGTCTGGTCGTAGTCCAGGTCGTGGAGCAGGCCGGTCAGGCCCCAGGTCTCGGGGTCGTGCCCCAGCTTCTCGGCCAGGGCGCGCATGATGACCTCGGTGGCCAGGGAGTGCTTGACCAGGTAGTCTTCCGAGGTGTTTGCCTTGAGCAGGCCCAGGGCCTGGTCGCGGGTCACGGTGCTCCTCCCCCCGGATGGTTTGTCCGGACGGGCCGTGTCGCCGCGTGCCGGCTCGGCCCGGTGGCCGACCGTCCGGTCCGGCCGTCGCTCAGGCGGCGGCGCGTCTGGTCTTTTTCTTGAGGCGGCTGATGCGGCGGCGCAGGATCTGGGTCCGCTGCTTGTCGCCCTCGGCCGCGGCGGCCTCCTTTTCCTCGCGCAGTCCCTTGATCTTCTTCTTGATCTCGCGGACGTCCGCGCCGGTCTTCTTCTTTTCCTCGACGATGCCCCGTTCTTCCTTGATGGCGGCCAGGAGCTCGGCCTTGTTCATGCCGTGGACGCCGACGATCTTGGTCTCGGCCAGGGCCAGCTCGCGCAGCTCCTTGGCCGTCATCTTATCGAGGGGCTTTTCCTTTTTGACTTTTTCCTTCTTGGCCATGATGGAACCTTCCGCGGTTTTGAAAATGAGTTTGTAATTATACACGCCCCGGGCCGGGAATCAAGGGAAAAAGGGCCCGCGCCCGGAACACGGGCCCGCCGGACGGCCTACTCCGACTTCTTTTTCTCGGCCATTTCGATGAACGGCTTGAACAGGTCGATGGGCACCGGGAAGATGGTCGTGGTGTTGTTCTCGGCCGAGATCTCGTTCAGGGTCTGCAGGTACCTCAGCTGGAGGGTGACCGGGTGCTGGCCGATGATGTCGGCCGCCTCGGCCAGCTTGGCCGCGGCCTGGAACTCGCCCTCGGCGGCGATGATCTTGCCCCGCCGCTCGCGCTCGGCCTCGGCCTGCTTGGCCATGGCCCGCTGCATCTCGACCGGCAGGTCGATGTGCTTGACCTCGACCGTGGCCACCTTGATCCCCCAGGGATCGGTGTGCTCGTCCAGGATCTGCTGCAAATCGGCGTTGATCTTGTCGCGCTCGCTGAGCAGGTCGTCCAGTTCGACCTGTCCCAGGACGCTCCGGAGGGTGGTCTGGGCCAGTTGCGAGGTGGCGTACAGGAAATCCTCGACCTCGACCACGGCCTTGTTGGCGTCCATGACCCGGAAATAGACCACGGCGTTGACCTTGACCGAGACGTTGTCCCGGGTGATGACGTCCTGGGGCGGCACGTCCATGGCCACCAGTCGCATCGAGATCCGGGTCATCTTATCGATCATCGGGATCAGGATGACCAGGCCCGGGCCCTTGGCCCCGATGATCCGGCCCAGCCGGAAGATGACGGCCCGCTCGTACTCGTTCAAGATCCGGATGGCCGAGGCCAAAAACAGGATGACCAAAACGGCGATGGCGATGACCACGTACAGCCACATGTCAATCTCCTTTTCAGCCCCGCGACGGCCGCCGGCCGAAACGCCGCGGGGTGGTGATTGTTTGTTGCTCGTCTGCGTCCACGGTCAGCACCATGTCCTTGATCCGGCTGACCCTGACCTTGTCTCCGACCTCGAAAGCCTTATCGGCAACGGCCCGCCACAGTTCCCCGTGAACCAGGACCCTGCCCTCGCCGCCGGGAGTGATGGCCGCCTTGACCACGCCCAACAGGCCGATCATCCCGGCGTAGCCGGTCATGGCCTGGCGTCGGTGGGCCCGGACCACCAGGGCGGTGCAGACCACGAAGAATCCGGACACCAGGGCCACGGTGGGGATGAACACCGACAGCGAGATGCCGATCAGCTTGCCGGGACGCTCGAACAAAAAGATCGAGCCCAGGACCATACTGATCACCCCGCCCACGGACAGTATCCCGTGACTGGGGATCTTGATCTCGGCCAGGAAGAGGATGATCGCCAGCCCGATCAGGGCCAGCCCGGCCCAGTTGACGCTCAGGGCCTGCATGGCGAACAGGGACAGGATCAGGCTGATGCCCCCGACCACGCCGGGGAAGACGGCCCCGGGATTGGTGAACTCGAAGTAGAGGCCCATCATGCCGATGGTCAGCAGGATGTAGGCCAGGTTGGGATTGGCGATCAGGTCCAGCAGGGAATCCCGCCAGCCGTACTTGTACTCGACGATCGCCGCGCCCCGGGTGTGCAGGGTCATCTTGACGCCGGCCACGGTGACCCGGCGGCCGTTGACCTTGTTGTCCAGCAGGTCGCGCAGGTCGGTGGCGATATAGTCGATCACGCCCAGCTTCTTGGCCTCGGCCGGGGTGGCGCTGACCGCCTTGAGCACGGCCTGCTCGGCCCAGGCGATGGCCTTGACCCGGCGGCCCTGGGCCAGGCTCTTGGCGTAGTTGGCCAGGTGGGAGAAGGCCTTGGCCTTCATGGTCTTGCCCATCTTCCGGCCCAGGGTCACCGGCGAGGCGGCGCCCATGGTCGTATGGGGGGCCATGGCCGCCACGTGAGCGGCCAGGACCAGGAACACCCCGGCCGACACCGCGCCGGCGCCCGGCGGCGAGACGTAAACGATGACCGGCACCCGGGAGCCGCGGATGGCCTTGACCATGTCCTTCATCGAGGAGATCAGGCCGCCCGGGGTGTCCAGGGCCAGGACCAGGGCGTTCAGGTGTTGTTTCTCGGCCTGGGAGATGGCCCGGATGAGGAACCGGGCCGAGGCCGGACTGACCGTGCCATCGAGTCTGACCAGCATCACCCGGGGCGGTCCGGCCGCCGGGGCGGCGGTCGGCGCGTCGGCCGGAGGCCGGGTGTCGGCGGCGGCGACCCCGACCGCCAGGGCCCCGGCCAGGCAGGCCGCCCAGAGGCACAGCCGAAACCTCATGGCGCCAGTCCCAATCGGTCCATGACCAGTTGCACGTCCTGCCAGACCTCCCGTTTCTTGGCCGCGTTGCGCAGCAGGAAGGCGGGGTGAAAGGTGGGCATCAGGTCGATCCGCCGGCCGTCGGGCAGTTCGACCGCGTGCCACCGGCCCCTCAGCCGGGTGATGCCGGTCTCGGTCCCGAGCAGGGTCCGGGTCGGCACGTTGCCCAGGGTGACGATCACCCGGGGTCCAATGGCCGTCAACTGCCGGAACAGGAAGGGCAGGCAGACGGCGATTTCCTCGGCCCGGGGATCGCGGTTGCCCGGCGGCCGGCACTTGACGATGTTGGCGATATAGACCCGGTCCCGCGCCAGGTGCATGGCGGCGATGATCCGGGTCAGCAGTTCGCCGGCCTGTCCGACAAAGGGCCGGCCCTGCAGGTCCTCGTCAAAGCCCGGGCCCTCGCCCACAAAGACCAGTTCGGCCCGGGGGTCCCCCTCGCCGAAGACCAGGTTCGTCCTTCCTTCGGCCAGGGGGCAGCGATGGCAATCGCCCAGGTCTTGCCGGATGCCTTCCAGGTCCTCCCTCCCCGCGACGGCCAGTGAATTCAGCAACTCCCGGGTCCGGGAGGTAACGGCCACCCGGCCGTGGGGCTGGTAGAATTCGAGGTAATCGGCCAGACGGGCCAGGCCCCAGGCCGCGGGCGACTTGCCGGGATTCATGGACAGATTTTAATCCGGTGGTCGGGCCGCCGTCAACCAGAGGCGGGCAGGAGTCGGACGATGCGGTCCCAGACCAGGACCGCCACCTGGGACTTGTCCAGCAGGGGCAGTTCCTCGACATCGCCCTGGGGATGGATCACGGTCACCTGGTTGGTCTCGAAGGCGAAGCCGCTGCCGGGCCGGGCGATGTTATTGCCCACCACCAGGTCGAGATTCTTGGTCTCCAGCTTGCGCCGGGCCTCGAGTACCAAATCCTCGGTCTCGGCGGCAAAGCCGACCAGGGTCTGACCGGCCGGCTTGCGCCCGCCCAACTCGGACAGGATGTCGGTGGTCGAGGCCAGTTCCACGGCGGCCAGGCCGTCCCGCGCCTTTTTTATCTTGGAGGTCTTGGCCGCCGCGGGCCGGTAATCCGCCACGGCCGCGTTCATGACGATCACGTCCATGTCCGGGGCGCGGGAGGTGACCTCGCGGTGCATGTCCTCGGCCGAGGTAACCCGGACGACCTCGACCTGGCCGGGGGGCTCGACCTCGGTCGGCCCCAGGACCAGGGTCACGGCCCCACCCCGTCGCCGGGCCTCGCGGGCCAGGGCGACGCCCATCCGGCCGGTCGAGCGGTTGGACAGGAACCGGACCGGATCGATCATCTCCCGGGTCGGCCCGGCCGTGACCAGGACCTGGCGTCCGGCCAGGTCGCCCGGGCCCAGGGCGTAGGTCACCGCCTCGGCGATGGCGGCCGGCTCGACCATCCGTCCCGGCCCAAAGTCGCCGCAGGCCATGGGGCCCTCGTCCGGGCCGAGGACGGTCGTCCCCGCCTCCCGCAGGGCGGTCAGGTTCCGGCCGACCGTGGGGTGACGGTACATGTTGACGTTCATGGCCGGGCAGACGATGAGCGGCGCCCGCGCCACCAGGATCAGGGTCGTCAGCAGGTCGTCGGCGATGCCGGCGGCCGCCTTGGCGATGAAGTTGGCCGTGGCCGGGGCGATCACGACCGCCTCGGCCCACTTGCCCAGTTCGATGTGGCCCATGCCTCCCGGCCGGCCCTCGTCGAACAGGTCGGTCGCCGCCGGGTGTCCGGACAGGGCGGTGAAGGTGACCGGCGTGACGAACCTGGCGGCCGCCGCGGTCATGACCGCCCGGACCTCGGCCCCGGCCTGGGTCAGGCGGCTGCACAGGTCGGCCGATTTATAGGCGGCGATGCCCCCGGTGACGCCCAGGAGGACCCGCCGCTGATCGAGCGGAGCGGTCACTGGGAGGGCACCACCCAGATCTCGGCCGTGGTCGTGAACGAGGTCTCCCGAATGGACCAGACGCAGGTCCTTCCCGGCTTGTAGAACATCAAGACCACCCGGGGGTACTTGTAGGAAACCTTGAGGTGCCAGTTGTCCTTGGCCATGGCGTCCTTGACAAAGGCCACCAGGGAATTGACCTTGACCCGGCCGGAGACGGTCAGGACGCCGGCCTTGAAGCCCGAGGCCTCGAAGACCAGGGAATTGTCCTTGTCCAGGGTCATGGGGCCCGGGATCTGGATGTCGTTGAAGTCATAGTAGTGGGGCGGCCGGGGACGTCGCTTGCCGACGGTGAACACGTCGGTGCATCCCGCGGCCATCAGGCCCAGACAGACGATAACGACCAGAGCGACTTTGGCTCGGCTCATGGGTTCCTCCTTGCTCGACTGACCCGGGGGCCGATTGGCCGACTCCGGGCGATTTACTTATCGGCCGATTATAACCCTTGCCGGCCGCAAGGGTAAAGGAAAAGTCCCCGGATTCACTCCGGCCCGGGCGTCAGGGCGGTGACCACCCCGTGACAGCGGCAGGCCGTGGCCACCAGGACCGTCCCCGAGGCGGCGGCGACCCGCTCCCGGGCCTCGAATAATTCGTCGGGCCGCAGGCCGCCCAGGCCCGGCCCCAGTTGCCGGGAGACCACGACCACCATCGGCCGGTCGGGCCGGTCCAGATCCCGCAGCCGCTCGAACAGGGCCCGGCCCCGCGCCCGGCCGGTGACCGGGCAGACGGCGGCCGGCTCGGGGCAATCCTCGGGGCAGATGAAGTCGGCCAGGCTGAGATAGACATCGCCCCCCGGCCCCCGGCCGGCCCGGGGCAGCCCTGACAGGTCCGGCGTCTCGGTCCGGCGCCACCCGGCCGGGCCGAGTGTGGCCAGGATCCACCCGGCCGCCAGGTGATGAGGCAAGGCCGGAATCACTCGGCGGGGCGCCCGGTCGGGGTGAAGGTTTTCCGCCAGCCAGCCCACGCCCTCGGCACGGGCGAACTCGACCTCTGCCGGCAGACCGGCCGGATCGCTCTCCGGATCCACGACCGTGAGCCGATGACCGCGGCCGGCCAGGACCCGGACGGCCCGTCGGCCGACGTGACCCCCGCCGATGATCCAGTAGGCGGCCAAGGTTCAATCCGGAATCGAGGTGAATGAATGACGGGCGAGCCTCGAACCCGTGTCCAACGGAAAGAGATCAGCCCTAGAGATCGCTGGCGGTGAGGGTTTCGAGCTGGCGCAACACGTAGTCGTGGACCTGGCGGGGCGCTGGCAGGTCGCCCAGAGGCATGAGCAGGTCTTGCCGCTCGCCCCCGCAGGAGCAGGGGCCGGGCGCGGCCGTGAACAGGGTCACCTGCCGCCGACCGCACTGGGGGCAGGCCAGCAGGCTCTTGGAGCCCGAGCGCTTGCCCCGCTTGGCCACGGGTTTTCCTTCGATCTCGACCAGGTCCATGGAGAAGTCCACCACCCGGGCGGCGCTGACGGCGGTGCCCACCCCGTAGGCGTCGGCGACGTGGTTGATCTCCTGGATGCGGTATTCGTCCATGCCGCCGCTGACGAACAGCTTGACCCCTTTGAAACCGGCCGCGTCCAGTTCCCAGCGGACCTCCTCGAGCAGGCGGGCGAAGTTGCCCCGCCGCGAGCCGGGCGTGTCCAGCCGGATGGCGTACAGGTCGTCCCCCAGGGCCTCGGCCACCCGCAGGGCCTCGAACTTCTCGTCCTGGAAGGTGTCCACCAGGATGACCCGTTGGATTTCCGGCTCGATGACCTCGTTGAAGGCCCGGGCCGCCTCGACCGTGTCGCCCATGATCAGGATCAGGGCGTGGGGAATGGTCCCGGTCGGCTCGATGCCCACCAGGTCCGCGCCCAGGCCCACGGCCACGCCGTCGCAGCCCCCGATATAGGCGTTGCGCTCGACCATGGGGGCGATGGCCGGATGCAGCCGCCGGGCCCCGAAACTGATGACCGGTTTGGGCCGGGCGGCCAGCTTGCACCGGGCGGCCATGGTCGCCACGCCGCTGGCCTGGCAGAGCAGACCGAGCATGGTCGTCTCGAAGCCGCCGAACGCCCGGTAACGGCCCTCGATCTCGAGCACCGGCTCCCAGGGGCGCAGGATCGTCCCCTCGGGCAGGATCCTGACCTTGACGTCCAGTTCCCCCAGCAGTTCGACCAGTTCCTCGACCCCGGCCAGAACGGCCCAGGGCCAGGGCAGACCCTTGGCGATGAACTCGGCCTTGACCACCGGGTCCCGACCGACGTGGTCGAGCACGGCCATGGTCCGGCGGTAATAGACGTCGGCCACCTGACCGCCCTTGATCGCTTTTTCGTCAGCCGTGTGGAACATCTCTCCTCCCTCAACAACCGGGACCTGGAATTAATATCATCGCCCGCCAAGGACTGTCAACGGCCCTTGACGCCCGGGCCTCCCCCCGCCGATAATTGAAAAATGACCCGGGAGTATCACCAGGCCACGGCCTACCGGCGACACGACATGCCCGGCGGACGACTGGACTGGGCCAATCAGCCCCTTCCCTTCAAGACCTACCCCGACGCGGAAACGGTCGAACTGCCCTGGCCGCCCGACTTTCCGGCCGCGCCCCTGAGCCGGGTGACCGCGCCCGGAACCCCCGGCGATCGGCCGGACGCCGTTCGTCTGGCCGGCCTGCTCCATCTGGCCGGGGGACTGACCGCCCGGTCAATCCACGGGGAGGTCTATTTCCGGGCCACGGCCTCGGCCGGGGCCCTGTACCCGACCGAGGCCTACCTGGTCTCCGGCCCCGGAACCGGGGTCGAACCCGGGGTGTACCATTGGCCCGTGGCCCGGATGGCCCTGGAGCGGCTGCGGTCGGGGGATCACCGGGCCCGGCTGCCCGGGGCCGAGGCTCATCCCGCCTACCTGATCCTGACCGCGGTTTACTGGCGCTCGGCCTGGAAGTACCGGGACCGGGCCTGGCGCTACTGCCTCCTGGACACGGGACACTTCCTGGCCGGCCTCTTGTGGGGCGCGGCCTGTTTCGGGCTCGCCGCCCGGACTTGCCTTCGGTTCGAGGACGGGGCCCAGGCCGACCTCCTTGGGCTGCATCTGGATCACGAGTGCCCCCTGGTCGTGGTCGCCCTGGGTCGTCCCCAGGCCGAGCCCCCCCCGGAGCCGCCGCCGGACGAGCCTCCCCCCGAGGCCGAGGTCCTCTCCCTCCGGGAGGTCCTGTTCGAGGCCATCCTGGACGCCCGGCGGGCCTCGGCCGGTCCTCCGTCCCGGACACCGGCGCTGCCCCGGCCGGATCGGCCCGGCCCCGGGGCCGTACCCCTGTCTCCGTCCCGGATCGAGGCCGATCTGACCGTGACCATCGGCCGGAGGCGCTCCCGCCGCAATTTCATCAGACAGCCGATCACCCAGACCCAACTCGCCAGTCTGCTGGCCGCGGTCTCCGGGGCCTTCCCCGGGGACGTCTATGAGGCCGGGACCGGGCCCTGCCTCCTGGCCCGGATGTTCCTGGCCGCCGGCCAGGTGGAGGGCCTGCCGCCGGGGTTCTATGAATTCCGGCCGGATTCGATGAACCTGGCGCCCCTGATCGAGGCGGACGTCCGGTCCGACCTGGCCGCGGCCGCCCTGGGACAGGCCTGGATGGCCGCGGCCGCGGTCAACCTGATCCTGGCCGCCCCCCTGGCCGGCCTGGCCCGCACCCGGGGCGAGCGGAGCTACCGGGAGGTGATGCTCGAGGCCGGCCTGATCGGCCAGCGCATCTCTCTGGCGGCCACGGCCCTGGGCTGGGGCTGCTGCGGGGTGGGGGCCTTTTACGACGGCGAGGTGCGCCGGGTGCTGGGCCGGGAGGAACTGGACCCCTTGTACATCCTCTGTTTCGGGCCGATCAAGGGCGGCCTGCGCTAGGTTCAGATCCGGCCCCGCAGCCAGGCCCACCACCGGCCCAGGTACGCGTGCAGGGCCACCCGCCACAACCGGGCCGATTCGATTCGGGGGATGAAGAAGTCGGTCCAGTGGAGGGTAACCCGGCCGACCCGAAAGTCGGTCGGGGCCGGGATGACCGTCACCCTGGCCCGGCGGAACAGGGCCGTCGCCCGGGGAAGGTGATTGGCCGAGGTGACCAGGATCACCGGGCCGGGGCCCACCCGGGCGGCCACGCTCGTCGCCTGGGCCTCGGTGTCCCACGGTTTTTCGTCGATGACGACCCTCGCCGGGGCGATCCCCAACAACCGGGTCGCCTCGGCCATGAGCCGGGCCTCGGTCGTCCGTCCCCGGCCCACGCCGCCGGTCAGCAGCAGTTTCGCCCCGGGCAGGGCCCGGGCCAGGCGCACCCCCTCCAGGGTCCGGCGGAGCGAGGTCCCCCGCAGGGAACCCCAGGGCCCCGGACCCCGGGACGTCGAGTACAACCCGCCGCTCAGGACCACGATCCAGCGGACCGAGGCCAGCTCGGGGCCGACGGTCAGCGGCCGGTACCGCGATTCGAGGCCCGACACCGCCAGTTGACCGAAGGGCCCGAAAAAGGTGACGTAGGCCGCCACCAGGCCGAGCAGGATCAGTCCCTTCCCCGTCCGCCGCCACCGGCCGAAGCGGAGCGCCAGCCAGCCGATCAAGATCAGGCCCAGGACGTACAGCAGGGGATTGGTTACGAAAAACCCGACCAGTTTTTTAAGCGCGAAACCCAAGGTCCGGTCCGGATGACCACAGGATCGAGGAAAAGGCGGGGGGCGGGGCGGCGGTCACCGGACCCGATCCGGCCAGGCAAAACTCCAGGGCGGAGCCTCCGGGCGCGAGGGGCCTTCCGATGCCGCGCCGGCCGACGGGGCGATCTTGTTCCGGATGACCTGGCGTCCCCGGGGCAACGGCGGCAGTTCCAGCCGGTTGCTGGCCACGTCCAGTTTGATCCGGTCCAGGTCCTTGAGGGTCACCTTGCCCTTGATGGCCTGAAGACTGACGAGCCATTGCCGCAGGGGCTCGAGATCGCCCAGGTTGAAGATGATCAGGTCCTGGTCGGGGTAGATCTTGTTCAGGTCGCGCCTGACGATCCGCTCGACCACCGGCGTCAGCCAGGGCACCCCGCCCTGCCCCTTTTTAACCGAGAATAGGTCCTCGGTCTGGAGGTTGTAGAGATAGACCCGTTTCTGGGCGTAGAGCAGGATCCGTCCCACGCCGGTTCCGGGACGGTCGGCGGCCCGGGTCAGTCGCAGGCCGAACCGGCCCAGCATCTCGGACAACACCCTTTTGTGGATGTCCCACAGGTTGTCCCCCGGCCGCACCCGGCGGACCCCGAACACGGCCTGCCGGTCCAGACGGGGCAGACCCTCGATGAGGCGGCGGCGGTTGATCAGGTCCATCACCCGGGCCATCTTGAGTTCATAGGGGGGGGCCTTGATGATGTCGGTGGACCGGGCGACGATCTTGAGGCTCTTGACCAGGCCGTAGCGCTTCATGTCCGCGGCCTGACGCCGATCGCGGTGGATCTTGTCCAGGGGCTTGTCCAGGTCGATGACCCGAACCGGAGCAGGAGTGGTCTTGGGCGAGGGGGCCCGAGGCGACAGCAGGCGGGCCAGATACTCCACCGGCGAGACCTGGTACCTGAGGTGGGTATAGACGGTCAGGGCGCCGACGGCCAAGGCCGCGACCACGGCGGTCAGCGTCAAGCCGATCGTCCACCGTCGTTTTTTCGGTCGCGCCATAGGGCTAGTATAGTTCAAAAGTCGACCGTTGATCAAGCCGACAGAGAACCCCTCCTGGGACCCCGCCGGAAGGCCCGCCAGCAGCGATCGAGGTGGTCCGAGTCGGGCCGACGGGTGAGCTGGGACACGGCCACCGCCGTCACCAGGGACAGGGGCAGCAGGAGCGGAATCGGGTTCACGAACTGGAGCCGCCACCAGCCGCTGACCGGTTCCACCAGCGGCCGGAGCAGGACCCCGAGATCGCCGGACCACCAGCTCCATCCCAGGGCCCGGGGGCCCAGGTCGGCCAGGACCGTGGGACGGTCCAAGAGCCACTGGCACAGACCGATGGCCGGCGCGGTCCGGGCCCCCACGAACAGTAAATGGAGCAGCCAGACCGACAGGCCGACCAACAGCGACGACCAGGCCCCGGCCCGGGTCATGCCCCGCCAGTAGAGCCCCAGGCCGTAGGCCGGCAGCCAGGCGATGGCGGCCAGGGAGACGAACGACCAGGCGGCCATGTTCAGCACCGGGCCGGGCAGCCAGCGGGCCCACAACACGGCGGCGATCACGCTCAGGGCCGCTCCGAACCGGGCCAAAAGGACCATGGCGTGTCCCCCCCGGACGTGGCGTCTCCAGACGTGGGCCAGGACGTCCCGCCCCAGGGAGACGCCGGCCAAATGGACCAGGGAGGACAGGACGGCCAGGGCCGCGACCGACAGGCCCAGTCCCAGCAGGACCTTGATCCAACCCGGGAGGAAGCGGTCCATGACCACGGCCAGGACGTCGGGACCCTGGACTGGGAGCAGATTCAGACCCGGGGCCGGGGCGATCCCTTCGGCCGCCTGGCCGATCTTGGCCCAGTAGATCTGACCGGACCAGTTGCCCAGGGCCCAGGCCGCCCCGACCATGACCAGGATGAACGCGGCCGCCCAGAAAAACGCCCCGGTCACCCGCCGCGACCGTCTCACGGTCAGGAAACGCAAGGCCAACTGGGGCTGGGCCGCCAGACCCAGCATCAGACCGCCGACCAGACCGGCGGTCAGGGTCCACGGAAAAAACGTCCAGACCAGCCAGCCGTTGACCTGGGGGTGATGCGGACTCAGATGGTTCAGGGAGGCCAGGGGTCGCCTCGCCGCCCCCAGTTGACCCAGGACCAGCCAGGTGACCAGGGCCGCGGCCGCCAGGACCGCCACCACCAGGGCCGCCTGAAAGACATGGTTGTACATCACCCCCTTGAGACCACCCAGGACGACCACCAGGGCCACCACCAGGGCGATCCCGAGCACGAGGAAGACCTGGGGAATCCCGGTGGCCCCGCTCAACCAGCGGGCAACGTCGGTCAGCACGGCCGCGGCCACCGCGGCCGCGGCCAGGAAGATGATCAGGCCGGTAAATGTCCGGAGGCCGACGGACTGGTAGCGCTGGGCGAGCAGTTCGGGCCAGGTCTGACTGTCCAGGGCCGCCCCCAGGGCCGCGGTCCGCCGGCCGACGAAAACAAAGGCCAGGACCAGGCCGAGCAACAGACCGAGCAGGACCGGCCCCAGGAAATCCGGTCCAGGGCCGCCCCCCAGACTGACCAGTCCCAGGATCATGGCCGGCGACGCCAGGGTGACGCCGTAACTCAGGCCCATGACCGACGGCCGGACCGAACGCCCGGCGATCAGGTAGTCCCGGGAGGTATGGGTCCCCCGCCAGCCCAGCCACCCCATAAAAAGGGTGACCACCGCCAGGAGGGCGCCCAGAACGAAGACCATGAACCCCGCTCCGAAAAAATGAGTAAAACCCCCGGGGGCAGGACCGCCCGGGGGCTGGGCTTAATCCGAACTGGCGACCGAGGTCAGTCTTCGATCTGATAACCGGCGGCGGTCAAGGATTGCTTGACCTCATCGATACCCTTGCCCCGCATCCGGATGAACACGCGGGAGCGATCGACCGATCTCATGGGCAGGGAAAACATCCCCAGGACGGTGACGGGCGACTTGTCCAGGATGTCGGACAGTTGGCGGAAGCCGCCCATCTCGAGATCGACGTTGACCAGGGCGATCAGCCAGGAGTCCGGGTCCATGACGCCGAAGATCTCCATCATGGCCCGGATGATCTCGGTCTCGGTGACGATGCCGACCAGCTTGTCGTCCTCGACCACGGGGAAGGCGCCGATGCCCTCCTTGACCCCGAGGCGCAGCGGGCCGAAAAGGGTGTCGTCGGGGTTGAAGGTCTTCACGTCCCGACTCATGACCTCGCTGACCTTCATCTTGGCCACCAGGTAGTTGATCTCATGGACCGACAGGGTGGTCGCGGCCGAGGGCGAGGCCTCGATGATGTTCCGCCAGGTGACGATACCCTTGAGGCGGTCTTTCTTGTCCACCACCGGCAGGCGCCGGATGCGATGATCCTCCATCAGCTTCCGGGCGTCCATGAGCGAGGTGTCCGGATTGACCGTGATCGGATTGGTGCTCATCCAATGCTTCAGTTTCATGCCGTCCTCCCCAGGTTGTAAAGACCGTCTTCAGCGCGCGGTCGAGGTCACGGGACCGATGTGGATCTGAAAGACCTTCACGCCGCGGGCCCTGACCCGGGCCTCGATGTCCCTCAGCCGACCGTGCATGAATTCGCATTGATCGTCTCCATCAGATATTACCACAATCGCCCGACATTTTCGCCGGGAAGCGTGCAGATCGTGGTTCAGGGCCTGCAGCATGGACCAGCCGATGCAGGTCCAGCCGCTGGGCCTGACCCGCCACAAAAGTTTGATCAGGGTCCGGGGCCCGGGGGTACCGAGCTTTTTCAGCAGGATGGAATCCCGGCAGCCCCGGACCCGGTCGGCCTGACGGTTGCCGGTCCGGGAGCCGAAGACCCTCAGGGCGAACCGGGAGCCCGACGGCAGGTCGCGAACCAGCTCGAGGACCTTGTAGCGGGCCATGTCAAAGCGCCTCAGGTGGGGAAAGTCCATGACCCGGCGCATGCTGCCCGAGGCGTCCAGGATGAAGACCACGTCGCAGGCGGCGCCCTTCAGGGCCGTCCAGAGGGGCGCCGCCGAGCGGACCGGGGTCGCGGCCTTCCGTCCACCCGGGGCCGGATTCGGCCGGCCCCCGGCGGCGACCCGTTCCAACCGCCGGGCGATCTCATGCAGTTTTTTCTGCCACAGGGTCAGGGCGGCCTCGCGCTGGTTCAGGGCCAAGACCCGCTGTTTGACGTAGGCCTCGAAGGCGGCCCGATCCGGCCCCCCCTGCCCGGGGGCGACCACCCAACCCAGCAGACGGCCGTAATGCCGCCAGCAGCAGACGGCCTGGTCGTGCCACAGGTCGCGCTGGGAGATCAGGCTGAAGGGATCGTCCCCGAAAATCCAGCCCGCCGAGGCCGCAACCGGCGTCAGGCCGACCGCCAGGCAAAGACAGACCACCACCGCGACTTTGTTCGGGAACGACACCACTCCCCCCGGTCTCGAGATTGACCCCGGATCGCTCCGGAATCGTTTACAAACATACCCCACCCCGCCCCTCGGCGCAAATTCAAAAGGTCCACCTCAGACACATATGAGATATGGGGGGCCACCTGAAAATAAGGGCCAGCCCTCAATCCGATAAGGACGGGGACCCATTTCATGACCAGGGGCATTACCGGATTTTTGCGTCCCTTCAGGAAGACGGGTTATGCTATTGATGATCCGAGGATGGCCGGACGAACCGGCAACTTGAGGCGGACAATCATGCGCTCCCTATCCTGGTTGGGTCACCTGGGCCGGGTGGTCGTCCTGGCGGCCATGTGGGCGGGGTGGTACCTGATCTATACCCGGCTGAACGCCCTGGGCGTGGCCCGCGGCGTCACCTGGCCGTCGCCCGGTCTGTTCGTTCCCCTGGCCGTGTACCCCTATATCTTCGGATCGCTGGCCCTCTTGGTCTGGCCCCTGTTTTACAATTGGCCGGCCGAGAAGTTCGAGAAGCTGGTGGCCACTTACGGCCTGGCCATGGCCGCCTCGCTGGCGATCTACTGGCTGTACCCGGTGGCCATGGCCCGGATGAGCTACGACGGCCCGGGCCTGCCCCGGCGGCTGATGCGACTGGTGGCGGCCGGAGACGCCCCGGCCAATTGCTTTCCGTCGTCGCACTGCCTGTTCGCCGCGCTGGGCTTCATCTTTTGTTGGGCCGGCGGGGCCGGCCGCTGGACGATTTTGGGCAGCCTGGTGGTGGCGCTGCTGGTCTGCCTGAGCACGGTCCTGGTCGGCCAGCACTACTGGGCCGACGTGGCCGGGGGCATCGCCCTGGCCGTGGCCTCATACCTGATCGTCGGCACCCTGTTTCGCCTTCGGCGCAGGGGGTGATCCGGCCGGGACGAACCCCCGGGCGGGTACAGGGGGGTGCGGATCGAGGCAGGTATTTTTTATAAATTCCACCGAAACTTATTGACAATACCAAATACGAAAATATAATTTAGATTTAAGTTGGGCAATAAGCTGACACCGACCGCTCAGATCCGCCGGCAGTGGCCGCGAATATCTCAGCCAATAAGTTAAGCTCGTTGCGCCGGAGTTGCCCCCCGTGAGGGGGACCTGTATTTTTCTCGAAGGAGTTTTGAAGAAATGGGAAAGAACATTTACGTGGGCAATTTGTCCTATGATTCCACCGAAGATGCCGTGCGGGCCCTGTTCGAGCAATACGGCACCGTGCAGTCGGCCAATCTGATCACCGACCGGGACACCGGCCGGCCGCGGGGCTTCGGGTTCGTGGAAATGGAGGACGGCGAGGCCGCCCAGGCCGCCATCGAGGCCCTCAACGGCGTGGAACTGGACGGCCGGACCCTGAAGGTGAACGAGGCCAAGCCCCGCGAGCCGCGCCCGCAGCGCCGCTGGTAAGACCGGATTCGATCACCCCAGCGGCATAGGCCGCATTTAAACCAGGAGACTTCCTTCTCGTCTCGGCGAGGGGAAGTCTTCTGCTTTTTTGGCCAGAAAAACGGGCCCCTCGGTCCGTGAATAACTTTGCTTTGAAAAAAAAACCGGCCCTGCCGGACCGCTGAAGAAATATTGAATCGCTGTCGATTCATGACGCCTTGAATTAAACCCCGAAAAATCCAGCGCCTGAATTTAGCCGACCCAACGAAAAAGGCCCCAGGAAATTCAGCCCCCCGGGTGGAGGCGGCAACCGGATTCGAACCACTTAACATCCATATAACATTTTGTTGTTTTTGGTATTTTAAAAGATATTCTGTGCGTTTCCCGGTCAAACCGGATCAGGGCCCCACCTGGGCGGCGGAGGTGGCGAAGCCCAGGACCAGCCAGGCCCGGTCGCAGGCGCCCAGCAGCGCCTCCGCGAAAAATAGGTGGCGGCCTCCGGTTGTCTTCCCCCTTCGCCCGACTTAACTTCACCCGACAGGTCCTCGGCCGGCGACTAAAAAAATTGCGCCAGGAAGAGGGTGTGGTCTAGACTTGCCCCAAAACGAACACCGGGTGCGGTCTTGAAGTCAATTCTGCTGGGCACGACCAACCACGAGGCGGCCGAGATCATCCGGGCCCACTTCGACCGCGAATTCAAGGTCGATCTGGCCGCCACCAGGGAGGCCTGCCTGGAGACGTTCAGGCGCAAGAGGTACGAGTACACCTTCATCGACCTATCGTTTCTGGAGAGCGGCCCGAACCGCGACGGCCGGGCCGACTACACCCAGGCCCTGCAGCCCTACTGGGAGGCCTACGCCACCGCCCCGATCATCGTCATGTCCGACCAGGCCCAGATCCGGCGGGCGGTGACCGCCGTCAGGGCCGGGGCCAGCGAATATCTGACCTATCCCGTGGATCCGGCCGAGATCGGCTTTGTCATCGACAGCCTGTCCGAGTGGCGGCAGATCGAGTCCGAACTGGCCCACCTCCGGGAGAATTCGTGGCGGGGCGACCTGTTCCGGGGGATGCGGACCGACTCCCCGGCCATGAAGTCGGCCCTGGACAAGATCAAGTCGGTGGCCAGGACCAAGACCACGGTCCTGCTCACCGGTGAAACCGGGACCGGCAAGAGCCTGATGGCCAAGGTCATCCACGGCCTGAGCCACCGGGCCGAGGGACCCTTCATCGCCGTGCACTGCGGGGCCATGGCCGAGACCCTGATCGAAAGCGAACTCTTCGGCCATGAAAAGGGCGCCTTCACCGGCGCCGTCAAGCGCAAGCTGGGCAAGTTCGAGATCGCCCAGGGGGGGACCATCTTCCTGGACGAGATCGGCACCGTCAGTCCGGCCACCCAGATCCGCCTCCTCGAGGTCCTTCAGGAAAAGCAATTCAGCCGGGTCGGCGGCGAGATCCCCATCGAGGTGGACGTCCGGATCGTGGCCGCCACCAACCAGGACCTGGCCGACCTCTGCGACAAGGGTCTGTTCCGGCGGGACCTTTTTTACCGGCTCAACGTCTTCCCCATCGACCTGCCCGCCCTGCGGGACCGGACCGAGGACGTCCCCCTTTTGGTCGAGGGCCTCCTGGGGCGGCTCAACCGGACCTACGGCAAGAACATCAAGGGCGTGCAAAGCGAACTCATGGCCGCCCTGACCGGATACTACTGGCCGGGCAACATCCGCGAACTGGAAAACATCATCGAGCGGGCCTACATCCTGGCCAACTCACCGGTCCTGACCGTGGACGTGGTCCCGGTCGAGCTCCTGGCCACCCGGTCCCTCCCGCCCCCGGGCGAGACCCCGGCCGCCCCGCCCCTGGCCGAGGTCCGCCGCCGCGGCCTGGAACTGATCGAGCGCCAATACCTCCAGTCGATCTTGACCGCCAACCAGGGCCGCATCGACAAGAGTGCCCGGGCCGCCGGCGTGACCACCCGGCAACTCCACAAACTGATGACCAGGCATGGGCTGCGCAAGGAGGATTATAAGTAGCCAATGGTTATTAAATCGAAACCCGCCTTCTGAATCGTCATTGATCGGAACTTCTCATTCGTATATTTAATAAATTAATGTCAATCCATGGCTGTCAAACCGGAACTCTGAGTTCTGAGTCGCGTTTAATCGGAACTTCCGGTTCGCAAATTTAATAAGTTAATGTAAATTCAATAAGTTGTCCAAAAAGACTCCCGCCATGGCCCGGCCCTGTCTGCCTTTTCGATCTGATATCGGAACTCGTAGTTCCTGAACTGGCCGCTTGCTTTAAATTTATTCAATTAAAACAATAAATTAAAAATATGGCACGGCCGTTGCCATTACAGGGCGCGGGCCATCAGCGGGGCCCCTTGGGGCCGCTGAGGGCCAGGTAATCATTGACCGCCCTGGCCGAGAGGTGGACGTGACCCGAACCGAGTCCGACGGTGGCGAGCGGATCGAGATCCGCGGCCTGATCATCCCCGTGGAGTGGGATCGGGACGGGCGGGTGATTGGCGTGGTCCTGTCCACCTTTGACGAACAGGAGTACCGGGTCGAGACGTCCGGTTCGGCCAAAGGGATCGACCACCTGGTCGGGCGCGAGGTGATGGTCACGGGCCGGCGGAGGCGTTCGGCCCGGGGTGAGGGATTGATCCGGGTGGAAGGCTACCGGCTCCTGGATTGAGGACCGGCCGCCCGGAGGGCAGGAATGAACCCAACTTGAGTTTGGAGGTGAAAATGACCCGGAAAGACCGCTTGGCGGCCCGAAGCGAGGCGGCGGCCGGCGCCGCGCCCCTGGGGGACAGAGGGGAATCCTCGACCGAGGAAGACAAACCTCCCTCCCGAGGGGCGCTGACCCTGGCCGTTCCCCTGGAGACGGACGATGATCCCGTCCGATCGAGGGCCAGACTCGAAGCCGTCAAGCAGACCAACGGCATCATCGTCAACCAGCGGGCCAAGGCCTTTTACCAGCGGTTTTTCCCGGACAGCACCCGGGCCGACTGGAACGACTGGCGGTGGCAGCTCCGCCATCGGGTGACCGGTCCGGGACGACTCGATCCGATGATTCGGCTGACCCCGGAGGAGGCCCAGGCCTTTTCCGGGGGGGAGCGGAGGCTGCCCATGGCGGTCACGCCTTACTACCTCAGTCTGATCGACCCCGACGACCCGGGGCACCCCATCCGGCGGTGCGTCGTGCCGGTTACTGCCGAGTCCGTGGTCGGCCCGGGCGAGGCCGACGACCCCCTGGGCGAGTCGGCGGACGAGGTCGCCCCGGGGCTGGTCCATCGCTATCCGGACCGGGTCCTGCTGCTGGTCACCCGGTTCTGTTCGACCTACTGCCGCTACTGCACCCGCTCGCGCCTGGTGGGCGGGCACGGCGGGGGGCACAGCGGCCGGCGCCGCCTCGAGGCGGCCCTGGCCTACATCGAGGCCACGCCGCAGATCCGTGACGTGGTCGTCTCGGGCGGCGATCCGCTCACCCTGAGCAACCGCAACCTGGAGTGGATCCTGGCCCGTCTCCGCCAAATCAAGCACGTCGAGATCATCCGCCTGGGGACCAAGGTCCCGGCCGTGCTGCCCCAGCGGATCACCACCGGTCTGGTCCGGATGCTCAAGCGCTACCACCCCCTGTTCATGAGCCTCCACTTCACCCATCCCCTGGAACTGACCCCCGAGGCGGCGGCGGCCTGCGCCCGTCTGGCCAACGCCGGCATCCCCCTGGGCAGCCAGACGGTGCTCCTGGCCGGGGTGAACGACGACGTGGCTACCATGGCCGAGTTGATGCGGGGGTTGCTCCGGATGCGGGTCCGACCCTACTACCTGTACCAGTGCGACCCCATCTCCGGCTCGGCCCACTTCCGGACCGCGGTGGCCAAGGGGCTCGAGATCATCCAGGGCCTGCGGGGCCACATCAGCGGCTACGCCGTGCCGACCTATGTCATCGACGCCCCGGGCGGGGGCGGCAAGGTGGCCCTCTGTCCCGAGGCGGTGGCCGGCCGGGACGGAGGCAACCTGATCCTCCGCAACTTCCGGGACGATCTCTACCTCTACCCGGACACCGGCGCCGGGTGCTCATGATCCGAGGTGTCAGATGCACATCGGCCTGACCTATGACCTGCGGGATGACTACCGGGCGGCCGGCTTCGGCCCCGAAGAGGTGGCTGAATTCGACTCTGAGGAGACCGTCGCCGCCCTGGAGGAGACCCTGGCCGGCCTGGGCCATCAGCCCGAGCGGATCGGCCGCCTGCCGCGCCTGGTGGAGCGTCTGGCCGAGGGCCGGCGCTGGGACCTGGTGTTCAACATCGCCGAGGGCGTGTCCGGCTACGGGCGGGAGGCCCAGGTGCCCTGCCTGCTCGAGGCTTTTGGTCTGCCTTACACCTTTTCCGATCCGCTGGTGCTGACCCTGACCCTGCACAAGGGCATGGCCAAGCGGGTGGTCCGGGACCTGGGTCTGCCCACGCCCGATTTCGCGGTGGTCAGCTCCATCGAGGAGGCCCCCGAGATCGATCTGCCCTTCCCCCTGTTCGCCAAGCCCGTGGCCGAGGGCACGGGCAAGGGCATCGGCCCGGGCTCGCGCCTGATGGACCGGGCCGCCCTGGTGCGGGCCTGCCGCGACCTGCTGGCCGCCTATCGCCAGCCGGTCCTGGTCGAGACCTTTCTGCCGGGCCGGGAGTTCACCGTCGGGATCGTCGGCACCGGGGCCCGGGCCGAGGTGGTGGGGGTGATGGAGGTCCTCCTGGGGCCGGGGGCCGAACCGGGGGTGTACTCGTTCGTCAACAAGGAAGAGAGCGAGCACCGGGTCAGCTACCGGCTGGCCGGCCGGGCCGAGGGCCGGGACATCGCCGCCCTGGCCCTGGCGGTTTACCGCGGCCTCGGCTGCCGGGACGCCGGCCGGGTTGATATCCGCCTGGACAAATCGGGCCGGCCCCACTTCCTGGAGATCAACCCCCTGGCCGGCCTGCACCCCCATCACTCGGACCTGCCGATCCTGTGCGGTCTGGCCGGGATATCTTTTTCCGAGCTGATCGACCGGATCGTCCGCTCCGCCCGCAAGCGCGCCGGGCTCGACCGGACCTGGCCGCGGACGGGGACAGGCCCCTTTCGGGCGGCCCTGGGGTCCTCATGACGGAGACGGCGACCATGAAGATCGTGGTCCTCCACGACCCGCCCGGGGTGACCCTGGATCCGGACCGGCAGGACAACCTGGTCCAGGCCGACCAGGTGTCCCGCCTCCTGGCGGACCTGGGGCATCGGGTGGAACGGGCGGCCTGGTCCGGATCGACCGCCGCGCTGAGCCGGCTGATCAACTCCGCCCCGGACCTGGTCTTCAATCTGGTCGAGGCCCCCTGGGGAGAGGAACGCCTGATCCACCGGCCGCCCGAGTTGCTGGCCACCCTGGGTCTGGCCTTCACCGGGGCCGACGGACGGGCCATGGCCCTGTCCTCGGACAAGCTGGCGGCCAAGGCGGCCCTTTGCCGGGCCGGCCTGCCCACCCCGGGGTGGCTCGACGACCGCTGTTTCATCTCGCCGGAACCCCCGGCCTCCCAATACATCATCAAGTCGGTCTGGGAGCACGGCTCCAGGGGCCTGGACGACGACTCGGTGGTCCCGGGCGACGACCCGGATCAAATCCGGGAGCGGCTCCAGGACCTCTTTCACGTCACGGGCGTCCGTTACTTTGCCGAGGCGTTTGTCCCCGGCCGGGAATTCAACCTGTCCCTTCTGGCCACCGAGACCGGCCCCGAGGCGCTGCCCCCGGCCGAGATCGAGTTCGAGGGCTATGGTCCCGACCGGCCCCGGGTGGTCGGTTACCGGGCCAAGTGGGTTGAAAATTCCTTTGAGTACCGGCACACCCGACGTTGCTTCGATTTTCCCGAGGGCGACCGGGCCCTGCTTCAGACCCTGACCGACTTGAGCCTGGCGGCCTGGCGCTGCTTCGGTTTTCGGGGCTGGGCCCGGATCGACTTCCGGGTGGATACGGACGGCCGCCCCTTTATCCTCGAGGCCAACGCCAATCCCTGTCTCGAGGCCGAGGCCGGCTTCATGGCCGCCGCCCAGCGGGCCGGCCTGTCCCCGGCCCAGGTGCTGTCCCGGATCATGGCCGACGCCAACCGGCCCGGTCCCGGCCGCCGGGGCCGGACCGAAGCCTGGCCGTTACCGGCGGCCCTCGGGACCGGGCCGCGGCCGGACGAGCGGTCGGTCACGGCCTGAGTCAGGGGGCTGGGGTGCGGCGTTCCAAACTAACCTGGCGCGACCGGGTCAAGGCGACCGACCCGGACCTGGTGCGGCGGATGTGTGCCGGCTCCGGCTTTTTCCACCGGGAAGAGGTCGAGATCGCCGGCCAACTGGTCGAGGAGCGCCTGGCCAAGGGGCTGGACAGCGGTTACCATTTCCTGTTCGCCGAACTGGACGACTCCCCCTTGGGTTACGCCTGTTACGGTCCCATTCCCGCCACGGCCAGCAGTTGGGACCTGTACTGGATCGTGGTCTGGCGGAACCTGAGGGGCCAGGGCATCGGTCGCCTGCTGCTGGCCGAGGTCGAGCGGCGGGTGATCAAGGCCGGAGGGCGCCGGATCTACGTCGATACCTCGTCCGGCCCCAAGTACGCGCCGACCCGGGGTTTCTACGAGGGGCGGGGATACGTCGAGACGGCCCGCCTCGAGGACTTTTACGCCCCCGAGGACGACAAGGTCATCTTCGTCAAGGTGGTGGGCGTTTCCCGGAGAAAAGCCGCGGCCGAGCGGTCAGAACGGGTCGGCCGCCTGAACTGAACCGCAGCCGGCCGGGACGAGTTTCCGGGCGGAGATGATTCGGAGCGACACGAGACATGGTCGATATGGAACTGCCCGAACCGGACAGGCACGCGGACAAGGGCGTCAGCCCGTTCACCAAGCGGGTCGGTCTGACCACGGCTGTCTTTGCCGTGCTGCTGTCCATCGCCGCCCTGGTCGGCGGCAACAACACCAAGGAAATCATGCTGGCCCAGCAGAGGGCCTCGAACCAGTGGGCCTACTACCAGGCCAAGACCATCCGCCAGCACCTTTACGCCTCGCTGACCGGCCTGATGGAACTGAGCCTGGTCGAGCGCGGGGGGACCATGACCCCCGAGGCCAAAAGGCGCCTGGTGGACCGCGTGGCCCGGATGAAGGCCGAGGTGGGGCGCTTCAAGGCCGAGAAGGCCAAGATCATGAAGGACGCCCGGGCCCAGGAAAGACTGCTGGCCCTGGGACAGGACCGGGACCCCTATCTCGACTACAGCCAGGTCTTCCTCCAGATCGCCATCATCCTGGCCTCCATCGCCATGATCGCCGCCTCGGGTCGGTTCTTCATCATGGCCATGGCCATGGCCGGCGGGGGATGCCTGCTGCTGGTCAACGGCTGGTTCCTCTTCTTCCGGATCCCCTTTTTACACTAACAGGAGGTCACCCGGCGTGAATCAAGACCTGACCCAGGAAGACAACCAAGAGCGATCTCAGGCTCTTTTTGTTCAGGAGCAAACCGATGACACCGAAATACGTGTCCGCGCTGGACCAGGTCCTCGGTCTGCGGGCCACTGTACGAAAAACTCTCGAGCCGGTGGCCCGGGAATTCGAATTCGGGGCCAACGACTACTATCTGTCCCTGATCGACTGGGACGACCCGGCCGACCCCATTCGCCGGATCATCATCCCGGACGCGGCCGAACTGGAACCCTGGGGGCAGACCGACCCCTCCGCGGAGGCCAGTTACACCATCCTGCCGGGCCTCCAGCACAAATACCCGTCCACGGCCGTCCTGCTGGTCAGCGATCTGTGCGGCGGCCGATGCCGCTTCTGCTTCCGCAAGCGCCTGTTCTTCGAGCGATCCGAGGAGGTCTCGAAGGACGTCAGCCAGGGCATCACCTACATCCGCGCCCATGACGAGGTCAACAACGTCCTGCTGACCGGCGGAGACGCCTTGATGCGCTCGACGCCGGCCCTGGAGTCGATCCTCGGCGAGTTGATGGCCATCGATCACGTGAAAATCGTCCGGCTGGGGACCAAGATGCCGGCCTTCAATCCGTGGCGGATCCTGGACGACCCGGCCCTGCTCGGGTTGGCCGCGCGTTTTTCCCGGGGAGACAGGCGGCTGTACTTCATGATCCAGTTCAACCACTGGCGGGAGCTGAGCCGGCCGGCACGGGAGGCCGTCGGGCTGCTCCAGCGGACCGGGGCGGCCATCTGTCAGCAGACCCCGCTGATCCGGGGGGTCAACGACGATCCGGAGGACCTGGCCCGGTTGTGGAGCGAGCTGTCCTTCCTCGGGGTGGCCCCCTACTACGTGTTCCAGTGCCGTCCCACGGTGGGCAACCGGACCTACGCCGTGCCCGTGGAGGAGGCCTATTTGATCGTCGAGGGGGCCCGGGCCCGGTGTTCGGGCCTGGCCAAGCGGGCCCGGTTCGTCATGTCCCATGCCCGGGGAAAGATCGAGATCGTCGGCCTGGCCGAGGGCCAGGTGTTCATGCGGTTCCACCGGGCCCCCGGCCGCCAGGACCGGGGGCGGTTCCTGATCTTTCCGAGCAACCCCGGGGCCTACTGGCTGGATGACTACACCCGGCCGGTGTATCAAATCGGCCTGGCTAGACTGACCTCCACCTTTGTCGGCTGAAGGCGTTGGCCGAAAGGTATTACGGTGAAGATCGCGGTCGTTTACAACTGGGAAAGCCAGAACGTCATCAACCTCTTCGGCATCCCCAACCGGGAGAAGTACGCCGAGGACACGATCCGGGGCATTGTCAAGGCCCTCAAGGCCGGCGGCCACCAGGTGGCCGCCTTCGAGGGGGACAAGGACCTGATCGACCGGCTCGAGGAGTTCATGCCCCGGGTGGTCAAGGGCGAGCGGCCGGGTCTGGTGTTCAACCTGTCCTACGGCATCCAGGGCCAGGCCCGGTACACCCACGTCCCGTCCATCCTGGAAATGGTCGGCATCCCCTACGTCGGCTCCGGGCCGCTGGCCCACTCCCTGGCCCTGGACAAGGTCGTGGCCAAGGTCCTGTTCAAGCAGGCCGGGCTGCCCACCCCGGACTTCGTGGTCCTGGACGGACCCGACTTTCCCCCGCCGGAGCTGGAGTATCCCCTGATCGCCAAGCCCAAGAACGAGGCCGTCTCCTTCGGGGTCAAGATCGTCGAGACCGAGGCCGAGTTGCGGGCCGCGACCGACGTCATCTTCGAGACCTTTCAGCAGCCGGCCCTGGTCGAGCGGTTCATCGCCGGCCGGGAGATCAACGTCGGGGTCCTGGGCAACAATCCGCCCGAGACCTTCCGGCCGGCCGAGATCATCTTCGGTAAAAGCGGTCCGCCCATCTATACCTACGAGGACAAGAGGGGGCTGTCCGGCCGGACCAACCGGGTCGTCTGTCCGGCGTCCCTTTCCGAGGAGACGGCCGCCCAGGCCAGGGACATCGCCCTGCGGGCCTTCAAGGCCCTGGGCTGCTATGATTGCGCGCGGGTGGATCTGCGTCTTGACGCCTCGGGCGAGTTGTACCTGCTGGAGATCAACAGCCTGCCCAGCATCGGCCCCCGGGGGTCCTACGTCATTGCCGCCGCAGCCATGGGGTTCGACTACAACGCCCTGATGAACCGCCTGATCGAGGTGGCCGCGGCCCGCTACTTCGGGACGCCGGCCGCGCCCCGGATCGGCGGCCGAAAACAGGACGTCAGCCGGGCAATGTTCGACCACGTCACCGCCCACCGGGACCAGCTCGAGCGCGAGGTCGAAAAGTGGTGCGCCCTGTCCAGCCGGACCGACGATCCGGTCGGGATCCAGATGGCCCAGCAGCGACTGGACGACAAGCTGGTCGGCCTGGGACTGACGCCGGTGAACGAATTGTCGGACCAGAAGACGGTCTGGACCTGGCAAACCGAGGCCGGCCTCGAAGGCGGGACCCTGCTGGTCGGTCACCTGGACGTCCCGATGGACGCCGCCATGCCGTGGCAGGCCTTTCGGCGCGATCCAGAGTGGCTGTCCGGCGACGGAGTGGGCCAGGCCCGGGCGCCCTGGGCCATGGTCCGGTTCGCCCTGGCCGCCCTGCGGCACCATCAGCTCCTGCGGCACCGGCCCCTGGGGGTGCTGGCCTACGCCGATGAGGGGGCCGACTGCCGGTACAGCCGGGACCTGATCCGGCGGGCCATGGACAAGGCCGGCCAGGTCCTGGTCCTGCGGCCCGCCACCCGCGAGGATCGGCTGGTCAACCAGGCCCGGGGCCTGCGCCAGTACCGCCTCCAGGTCACGGCCCGGGAGGTGCCCACCGGACCTCCCCGGGAGAGACCGCGCCTGATCCGCCGCCTGCTGGCCCGGCTCGACGAGGCCCTGGGGCTGACCGATCCGGCCGAGGAGGTGACGGTCTTCGTCTCGAACCTGCACACGGTCAGCCTGCCCCTGTCGCCGCCCCATCGGGCCGTGGCCACCATCTCGATCTCGTACCTGGACCTGGACAAGGCCCTGGCCCTCGAGGCCAAGATCAGGGACCTGTTCGTCCCCGACGGACTCGGGGCCAGCCTGAACCTGATCTCGGACCGTCCGCCCCTGATGCCCGATCCCGGCGGCCAGAACCTGGTCCGGACCCTGGCCGCCGCGGCCGGCGAATGGGACGTGACCCTCAAGGCCATGTCCTCGCGCTGGCCCACGGTGGCCGGGCTGGCCCCATCGGGGGTGCCCGCCCTGAGCGGCCTGGGACCGATGACCCGGGACCTGTGCACCCCCCGGGAGGCGGTCCAGCGCATCAGCCTCGTCCAGCGAACGCTTTTGTTGGCCCGTTTTCTAATCGGACAGCCGAGGGACGAACGTGCCCGCCTCGACCCGCCGGCCCTCGGGGCCTGACTGCGGCCGCGGGCCCATGCGGCAGGCCGCCTCGCCCTGGGGCATGGTCTCCACGGCCCGCGACCTGGCCACCGACCCGGCCGCCCGCATCCTCGCCACCGGGGGCAACGCCATTGACGCCGCCGTGGCGGCGGCCTTTGCCCTGAGCGTCTGCGAGCCGTCGGCCTCGGGCCTGGGCGGGCAAACAGTGATGACCGTTTACCAGGCCAACCAGGACCGGGTCTTTGTCCTGGACGGCACCTCCCGGCCTCCGGCCCGGGCCCTGGGCCATCGGCCGAACCCCGAGAAGCGGTTCAACGGCCACCGGGCCTCGACCGTGCCCACCACCCCGGCCGTCCTGGAATACGCCCGGCGGCGGCTGGGCACCCGGCCCCTGGCCGAACTTATCGCGCCGGCCGTGGCCCTGGCCGGGGAGGGTTTTCCGGTAAGTCCCCTCCAGGCCTCCCGACTCAAAAAGTGGTGTCACCGGCTGCGGGGCGGCCCGGCCGGGGAGGTCTTCCTGAAAGACGGGGCCTTACCCCCCGCGCCCGGGATGATCATTCGGCAGCCGGCCCTGGCCGAAACGCTCAGACGCCTGGCCGGGCAGGGGATCGAGGACTTCTACCAGGGCGAAATCGCCCGGCTGATCTGCCGGGACATGGCCGACCACGGTGGTCTGATCCAGGCCTCTGACCTGGCCCGGATTCCCTGGCCCGAATCAAGGGCGCCGGTGACGGGAAGGTTCGGCGACCGGGAGGTCTTCAGTGACGGCCCGCCCGGGGCGGGCGAGGCCCTCTTAAGAATGCTGGACCGGCTGGGCTATGCCACGGACGACCCGTGCGACCCGGACGACCCGGCCGGCGCGGTCCGCCTGGCCCAGACCATCCGCCAAACCCTGCTCGAACGCGACGATCTGCCCAGCGATCGCCGGCGGGCCCTGGGCGGCGGCCACACCACCCACCTGTCAATCATGGACGTCTTCGGAAACGCCGTGTCCCTGACCCAGTCCGTGGAACGGGCCTTCGGCGCCCGGACGATGTGTCCCGACCTGGGTTTTCTTTACAACAACTACATGGGCTCCTTCGAGTACGACGACGAGAACCACCCCCACTACCTGCGGCCCGGGGCCCTGCCCTGGTCCCAGGTGGCCCCGACCATCGTCTTGCGTGACAAAAAACCCTGGCTGGTCATCGGCTCGCCGGGCAGTTCCCGGATCGCCCCGGCCATGGTCCAGGTGATGCTGCGTCTGGCAAGCCAGCCGCCCCTGGAGGCGGTCAGCGCGCCCCGGCTCCACTGCTCGGTCGAGGGGCGGGTCAGCCTGGAGGCCTCGCGGATGAGACCAGAGGTGCCCCTGGAACTTGCTCGGCGCGGCTTCAGGGTGGTGAGGCGCGGGCCTTATTCCTTTTACCTGGGTTGCGTGCAACTGGTCCTTCTGGAGAGGGACGAGTTCATCGGCGTGGCCGATCCCCGGCGCGACGGCTCGGCCCGGGGCCCGGACCGGGAGCCGACCGGCCGCGGCCTCAGGCCGGACCCGAAACCGCCGAAGGGGCCGGCCGGGCCACCACCTGGAGCCGCTTGACCTGGCTCAGGAAGACGACGATCCCGGTTAGCAGCACCCCGGCCGCGGCCAGGAAGGCGCCGTCGGGCTTCATCAGATCGTAGAAGCCGCCCAGGGTGATGGGCCCGGTGGCGAAACCGGCTGACAGGGCCAGGTTGAACAGGCCCATGGCCCGGCCCATGCCGGCCTCGAGCATCTTGCCCCGGGCGATGACCAGGGTGGTCATGGCCGGCACGCTCAGGGCGCTGGCCGTGCCCCACATCAGGCAGACCGCGAAGAAACCGATCACCTCGTCGATGATCGTCGCCGCCAACAAGGACATCATGCACAGGGACGACCCGACAGCGCACAGAATCACCCGGTTGTAGCGGTCGGCCAGCTTGCCCAGGGGGCGCATCAGCAGGGCCGCCGTCAGGATCTTGACCGCCAGGCCGATGCCCAGAACGGCCATGGACAGTCCGATCATATGCCCCAACAGCGGCAGGAAGGCGGTCATCACCCCCAGGCCCACGGACTGGGCAAAGCGCAGGGCAAAGACCGCCCGAAAGGTGCCGTCGGCCAGCATGGCCCACGATTTGATCCGGACCGGGCTCTTTTTCTTGCGCCGGCCGATCCGGGGCATCAGGATCGCCACGACCAGCAGGGCGGACAGGCTCAACACGCCCATGGCCCAGAAATTGACCTCGATGCTGATCCAGTCGGCCATGATCCCGCCCAGCAACGGACCAAATCCCAGGCCGATATAGACCGGGGCGTTGAAGGACCCGACCACGGTGCCCGCCTTTTCCACGGGGGTCAGGTCGGCCACGGCGGCCATGGCGATGGGGAAGACCAGGGCCGAGGCCATCCCCTGGAAAAACCGAATGCCCACCAGGAGCCAGGCCTCCTGGGCGAAGATGTAACCGACCGAACACAGGGCATAAAAGAACAGGCCGGCCATGATGAAGGTCTTGCGCCCCCAGCGGTCTGAGGCGGCCCCGGCCAGGGGCATGAAGATCACCCGGGCCACGGAAAAGGACGAAAATATCAGCCCGATCAGAAAGCCCCCGGCGCCCATCATCTGGGCGTACACCGGCAGCAGGGGCGAGATGAATCCGGCCCCCAGGTTGGACACGGCCACGGCAATGGCCAGGACGATGAACAGGGTCCGGAAAGCGACCTCCGGTGCCTGGGATTCGGGCGCGTCAGGCTCGTGAGGGACGGAAGACATGTACGCTCCCAGGTCCAAACCGGCCGCGATCCGACGCCGGGGTTGGATGTGTTTTCTGAAAATTGGGTTCGCGGGGAACCGTTTTCAAGTCCCCTCCCCGGAATTAGAGGAGGCCACCACGGACCGCTCCACCCGGAATTTGCCAGGCGTCGCCCCCCTCCGGATTCGATTATCCAGGGCCGAAAAACGATTGCCCCCGGAAACGACCGACAAGATCGTCGAGAACCTGGCCATCCCGGTTTCCCTGCCAGACGAAGTACCGGACGAGGCCGAACCGTTGACGTTCGACTGAGCCCGGCCGATCACCCTCCCGGGCCTTGTCTCCGCCACCCTGGCTCAGGTCAAGGGCGGGCCCTGGCATTGCGCTTTTGGGAAGCATCGGGCCGGCCGTGGAAGGACTTACTGAATCCAGGGTGTGTGGCGAGGTGTGACCAATCTATGTTGACTTCAGCCGGCTGGCCGAATGTCAAGATATTGGTCCACTGGATTGACGAACGGCCTTTTTGTGGCACCAATCAAGGCCGAGCCATACAAGCCGACCATATCTGGACAAGGGGAAGCCGGCAGGAGGGTCTGGTCCTGAGCGATATCTCTGCTCATGCAATTTTGGCCAGCAATGCGGGTAACGGGGATCATACTTTGATTCGCCCTTGGCCTGGAATGGACACGGTGACGGCGACCGCCCCTACTTTCTCCAATATGACCTCAAGTGGCACACAAGTATTTGACCTTGATCTCTTCGTTTTCATCCAGGTCGCCCATCGGGGCATGATAGACGATCTCTCCCTTGGCGATGACATAGACGTAGTCTGCCACGCGCCGGGCCAGGGGATAGTTCTGTTCGACCAGTAGCAGCGAGATTCCGGTTTCCTTCAATTGAATGATGATGTCGCCGATCAGGCGAACGATCATCGGCGCCAGGCCCTCGGACGGCTCGTCCATGAGCATCAGATCCGGGTTGGTCATCAAGGCCCGGGCGATGGCCAGCATCTGCTGCTCGCCGCCGCTGAGCAGGTTCCCTTTGAGACCGGCCCGATCCCGCAGGATGGGAAAGTGCTGGTAAACCTGGTCCAGGTTCCAGCCCGAACTCCGGGCGGCCACGGTCAGGTTTTCCCGGACGCTAAGCGACGGAAAGATGTTGCGGCCCTGGGGCACCAGGCCGATGCCCAGCCTGGCGACCTGGTGGCTCTTAAGGCGGGTCAGTTCCTGGTCCTGGAAGCGGATCGAACCGCTGCGGGGCGGGGTCAGGCCAAGGATGGACCGGATGGTGGTCGTCTTGCCCATGCCGTTACGGCCCAACAGGGCGACCACCGCCCCCGGCCCGACGTCCAGGGACAGGCCCTGGAGGACGTGGGTATCGCCGTAATAGGTGTGTAGGTCCTTCAGGTGCAGCATGGCCGCCTCACTCGTCCACGCCCATATAGACTTCCCTGACCCGCTGGTCGTTCTGGATTTCGCCCGGCGGTCCGTCGGCGATGACCAGCCCCTGGTGCAGGACGATGATCCGCGAGGCGACCTCGAAGACCAGTTCCATGTCATGGTCCACGATCAGCAACGTCTGGTCCTCGGCCAGGTTCCGGATGATGTCCACCACGACCTGACTCTCCTCCTTGGTCAGGCCGGCGCTGGGCTCGTCCAAGAGCAGCATTTTCGGTTCCAGGGCCAGCCCCAGGCTGATCTCCAGGCGACGTTGTTCGCCGTAGGAAATGCTGTTGAGGGGCTCGTCCCGTCGGGCCCACAGGTCCAGCGAGGACAGGATCCGCCGGGCCGATTCGACGATGTCGGCGAACCCCTCCATCCGCATGAACATCCGGAACCGGTAAGGCGTGGTTCCATACAGGGTCAGCAGGACGTTTTCCAGAAGCGAAAGGTTGGCCAGGAGGCTGATCGTCTGAAAGGCCCGGGCCATGCCCAGGTGAGAGCGGCGATGGGTGGACATCCGGGTGACGTCCCGGCCGAAGAATTCGATCCGTCCCCCGGAAGGGGTCCACTGGCCGTTGATCAGATTCAGGAGCGTGGTCTTGCCGGCCCCGTTGGGGCCGATGATCACCAGATGCTCCCCGACCGCGACGTCAAAGGTCACCCCGGCCACGGCCTGAACTCCGCCGAAGCTTTTTTTCAAGTCCTCAACTCTCAGCGCTTCCATGACCTGGGCCGATCCTGACGATGAGCGTTTTCAGATACACCCAGACCCCCTGCCGGGCGAGCATGATCGACACCACGAACAGGCCGCCCAGGACCAGAGGCCACCGGATGGGCATGACCTCGCTGACCACTTCCTGGAAGAAGACGATCAACGCCGCCCCGACAATGGGTCCGAACAAGGTTCCCTGACCGCCGATGATGGCCATGACCATCGGTAAAAACGAGGTGTCCACCGCCAGGTGATTCGGTTCCACCATGTTGTTGTAATAGGCGAACAGCACCCCGGCCAGGCCGCAGAACAGCCCCGAGATGACAAAGGCCAGATACTTGTGCAGCCAGGTGTTGTAGCCCACGGCCTCCATCCGGGCCTCGTCCTCCCTGATGCCCACCAGGGACAGGCCGAAGGGAGAGCGGACGATCAGGTGAAGCACCACCAGGCTGGCCAGGAAGATCCCCAGGACCAGATAGTAATAGCTGGCGGTCGTCAGGGCCAGGCCCTTAATGCCCAGGGTCGGCAGGTCCAGGCCGGTGATGCCCCTCATCCCCGGCGAGTTGAACCACTTGAAGTTCCAGGCCACGCTGAAACACATCTGACCCAGGGCAAAGGTCACCAGCAGAAAGTAGATACCCGAGGCCCTGAGGGCGATCAGGCCGAACAGGGCCGCCACCAAAACGGCCGTGGCCACCCCCAGCGGCGCCCCGACCCACAGGGAATCGATCCCGGCGTGCATCGTCAACAAAGCGACGCAGTAGGCCCCGGCCCCGAAAAAGGCGCCGTGCCCCAGGGACAGCAACCCGGTGTAGCCAAAGGCCAAATTGTAGCTCACGGCGAACAGGCCGTAGATCAGAAACCGGGTCATCAGGCCCTGGTAATATCCGGTCACCAGCAGGGGGAGTCCGGCCAGAAGGACCGTCAGGCCGACGAATCCCACCCAGGGGTGTCCAACCCGGGGAAGCGTCATCGGGGGCGTCTTCAGGGAAAGCGATTCGGTCACCTGCATGGCTCAGTTCTTTCGACCCAAGAGTCCGCTGGGCCGGATAGTCAGGACAATGACCATGGCCAGGTACATGATGAACATGGACAGTTGCGGGAGGACCGCCCGGCCGAAGGCGTCGATCAGGCCGATCAGCACCCCGCCCACCAGGGCGCCGCCGACCGATCCCACGCCGCCGACGATGATCACGATCAAGGCCAGCAGCAGGATCTCCATGCCCATGTTCGGGTTGACGCCCAGCATCTGGGCCCCCAACACCCCGGCCAGGCCGGCCACGAACGAGGCCCCGAAAAACATGATCGCGAAAACCCGTTCCAGATTGATGCCCAGGGCCTGGGCCGTTTCCTTGTCGTCCATGCCGGCCCGGACCATGGCCCCGACCCGGGTTCTTTCCTGGACCCACCACAGCCCCACCGCCACGATAAGACCCAGGACGATCGTCGCCAGGCGGGCCTTGGGGTAGGTCCGGTCCAGGAGGGGGAAGGTCCCGGTCAAAAAGTCGGCGGTGAAGGCCATCCGCGGCCAGCCCCCCCAGATCCAGAGGCACAGGTTGGAAATGATGTACACGAATCCAAAGGTCAGCAGGACCTGTTCGTTGGCCTGTTTGTACAGAAAACGCAGAAAACCACGCTCGATCACCAGGCCCACCAGTCCGGCGGCCACCCCGCCGGCGGCCACGCCCAGCCAGAATCCGGCCCCGAGCTTGACGGCCACCGTCCATCCGATGTAGGCCCCGACCATGTACAGGGCCCCGTGAGCCAGGTTGGTGATGCCCATGGCCCCCATGACGATGGACATGCCCGAGGCGATCAGAAACAAGACCATGCCGTAGGACAGGCCGTTGAAGAGATTGACCAGGAACCAGGACATGGCGTCTCACCCGGTAGGTTTGCCGGCGGGGCGATGTTTCGGGGCGGGACCCTCGCCCCGCCCCGAAGCTTTTTTTCCGGACTACTTCAGCCGCGGATCCATGACCGCCTTATAGATCTTGATCGGCTGCCAGAACCAGTGACCGTTCTTGAACGTCGCCCGGGCGATGTAGCAGTCGGTCACCGCCACGCCGTGCCGGGTCCAGGACAGGGGCCCCTGGGGCGTCTGGAGCTTGATCTTCAAGATGGCCGGCTTGAGCTTGTCGAATGACTCGTCTCCGCCGGTGGCCTTGAGACCGGACAGGATGGCCCTGGTGATGCAGTAGGAATTGCTCTCCAGGCCTCCGGGTACCTTGCCCCAGCGTTTCTTCATGGCCTTGACAAAGGCCATGTTGACCGGGTCCTTCCGGGTGTTGATGTACAGGGCCTGGCCCTCGAGGCCCAGGACGTTCTTCTTGAGCTGCTTCATGATCGCCTCGGGCATGTCTGCCGCGGCGGTGGTCGCCAGGAGGGGCAGCCGGGGGCCGACGAACTGACGGTACTGGGGCAGAAACCGCAGGACCTCGGTCGGGCTGGCCACGAAGTAAGCCGAGCAGTCGGCCTTCCGGGTGACGTTGGACAGGGCCGGGCCGTAATCCCGGGTGCCGACCGGGGCCCAGATCTGCTGGACCACCTTGCCGCCCCTCTGCTCGAACCCGAGCTTGATGCCCTTGATGAAGCCGCGGCCGCCCGCGTAGTCCGAGCCGATGGTCACCATCCGCTTCCAGCCCCGGTCGGCGGCGTACCAGCCCACGGGCGCGGTCAGGCCGACCAGGGTCGTCGGATAGATCAGCCAGTTGGGATAGTTGGTCAGCTTGATGTCGCCGCAGTACAGGGTCGAGATCAGGACCTTCTTCCGCTTCAGATAGGGGGCGATGGCCAACTGGGCGTCACCCATGAGCGGGCCGATGATGATCTGGACCTTGTCCCGTTCGACCAGCTTCTTGACCTTCTCGACGCACTTGGCCGGACTGGAGGCGGCGTCCTCGACGATCAGCACGATCTTGCGGCCCCCGACCGTGTATTTGACCTCCTCCAGGGCCTGGACGATGCCCCGTTTGAAGATGGGACCGATGAAGGCGATCGGTCCGGTGAAGTTGAGCACCGCGCCGATCTTGATCGGGCCTTTTTTCTTGGCCGCCACCAGGGAGCCGGACAGGGCCGTCAGGCCCACGGCGACGGCGACGGCGATCACCAGGGTGATGATCACAAACTTTTTCATGTCTTCCCCTCCAAACTGTGTTAAGGCCACCAACCCCCCCCCGGATCGCCCCCGACCCGGCCCGTTGCCGCGTCGGGCCCGGGACCGGCCGGCGGGTTAGAACTTCTTCCGGCGATAGGTGAACTCGCAGGCGTCGTTGGTCCGACACAACTGCGACGGGAAACCGAAGATCCACTTGCCCTCCAGGCCGGCCAGTTCGAGGAAGGTCTCGAAGATGGCGTAGTTGCATTCTACCTGGATCTTGTCGTTGTAGGCCAGGTTCTCCTCGGCCGGGAACATGGGCCACAGGATCTGGGTGGTGTAGGGGCAGTCGGTGACCCGGAAGGTCACCTCGTCATCGGTCCGCCGGGCCAGGAAGATCGGGTTGCCGAAGGTCTCGAAATAGACCTCCATGATCTTGATCAGATCGTCCATGTCGATCCGGTCGCCCTCCTTCTTGCCGATGAACTGCAGCAGCCCCGGCCACTCCAGGTAGGTCCGCCGCTTCCAGATCCGGCCGTAGAGCTCGACCGCCTTCTCGGTCCCGAACTCCTCCTCCAGTTCATGGAACATGGAGAAGTCGTGCAGGGTGAAGATGGTCAGCATCGCCTCCAGCCCGTACTCGAAGGTCAGATAGGGCTTGGTCTTGGCCATCTCCTGGTAATTCTTGATGACGTTGTCATAACGAATCGGGGCGAAAGCCGGTGCTTGTTCTGACATGACTTGCCTCCCTGAAAAGAGTTGTTTCCAAATTCTCCCGGCCCGGACGGGCCTAGTTCATGGTGGACAGGGGTAGGCCCAGGCTGCGGGCCACGGCCTCGTTCACCAGTTTTCCCTCCAGCAGGTTCAGCCCCGCGGCTATTTCGGGGTTTTCGGCCACGGCCCTCTGATAGCCCTTGTCGGCCACCTCAAGAATGTAAGGGAGGGTGGCGTTGGTCAGGGCCAGGGTGGAGGTCCGGGGCACCACGCCCGGCATGTTGGTGACGCAGTAATGGACCACTCCGTCCTCGACATAGGTCGGTTCGAAGTGGGTCGTGGGCAGGCTGGTCTCGCAGCAGCCTCCCTGGTCGATGGAGATGTCAACGATGGCCGCCCCGGGCTTCATGTTCTTGACCAGTTCCCGGGGGATCAGCTTGGGCGCCTTGGCGCCGGGGATGAGCACCGAGCCGATGACCAAGTCGGCCCGGCTGACTTCCTCCTCGACGCTGACCTGGTTGGACATCAGGGTCACCGCCCGCCCGCCGGTCAGATGGCTCAAGGCCTCGAGGCGGTCGTGGTTGATGTCCAGGACCGAGACCCGGGCGCCGATGCCCACGGCGATGAGGCAGGCGTTGAGACCGGCCACTCCGGCGCCCAGGATGACCACCTTGGCCGGTCGAACGCCGGGCACGCCGCTGAGCAGGACCCCCCGGCCGCCGTTGTTGGTCTCCAGGCTGAAGGCCCCGGCCTGGATGGACAGCCGCCCGGCCACGGCGCTCATGGGCGCCAGGAGGGGCAAGCGGCGGTCATCGGTCTGGATGGTCTCATAGGCCAGCCCCACGACCCCGGCCTCCAACAGCTTCCGGGTCAGTTCGGCGTTTGCGGCCAGATGGAGGTAGGTGAACACGATCAACCCGGGCCGCATCCGGTCGAATTCCGGCTCGACCGGCTCCTTGACCTTGAGGATCATCTCCGCCTCGATCCAGACCTCCTCCGCCCCGGACCGGATTTGGGCCCCGGCTCGCTGGTAAGACTCGTCGGTGAAGCCGCTGCCCTCGCCGGCCGCCCGTTCGATCAGCACCGTGTGGTCAGCGTCGGTCAGGGCCTTGACCCCGGCCGGCGTGAGGGAGACCCGTCTTTCGGCCGCCTTTATTTCCTTGGGAACGCCGACAATCATGGTTCACCCCCGGGCCGCCCTCAAACGGTCACCACGCCGGCCACGGCCTTGACCACCCGGGCCACTCGGGACCCGAATGACCGGCAGACTTGTTTTCGTTCCTCGTCCGGATGTCCGACCGACACCGGACCATAGTGGCCGCCCTCGACGTACCCGGGGACGAGCATGCCGTGAACGAGGAAGGACCGCAGGATGTCCAGGATGGCCGTCTCCCCGCCGCCCCCCAGATCGCCGCAGGAGGTGAAGGCGGCGCCCACCTTGCCGTCAAGTTTTTTGTAATACTTGATGCTGTCGTCGATGAACCGCTTGACCTCGGCCGTGGTCGCGGCGAAATAGGTCGGCGATCCGATGATCACGCCGTCGAAGTCAGGCAGGTCGTCGATGCTGGCCGCGGCGATGTCCTTGCGGACGACGTCCACGCCCTCGTCCCGGACGCCGGCCTCGATCGCCTCGGCCATGGCCCGGGTGTTTCCCGTCTGGGACTGATAGATGATCAGGATGGAAGCCATGAATCCCGCCCTCCTTGTCAGCGCTCCGACCGCCCCGGGGGTCGGACGTTTCTAGCCGCGGCGCTCGAACCGGACCCGGCAGTGGTCGTCGCCGCAGCACTGGAACCGGTCCATGGTGAACGAGTACCGGTCAAAGACGCCCAGGGCCTTGAGGATGGCGTCGTAGTAGTTGACCGACACCGCCGCCTCGGTCTTGAGGGTCATGGACCGGGACAGGTCCTCGCCCAGCATGTCCTTCATATTCAGCCAGTAGGCGCAGTCGCTCAGTTCGGCCTCGTACACGTTGTCGTCGAACCGGGTGGTGTTGCTGGCGCAGCCGATGGCCGCCCAGTAGTGCTCGGACAGGGTCTTGATCATGGCCATGTCCAGGTCCTCGGCGCTGGTGATGCCCAGGGCCGCCTTCATGTCCGGCAGGACGCCCAGGGCGAAGGACTCCCACAGCCCCATGTAGATCTTGAGGCCCTCTTTCGAGCCCAGGTGTTTTTCGAGATAGGTGTAGGCCGCCCAGTCGTACAGGGTGAAGGCCTTGACCCAGTTGACCAGGGACTCGTTGACGTCCGCCCCCAGGCCGGTCAATTTGGGGTGCCCGGCGTCGGCCAGGATTGCGGCCATGAGCGCGTTCAGGGCGTCCAGATCCGGCTCGGCCGTGAGCCCCAGACCGTCATTGACCGCGGTCAGACCCTGGGACTGGACGAACTTCCAGATGTCTCTCAGGATCGCCTGGCGGACCTCGGCCCGGTCCACGTTGGCGTCCAGGCCGGCCAGCAGGTTGCCGTGGTGGACGGCCAGGCCCTGCCCCCAGACGTGGATCGCCTCCTGGGGCGACTGGCCCACCCGGTTGATGGCCTCGAAGATCGGGTTCGTCAGGACCGCATCACTGGCTGTCATGGCTTTCCCCCGTTCAGTTTGTCCCCCGCCGGTTTCGGGCGAGGGCGCTAGGTTTTGCGCAACACCCGGCCCGGCCGGATGGGATGGAGGCGGTCTCCTTCCACCAGGACCTGGCCGTTGACGATGACGTAGTCCAGACCCACCGGGAATTGCCGGGGCTCCTCGTAGGTCGCCCGGTCGGCGATGGTCTCCGGATCGAAGAGCACCAGGTCGGCCTGGTACCCCACGGCGACCGCGCCCCGGTCCTTGATCCCCAGCCGGGCCGCCGGGAAGGAGGTCATCCGGCGGACGGCGTCCTCCAGGCCGAGCAGCCCCAGTTCCCGGACGTAGCGGCCCAGGATCCGCGGAAAAGTGCCGTAGGACGCCGGGTGGGGCCGGCCCTGACCGATGTCCACGGCGTCGGTGGCAAAGCCGCCCAGACGGTGGGTCATGATCTTTTTGAGGGCCTCCTCGGTCTGGCGGTCGCCGGACACCCCGAAGATGAGCTGGCTGATGGCCCCCTGTTCCTCGATCATCAGGTCGGTGATGGCGTCAAAGGGGGACTTGCCCAGACGCCGGCCCAGTTCGGCCAGGTTCAGCCCCTCGAACTCCTTGTTCCTTTGGCTGGGGATGTAGCCGATGTGGATCAGGTCCCAGCCGCAGGCCTTGACCAGGTTGTGGGGCCAGGAGCCCGGGAGCCAGGTCGGCCACCGGGGCACCATTGTCTCGATGTCCCGCTCCATGCGGGACCGGGTGGCCGGGTCCTGGACCCTTTCCAAAAACCGATCCCAGCCGCCGTCCAGGGTCCAGGGCGGGTAGATGGCGACCATCATCGTCATCGCCGCGGTGTAGGGGAACATGTCAAAGGCGATGTCCACCCCTTGCCGCCGGGCCTCCTCGTCCATTTTCAGGGTCGTCTCGATCTTGGGCCAGTGGTCGCGGCCCACGACCTCGTTGTGGGAGCGGTGGACCCGGCAGCCGGCCTCCCGGCCGATGGTGATCAGTTCCCCCTCGGCCTCGACGTCGGTCTCGCTCGATCCCCGGACGTGGCTGGTCAGCAGCCGGTCGTAATGGGCCACCACCCGGCCCAGCTCGATGAACTCGGCGGTGTCGGCGAACATGCCCGGCGGGTAGATCAGGCCGTTGGACAGACCAAAGGAGCCCTGCTCCAGACTGCGGGCCAGGGCCTGGGTCATGACCTCGAGTTCCGCGGACAGGGCCAGGCCGCCGGCGAAGCCCTTGGCCAGGCAGCGGATCGCGCCGTGGCCGGTCAGGGTGCCGACGTTGATCGGGACCCCCTTGGCCTCCAGGGCGTCGAGGTAGTCGGCCGTGCTGTTCCAGGTCCAGGGGACCGTCTCCGGCGTCATCCAGCCCACGCTGGCGGCGTAGGCCGACTTGTCCTGATCCTTGATCGGGGCCAGGCCGATGCCGCAGTTGCCCACGATCTCGGTGGTGATTCCCTGCCGGATCCGGCCCTCCAACAGCTCGGTCTGGCGCTCGCTCAGAAAGACCAGGTCGGCGTGGGAGTGCATGTCGATGAATCCAGGGGCCAGCACCCGTCCCTGGCCGTCGATCACCCGCTCGGCCTCGGCCTCTTCCAGGCGGCCCACGGCGGCGACGATCGGGCCGTCGAGCCCGACGTCGGCCCATTGCCAGGGATTGCCCCGGCCGTCCACCAGCTTGACGTTTTTAATGAGGAGGGAAAACATCCCCGCCCCCGTGCAAGTTTTTCTTCAGGTCCCGGAGGTCGCCCCCGTCCTCCGTCGGACCCGGCCTACTCCTGGGCCAGCCGCCACATGACCACCGCCGAGACGTCCATCACCGCCTTGAGGCTGTTGGGGTTGATCTTGTCCGGGCTGTCCTCGGTGGAGTGGTAATAGGGGTCGTCCGGGGCCCAGAACCAGGTGGACGGCACGCCGATGTCCAGGAACCGGGCGCTCTCGGCCACGCCCCAGGCGGCCTCCATTCGGCCGAAGTAGTAGCCCAGGTCCTCGGCCACCTCATCGACCAGGTCCATCAGCCATCCCGTGGCGTGAACCGGGTCGGCGTCGGGCCACAGCCCCTTGGCGACCTGCTTGATCTGGCCGCCGACGCTGATCATGTCCGTGTCGATCAGGCACTTCATGTTCCGCTGCAGTTCTTCTTTATGCGCCTGGCAGTAGAGGTAGGCCCCCAGGGTGGCCCCGTCCTCGGCCGTGGACGAGATGAACTCGAAGCCCCGGCGGGAGTCCCGCCCGCTCAGGACCTCGGCCAGGGTGAGCACGCAGGCCGTGCCGCTGGTGTTGTCGTTGGCCCCGGGCGGGACGGCGGTGTCCCGGTGTCCCAGGATGGCCGCCCGCTCGTCGGGGAACTCGCCGCCCTTCTTGACGCCGGAGACGATCAGGCTGTCGCGCTCCTCGATCAGGGTGTGGACCTCCAGGTGGACCCGGGTGTGGCCCTGACCCAGTTCATACATCAACCTGGCCCCCTCCACGGCCGAGAGGGTCATGGCCGGGAGCTGGGGATAGCAGAAGCGATCGGCGACGTGGCTGTTGCCGGCCTCCATGGAATTGCGGTAGGGCCAGGGCATGGGATGGATCACGATCAGGCCCACGGCCCCGCGCCGGGCGGCCCGCTGGGCCAGGGTTCCCAGCCAGAACTTGAGATACCCCAGCCCCTTTTCGATCAGGAGGCAGATCTTGCCGTCCACGTCGATCCCCTCGAAGTCGGCCTCCGTCCCCTCGCCCACTTCGACCACGTCGCCGGTGACGCCGCCCTTGGGCGTCGGCGGGCCGAGATAGGGGGACAGGCCGGTCAGGGTCTGGCCCGTGGCCTCGATCCGGAGGGTCGGCGGACTTTCCTCGATGAAGCACGGCGCGGTGATCGGCGTCTCCTTGATCTCCAGGCCGCATCGCTCGAAATGGCGCCGGACATAGTCGATCGCCTTCCGGTCGCCCTCGGTCCCCACGAACCGGTCGCCCAAGGCGCACAGTCTCTCGATATGCTCCAGGGCCCGCCGACTTTTTATTTCCCGCAGGATTTCCCATTCCGTGGCCGAGATCATGCCTGACTCCCCTGGCCGTTGGGTGTTAGAAGCTGGCCCTGCTGGACGAGCAGGGTGGCCAGATCGTAGTACTCGGTGATCCGGGCGATCCGGTCGCCCTCGAACTTGAAGAAATAGGCGATCCGGAGCTCGACCGGTTTGCCGGTCGGGGGCACGCCCTTGTAAACGCCGGTGTTGGTCGCCGCCCAGCGGACCTCGTAGATCACGTCCCGGCCGGCGTCGTGCCTTTCCAGGATTTCGCACCGGCAGTCGGGGTAGCCAATGAACAGCTCGGTGTAGGATTTGGCAAACGCGTCCCGGCCGCGGCAGGCCTCGGCCTCGGCCACCTCCCAGGCGACGACGTCATCGGCCAGCAGGGCGGCCATGCCCGGGACGTCGTACCGGTTCATGGCGGTGAAGAACTGGTCAACCGTTTTGATCTGGTCGCTCATGGCCCCTTCCCCCGGTCGGGTGTCGGTGGTTGTCCTCGGGCGGCCATCAGGCATCTGTCCGGACCGCGCCGGGTCAGGTCGCCCCTTCCCGGCCGATCTCCTCCCAGGTCGAGGTGACGAACTCGACCGATGACTTGGAATCGGCCGCCAGGAACTCCAAGTCCCGGGCGGTGGGCTGGTGGTCGCCCGCGGCCCGGAACGCGTTTTTGATGTAGGACCGGCGGAGCCCGGTCATGTCCCAGTCCTGGACCCGGATCTGGTCCAGACTTTCGGGGATGACGATCGACCGGCCGGGCACGCCCTCGGCCGGATCGCCGGTCCGGACGGTGACTCCGTTTTCCTGGGCAAAGGTCAGCTGCGAGGACGGCAGCTTGCCGGCGGCGGTGTACTCGGTCTCCTGAACCACCAGGATCTGGTCTTGGTCCATCTCCTGGGCGATGGCCATCGCCCCGGTGAGCGAGGTGTTGCCCGCCGGCCCGCGCTCCATGCCCTCCAGCTTGGCCAGGAGCTCGGTCACGAAAAAGACGTCGCCCTGTTTGACCAGCACATAACGGTCCAGGTACCTCAGGGCCCGGGCGCAGTTGCGCGGCACGTCGGTCCGGTCCGGCCAGGTGGCGAAGGGGATGCCATAACCGGAATGGCCGGTGGTGAACGACTTGCGATTGAAGTCCTCGTCGCTGGCCATGTGCAGGCCCTGGAGGTCCACCGACACGCCGATGACCGCCGTTGACCCGCTGCCGGCCCGGCTCAGGCCCCGGGCCGTGCCGGTGACGTTGCCCCCGCCGGCGTGGGTGACGGCCACCACGTCGGGGAAGCGGCCGGTCCGTTCCTTGACCTGTTCGGCCAGCTCCCGGCCCAGGGTCTCGATGCCCTGGACCGCGGTCGGGACGTAGAGCGAGGCGGCGAAGAAACCGGTCTCCTCCAGGACCCGGAGCATGATGTAGAACAGCTCCGGTCCGACGGTCAGTTGCCAGACCTCGGCCCCGTAGGCCTCGCAGGCCCGGGTCTTTTCCAGGATCTCGGGCTGGCCCTTCTTGCGGCTGTCAAAGGTCTCCTGCAACACAATGCACTTGAGGTTGCGCTTGGCCGCCTGGGAGGCCACGGCGGCGCCGTAGTTGCCCGAGCTGGCCGCGACCACCCCCTCGAAGCCCAGCCGGGCGGCGTGATAGACCGACAGGGCCGCCCGCCGGTCCTTGAAACTGCCGCTGGGATTGGCCGCCTCGTCCTTGACAAAGATGCGGGCTCCCTTGCCGGGCGGGGCGATGGAGCGGACCAGGCCGGTCAGGTTCTTCAGCTCGACCAGGGGGGTGTCGCCCACCCCGGTCTCGGCCAGCAACTCCCTGATGCGGTCATCGTCGTAGCCGCCCGAGGCCATCAGGCCCTCGTAGTCAAAGGCCAGCGGCGACCACTCGAAGGCGTTGTAGTCGATCCCCGTGGTGCGGCGCAGGATGTCGCCCTTGCGGGCCATGACCGCCTGAAAGCCGGTGTCCACTAACCTTCCCTCCCGGGGTCGGAGCGCCACTGCCGAGCCAGGACGGCCGCCGGCAGGAGTTCCGGCCGGGGTCGGCCGAAACCGTGGTCATAGGTCGGATTCACGGCCTGGAGCCTTCCGGAAAGACGTCGGCCGATAGAGGTCTCGATGGTCACCTGGTCGCCGACGCGGGCGCGGTCGTCCACCAACAGGCCCTTGATCCAGGCCTGGTAGGGCACGGCCCGGGTGGACGGCGGGAGGTTTTCGGGACGGTCCGCCGGCGCCAGGACGACGCACAGGATCTGGACCAGGTCCCCCCGGCAGGCTTCCTTCACGATCGTGATCTCCCCCGTCGTCCCCACCCCCCCGGGTGGGTCGTTCAGAACCCGGGCGGTGAAATGGCCGACACGATTATCAAGGTCTCCGCGCCGGTGTTGGTGAACCGGTGGGCCTTGTTTTCGTGGATATAGATGGCGTCACCCTCGTTGAGGCTGAACCCTTCCTCTCCCAATTCGAACCAACATTCGCCCTGAATGATCAGGGCCGCCTCCTCGCCGATGTGGGACATGGGCTGCTCCACGTTGGCGGTCCCCGGCTCGAGCATGGTCATCAGCAACTCGATGCGGCCGCCCTGAAACCGGGATAGAAGCTGATATGTCAGGCGGGACTGGGTGTTGAACAGGACCCGCCGCTCGTGCTTGCGGACCACCGGCCCGGCTGACTGGAACTGGTCCTCGAAAAAGGTGGTCAGGGGGCAACCCAGGGCATTGGCGATCTTGCGCATGGAGTTGATCGACGGATCGTTGAGGTCCCGTTCCACCTGGGACAGGAAGCTGACGCTCAGACCAGTTTTTTCACCCAGGTCGGAAAGGGTCAGACGCTCGGCGTTCCGGATCCGTCTGATCTTGGCGCCCAATCGCTCCGAGACCACCTCCAGGGTGGAAACAGGTGCAAGGCCTTCGGCCGCGGCCGCCTCAGATGATATAACCTGTCGTTTTTTTGGCATAATAAACGATTGCCTTACGTCGTCGTACCGTGGATGTCTCGCTACAGGGGGAAGGGGCCGTATCCGACCAGGATGCGTACCATCTTATTCGACGCCCTGATTGTTGTCAATAAAAATTCATCCACGATTTTACTAATACAAAAAATATCGGCCATTATTTTCAGTTGTGGTTACTTTTAATAAGAACTAGAGTTTGATTGGCCAAGAAAAATGGACCTCGAAGCCGGGTCGTACGGGTCGATCCCCGCGCGGGCGGGGGAAACGATCAGAATGAATTCAGCCTCGAGGAGATGACCGGTCGATCCCCGCGCGGGCGGGGGAAACCAGACCAGGGGGAGGATCGAGCGGGCTCTCGAAGGTCGATCCCCGCGCGGGCGGGGGAAGCCTTCTGGAGCAGATGCGACGCGCCTGGTTAAATTGTACCGGAAAGACAAGGTGGTGAAGCTAGAGAGCGGGCATTGATTTTTCGCGGTTTTTCCCGGTCGTTTCCCGGCAATTCACAAAAGTATTTAATTGATTTTAATCGAAACAATGGAGGCGGCAACCGGATTCGAACCGGTGAATAACGGTTTTGCAGACCGCTGCCTTAGCCACTTGGCTATGCCGCCTTTTTGGAGCGGGAAACGGGATTTGAACCCGCGACTTCAACCTTGGCAAGGTTGCACTCTACCACTGAGTTATTCCCGCTCAAGAGCTATGAGGTTAGCCCAGGGAATTGGGGTTGTCAAGATTTTGCGTTGCCGTTTCCCGGCCCCAAAAAGAGATAGCCGAAGCGCCAGAGGTACTCGGCCCCGGAGATGACGGTCAGGACCAGGGCCACCCAGATGAGCAGCATCCCCAGGGACAGATTTCCCCAGACTATGATGTGGCTGTCCAGGATCAGGAAGAAGATGGCGGTCATCTGAAACAGGGCCTTGTTCTTGCCCAGGAAATGGGCGGAGATGATCAGGCCCTCCCTGAGGGCGAGGACCCGGATGGTGCTGACCAGGACCTCGCGTCCCAGGATGACCCAGACCATCCAGGTCGGCACCCGTCCGGCCAGGGCGAGCATGATCAGCCCGGCGGCGACCAGGAGCTTGTCGGCCACCGGGTCCAGGAGCTTGCCCACGGCCGTGACCGCGTCGCGGCGGCGGGCCAGGAAACCGTCGAGCAGGTCCGTGGCCGCGGCCAGGCCGAAGATGACCGCCGCGGCCAGGTTCCTCTCGGGCGCGGGCTCGGGGACCCACAACAGCCAGACCACCAGGGGCACGCTGATGATGCGCGACAGGGTCAGGGTGTTGGGTAGATTGACCACCCTGGGCAATCCCCGAAACAACATGGACCTATCCGGCGACCTTCTTCCAGTCGGCCAGGAACTTGTCTATGCCGATGTCGGTCAAGGGATGCTTGATCATCTGGGCGATGACCTTGTAGGGAATGGTGGCCACGTCGGCGCCCATCATCGCCGCGCGGACGACGTGCATCGGGTGCCGGATCGAGGCCACCAGGACCTCGGTGTCGTAGCCGTAGTTGCCGATGATCTCCACGGCCTGGGCGATGAGCTCCATGCCGTCATGGCCGACGTCGTCGAGGCGTCCGACAAAGGGGCTGACGTAGGCCGCCCCGACCTTGGCCGCCACCAGGACCTGGATGGGCGAGAAGACCAGGGTGACGTTGAACTCGATGCCCTCGGGGGCCAGGGCGTTGACCGTCTTTATGCCGTCGATGGTCATGGGGACCTTGATCACGGCGTTGTCGGCGATGGTGGCCAGGTCCCGGGCCTCGGCCACCAGGTCGTCATACTTTTCGCTGACGGCCTCGACGCTGACCGGCCGGTCCTCGACCAGGTCGCAGATCTGCTTGAGGTGGGCGCGGGCCTTGTCCAGGCCGGTGACCTCCCTGGAGACCAGGGACGGGTTGGTGGTCACCCCGTCCAGGATGCCGATATCCAGGGCGGCCTTGATCTCGTCGATATTGGCCGTGTCGATGAAAAACTTCACTTTTCCCTCCTCAGATCTTCCAGATAGGCGTCACGACATTCACGGCTGCAAAAGAAAACGGTCTGGCCGCCGCGCCGGTCCTTGAGGGCCTCCCGCCGGGGCAGATAGGTGCCGCAGTGGGGGTCCTGGACCATCTCGTCCTCGATGACCCGCGTCCCGGGATCCGTCCTCGACCGGCGCCGTCGCTCGACCTTGGGCCGGACGGCGGCGTCGGGCAGAAAGACGGACCTGAGGACCCGATACAGGATAAAGGCCACCAGGGCCAGCAGGATTATTTTGAGGATCACCGTTCCACCCGTGTCACACCGCCGTCGTCGGGCAGGGCCGCGCACAGTTCCCGGATCGTTCGACCCTGGGTCGGGACGATCACCCCGGGGGCGATGTCCGCCAGGGGCAGCAGCACGAACCACCGCTGGTGGAGTCGGGGATGGGGCACGATCAGTCCCGGCTGGTCGATGATCTCGCGACCGTAGAGCAGGAGGTCGAGATCCAGCGTCCGCGGCCCCGGGCGCCCGGTCCGGACCCGGCCCAGCAACTTTTCCGTGGCCAATAATATACCCAAAAGCGGCTCCGGCTCAAGTTGCGTCTCGATTTCGGCCGCGCCGTTGAGAAAATCGCCGGGGCCGACCGGTCCGACCGGGGCGGTCTCGTACAGGGGCGACACCCGGCGCACGATTATGTCCGGGTGATCGGCCAGCCGGGCCAGTCCCCGGTCGATGTTGGCGGCCCGATCCCCCAGGTTCGAGCCCAGTCCCAGGAACACGCCGCGCACTTTTATCGTCCCCTGATGATAGTGACGGTGGCGATTCCCCGTTCTCGGCGGTTCGGCGCGGACAATCATCCATACCAGCGGTCCTGGGGTGGGCCGAAGCGGCAAGAACTGCTCCCGTCGAGCGGACTAGAGATTTATCTTCCCCAGCCGATCCACGGCCTCCTGGAGCCGGTCTTCGGGCACGCACAGGGCGAACCGGACAAAGCCCTCGCCCGGGTCGCCGAAGCCGTTGCCCGGGGTGCAGACCACGCCGGCCTCGGTCAGCAAAAGCGAGGCGAACCGGGCCGAGGTGTAACCGGCGGGCACCGGCGCCCAGATGTAGAAGGTGGCCCGGGGCGGCTCCACGTCCAGGCCCAGGCCCCTCAGGCCGGCCGTCAGGATGTCCCGGCGGCGGCGGTAGATATGTCGCAACTCGGCCACGCACGACTGATCGCCGGTCAGGGCCTCGATGCCGGCCATCTGGACGGCCTCGAAGGCCCCCGAGTCGATCTGGGACTTGACCTGGCCCAGGTTGCCGATCAGGTCGGCGCCGCCCACGGCGAATCCGAGCCGCCAGCCGGTCATGTTATAGGTCTTGGACAGGGAAAGGAACTCGACGGCCAGTTCCCGGGCCCCTTGGACCTGGAGGACGCTGGGCGGGACGAAATCGTCGAGCCACATCTCGCTGTAGGCCGCGTCGTGCATCAGGATGATCTGGTGCCGGCGGCAAAAGTCCACCAGGCGCTCGAAGAAGTCCAGGTCGGCCACGGCCCCGGTGGGATTGTTGGGGTAGTTGACATAAAAAATCTTGGCCCGGGCGGCCAGGTCCTCGGGGATGGCCGTCAGATCGGGCAGGAATCCGTTTTCCCGGGTCAGGGGGACCAAGTGGACCTCGCCGCCGCAGAACATGGCGTTGGTGGCGAAGACCGGATAGGCCGGGCTGGCGGCCAGGACCAGATCGCCCGGATTGACGTAGGCCAGGGGGAAATGGGCCACCCCCTCCTTGGAGCCGATCAGGGTCACGACCTGATCCAGGTCCAGGGCCACGCCGAACCTGCCGTCGAACCAGGCGGCGGCGGTCTCCCGGAAGTTTTCCATGCCCGAATAGCTGGGATAGCGATGATGGGCCGGGTTGGCCATGGCCTTCTGGCCGGCGGCGATGATATGGTCCGGGGTGGGCAGGTCCGGGTCGCCCACCCCCAGGTCGATGATGTCCACGCCCCGGGCCGCGACCTCGTCCCGCTGGCGGTCGATCTCCTTGAACAGGTAGGGCGGCAGGCGCTTGATTCTGTCGGCGGGTTCGATGAAGCTCATGGGGTCCTCGTCGGCCGGTTCCGGCGAAATCGAGACAGGCCGCCCCGGCGCAAAGACCGGGTCGGCCTCTCGAATCTGATACAACGGTTACTTGAGACCCAGCACGTCGGCCATGGAGTACAGGCCGGCCTGGCGTCCGGCGACCCACCGGGCGGCCCGGATGGCGCCGCGGGCAAAGGTGTCACGGCTGTGGGCCCGGTGGGTGATCTCGATCGTCTCGCCCAGCCCCCCGAAGAAGACGGTGTGCTGGCCGACGATGTCGCCGGCCCGGATGACCTGGATGCCGATCTCGTCATCGGTCCGCTCGCCGATCATCCCCTTCCGGCCGTAAACCCCGGCCGTTGCGGGATCGCGGCCGGTGGCCTCGCACAGGAGCTGGTAGAGCTTGAGGGCGGTGCCCGAGGGGGCGTCCTTTTTGAGGCGGTGATGGGCCTCCCAGATCTCGATGTCGTAGCCGTCGCCCAGGGCCTGGGCGGCCTGGGCGACCAGCCTGAACATCAGGTTGATCCCGAGGCTCATGTTGGGGGAGAAGACGACCGGGATGCCCGTGGCCAGGGTGTCCAGCTCCCCGATCTGCTCGCTGGAGAGTCCGGTGGTCCCGATGACCACGGCCAGGTTCAATTCGGCCGCCCGGGCCAGGTTGACCATGGTGGGCTCGGGCAGGGTGAACTCGATGAGCACATCGGCCCCCTCGGCCACCTCGTCCAGGGAGCCGGCCACCGTCAGGTCCAGGCCGGGCAGGCCGACCACGTCGGCGGCCGACCGCCCGACGGCCGGGTTGTCCGGGGCCTCGAACACGCCCTGGAGGACGACGTTGGGGTCGGCCTGGGCGACGTGGATCAACCGGCCGCCCATCCGCCCGGCCGCGCCCGAGATCACCACCTTGGTCTTGTCGGCCATTTACAACACTCCGTAATCGGTCAGGGCCCGCTTGATGACCGCCTGATTGGCCTCGGACGGCGCGGTCATGGGCAGCCGGACCTCGCCGCTGATCCGGCCGGTCATGCCCAGGGCGGCCTTGACCGGGATGGGATTGGTCTCGACGAACATGGCGTTGGTCAAGGGCAGCATCCGGTAATGCCAGTCCCGGGCCGTGGCGAAGTCGCCGGCCAGGGCGGCCGCGACCATGGCCTTGACGTCGGCCGGAATCAGGTTGCTGACCACGGAGATGACCCCTACCCCGCCGACGGCCATCAGGGGCAGGGTCAGGGCGTCGTCCCCGGACAGGACGTCGAAGTCCAGGCCCCTGGTCAGCCGGATGATCTCGGACATCTGGCCCAGATTGCCCGAGGCCTCCTTGACGCCGGCGATCTCCGGGGCCTCGGCCAGCCGGGCCATGGTCTCGGGGGTCATGTTGATCGCGGTCCGCCCCTGGATGTTGTAGATGACCATGGGGAAGGCGCAGGCCTGGATCAGGGTCTGGAAGTGGGCGATCAACCCGGCCTGGGTCGGCTTGTTGTAATAGGGACAGATGACCAGGGCCCCGTCGGCCCCGGCCTCCTTGGCGTACCGGGTCAAGTCGATGGCCTCGGCCGTGTTGTTGGACCCGGTCCCGGCCAGGACCTGGACCCGGCCGGCCGCGGCCTTGACCGTGGTCTTGATCACCCGGCGATGTTCCTCGTGACTGAGCGTCGGCGACTCGCCGGTGGTGCCGCAGGGCACGATGAAGTCCGTGCCGCCTTCAACATGGAACTCGATCAGGCCCCGAAAGGCCTCTTCATCAAGGGCCCCGTCCCGGAAGGGGGTGACGATGGCCACGCCTGAACCTTGAAACATGTCAGTCCTCCACTGCCTCGCTGGAGAGGACGCCCCGGTAGATCAGCCGGGCGCCTCCCTGGAGGTAAACGTCTTGAAAACGATCCCGGTCAAATCGGAAGTGGACCCTCAGCTCTTCCCCACCCCGGGTCTTCATCCCGGCCGGGGATTTTACCCGGCCGGCGACGCCTCCGATCAGGGCCGCGGCCACCGCACCGGTGCCGCAGGCCAGGGTCTCGTTTTCGACCCCACGTTCATAGGTTCGTATGGCCATGGTGTCAGGACCTAACACCTGCACGAAATTGACGTTGGTCCCAGCGGGACGATAGGTCTCATGATACCTTATCTTCCGTCCCAGGTCGATCACTTCCGCTCGCTCCAGGTCGTCCGTCCAGATGACGACGTGGGGCACGCCGGTGTTGAGGCTGGACAGGGTCAATTCCCGGCCGTCCACGGCCAGGGCGTAGTCCAGCCTGAGATCGGCGGGCGGGACCATCTCCAGCTTGATCTCGCCGGGCAGGATTTCGGCCCGGATGTCGCCGGCCAGGGTCTCGAAGACCATCTTCTCGGGGGCCAGCCCGATCAGGTGGGCCACCCGGGCGGCGCACCGGCCGCCGTTGCCGCACATCTCGGCCTCGGAGCCGTCGGCGTTGAAGAAGCGCCACCTGAAATCGACCCGGTCAGAGTCCTCGAGGAGGATCAGGCCGTCGGCCCCGATTGATCGGCCCCGGGGGCACAGGGCTTGGGCCAGGGGAACCATCTCGTCCTCGGCCACCACCCGGCGGCGGTTGTCCAGGACGATGAAGTCGTTGCCCGAGCCGCTGAGCTTGAAGAACTCGGTCCCCTCGAGGCTCATGTGATCGCCCTCTGGATGAACTCGGCGGGCACGGTCTCGCCCCGGATCAGATCGGTGATTCTCTCCCGGGTCCGCACGACATGGTAGTCGGCGCCGCTGACCAGGACCTCGGCCGGCCGGCCCCGGGAGTTGTAGTTGCTGGCCATGACGAACCCGTAGGCCCCGGCGCTCATGACGGCGATCAGGTCGCCCGGCGCCAAATCGGCCAGGGGCCGGTCCTGGGCCAGGAAATCGCCGCTCTCGCAGATGGGCCCGACGATGTCCTTGGGGCTGGTCGGGCCCTCGGTGGCGACGACCGGGTTGATCTGGTGATAGGCCGAGTAGAGGCTGGGCCGGATCAGGTCGTTCATGCCCCCGTCCACGACCACGAAGTCCTTGGCCTCGCCCTGCTTGGTGTAGATCACCCGGCTGAGCAGGATACCGGCGTTGCCGGCGATGACCCGGCCCGGCTCGAGGATCAGGGTCAGGCCGGTGTCCTTGACTTCCGGTGAGATGACCTGACCGTACTCGACCGGATGGGGCGGCTCCTCCTGGTCATAGGTGATGCCCAGTCCGCCGCCCAGGTCCAGGTAGTCGATGTTCAGCCCGGCCCCGCGCAGCCGCTCGATCAGGTCCAGCATGCGCTTCAAGGCGTCCCCAAAGGGCGAGATGTCGGTCAACTGGGAGCCGATGTGGCAGGACACCCCGCGGATCTCGATCCCGGGCATATCGGCCGCCCGGCGATACTGGTCCCAGGCGGCCTCCATGGGCAGGCCGAACTTGCTCTTGCGGAGGCCGGTCGCGATGTAGGGGTGGGTCCCCGGGTCCACGTCCGGGTTGACCCGGATGGCCGCCGGGGCCCGTCTCTGCATGCCGCGGGCCGTCTGGTCGAGCAGGTCGAGCTCCTGAACGGACTCGACGTTGAACATCAGGATGCCCGCCTCGAGGGCCATGGACAGTTCCCAGCGCTGCTTGCCCACCCCGGAGAAGACGATCCGGCCCGGGTCGGCCCCGGCGGACAGGGCCCGGTGCAGCTCGCCGCCCGAGACGATGTCCATGCCCGCCCCCAGCGAGGCCAGCAGGTTCAGGACCCCCAGGTTCGAGTTGGCCTTGACCGAATAGCAGACCAGATGGTCCAGCCCGGCAAAGGCCTCCTCAAAGGCCAGGAAGTGCCGCTTCAACGTGGCGGCGCTGTAAACGTACAGGGGCGTGCCCACCTCGTCGGCCAGCCGGGTCAGGGGCACGTCCTCGGCGTGGAGAACGCCGTCTCGGTACTGAAAGTGGTTCATCGGCCCTGCGCGTCCGTCATGGTTCGAAAACGATCTTGACCGCCCGGGTATAGGGGCTGAGCTTGGGCGGCCGGGACCGGTCCACCGCCCGGAGGCGGTATTCGTAAGGGACCCCCTTCTTGACGCGGGTGTCCACCAGGAAGGCCTGGGGCTCGGGGGTCCGGTTCAACTGACGCCAGGGCCCCCAGGTGATGGGCGGCTCGGCCGTGACCTGGCCGGTGGGCACCTGGAACCGTCCCTGGCGGCGGTAGATGAAGTAGCCGGCCACGTCCGGTTCGGGATTGGGGCTCCAGCGCAATTCGATGCCCTGGGGCAGGGAGTGGGCCGCCAGGTTCCGCGGCGCCGTCAGGGCGACCCGCCGCTGGGAGACCACGCCGCCCGGCAGCGACGGCGCGCCGGTCAGCAGCTTGCCCCGCCACAGCCGGACGGCCTTGACAAAATATTGGTACCTTTGGCCCAGGACGACCCGGCGGTCCAGGAAGCGGCGGTCGGTGATCGGCCGCTGGTTGAGCCGGGCGGCACCTCCCCGTTCTCCCCGCCGAAAGAGGTAGTAACCCATGATCCCCGGCCAGGGGCGGCCGCTCAGCAGCCCGGGCGGCGGGGCCCAGGTGACCAGCAGGTACCCCGGTCCGACCGAGGTGACCTTCACCCCCCGGGGCGGGGCCGGGTACTGGCCGTAGTAGATCTGGACGTCGGGCGCGCTCAGCCGGAACCGGTCGATCCAGCTCCGGGAGTTGTCCAGGGTGGCCCGGATGACGTAGGCGTAGCGATACCCCGGCTCCAGGTCCCGGTCGATCCAGGTGACCACCGGCGCCTGGGGCCGGCCCTTACGCGTCAGCGGCTGGCGGACAAAAATGGTCCGGGTGTAGCGCACCGGGCAGCGCTCGCAGTCGTCCGGGGTCAGCTTGACCTTGGCCCGCAGCACCCAGAATCCCCGGTAATAGTGCCGAATGGCCCGACCCTCCCTGTCCACGAGTCCGGAGTCGTAACCCGGCGCCCGGGTCCACTGGAACCGGACCCCGCCCCGGACCAGCTCGAAGCGGATCGGCGCCGGCACCCGGGGATTATGGGGCGTGGGCGGAACGGGACGCGTCTTCAGGCCGCACCCCAGGGCGAACACCAGGCCGCTGACCAGGATCAACGCCTTTCGGGCCATAACCTCTTCTCCACCGCCTCCAGTTGCTGGCGCACCCGATCCGGGGCCGTCCCGCCCGGCAATCGCCGCCGGGCCACCGAGGCCTCGACCCGCAACACCTCGCGCACCTCGCCGGTGATGTGCGGCGACAGGGCCGCCAGGTCCAGGTCGGCCAGGGCGCATCCCTTTTGTTCGGCCAGGGCCACGGCCCGACCGACCACCTCGTGGGCCTCCCGGAAAGGGACGCCCTTCTCGACCAGGTAATCCGCCAGATCGGTGGCCGTGAGGTGCCCCTCGTCGGCGGCGGCCCGCATCCGGTCGGCGTCAAAGGTCACGACCTCGAGCATCGGGCCCAGGACGGTCAGGCATTTCTCGACGGTCTCCACGGCGTCGAACACGGCCTCCTTGTCCTCCTGGAGGTCCTTGTTGTAGGCCAGGGGCAGGCCCTTGAGGATGGTCAGCAGGGCCGTCAGGTCGCCGAAGACCCGGCCGGCCTTGCCCCGGATCAGTTCGGGGACGTCCGGGTTCTTCTTCTGGGGCATGATCGAGCTGCCGGTGGCAAAGGCGTCGGGCAGGGTGATGAACCCGAACTCGGCCGAGGCCCACAGGACCAGCTCCTCGCTCATCCGGGACAGGTGGACCATGATCAGGGCCAGGGCGGCCGTGAACTCGACGGCGAAGTCCCGGTCGCTGACCGCGTCCAGGCTGTTCATGAAGGCGGCGTCAAAGCCCAGGTCCTCGGCCACCCGGCCCGGGTCCAGCTCGAACCCGGAGCCGGCCAGGGCCCCGGCCCCCAGGGGCGAGACGTTGACCCGGACCCGGCAGTCCCGCAGCCGCGAATCGTCGCGCTCGAGCATGGCCTCGTAGGCCAGCAGGTGATGGGACAGGAGCACCGGCTGGGCCCGCTGGAGGTGGGTGTAGCCGGGCATGATCACCCCGAAAAGCTCCCGGGCCCGGGTCGCCAGGACCCGCCTCAGATCGTACAGGAAACCCCGGATCCGGTCCAGATGGTCCCGGACGTACATCCGGAAGTCCAGGGCCACCTGATCGTTTCGGCTCCGGCCGGTGTGGAGTTTCTTGGCCGGATCGCCGATCCGCTCGGTGAGCCGGGCCTCGATGTTCATGTGGACGTCTTCCAGGGCCTCGTCCCAGTCAAAGGCGTTGGACCGGATCTCGTCCAGGATGCCGGCCAGGCCGGACTCCACGGCCGCCAGCTCGTCCGCGCTCAAGAGCCCCTTGGACTCGAGCATCCGGGCGTGGGCCAGGGAGCCCTCGATGTCGTACACGGCCAGGCGCTGGTCAAAGCTGACCGACTGGTTGAAGGCGTCAACCACCTCGGCCGTCTTCTCGGAAAACCGCCCGCCCCAGGGTTTTTGAGGGTCGTCGCTCATTCAGTCCCTTGCCTTTTGCTGAAGTTCAAGGAGCCGCCTGATCTTCAGTCGCAGGCCGCTCAGCCGGATGAACCCGGTGGCGTCGGCCTGGTCATAGACCGTGTCCGCCTCGAAGGTGGCGAAGCTGTCGTCGTAGAGCGATTGTTCCGATTTGCGGCCGACCACGTCGCAGTTGCCCTTGTAGAGCTTGAGCCGGGCCAGGCCCGTGGTCCGGGCCTGGGCCTGGTCCATGAACTGTTGAAGCAGTTCCCGCTCGGGCGAGAACCAGTAGCCGTAATAGAGCATCTCGGCGTAGCGGGGCACCAGCGAGTCGCGGAGGTGCATCACCTCCCGGTCCATGGTGATCGACTCGAGCGCCCGAAGGGCCGTCCGGAGGATGGTCCCGCCCGGGGTCTCATAGACCCCCCGGCTCTTCATGCCCACGTAACGGTTCTCGACCATGTCCACCCGGCCGATGCCGTTCTGACCGCCAAGATCGTTCAGCCGGCCCAACAGCGCCGCCGGTCCCATTGTCTGTCCATCGAGGCCTGTAAGCGTCCCTCTGTCAAATTCAAGCTCGACATAGGTCGGCCGGTCGGGCGCCTTTTCGGGCGAGACGCTCAGGACGTACATGTCCTCGGGCGGCTCGGCCCAGGGGTCCTCCAGAATGCCGCCCTCGAAGGAGATGTGGAGCAGGTTGCGGTCCGAGCTGTAGGGCTTGGCCTTGGTCACCGGGACCGGGATGCCGTTTTTTTGGGCATAGGCGATCAGGGACTCCCGGGAATTTAATTTCCATTCCCGCCAGGGGGCGATGATCTTGAGGTGGGGGGCCAGGGCCTGAAAGGCCAGCTCGAAGCGGACCTGGTCGTTGCCCTTGCCCGTGGCCCCGTGACTGACCGCCTCGGCCCCTTCGGCCTCGGCGATCTCGACCTGCCGCTGGGCGATGAGCGGCCGGGCCAGGGAGGTGCCCAGCAGGTACGTCCCCTCGTAAACGGCCGCACCGCGGAAGGCCGGGAAGACGTAGTCCCGGACGAACTCGTCGCGCCGGTCGTCGATGAAGACCTTGGACGCGCCCGTGGCCAGGGCCTTGGCCTCGACGCCGCCCAGCTCCTCGCCCTGCCCTAGGTCGGCGGCAAAGGCGATGACCTCGGTCTGATAGGTCTCGATCAGCCACTTCAGGATGACCGAGGTGTCCAGTCCCCCGGAGTAGGCCAGCACGATCTTGTTCATCATCGACCTCCGGTCCCGTTGCCCAGCCACAGATCGAGGATGGCCTTCTGGACGTGCATCTTGTTTTCAGCCTGGTCGAAGACCACCGACCGGGGACCCATCAGGACCTCCTCGGTGATCTCCTCGCCCCGGTGGGCGGGCAGGCAGTGCATGACGATCGCCTCGGGGTGGGCCCCGGCCAGGAGCTCGGCGCTGACGGTGAAGTCGGAAAAGGCCCGGCGGCGCTCCTCGGCCTCGGCCTCCTGGCCCATGGAGGCCCAGACGTCGGTGGACACCACGTCCGCCCCACTCGCGGCCTCCCGCGGGTCGATCACCACCTTGACCCTGGCCCCCCGCTCTCGGGCCCGCGTCAGGACCGCCCCGTCCGGCTGAAACGCCTCGGGACAGGCCAGGACCAGGTTCAGGCCCAGCAGGGTCGCGGCATTGATCCAGGAGTTGGCCATGTTGTTGCCGTCGCCCACCCAGGCGTACTTGAGGCCCTCGACCCGGCCCTTGACCTCGAGCACGGTGAACAGGTCGGACAGGACCTGGCAGGGGTGAAACGAATCGGTCAGGGCGTTGATCACCGGCACGGTGGCCGCCGCGGCCAGCTCGACGATGACCTCGTGTCCGAAGGTCCGGATCACCAGGCCGTCCAGGTAGCGCGACAGGACCCGGGCGGTGTCGCCCAGGGGCTCGTCCCGCGAGAGCTGGGTGTCCCGGCCCGGCAGAAAGATGACCTGGCCGCCGAGCTGGTACATCCCGGCCTCGAACGAGGCCCGGGTCCGGGTGGACGGCTTGTCGAACAGCAGGCCGACGGTTTTGCCCAATAAACTCCGGTGGGGCACGCCGGACAGGCGCAGGTCCTTGAGTTCCCGGGTCCGGCCCATGATCGCCTGGACGTCCTCCCGGGAGAGGTCCATGATTTGGAGCAGGTCCTTGGTCATAGCTCGTCGTCCACCGCCTGGATCACGGCCTCGAGCTGGTCCGGCTCGACCACCAGGGGCGGCATGAACCGCAGGACGTTGTCCTGGATGCAGTTGACCAGAAAACCCCGGCCCAGCAGGGCCTGGACCACCTCGGCCCCGGGTCCGTCCAGTTCGACCGCGGCCAGCAGACCCAGGCCCCGGACGGCCTTGATCCGATCCGGATGACGCTCCTTGAGCCCCTCGAGGCCCCGGCGCAGGTGTTGCCCCATGTCCGCGGCGTGGGCCGTGAGGCCGTGGTCGATCAGCTCCTCCAGGACCACCGCCGCCGCGGCGCAGACCACCGGTCCGGCGCCGAAGGTGGTGGCGTGCATGCCGGGCGAAAGAGCCGCGGCCGCCGCCTCGGTGGCCACCACGGCCCCCATGGGCAGTCCGCCGGCCAGGCCCTTGGCCAGGGTCATCACGTCCGGCTTCACGGGCCAGTGCTCGTGTCCCCAGAGCCTGCCCGTCCGGCCCAGGCCGGTCTGGATCTCGTCGAACATGAGCAGGGCCCCGCGCTCATCGCACATCTGGCGCAGCCCGGGCAGGTAGTCGTCCGGCGGGACGATCACCCCGCCCTCGCCCAGCACCGGCTCGACCAGGACCGCGGCCACGGCGTCGTCCATCGCCTGGTCCATGGCCGCCAGATCGCCGTAGGGCACGTGCCGAAAACCGTCCACCACCGGCTCGAACCCCTTCTTGACCTTGTCCTGACCGGTGGCGGTCAGGGTGGCCAGGGTCCGGCCGTGAAAGGACTTCTCGGCGCAGATGACGTGATAGGCCCCGGGGCGGCCCGTGTGCTTGGCATAGGCCCGGGCCAGCTTGATGGCCCCCTCGTTGGCCTCGGCCCCCGAGTTGCAGAAAAACACCCGGTCCCCGAACGAGTTGGCGACCAGCTTTTCGGCCACCCGGAGCTGGGGCTCGGTGTAGTACAGGTTGCTGACGTGGGTCAGCCGTCCCATCTGCTCGCAGACCGCCGCCACCAGCTTGGGATGGGCGTGGCCCAGGGCGCAGACGGCTATCCCGGCCACGAAGTCGAGATACTCGCGGCCGTCCTCGTCCCAGACCAGGCAACCCTCGCCCGCAACCAGCACCACCGGGCTCCGGCCGTAGGTCTGCATGACCACCTTGTCGATCCGGGCCATGGTCTCGCTCACTTATGCTTACCTCACGATCTCGGTGCCCACGCCCGAGTCGGTGAAGATCTCGAGCAGAACCGCGTTGGGCACCCGGCCGTCGATGATGTGGGCCTTGGCCACTCCGCCGGCCACGGCCCGGGCGCAGCACCGCACCTTGGGGATCATCCCCCCGCCGATGGTCCCGTCGGCCACCAAGTCCTCGACCTGATCCCCGGTCACGGTCGGCACCAGTTGGCCGGTCCGGTCCAGGACGCCCGGGGTGTCGGTCAGCAGCACTAGCTTGACCGCGCCCAGGGCGGCGGCCACCTCGCCGGCCACCAGATCGGCGTTGATGTTGTAGGTCTCGCCCATGGCCCCGACCCCGACCGGGGCGATGATCGGGATGAATCCCTTGGCCTCCAGGGTCGAAATTACCTCGGGCGAGATGGCCTCGACCTGGCCCACCTGGCCGATATCGACGATCTCGGGCACGTCCGAGCCGGGCGCCTGCCGGGTGATCCCCAGCTTGCGGGCCTTGATCAGATTGCCGTCCTTGCCTGACAGGCCCACCGCCCGGCCGCCGTGATGATTGATCAGGCCGACGATCTCCTTGTTGACCTGTCCCACCAGGACCATCTCGACCACGTCCATCACCTCGCCCGAGGTGACCCGCATCCCGTCCACGAACTGCGTTTCGATGCCCATCCGCCCTAAAAGCTGGGCGATCTGGGGCCCGCCGCCGTGGACGATGACCGGGTTGATGCCCACGAATTTCAGGAGGACCATGTTCTGGGCGAACACATTTTTGAGGTGCTCGTCCACCATGGCGTGGCCGCCGTACTTGATGACCACCGTCCGGCCGAAAAACCGCTTGAAGTACGGCAGGGCCTCCATCAGCACCTGGGCGCGCAGCAACTTGTCTTCCATGGCCGTAAAACCCGCGTCTGGGTAGGCCTGGCCGGATTCGGCCGGCGGCCTACAGGATGTAACGGCTCAGGTCCACGTCCTCCTGGATGTCCTTGAGCCGCTGGTGGACGTAAGGCCCGTCAATGGTCACCGGCGCGCCGGACATGTCCGGGGCGGCAAAGGACAGCTCCTCGAGGAGGCGCTCCATGACCGTGTGCAGCCGCCGGGCGCCGATGTTCTCGGTCCGCTCGTTGACGTCAAAGGCGATGGCCGCGATCGCCTCGATGGCCTCCTCGGTGAAGGTCAGCTTGACGCCCTCGGTCTGCAGCAGGGCCACGTACTGGATCATCAGGGCGTTTTTCGGTTCAGTCAAGATCCGGACGAAGTCGCGCTGGGTCAGGCTCCCCAGCTCGACCCGGATCGGAAACCGGCCCTGCATCTCGGGGATCAGGTCGCTGGGCTTGACCATGTGAAACGCCCCCGAGGCGATGAACAGGATGTGGTCCGTCTTGACCATGCCGTACTTGGTGGTCACGGTCGAGCCCTCGACGATGGGCAGGAGGTCCCGCTGGACCCCTTCCCGGGAGACGTCCGGTCCCTGGCGGCCGCCCTCGACCGAGACGATCTTGTCGATCTCGTCCAGGAAGATGATCCCGTCCTGCTCGACCCGGGCCACGGCCTCGGCCACGACCCGGTCCATGTCGATCAGGTTCTGGGCCTCCTCCAGGGACAGGATATCGAGGGCCTCGGGGACCTTGACCTTGCGCTGTTTCATCCGGGACGGGAACATGCCGCCCAGCATGTCCCGGAACTGGAACTCCATCTCCTCGAGTCCGCCCTGGGAGGAAAAGACCTCGACCATGGGCATCTGCCGGTCCTGGACGTCCAGGTCCACGTAACGCTCGTCGAGCTTGCCCTGGTGGAGCAGGCGGCGGAGCTTCTCCCGGGTCGGATTGGGGGCCGGCTCGTGACGGACCAGTTCCAGCCGCGACTCGTTGAACGGGTCGTCCTCGTCCTCGTCTTCCTCCCGGGGCGGCGGCAGGAGGATGTCCAGCAGCCGCTCCTCGGCGATCCGCCGGGCCTCGCCCTGGACCCGCTCGCGCTCCTCGGCCTTGGCCATGTTGACCGCCAGTTCCATCAGGTCCCGGATCATGGACTCCACGTCCCGGCCGACGTAGCCCACCTCGGTGAACTTGCTGGCCTCGACCTTGAGGAAGGGCGACTGGGCCAGCCGGGCCAGGCGGCGGGCGATCTCGGTCTTGCCCACCCCGGTGGGACCCATCATGATGATGTTCTTCGGGGCGATCTCGTCCCGGAGATCGTCCGGGACCTGGCGGCGGCGCCAGCGGTTGCGCAGGGCGATGGCCACCGAGCGCTTGGCCTGGTCCTGGCCGATGATGTACTTGTCCAGTTCCGCCACGATCTGACGGGGGGTCAGGGTCGCCATTACAATACCTCTATCGCGACCTGGTCGTTGGTGTAGATGCAGATGTCGGCGGTGATGGCCATGGCCTCCCGCGCGATCCGCTCCGCGTCCAGGTCGGAATGCTCCATCAGGGCCCGGGCCGCGGCCAGGGCGTAGGGTCCGCCCGAGCCGATGGCGGCCACACCCAGGTCCGGCTCGATGACGTCGCCGGTCCCCGAGATGATCAGGGTGTGGTCCCGGTCCACGGCCAGCAGCAGGGCCTCCAGCCGCCGCAGGATCTTGTCCGTGCGCCAGTCCTTGGCCAGTTCGACCGCGGCCCGGGTCAGGTTGCCCTTGTACTGGTCCAGCTTGCCCTCGAGCCGGTCGAACAGGGTCATGGCGTCGGCCGAGGCCCCGGCGAAACCGGCCAGGACCTTGCCCTGGTACATCCGCCGCACCTTGCGGGCCCCGGCCTTGACGATGGTCTCGCCCATGGTCACCTGGCCGTCCCCGGCCAGAACCACCTGGTCCCGGTGGCGGACGGTCAGTATGGTCGTGCTCCTGAAGTTCATGTGTCCTCTTTGGATCCGGCCCCGGCCCGGGGATGGGCCCGATCGTAAACCTCCATCAGTTTCTCGATCCCCAGATGGGTGTACTTCTGGGTGGTGGACAGGGAGGCGTGACCCAGCATCTCCTGGATCGACCTCACGTCCGCCCCGCCGCCCAACAGGTGGGTGGCGAAACTGTGCCGCAGGGCGTGGGGGCTGACCCGCCGGGCCAGGGCGCAGGCCTGGATGGTCTTGTCCAGGATCCGGGCCACGCTCCTCCCGGTCAGCCGCCCGCCGAACCGGTTCAGGAACACGGCCCGGGGGTCCTGGGGCCGGCCGGTCTTGACGGCCAGCAACTCCCCGCGGCGGGCGAGATAGGCCCGGGCGGCTGTCACGGCCCGCGACCCGACCGGGACCAGGCGCTCCTTGCCCCCCTTGCCCAGGACCCGGACCGTCTTGGCGGTCAAATCCAGGTCCACCAGGTTCAACCCGCACAGTTCGGCCCGCCGCAACCCCGATGAATACAGCAACTCCAACAGGGCCCGATCCCTCAGGCCCAACACCGTGCCCGAGTCCAGGGTCTCGAGCAGGTGGAACATCTCGTCCACCGTCAGGAAGGCCGGGGCCTTCTTGTCCGTCCGGGGAGCGTCCACCAGGGCGGCCGGATTGGCCGTAAGGGCCCCCTGCCGGACCAGGTACCGGAAAAATGACCTCAGGGCCGCCAGACGGCGGGCCCGGCTGGCCTTGGCCGCCGGCCGCGATCCCAGCCAGGCCCGTATGTCGGCCGGTCCCACCTCCCGGGGATCGATTGCCCGGCCTTCGCGGCCCTGGGCCGCGAACCGGACGAAATCCTCCAGATCGCGGCGATAGGCCACCAGGGTATTGTCCGCGGCCGAGGCCACCGCCCGGAGGTGTGACAAAAAACGCTCGATCCAGTCCGAGAGCGAGTCCAAACCCTCTCCCCGTCATCAATCCGGGATCGGCCCGACCCGGCCCCGGGCGCCGTTCTGGTCCCCGGACCGACCCGTTTTGATGAAGGTATATACATAACACAGCTCAATAACAAATCAATAAAAAAAGCCCCCGGCGGGGCCGCGATTCCGGACCGATCCGCGCCACTGACCGGGAAAAACTCTTGACTTGACTCGGCCTTCCGGCTACAAATTCAAGATTATTCTCAAGCATGGACCCGGTTCCACTGCTCCAGACCAAAAGGGTGAACACATGAGTGACAACGTGGGTGCGACGCGCTGTGTCGTTTTCCTGGCCGGCTCCGGCGCGGGCCAGACTTCCCTCTGCGAGGCCGTCCTGTTCAACGCCAAGGCCATCGACCGCCTGGGCAAGGTCGATGACGGCAACACGGCCATGGACTTCGAGCCCGAGGAAATAAAGCGACACACCTCGATCTCCACGTCCCTCCACAACTACGAGTACAAGAAGACCCGGGTGTTCATCATGGACACCCCGGGCGACGACAACTTCATGTCCGACACCAAGGCCGCCGCCCAGGTGGCCGACGCGGCCGTGGTCGTCATCGACGCCGTGGACCAGGTCAAGGTCCAGACCGAAAAGGCCTGGGCCTTTGCCGAGGAATTCGGACTGCCGCGCCTGATCTTCATCAACAAGATGGACCGGGAGCGGGCCGACTTCGAGGCCGCCCTCAAGGACATCGAGCAATCCCTGGAAACCAGGCCGGTGCCCCTCCAACTGCCCATCGGCGCGGCCGAGTCCTTTACCGGGGTGGTCGATCTGCTCGGCCGCCGGGCCCTGACCTACCCGGCCGACGGCTCGGGCAAGGTCACCCGGGGCGAGGTCCCGGCCGACATGGCCGACGCCGTGGACGAGCGCCGCGAGTCCATGATCGAGACCCTGGCCGAGGCCGACGACGCCCTGGTCGAGAAATACCTCGAGGGCGAGGAACTTTCCGACCAGGAACTGGCCGGGGCCCTGAAAAAGGGAATTCTCGAGGGCATCTTCGTGCCGGTCATCTGCGGTTCGGCCGTGAACAACATGGGCATCGGGCCGCTCATGGACCTGATCAACGACGTCCTGCCCTCGCCCCTGGACCGCGGCCCCCGGCAGGCCGCGGACGCGGCCTCGGGCGAGCCGACCGAGGTCGCCCCCGACGAGAGCGCCCCCCTGACCGCCCTGGTGTTCAAGACCGTGGCCGACCCCTACGCCGGCCGCCTGTCACTGCTCCGGGTCTTCAGCGGGACCCTGGACGCCGACGCCGGGGCCTACAACGTCACCCGGGACGCTCGAGAAAAATTCGGGCAGATCCTCCGGGTCGAGGGCAAGAATCAGACGGCGGTCAAGACGGCCGGGCCGGGCGAGGTGGTGGCCATTCCCAAGCTCAAGGAGACCGTCACCGGGGACACCCTGGCCGCGGACAAGGCCAAGGTCCTGTTCACCGCCCCCGAGCCCCTGCCGCCGATCATGTCCTTTGCCATCGCCGCCAAGAAAAAGGGCGAGGAGGAAAAGGTCTTCGCGGCCGTCACCCGCATCGCCGAGGAAGACCCGACCCTGCGCCTGACCCGCGACGAGCAGACCAAGGAAATCCTGCTGTCGGGCATGGGCCAGGTCCACCTCGAGGCGACCATCGAAAAGGCCAAGCGCAAGTTCGGCGTGGACGTGGAACTCCTGACCCCCAAGGTCCCCTATCTCGAGACAATCAAGAAAAAAACCTCCATCGCCAACCGCCACAAGAAACAGAGCGGCGGCCGGGGCCAGTTCGCCGACGTGTCCATCGAGATCGAGCCCCTGCCCCGGGGCGAAGGCTTCGAGTTCGTGGACAAGATCGTCGGCGGGGCCATCCCCCGCAATTTCATCCCGGCCGTGGAAAAGGGCATCACCGAGGCCCTGGCCGTCGGGGTCCTGGCCGGCTACCCGGTGGTGGACGTCCGGGTCACCCTGTTCGACGGCGGTTTCCACCCGGTGGATTCGTCCGAACTGGCCTTCAAGATCGCCGGGTCGGTCGGCTTCAAGAAGGGCGCGGCCGACTGCCAGCCCACCCTGCTCGAGCCGATCATGGACATGGCCATCACCGTGCCCGAGGAGAACGTCGGCGACATCATGGGCGACCTCAACTCCCGGCGGGGCCGCGTCCAGGGCGTGGACGCCAAGGGCAAGAACCAGGTCATCCGGGCCCAGGTGCCCATGGCCGAGGTCCTCCAGTACGCCCCGGACCTGACCTCCATGACCGGGGGCCGGGGGTCGTTCACCATGAACCTGGACCACTACGAGGAGGTCCCGGCCCACCTCCAGGACAAGGTCATCGCCGCGGCCCAGGAGGAGGCCGAGTCATAGCCTGACGTTCCCGTCACATCGGGACGCTTGCCGGCGCGGTTCCGGCCGTTTCGGCCCACCCCGTATTCTGTCGGGGATATATGGTGAAATAATGATCCCGGTTCAACAGGCAATCACCGGCAAGGAAGATCAAGGGCAATTAGCTTCACCATATCAGGCCCTGGTTCAGTTCTATTGCGCCTTCAATTCAGGCGACATGCAAATGATGTCCGAGAACTGGGCACAGTCCGACGACATTGCCATGGACAATCCTCTGGGAGGCATCAAGCGCGGCTGGGCCGAAATTCAATCCGTTTATGGGCGTATTTTCAATGGGCCGGCCGAGGTGTATGTCGAATTTTTCGATTACACTATCCACGAGACAGCAGAGATGTTCTATGCAGTGGGCAGGGAGCGAGGCTACTTCCGCCTTGGTGAAGAAGAGATAACACTCGCAATTCGCACCAGCCGAATCTTCCAAAAAATCGATGGTCACTGGAAACAGGTACACCATCACGGCTCAATTGAAGACCCGGAGTTATTGGCGAAGTACCAAGTCGCTGTTATGGGTAAGAAATTGAGGGAATGACCACCGAATTGGGAGGCGAAAACGACATGGGGGCTCGGACCGGAACGACCGCGGCGGTGCTGACCATCTCCACCAAGGGGGCCGTTGGCCAGCGGGAGGACACCGCCGGGCCGGCCGTGGCCGAGATGCTCCGGGCGGCCGGCTTCGACGTCGGCGAGATCAGGGTCTTGCCCGACGACCGGGCGGCCATCACCGCCGCCCTGGTGGACCTGGCCGACCGCCAGGGGGTCAGACTCATCCTGACCGCCGGCGGCACCGGGCTGTCCCCCTCGGACGTCACCCCTGAGGCCACCTTTGATGCGGCCCACCTGGAGGTCCCCGGCCTGGCCGAGGCCATCCGGGCCGCCGGCCTGAAACACACCCCCCACGCCGCCCTGTCCCGGGGCCTGGCCGTCACCCGACGAAAAACCCTGATCGTCAATCTGCCCGGCAGTAAGAAAGGGGCGACCCAGAGCCTGGAAGCCATCCTGCCCGCCCTGCCCCACGCCCTGGACAAGCTGGCCGGCGATCCCACCGACTGCGGCACCTGAACACAGCTAGAGACCCAGGACCACCCGCAGGCCGGCGTCCACGGCCTCCATATCCCCGTCCGACAATTTTCCTTTGGTTTCCCGAACTACACGCCCCCGGTCAACGGACTTGACCTGATCGCACAGGGCCGTGTTCCAGGTACCCCGGGGGCCACGAACCCTGGCCCAGAATCCGGTCTGTCTCTTGAGGGTGCTGGTCAGGGGGACCAGGATGAAAAAGGGGTAGTCAGGATCGTTATTGAACAGGTCTTCAGAGACGATAATGGCCGGTCTGGTCTTTTTGACCTCCCGGCCGTACTGAATATCCAAATCAACCCAAACCACATCACCTCGATTCATCTTTCCTTCCTCACATTCCGTCCCCGACGGTCGTATCCCACAACGCCATTTCCTCCCGGAAACCTGGATTATTTCTGTACTCCCGGGCCGCCAGTGCGATATCCTCCTCAAGCTTCCGTTTCGTCTCCCGGTCCACTTTTTCCCTGATCGCCTCCAGGGCGAAGCGGCTGAAGCTCTGCCCGGCTGATTTTCTGATCGAGTCTGCCTCGGCGACCAAGTCATCCGGCACTGAAATTGTCTTTCTAATCACTGACATGGACACAGACTCCAAAATATGATCATAATTTAATGCATCACTTTTTTCATATCATACTGATGCACTGCGGCGCAGTCAATGGAAAAATGTCAGGAACTCTTGCCACCACTGATCTGGGGCAAACAAAGGGCGGCGATCTTCACCGCCACCCTCAAAAAATCCGAGCCGGCCGGGGCTACTTGAATTTGTGTGTGTAAATCCAGCCCCTCTGGGCCACGAGGGCGTGGCACTTGATGCAGCTCTTGAGCTTGCCCGCCCGCTTGACCTGGCCGGCGGGCGTGTAGAGCGCCCAGAACCAGTCGCCGCCCGCGGGATTGTAACCCTTGACCCGGTACATGACGGTCAGGACCGCCAGCTTTTTGGCCTTGTTGTAGTTTTCCTTGACGATGATCGTCCCGTAGGGGTACGGCGGCTTTTTGGCCGACAGTCCGGCCGGGTTGACAAAGACCTTGTTAAAGGCCCCGTGGGGCGCCTTGCCGGGGTGCATCCCTTTGTGGTCCGGGAAGTAGTTCCATTTCTGGTATGGCGATTTTTTGGCGATGTAATTCCACAGGGCCGCGCCCTGGGGACCGGGCATCTGGGGCGCGCCGGCGGCCAGGGCCAGGGTCACCAGGCCCACTGCCACGGCCAGGCCCACCATGGGGACGATGATCCGTCGGGTCATGTTCTTCCTCCTGTCGGGGAACCTTTTCAGGAAAGGTCTTTTTATTAAAAAATACTAGACCGTCAGGGGGGAAACAAGGGATCAGGGCAAATAGTTGATCTGACGAGTCGGGGATGTCCCCTACCGGGTCCCCGGGCCCAGGCCCTCCAATAAATCGGCCATCCGGGCCACGTGGGTCCCCGGCCAGAAAATGCGGCCGCAGGAGGGGCATTGTTTATAGAATTCCTCGGTCTGATACACGTACTCCGGGACCCGCCCCAAGACCTCGGACCGGTCCAGGGGCGACAGTTCCCGGTTGCAGCGGACGCACCGGGTGAACAGGCCCGTCCAGGGGGGGCCCAGACCCAGGGTCCGGACGGCCTGGACCAGTTGTTCCCGCAAGTGGTCGGATTCGATAAAGATCACGTCCGGGTGATGACGGAGCAGGGTCCGCCGGGTCAACCCCCGTCGTCCCCGGCCCACCCAGACCAGGAATTCCGGGGCGGTCATGGAGGCGGAAAAAAAGGTGTCCAGGCCGAGGACCCTCAGCCAGGTGGCCAGACGTCCCAGCATGGCGTCGGCGACCAGTTTCATCGTGATTTTTTGTGTTTTTTGCCAGAAAGTTTAATTATCTGGACGCCTTGCGGCGCCCTGACCGCGAAGGGCAGTTGATTCATGGTCAGGTTGACCTTGAGCCAGACGTACTTGAACTCGACCAGGACCTTGCTCACCGGCACGGACAGGACCAGGTGCATCGGAAACCGCTCCGGCCCGATCTTTCGGAAATCTGAGAACGCGGCCCGGAACAGGACCCGCGATTTCTTGTCCAGGACCTCGGATTTGACCAGACGCAGGTCGGGCCGGGCGAACCACAAGACCTGATACATCCCGCCCGGATCGCCGCCCAGACGGAGCCGGTACTGCCCGGGTCCGGCCAGCCAGTCCACCCGGCCGTATTTGTGCCGGATCAGGGGCGTCCCGCCCGCCAGCAGGATGAACACCTGGCGGAGCCCCAGCCCCAGGGGCAGGATGCGGCCCAGGTTGCGGGGGCTGGCCGGTCCAACGTAGAATTTTCCTTCCGAGTGGACCAAGAGGCCCATCTTCCGGCCGTCAGAGGTGAAGGTCATCCGGGGACGGCCCACCGGATCGATCAGCTCCAGGCGCAACAGGTCGGGCGCCAGACCCATCAGGGCCCCGTCGGCCGAGGCCTCCCGGCGCTGGTTCTTGATGCGGGTCTCGACCTTGGCCCAGAAGTTCTTGACCGCCTTTTCCCGACTGGCCAGGCGCGACAGGAGCTTTTCGGCCGAGGGGTGGATCGACGGCGGCGGGGCCGGGGGCGGCGGCTTGACCGGACAGCCCGCCAGAAAAAAGACCGACGCGGCCAGCCACACCCAGACCAGGGACCAGGGCCGGCGTGCTCGGACTGCAACCTCGGTCCTCACCCGGCGATCCGCCCGGTGGACCACTCAGTGCCTCCTGCGGCCCCGCCGGCGGGGGTGCTTGTGTCTGTTTCGGAGCATCTTTTCAATTTCAACGATCCGCTTCTTGATGAGCTGGGGCGATTTGTGCTTCAGTTCCAGGGCGCGGCGGTACATCATCACCGCCAGTCGCAACCGACCCTTTTTGACGTAAACATCGCCCAGGTGCTCGGCGATGACCGGATCGTCCGGGGTCAGCCGGGCGGCCTTTTCCAGCTCGGCCAGGGCCCGGTCGTAGTGTCCCTGCCGGAAATAGACCCAGCCCAGGGTATCGACGATATACCCGGCGTTGGGTTTGACCGCCAGGGCCTTCTGGACCAGTTGTTCGGCCTCGCCCAGGTTGCGGCCCTGTTCGGCCAGGGTGTAGGCGATGTAGTTGAGCGAGTCGGCGTGATCGGGCTTGACGGCCAGCACCCGCCGCATCTGCTTCAGGGCCAGGTCCTTGCGGCCCATCTTGTCCAGGATCACCCCCAACTGAAACAGCAGCTCGACGTTTTTGGGATGGGCCTTCAGCCCCTCGAGCAGGGCGCCCCGGGCCCGGGGATAATCCTTGGCCAGTTCGTACAGGCCGGCCAGGCCCAGGTGCAGCCGGGCCGATTGGGGATGGTGCTCCAGGGCGATCAACATCTCCTTGATCGCCTCGGCCCGGCGTTTCATCTTTTCCAGGACAAAGACCAGGTGCAGCCGCGAGGAGATGTAAACCTTGGCCTGGGGTGGGATCATCAGGAACTGCTTGCGGGCCGCGGCCAGATCGCCCTTTTGCATCAGGGCCGTGGCCAGGAAATAGCGGACCCGATGGTCCTTGGGGGCCTGGGACAGGACCAGGTTGAACTCCTGGGCCGCCTTGGCGTAGTTCCGCTGCTCGAAGTAGATCAGCCCCATCCGGATCCGCAGGCCCTTGGTTGGCGGTCCCAGGCCCTTGATGATCTTGAACTGCCCCAGGGCCTGGCTGTACCGGCCGGTGCGCAGGTACAGCCGGCCCAGGCGGTCGTGAGCCTGGGCGTTCTTGGGCCGGTGGAACAGGATGCGCTTGTAAATGGCCTCGGCCTCGTGGTTGCGGCCCTGGACCTCGTAGAGGTAGCCCAGATCGAACAGGGAGGCCTGGAAAAAGGGGTTGAGCCGGAGAGACCGCTTGAACTGGTACTCGGCCGCCCGGTACTGCTTCAACTCGAGATGGATCCGGCCCAGGTAATAGCGGGCCATGGCCGAGTTGGGCTTCAATTGAACCACCCGCTTCAAGACCTTCAGGGCGTCCACGAAGTCCCGTTTCTGGGCGTACAGCGTGCCCAGATAGAGATGGGCCTCGCCGTTCTTGGGATCGAGACGGATCACCTCCTGGTACTGGTCGATGGCCTGGTCATAGTCGCCCCGGGCCGAGTAGATCCCCCCCAGCAGCAGCCGGGCCTTGACGTTCTTGGGGTCCAGGTCCACGGCCTTGGCGGCCACGGGCAGGGCGTCGTTGACCTTGCCCTGCCGCACCAGGAGCGAGGCCACCTCCCGGTTGAGCACGGCCGATTCCGGGTCAGAGTCCAGGGCCAGGCGATAGTACTTCACGGCCAGGTCTCCCTGGCCCCGGTCCAGGTAGTACCGGGCCATGAAGTAGTTCTCCATGGCCGCCCGGGGCGGGGCCTGACCCATGTTTCCCAGGGACCAGCCGCAACCGGTCAGGACCAGAATCAGACCGAACCACAATACCGAGGTTTGCTTGATTTTTGACATGATCAGCTTAATAGCACATGTCCCGACAAGGGTCAATCAGATGAAATGACTGGTCATCGGCGAAAAAAGTCACAGGTTGGTCAACAGATCGGCATAGTTTTCCTCGAATCCGGGAATGGCCTCGATCATGTGCTGGCGCACGTTCTTGATCAACTGGGACTCGATCTGGCGGACCCTCTCCCGGGAGACGTTGTGTCTCTCGGACAACTCGCGCAGGGTGACCGGCTTGTCGGCCATGATCCGCCGGTCAAAGATGTCCCTCTTTTTGCCCTTGAGGGTCCGGCGGAACCTCTGGATCTCGTCGGTGAAGATCCGCCGGACCTGGTCCTCGGCCAGGGCCTCGTCCACCGGCTGGGCGTCGGAGGGGAGAAACGTCTGCCGGGTGTCGTCCGAGCCGTCCTTCATGGGGGCGTCCAGGGAGACCTCCCAGTTGCCCAGGCGCTGCTCCATCTCGGTCACCTCGGCCTCCTTGACCCCCAGCCGATGGGCCAGGAGGGCCGGTCCGGGCTCGAACCCCTGGGCGATCAGTTTTTCCTTTTCCTTGCGCAGGTTGTAGAACAGCTTCCGCTGGGCCTGGGTGGTGCCCACCTTGACCAGCTTCCAGTTGTCCATGATGAACTTGAGGATGTAGGCCTTGATCCAGAAGGAGGAATAGTAGCTGAGCTTGACGTCCTTGTAGGGATTGAACTTCTTGACGGCGTGCATCAACCCGACGTTGCCCTCCTGGATCAGGTCGAGGAGGTTGCGCATCCAGTAGCGCCGGAAGTCCATGGCGATCTTGACCACCAGCCGCAGGTTCGAGGTCACCAGCCGGGCCGCCGCCTCCCGGTCCCCGGTCTCGTAGTACCGGACGGCCAGTTCCTTTTCCTCTTCCGGGGTCAGCAGGTTGTAGCGGCTGATTTCCCAGAGGTAGCGCCTGAGAGGGTCGAACTGATCCGGCGGCGGCGCCTCCTCGGAGGCCACCTCCAAGGGCAGGCGATCGACCACCTCGGGCTCGACCGGCAGGTCGGTCGAGGTCGGATCGAGGCTGTCCATGTCTTGCCGCCGGCCCAATCAATCCCCCTCCGATGAGACGCAAGTCAAGGTCGGTCCATCAAGAAAACAATTATATCAGATCGCCGGTCAGGGAACAAAATACCGCGGGACCGGAAGGGATCGTCGCTGGACGAAAGCGGCGCCTTTGGTTCGCCCTGTCTCGGATTCGGTCAGGAAAGTCGATCGTCCACGCCCAAACGCCTGGGACGTGGAACCAGCATTGTCACCGGACTCGGGGGACGAAAAACCGGTGGGCCGGCTCTTAACTAGTTCGACGCTCGACGGGAGCGGTTCCGGCTCCCCCCGAAAAACTAGTCCCAGACGCGGCGGTCGTCGATGACCTTGGCCCCTTCGGGGATGGTCCCCGGGGCGACGAACTCGACCTCTCCCCGCAGCCGCAGGACGTCCTGAATGGCCGCCTTGAGGGCCGGCTCGAGCTGGCCGATGTCGGTCCCGGGTTCGAGTTCGCAGTGGAAGGTCATCACGTCCTGGTTTTTGGCGCGGGTCACGACCACCTGGAAGCAGCGGACCTGGTCGAAGCGCCCGGCCACGGCCTGGGCCTGACCGGGGTGGATGAACATGCCCTTGACCTTGGTCACCTGATCGACGCGGCCCATGATCCGGGTCAGCTTGGGGGTGGTCCGGCCGCAGGCGCACTGGCCGTAGTCCAGGGCCGACAGGTCCCCGGTGCCGAAGCGGATCAGGGGGTAGGTCCGGTCGAACACGGTGCAGACCACCTCGCCCGGCGAGCCCGGCTCGACCTGCCGGCCCGTGTCCGGATCGACGATCTCGACGATGCAGTTGTAGGGGACGTGCATCCCCCCCAGGTGATAGCACTCGTAGCTCAGGCACCCGGCGTCGGCCGTGCCGTAGCTCTGCCGGATGGTCATCCCGAACCGGTTCTCCAGCTCGGCCCGGAAACTCTCGGGGAGCATCTCGGCGGCGACGAAGCCCACGGCCAGATCGATGTCCCGGGCCAGATCGAAGCCCAGGGCCTCGGCCTTGTCCCCCAGGGCGGCCAGGAAGCTGGGGGTGCCCAGGTAGGCGTTGACGTGGAGGTCCTTCATGGTCTGGACCTGGATGTCGGTGTTGCCCACGCCCATGGGGATGGTCTTGGCGCCGATCATGTTCAGCGAGTCGTCGAGCATGTTGGCGAAGGGGACCATGTTGAAGTTGAAGGTCACCAGCCCCCGGTCTCCGGCGCGAAAGCCGGCGGCGATAAAGGCCTGGGCCCAGCGGTTGTCCAGGTAGGACTGGTCGCCCGGCTCGTAGATCGGCCCCGGCGAGACGAAGATGCGCCGGAGGCGCTCCACGGGCAGGGCCACCAGGCCGCCGAAGGGCGGGTCCTGCCGCTGCAACTCGACCAATTCGGCCTTCTCGGTCACCGGTAATTTTTGGAGGTCCTCGACCGTCCGGAGGTCGTCCGGGGCCACGCCGGCTCGATCGAGCTTGTCCTTGACCGCCGGCGCGCCGGCGTAGGCGTGGGCCACGATCTTCTGCAGTTCCCGGCCGAGATACTCCCGGTGCTGATCCGGGTCCATGGTCTCCATGGCCTCGTCCAGGAAGCCCTTGGTGCGGTCAATGGCGGCCATTTTTTTCCTCGCCGAAAAGGGGACGGCCGGACGGCCGCCAGGTGGGACCGTCCGGCCGGCTGATGGTGGTTACTTGGGCTGGTACTTGACGTTGATCCTCACCGCCGTCCGGGCGCGGCGCATGGTGAAGATGGCCGAGCCCTGCTTGAGATAGATCGGGAACTTGTAGTCGGCGATGGTCGTGAACCAGCGCTGGATATTGCCCATGGCCATGGCCCCGGAGCTCTTTTTCTTCTTGGCCTGGGGATGGGCCTTGTTCCAGGCGTTGGCCTCGGCCTGGAGCTTGGCCCCGCCGGTCACCAGAAGGCTGAGCAGCATCGTCCGGGCCGACTGGCTGCCGTAAACGTCGATCTGGACCTTCTTGCGGGCCGGGATCCAGATCTTGCCCCGGTACTTCAGGGTGTTGACGTAGAAGTCGTCAAAGTACAGGGCGAAGCTCAGGGACTCGAGATTGACCGCCCGCCGGTTGGGATTGTAGATCGAAAAGACGCAGGCCAGGTTCATCATCGCCCCCCGGCCCTTCTTCATGTTCAGGTAATAGGGCTGAATTTCCCTGACTTCGACGCTCATCAGTTTAACGACCGGTTTCCTCATACCCTTGGCCGAGGCCACCGGGACCATCAGGCCGGTCACCATGAAGGCCGTGATGGTCAGCAGGATCAGGGCTTTTTTCACCATGTCCGAAACCTCCTTCCAGCGTGGACGCCGCGGCTAGGCCAGCCAGCGCTTGCGGCGTTTGTAGTGCTTGACGTCGCGGAAACTCTTCCGCTCGCCCAGATCGGTCAGCCCCAGGTAGAAATCCTTGATGTCCGGGTTCTCGATCAGCTTCTCGGACGAGTCGTCCATCACGATCCGGCCGGTCTCCATGACGTAGGCGTGAGGCGCCACGTTCAGGGCCAGCTTGGCGTTCTGCTCGACCAGCAGGATCGAGATGCCCTCCTGCTCGTGCAGGCGGGTGATGATGTTGAAGATCTCCCGGATGAGCATCGGGGCCAGGCCCATGGACGGCTCATCCAGGAGCATCAGCTTGGGCGAGGTCATCAGGGCCCGCCCGACGACGGTCATCTGCTGCTCGCCCCCGGACACGAAGCCGGCGATCTCGTTGCGTTTCTCCTTGAGACGGGGGAAATAGGAATAGACCATGTCCAGGCCGCTTCTGATGGACCGACCGTGCTTGCGCATGTGGGCCCCGACCTTGAGGTTCTGCTCGACGGTCAGGTGCTCGAACACCCGCCGCCCCTCGATGACCTGGACGATCCCCTTTTTAGCGATCTCCTCGGCGTGTTTCTTGTCGATGCGCACGCCCTCGAACTCGATCGAGCCGTCGGTCACCTCGCCGTCCTCGTGCTTGAGGAGTCCGGAGATGGCCTTGAGGGTCGTGCTCTTGCCGGCGCCGTTGGCGCCCAGCAGGGCGATGATGCCCCCCGCGGGGACCTCGACCGACACGCCCTTGAGGACCAGGATCACCTCGTGATACCGGACCTCGATGTTGTTGATCTTGAGGATCGGTTCCACCGTCTTTTCCGGCGCAGCATTCGCCGCCTGTTGTTGTTCCACCGGAGTTTTCCTTCGGGTTGCGCTCCGGAGCGGGGCGGCGAGGCCTCCCCGGCCCGGAGCGGGTTTCAGGCTACCAGCCGATCCACTCGGTGGCCCACTGCTTGGGGTACATCTTCTTCAAATCGACCGTCATCAACGGCACGAACCGGCCGTTCTTGATCCGATAGACGGTGACCCCCGAGGCCGCCCGGTGATCGGTGGCGGTGTAGGTCACCGGCCTGGCCCCCAGGCCGATATTGAAGTTACGCATGGTCTCGAAGCCCTTCTTCAGGATGGCCTCGCCGGTCAGCTTGCCGTGAGTGGCCTTGTAGGCCCGCTTCATGGCCTCCCAGAGCACCATGACGTCGCCCCAGGCCTGGACCGTCCGGATCAGACGATCGCTGAAGGGGACGTTGGGGTGCAGCTTCTTGGCGTACTTGTGGACCTGATCCATCAGCTTGCCGTGGCCCATGAAGAAGTCGCAGGGCGCCGGTCCGATGGCCCCCTCGGCCGCCCGGCCGGCCAGCTTGGGCAGGTTCTCGTCGTAGCCCCAGTTGTCGATGATGTGGTCGGCGCCCAGCTTGAGGACGTAGGCGCTCTTGAGGGCGGCGGCCACCGCGCCGGTGGTGTTGCCGTGCCAGACCAGATCGGGCTTGAACTTGAGGGCCGCCAGGACCTGACCCTTGCAGTCGGTGGCGGTCAGGGAGACGTGCTGGTCCTTGCCGATCACGAAGCCGAGCCGCTTGGCCTGGTCCTTGAGGGCCTTGATCGGGGCCCGGGCATAGGCCGAGTTGGTGGCGTAGAAGCACATGAACCGCGGCGCCCTCTTGAGTCCCCTCGGCTTCCAGACCTTGTAGTACCAGGCGATCATCGCCGACCGGGCCATGGTCGAGTAGTCCGGGGAGAAGAACAGGTTGTAGGGCGTCTTCTTGGGATTGGTCAGGTGGGCCGAGTACGAGGCCGAGACGTAGGGCATCTTGTCGTGAGTGACCGTCCGGGCCAGGGCCTCGGTGTCGCCGGTGCCCCAACCCAGGATGGCCACCACCTTCTCGATCCGCTTCAGGCGCTTGTACAGGGTGATCGCCTGGGGAATACGATAGGCGTAATCCTCCCAGATAAGCTGGATCTTGACCTTGCCGTGGCCGTCGATGCCGCCGTGGTCGTTGACGTAGGCGATCGCCTCCTGGATCCCCAGGGTGTAGTCCCGGCCCACGTCCGAGGTGGCCCCGGTGGTGTCCATAATGCCGCCCACCTTGACCATGGTGGCCGCCAGGGCCGCGCTGCCACACAGGCAGAACGCCGCTACCAGCATCGGCACCAACAGCCTTTTCAACCATGTTTTTTTCGGCATAAAATTCCCCCTTAGTTAGGTTTGCGTCCCAAAATCCTTACCCCCGCCGCCGGTCCTTCATCCCGGTCGGGGGCGTGTTCCCCTAGTAAGAGAAAGGCCACAGGTTGAAGTAGTTCTTGACCTGCCACCAGCGGTAACTCATACCGTTGGGCTCGTACATCAGGAACAGGCAGATCGACAGACCGAGGATGATCAACTCGAAGCCGGCCTTGATGTTCTGGGTGTTGATGAACGGCAGAAAGAACTGGATGAAGTTGCCGATGGGCCCGGAATACACGGCCAGGATCTGGACCATGAAGGTGATGAACACCGTGCCGAAGACCACCCCGTAGAGCGACCCCACGCCGCCGATCAGGATGTAGCCCACCAGCCACAACGATTTGGCCCAGTCGAAGTACTCGGGGGTCACCGCCGCGTTCCAGGCCACCAGGGCCGACCCGGCCACCCCGCCGATGAACCCGGCCACGAAAAAGGCCAGCAGCTTGTAATAGACGATGTTGATGCCCAGGGCCTCGGCGGCGATGTCGTTGTCCCGGATGGCCACCCAGGCCCGGCCGACCTTGGACCGGAGCAGGTTGGCCACCACGACGAAGCAGATGATGATCAGGGCCAGGGTGACGTAGTAGGTGTACAGCCCCCCCTGCAGCTTGATGGGGCCGACCGCCGGCCCGAAGGTCCGGGAGGCCTGGGTCACCAGCCCGGTCTCCCCGGTCAGATACCCCCAGAACGAGAAGTCGTGCGGCAAAGCCAAAAACTTCCACTGCCAGGAGGGGTTGATATCGCTCGAGATCACGTCCTGCAGCGGCAGCCAGCCGCCGGACCCGAAGATGGTCGGCACCATCTTGCCCAGCAGGAAGCTGACGATCACCCACTGGGCGGCGATGGTGGTCATGATCAGGTAAAAGCCCTTGACCCGGGCCGAGGGCAGGCCGAACAGGACCGAGAGCAGCCCGGCGATGATCCCGGCGAAGATGATCGACACCGGAAAGACGATCCCCATCTGATGGGCCCAGGGCCAGGGGATCTTCATGAACAGGGTCGAGACGTAGGCCCCCACCCCGACAAAGGCGGCGTGCCCCAGGGTGATCTGACCGCAGTACCCGATCAGGAGCTGGACGCCCAGGGCCCCCAGGATGAGGTAGCCGATCAGACTGAACGTCCCGGTGTTGAACCACCTCAGGATCCATTCGGGCAACAGCCCGTAGTCCACAAAGGGCAGGCCGATCAGCACCAGCAGCAGGATCAGCATCTTGCCCCGGATGAGCTTGGTCTGGAACCAGGCCTGGTCCTTCTTGTAGTTTTCGTGGTAGGTGCCGCACGGCAACCAGGTCGTGGACATCGCTCTTGCGCCTCCTCAGGCCTAGACCCGCTCTATTCGTTCCCAGCCCCATAAGCCGAAGGGTTTGTACAACAGGAAAACGGCCATGAACACCAAAGGACCCCAGTCGCTGACGTCGGCCAGGACGGCCACGCTGCCGATCCGGACCTGGCTCAGGTAAACCGAACACAACATCTCCATCACGCCGATGGCCACCCCGCCGACCACCGCCCCGGGAATCGAGTTCAGGCCCCCCAGGACCACCGCCGGCAGGACCAGCAGCCCGTAAAAGCCGATCCGGCCGCTGGCGGCCCCCTCGACACTGGCCATCATCGTTCCGGCCACGCCGGCGGCCATGAAGGCGATGGACCAGGCCGCGGCGTAAACGAACCGGGCGCTGACCCCCAGGGACAACGAGGCCATCTCGTCGTCGGCCGTGGCCTGCATGGACAGGCCCCACCGGGTCCGCTGGAAGAAAAACATGAACCCGGTCAGCAGGACCAGGACCACCGGCAGGGCCACCAGGTAAACCGGTTCGATCTGGATTACCCCCAGATCCAGGCCCGACCCCGGGCGAAAGACCTGGGGCATCCATTCCCGCTGGTTGGTCGCCCACAGGAATTTGCAGATGCCGTTGAAGAAGAATGACAGGCCCACGGTGACCATGATCACCGCCAGGATCGGCTCGCCGATCATCCTGTCCAGAAAGGCCCGTTCGGTCAGGATGCCCAGAAGCAGGCCGACCACCAGGGTCGTGGCCAGGGCCAGCAGGAAGGGCAGCAGGACCTCGAACGAAAATCCGGGCAGGGCCTGGAAGTTGGTGACGTCGAACAGGACCGCCCCCAGTCCCATGCCCCACTGGGAGACCATGGTCTTGACCTGGGTGTACAGCTCGGCGTTGCCGTTGAACAGATTGAAGTACCAGGTGTTGAACTGCCAGCAGACGTAGCCGCCGATCAGGGTCAACTCGCCCATGGCCAGGTTGAGCACGCCCGAACACTTGTAGATCAGCACCCAGCCCAGGGCCAGCAGGGCGTAAATGCTGCCCCGCATGATCCCGGCGACCACGGTCTGGAGCAGCCGCTCCGGCCCGGTGGCCGCCGCGCCGATGAGCCAGGCCACGAAGGCCAGCCCCGCCAGGCCGGCGAAGGCCCAGCCGCCGATCTGCCACTTGCTTACGTTTTCCATTCCTATTCGTCCCCCGGCGTGTCCGCTTCCGCTGCCGGCGATAACCGGTTGTCCCGCCGCTCTGCCTTGACCCGGGTCATTCCTCCAGGAACCCGATGGCCAGATCGGTCACGATTCGGCTCTGGCGGCCGTCCTCGTAGGTGATGGTCGTGTCCATGTGGAGTCTGTCCGCGTCCCCGTACAAGGCGTCCACGATGTCCCGGTAACGGTCCTCGACAAAGGCCCGCCGTAATTTGCGGGTCCGGGTCAGCTCGTCGTCGTCGGCGTCGAACGGCTTGTAGAGGTTGACGAACTTCCTGATCTTGGCCACCGGCTTGAGGGTCTTGTTGACCTCCCTGAGCTGGCTGGCCACCAGGTCATAGACCCCCTGCTGCTGGCTGAGTTCCGGGTAGGAGGTGTAATTGAGCTTGTGCTCGTCGGCCCACTTGCCGACGACGTTGTAGTCGATGCAGATCACGGCGGTGACGTAGTCCCGCTCGTGGCCGATGACCCAGGCGTCCTGGAGATAGGGCGAGAATTTTATGCGTGTCTCCAGGAACTGGGGGGCGAAGATCGAGCCGTCGGACAGGGTCATCACGTCCTTGGTCCGGTCGAAGACGACCAGGTGCCCCTCCTCGTCGATGTACCCCTTGTCGCCCGAGTAGAGCCAGCCGTCCACCAGGGTCTTTTCCGTGGCCTCGTCGTTCTTGTAGTAACCGATGAAGACCGACGGGCTCTTGGAGATGATCTCGCCGTCCTCGGTGATCTTGACCTCGGTGTTGGGCAGGGGATGGCCCACCGAGTCGAACTTGATGTCGCCGTCGCGGTGGACGACGCTGATGCCGGCGATCTCGGTCTGGCCGTAGATCTGCTTGAGGTTGACCCCCATGGCGTGGAAGAAGCGGAAGTGGTCCGGGCCCATGGCCGCGCCGCCGGTGTAGCAGTTCCGGATCCTCGACAGGCCCAGGTGGTCGGTCAGCTTCTTGAAGCAGACGGCGTGGGCCAGCATCTCCAGCGGCTTCCAGTACCAGGCCACCGGCTTTTTCTCGAACCGGAGATCGGCGACGTGGTAGCCGATGGAGTGGGCCAGGCTGTACATCTTGCGCTTGATCCAGGGGGCGTCCAGGTGCTTGACCTGGACGTTGCGCACGAAACCCTCGTACATCCGCGGCGGGGCGAACATGACGTGGGGCCCGATCTCGCGGATGTTCTCCTGGGCCGTCTCGGGCTCCTCGGGGAAGTTGATGGTGAAGCCGACCTGGAGCCCGCAGGAGATGGACATCATCTGCTCGCCGATCCAGGCGAAGGGCAGATAGGACACGAAGTCGTCCGACTCGTAGCAGGGATCGACCTCCATCAGGGCCGAGCCCATGGTCAGCATGTTGTAGTGGGTCAACAGCGCCCCCTTGGGCAGGGAGGTGGTCCCCGAGGTGTAGAACAGGAGGGCCACGTCCTCGGACCGGCCCCGGGCCACCTCCTGCTCGAAGAGGTCGGGCTGCTCGGCGTCGAGCTGTCTGCCCAGCTCCATGACCCTGTCCAGGCTGATCAGGATGTCGTCGTCGTAATTGCGCATCCCCTTGGGGTCGTCCCAGATGACCTTGATCATCTTGGGGCAGTCCTCCCGGATGGACAGGGCCTTGTCCACCTCTTCCTGCCCCTCGCCCACGAAGAACTTGGTGTCGGAGTGGTCGATGATGTACTTGACCTCCTCCATCAGACAGTCCTGGAAGAGCCAGATGGCCACGCCGCCGACGCACATGGCGGCCATCTCGGCCCAGAGGCCCTCGGGCCGGTTGTCGCCGATCATGGCCACCTTGTCGCCGCGCTTAAGGCCCAGCCGCTTCATCCCCAGGGCGATGTACTTGACGTTGTCATAGTACTGCTGCCAGGTGATGGGCACCCAGATGCCGAATTCCTTCTCGCGCATGGCGACCTTGCGGTCGCCGTAATGTTTGGCCTTCTGGACGAATAGCTTGGGGATGGTCAGATCGGGCGTGATGTCTTCGAAGGTGAGGGCGGGGCAGGTTTTGGAGCGGCTCTTTTTCCCGGCGGCACCGGCCATGGGTGCCGCCAGGCCCATAAAGACGACCGCCAAGGCCACTCCCCCCACCAGGACCAGAATCAGGCCCAGGTGGCCCACCTGAGGGGCCCACTCGATGTTCAACGGGATCATCCACTAACCTCCATCAGGCCCGGGTGGCGTACAGTTCGTCCTCGCCCAGGTAGGCCTCGACGACCAGGGGGTTCTGCTGAACTTCCTCGGGGGTGCCCTCGGCGATGAGGTTGCCGAAGCTGAGTACGCTGACCTGGTCGGAGATGTCCATGACCACGCCCATGTCGTGTTCGACCAGGACGCAGGTCACCTGCCAGCGCTCCTCCTCGTTGACGTCGAGGATGAAGCGGGCCATGTCCTCGACCTCCTCGAGATTGAGTCCGGCCAGGGGCTCGTCCAGGATCAGGATTTCCGGTTCCAGGGCCAGGGCCCGGCCCAGTTCGACCCGCTTCTGGAGACCGTAGGGCAGCATGCCCACCGTCCGGTGGCGGATGGCCTCGATCTCCAGGAGGTCGATGATCTCCTCCTCGATGAACTTGCGGGTGCGCAGCTCCTCGCGGCGGGCCTTGCCCAGATAGGCGCTGCCGGCCATGACCCCGCTCTTGAGGTGGATGTGCCGGCCGAGGCGGATGTTGTCCAGGACGGTCATGCCGGCGAACAGTTCGATCTTCTGGAAGGTGCGGGACAGGCCCATCCCCGCCCGGCGATGGGGGGTGACCAGGGTGACGTCCTTGCCCTTGAGCCAGATGCGTCCCCGCTGGGGGCGGTACAGGCCGTTGATGCAGTTCATCAGGACCGTCTTGCCGGCCCCGTTGGGACCGATCACCGAGTGGATCGACCCCTGGGTGACCTTGAGGGAGACGTTGCTCAGGGCCTGGACCTTGCCGAAGGCCATGGAAATGTCGTCAACGTGCAGGACCACATCGTCGGAGCGCGGGGAGGTCCCGGAGGCAGCGGTACTCATCTTGGTCTGGTCCCCTCGTTACTGGCCCGGTCCGGGCGGCGGCGGGCCTCCCCGGAATCCGGGCGGACGGTCGTTTCCTCTCCGGCCGGTCAGTCCGAGACAACCCCCGGAACGACGCCGACGGGCGAGGAATCAGTCTGTCTGAAATCGACTATCTTGAAACGGCGAATCGGAGTCGGTTGTCCATTTACCACCGCGGTGGCTCCCCCCAACCCAAACAACTACTCCCCCTGCCGCAGATTCAAGCCTCGGAGAACGTCGTCAAAAAAAAACGCCTGGCGCCCGGCTCAATCCATGGCGCCGGTCGAGATTGAGACGCCCTGCTCGTGAAGGCATCCTTTTTTTGCCACGATCGCCCACGGTTGTCAAGGGCGATTCGACGCCCGGCCGGTAAAATTTGTGGGGCGTTTATCGAACAGGGCGTTCGTTAAACCGCCGGGGCCGGTCAGTGGACGGTCCGGCCGCCGGGCAGGACGCTCATCCGGGCCAGGCGGTCCGGGGTCCCGGCGGCGCGCTCCCGGTTGTCGGGATTGACGTGCCCCAGAAAGGAGATGAAGGACTGGAACATCTCGCCCGAAATCTTGCCGTTCATCTCGCGCCGGATGACCTTGAGGCCCTCGAAGGCGGTCTGGGCGGTCTGGTAGCAGCGATTGGAGGTGACCGCGTCATAGGAATCGACGATGCGGATGAGACGGATGGTGGGCTCGAGCCAGACCTCGGTCAGGCCGTCGGGATAGCCGCTGCCGTCCATGTTCTCGTGGTGATGGCGGACGATGCGGACCGCGCCGGTGGGCACCTCGGGGATCTTCTCCAGGGTCCAGGCCCCGGTGACCGGGTGCTGGCGCATGATCTCCCGCTCGGGTCCGGACAGGGGCCCGGGCTTGGCCAGGACCTCGGCCGGCACCTCGCGCTTGCCGATGTCGTGGAGCAGCGTTCCCAGGCCGAGGACCTCGATGTCCTCCGGTTGCATGCCCAGGAAATGGCCGAAGGCCACGGACAAAAGGCAGACGTTGACCGAGTGGTGATACCAGGTGTAATCGACCCGGAGCAGGCCGACCAGGGCGGCCGAGGCCTGGGGGATCCCGGTCACGAACCGGACCACGCTCTGGATCAAGTCCCGGCCCCGGCGGATGTTGGGACCCATGTGGGGCAGGGTCAGGGCGGCCTCGACCAGATACAGGGCGTTTTCGCACAGGACCGCGGCCTGCTGCTCGGGGCTCAGGGCCGGGTCGGCCACCACCTCCCGGGCCCGGATCACCAGGTAGTCCAGGAGGGCCTCCTGGTCGCGGCGAAGGAAATAGACCCGGGTGAACCCCGCCCGGCGGAACCGGTCCAGGCGGGCGCCGGCGGGCGACTCCCCGGCGGCGAAGACCCGGGTGGGCACCACCGACTGATCGGCCTGGTTCAGGCCGGGGACGAAGATGTCCGCGGGCAGGGGCACCCCGGGGGCCAGGTCCTCCAGGGGCATGGACCGCAGGTCGTGGGCCGCCTGATCAAAGCGGCCGGCCTCGATGGGGGCCGCGGGCAGGGGCGAGACGTTGGCGGCGGCAAAGTGCACACGGCCTCCGTGAGCGCGGAGTCTGGCCCCTGACAGGTGGTGCGGCCTCCGTCACCGGGGAGGGCCGGGGCGGTGGCTGGGGCCGGGTCAGTCCGTTCAGGGGGCCGGCCACCTGTGGTCACCGGCACCCTTTTTAATGTTGTTCTGACTTGTTATATATTGAACCTAAAGTAATGTGTCAAGAAAAAAAGGCCCAGGGGGACTGATCCGCCCCTGGCTCAGACCTGAAACAGACCGGATCATATAATGAGAAGTCAATACATGACAAATCAAATTCCGGGCCGGAGGTCAGACGAAAATGGTGGGTAATCCTACAAAACTGACAAATATTACTATAAAAAACGGCGGGGCAGGGACCGGGGCAGAACCTCGTCCTGAAACAGCTCCACAAAACGCTCGTCCGTCAGACCGGCCAGAAAGTCACGCACCTTCTCGGCCGGACGGGTCGAGTCCAGATATTCCCGGTCCATTCCGGCCAGGAAATCGGTGAATATCACCGAGCCCTCCCGGCCAGCCTCCACGTCACCCCTAAATTTTTCGAAAAGGGTCCGGTACATGTTCTCGGCCTGGGCCAGGTGGGGTTTGATCTTCGGGTTGGTGTAGATCCGCTCGTAGTTGAACTTCTTGAGGCCCTTAAGGGCCCGGGAGACCTCATCGCTGAAGGCGACCGCCGCCCCCCTGGCGCTGGCGGCCACCAGGTCCTCCACCAGCCGATAGACGATCGTCCCGTTGCCCACGCCCAGGACGTCGGTACATTCCCGGGGCACGTCGTCCCAGGTCAAGAGCCCCAGGCGGACCGCGTCCTCGATGTCCCGGCCGATGTAGCTGATGGTGTCGGCCTGGCGGACAATGCATCCCTCCAGGGTCATGGGCGCCAGTCTGACGGCCGGTTCGGCCCGCTTGGCCGCGGCCTCCCGGTCCAACCGGGCAAAGTCCTTGTCCCGCTCGGGCACGAGCCCCTGGTCGTGGACCTCGCCGTCGTGGCACAGGATCCCGTCCAGGACCTGTAGCGAAAGATTCCAGCCCTGCCCTCCCCGCTCGATATTTTCCAGAAAGCGAACCGACTGGACGCTGTGCACGAAGTGCCCCAGGCCATGGTCCTGACAGAGCCGGTCCAAAAACGACTCGCCGTCGTGTCCGAAGGGGGGATGGCCGATGTCGTGGCCCAGGGCGATGGCCTCGATCAGGTCCTGGTTGGCCCCCAGGAGGCGGCCGATGGTCCGGGCAATTTTCGAGACGAGCTGGACGTGGAGCACCCGGTGGGTGATCTGGTCGTTTTTTATGAGCGAAAAGACCTGGGTCTTGTCGATGTAGCGGGTGTAGGCCATGGAGTGCAGGATCCGGTCGGCGTCGAGGGCGTAGTTCTGGCGGTGTCCGGCCTCGGCCCGGGGGTCTGGCCGGCGGCGGACGGCGTCCCGGCTGCGGGCGGCCAGGGGCGACAGTTCCCGGTCCTCGGCCGCGTCCAGTTCCCGCCGGCGCAAAAGCAGCCGCCCGGCCGGGTCTTGATCGGCGGAATCAACGGTCATGGCGCTATTGTTCCTGGCGGGCCGCGGGGTGTCAAGCTGCGGCGGGCGGCCTCACCCGGATTCAGGCCTGGTCGTCGAGAATTTTGCGTATCTTTTGGGCCAGGGCCGCGGGCGTGAACGGCTTGGCGATGAAATTGATCCCCTGATCCAGCATGCCGTGGTGAACGACGGCGTTGTCGGTGTATCCGGACATGAAGAGAACCCTGGTGTCCGGACAAGTCTCGGCCAGCGACTTGCCCAGTTCACGTCCGCTCATCCGGGGCATGACCACGTCGGTGATCACCAGATGAATCGGCTCCCGGCTCCCCTGGCAGACCTCCAGGGCCTCGACGCCGTGGCGGGCCTCGAGGACCGTGTAGCCGGCGTACCGCAGGACGTCCAGGATGAATTTGCGGACGCCGTCCTCGTCCTCGACCACCAGGACCGTTTCCGTGCCCCGCGGAAAGGACTCCTCCTCGGGCTCGGGCGGGGGCGCCGTCTCCTCGTCCTCGACCACGGGCAGATAGATCTTGAACGTCGTCCCCTGCCCCGGCTCGCTGTAAACGTAGATGGCGCCGCCGCTCTGCTTGACGATGCCGTAAACCGTGGCCAGCCCCAGGCCGGTCCCCTTGTCCGGGTCCTTGGTGGTGAAGAAGGGATCGAAGATCCTCGACTTGGTGTCCTCGTCCATCCCCTGCCCGGTGTCGCTCAGGGCCAGCATGGCGTGACGGCCGGGCGAGGCGTCAGTGTGTTCGCGACAGTAGGCCTCGTCCAGATAGACGTCGGCCGTTTCGATGGTCACCTTGCCGATGCCGTCGATGGCGTCCCGGGCGTTCACGGCCAGGTTGACGATCAACTGCTCGATCTGTCCGCGGTCGGCCTGGACCCGGCCCAGATCCGGTTCCAGGAAGGTGATCAGGTCGATGTCCTCCCCGATCAGGCGGCGCAGCATCTGCTCGGTGTCGGACACCAGGCGATTGAGATCGAGGACCTCGGGCTGGAGGATCTGCCGGCGGGAAAAGGCCAGCAACTGGCGGATCAGGGAGGCGGCCCGCCCGCTGGCCTGGTCGATGGCCTCCAGTTCCTGGCGAAAGGGGGCATCGTGCCGGACCCGCCGCAGGACCAGCTGGCTGTAGCCCATGATTACCGCCAGGAGGTTGTTGAAGTCATGGGCCATGCCCCCGGCCAGGCGGCCGATGGCCTCCAGTTTCTGGGCCTGACGGAGTTGCCTCTCCAGCCGGTCCTTTTCCTCCTCCTCCACCTTGCGCCGGGTGACGTCCTGGAAGGCCACGATCAGGTGGGCCTCGCCCGCGATGTCCACCGGCTCGACGCTCAGCAGCACCGGGGCCGTGGTCCCGTCCGCCCTGCGCCCCAGGCTCTCGAAGTCGCGCAGGGTGCCCTCCCGGGCCAGGCGGGCCAGCATCTCGTCCCGACTGGCCGGATCGGCGTAAAAAGTCCGGGCGGACCAGCCGGTGACCTCGTCCTGCCGAAAACCCCACTCCCGTTCAAAGGCTCGATTGACCATCCGCACCAGGCCGTCGTCCCGGCGAACCAGGACCAGCGGATTGGGGTGATGCTGGAAGATGGCCTCGAACAGGCCAAGAGTCCGCGCCAGGTCCTCCTCGGCCCGCTTGCGCTGGGTGATATCGCGCGAGACGCCGTACATGCCCACCATGGCGCCGGTCTGATCCCTCAAGGCCTGGACCCGGTTTTCCATCCAGACGGTCGAGCCGTCGCGGCGGTAGTACTCGGTTTCAAGGGTCACGTCTCGGTCCGGATCGGCCCCCGGCTCCCCCTCGCGGGCAAGCTCGTCCTGGAACCGGGCCATGACCCGCTGATACGACCCCGGCGTGATCACTTCCTCCAATTTCTGCCGGACACGTTCCTCGGGCGTGAACCCCAGGACCTTCTCGATGGAGGGGCTGACATAGGTGGTTTTCATGTCCAGACCAATGGTCCAGATGATATCGGCCATGTTCTCGGTCAGGAACCGGTGTTTTTCCTCGCTCTCCCGGAGCGCCCTCTCGGCCCGAATCCGCTCGCTGATATCGACGCCCATGCCGATGATACAGGTCCGGCCGTCGATCTCGATGCGTCTCCCGGTGAAGTAATAGGGAGTGGCCCGACCGTCCTGGGACACGATCTCGGCCTCGGCGTCGGCCATGCCGGTCTTGAGGGACAGCCGGATGCGGTCGGCGATCAGTTCCCGGTCCGGACCCCGAAACAGATCGACCGGGTGGAGCCGTGAGATCTCGGCGGAGGAATAACCGGTGACCGTCTCGAAGGCCTTGTTCCAGCGCAGAAACCGTCCTTCCCGGTCGAACAGGTAGAACACGCCCGGCAGGCTGTCGAACATCACCCGGGACAGGTTCCGCTCCTTGACCATCTCCTCCTCGGCCCGCCGTCGCTCGCCTATTTCCGTCTGCAGGTTGTTGAGGGCGATGGCCATGTCGGCCTTGGTCGCCTCGTCGGTGACCAGCAGGTCTTCGATTTCCTTTTCAATCGTGCGTTCCGAGGCCCTCACCACGAATTCATCGACCGGTTCCCCCTGGGCGATGAACGACGTTTGCTCGGCCCAGCAGTTGGTCGAAAAGAGCCGGGAGGCGTAACCGGCCAGCTTGCCGGCCAGCATGCCGCTGCCCCAGCAGACCCCCAGCGCCTTCTGGTACCTTCCTTCCCAACTGTCCTTTATCCGGAAGCGGCATTCCTTCTTCCGCCTGTTTACGGACAGCAGCCTCCATTCTCCCCAGCCCGCCACGGCGGCGATATCGGCGATCGCCTTGAAGCCATCTTCGAATTTCGAAAATCGGGAAATGACCTCCCAGTCGGACTCGACGCTTTTTCGCCCCTCGGCCTGGAGGGCCAGGGCGAACCGCTCCGTGCCGACCATGGCCTGAACCCCGGACATCAGGCCCGCCAGGGTGGTGTCAACCCACATCATGGCCACGGGAAGCTGTTCAAAGGTGCAGGTGCCCTTTCGGACGTCCCACTCGATGGTGATGCCGGCAATCTCTATCTTGGGTTTGACGAAAAGATCATCACGGGGCGGTTTCCTGGGCATCAGACGATCCTCCGGCCGCCGCTCTTGCCGGGTCGGATCGAGATCAGAAAACGGGCCGTGATCAGGGCGCACATTGTTTGTTTCCCCTGGAAGGCTGCATGTTCCGCGGCTGATGTCTCCGGACGGGTTTCCCGAGGAGAACCGTGACGGCTCGGTCCGGCCGGCGGCCGTGGCCCCGGATCAATGGCGACCGATGCCCGGGGCGCGTCGGCACCCTCCCGCCGGACTGAGAGGCGCCGGAGACAGACTCCGGCGCCGGGAACCAAAACATCTTGATCAAGCTTCACTTGTCAGCCCCGAGAGATCAGAATGTTGACCGTTATTATAGCCTAAGTTTACATTGTTGTGAACCGGCCGGTCCAGCGGCCTGAAAATAAGAACTGACGGGTCCCCGGGAGGCGTCCGGGTCCGGGCCGGTCGCGGGGCTCAGGCCAGAGGTACCATTTCTTGGCCCGACGTGTTATGTTTGAACGCGATCAGCCGAGGCGGACCGGTTACCTTTTGTGACGTCCATCGCCGCTTAGTCCCCGGCCCGATCTCGTTTGTTATTTGTCAAAAACACAAACGTCACCAGACGGCCAGCCAGGCAATTCTAGCGGACGGAGGAGGACAATGAAGGCCCTGTTGGTGTATCCCCGCTTCCCGGACACCTTTTGGGGCTTCCGGCGGGCCCTGAGGTTCCTGGGCCTCAAGGCGGCCGAGCCGCCCCTGGGGCTGCTGACCGTGGCGGCGATGCTGCCCCCGGCCTGGGCCAAGCGGCTCGTCGATGAAAACGTTCAGGCCCTGACCGACGACGACCTGGCCTGGGCCGACCTGGTGATGGTCAGCGGCATGATCATCCAGCGGGACTCGGCCGCCGAGGTGATCGACCGGGCCAGGGCGGCCGGGCTGGTGGTGGTGGGCGGCGGTCCGCTGTTCAATCACCACCTCCAGGACCAGGTCGATCACTGCCTGCTGGGCGAGGCCGAGGAGGTCCTGCCCCTGTTCCTGAAGGACCTAGACCAGGGCCGGGCCGAGGCCCTGTACCAGGCCCAGGACCACCCTGAACTGGACCGAACGCCGGCGCCCATGTGGGAATTGATCGATTTCAAGAAATATCTGGCCATGCCGGTCCAGTTCTCGCGGGGGTGTCCCTTTGACTGCGAGTTCTGCGACATCGTCTCCCTGCTCGGGCGGCGGCCGCGGTACAAGGGCCCGACCCAGGTCGCGGCCGAGCTGGACTCGCTGTATCGGCGCGGCTGGCGGGGCCGGGTGGACATCGTGGACGACAATTTCATCGGCAACCGCAAACGGTCCCTGACCGTGCTGCGGGCCATGGTTGACTGGCAGCGGTCCCACGCCTACCCCTTCTCCTTCAGCACCGAGGCCAGCATCGACCTGGCCGACGATCCCGAACTGCTGACCCTGTTCGCCGAGGCCAATTTCCACACCGTGTTCGTCGGGATCGAGACGCCCTCGGCCGATTCCCTGGCCGAGTGCCACAAACGCCAGAACCAGAAACGGGACCTGGTGTCCGCGGTCAAGACCATTCAGGGTTACGGCCTGGACGTCAAGGGCGGCTTCATCGTCGGCTTTGACGCCGACCCGCCGACCATCTTCGACGACCAGGCCCGGTTCATCGAGCAGGCCGGCATCCCCACGGCCATGGTCGGTCTGCTGTCGGCCGGCCCGGGCACCAGGCTGTATCAGCGCCTGGACAGGGAGAACCGGCTGTTGGGCCAGCCCACGGGCAACAACGCCCTGGACGAGGGGGCCTTGAATTTTTTGCCCAAGATGGGTCGCGAAAGGCTGCTGGCCGGGTACCGGGCCCTGATGCGGCGGCTCTACGACCCGGGGAGCTACTACCGCCGGGTGGGCAGTTTTCTGAAGCAGTGCGGCCTGGTCCGCGGACCCCGCAAGCGCTTTTTCCGGCGCGTCACCCGCCGGGACCTGATGGCGGCGGCCCGTGTGTTCTGGCGGCTGGGCGTCCGGGAGCGCGGTCGCCGGGCCTTCTGGACCTTTGTGACCAAGGTCGGCCTGACCCGGCCGACCAAGATGGGCCTGGCCCTGAGCCTGGCCGCCTCGGGCTATCACCTCCGGACGATCATCAACCGCTTCGTCAAGCATCCCCAAGGAGAGACCGACCCCTCGGCGGCCTGATGTCGTTTCTTTTACAAGGGGAGTTCAGTGAACCGGCCGAATGACAAATTCCTGGAAGGTACCCCATGAAAAAACTTGGGCCGGCCACCAGGGCCATCCACGCCGGCGAACCCCGACCGGCCATCGAGGGCGCCATCTGCGTGCCCGTGTTTCAGTCCTCGACCTTCGAGTACGCCGGCCAGGGGTCGTATCACGACATCCGCTACATGCGGCTCAACAACACCCCCAACCACCTCGCCCTGCACGCCAAGCTGGCCGCCCTGGAAAACGCCGAGGACGCCCTGGTCACGGCCAGCGGCATGGCCGCCGTCTCGGCCGTCCTGCTGACCGTGCTTAAGAAAGGCGACCACGTCCTCTGCCAGGACTGCCTCTACGGCGGGACCTATGACTTCATCACCAAGGACCTGCCCGGCCTGGGCATTGACCACGACTTCATCGACCCGGGCCGCCCCGAGACCTGGACCGATCTGCTGCGTCCCACCACCCGGGCCTTTTACTGCGAGACGATCACCAATCCCCTGATGCAGGTCATGGACCTTCCGGCGGTCGTGGAGTTCTGTAAAGAGAACGGCCTGATCTCGATCATCGACAACACCTTTGCCAGCCCGGTCTTCTTCCGGCCGGCCGAGCACGGCTTTGACCTGTCCATCCACTCGGGCACGAAATACCTGAACGGCCACTCGGACATCGTGGCCGGGGCCATCCTCGGCCCGCGGGAAATGATCGTCAAGATCACCCACAAGATGAATCACCTGGGGGGCTCCCTGGACGCCCACGCCTGCTTCCTGCTGCACCGGGGACTGAAAACCCTGCCCCTGCGCATGGCCTATCACCACACCAGCGCCCTGGAGATGGCCCGTTTTCTGGAAGCGCACCCGGCCGTGGCCCGGGTCTTTCATCCGGGCCTGCCGAGCAACCCGGACCACGCCCGGGCGGAATCCCTCCTGGACGGCTATCCGGGGATGCTCAGCTTCGAGCTTACGGGGGGCCTGGTCGCGGCCGAGTCTTTCATGAACAAGGTCGAGTTGCCGTTTATCGCCCCCAGCCTGGGCGGGGTCGAGACCCTCGTGACGCGGCCGGCGGCGACCTCGCACGCCGGCCTGAGCCCGGACGAGCGCCAGGCGGCCGGGATCTCCGAGGGGCTGGTCAGGGTGTCCATCGGCCTGGAGGACACGGCCGACCTGATGGCCGACTTTGACCAGGCCCTGGCCTGAGGCTCGCCGTTCCGGTTCGCGAGCGACCTCGGACAACCAGGCGAGGTTCAATAATCCCTGACGACCCGAAACCCGTTTCCGCCCCACGGGATGTCGGGGGGCACCGGGTTCCGTTGGGCCGAGCGCAGGGCCTCGGGAACGCTGTTCCAGTCACCGCCGCGCAATACCCGGTATTCGCCTGACGAAGGCCCCTGGGGATCGCGGGTCGGAGAATGGGCGTAATAGTGTTCCCCCCACCAGTCTTGACACCACTCCCAGACATTGCCGTGCATGTCGTACAGACCCCATCCGTTCGGCGGAAAAGAGCCGACCGGTGTGGTCTTCTTCCGCCAGACGCCCTTGCGGCCGGGACCATATACCACGTGGCCGTTGTAGTTGGCCTGGTCGGTCGCAATGGTCGCCCCGAACCAAAACGGCGTGGTCGTCCCGGCCCGGCAGGCGTATTCCCACTCGGCCTCGGTCGGCAGGCGATATTTTTGGGTCTTTTCCCGGGCGTTCAGGCGGCGGATGAACTCCAAGGCGTCGTCGTACAAAATCCTCTCCACCGGACATTGATCGCAGCCCTTGAAGCGGCTCGGGTTCTTGCCCATGATCTTCCGGTACTGGGCCTGGGTCACCTCGGTGCTTTGCAGGTAGAACGCCCGGCTGATGACCACCCGGTGCCGGGGGCCTTCATGGTATTCCCGCTCCAGCTCGGTGGGGGGACTGCCCATCAGGAAGCTGCCGGCCGGGATCAAGACGAACTTCATGCCGATGGAGTTGGTCAAAAAAACCGGCGTCCCGATTTTCCGGGCGGCCGCCACCTGGTCCTGGGCCGGCCGCCAGTCATGTTTCGGGGCCGCGGAAGCCAACCAGACTGACCCGGCCACCAGGGCCAGCAAAGACGTCGCGACTGTCGGTTTGGGCACGATGTCTCCCCTCCTCCGGTCCACCTTTGTTACTTTATCACCGTGTGAACCGAAATCAAAATCGTATGTACCGTCAGGCAACCACGCGCGAAAAATTGTCTATAAATAAAAAAAGGCTTGTCTTTTGATGGGAACTATGATACAAAATTACCTAAAAGGCGGTTTGAACCGTGGCGAGCTGTATCCCCCATCGGATCGGCGGTGACGTGGCGCGGCTCCGGTAAAAACAGGACCGGCCCCAGCGAAGGCCGAATTGTTCCCGCTTTCTTCTTTCCGAGTTGAACCCGACCAGTGGCGCAGCGTGATCATCAGCTTTAACCCGTTCATTTATCAGTAGAATTTCAGAATAGTGACTCGATGACGGTTGCCGCAGCCTGAAGATCGTCTGGCGCACCCGTCCACGGTTGGGAAACCGGCCGGCCAGGGCCGTCAACGGATAAAGCCGAGTCAGGCCCGGCCGGCCACGACTCCAATACAAGGGAGGGAAACATGAGAAAACCAATTTGGAGGCGTCGGGGAAAGGTCCTGGCCCTGGCCGGGGCCGCGGTCCTGGTCTTCGCGGCCTCGGTTCAGGCCTTTCCGACCGGGACCTGGGTCAACGTCAATCCTAGGACCCGGGGCATCGTCAAACTGATGATCGCCAGGCGGGGGTCGGTCTATATGGCCCGGGGCTTCGGGGCCTGTCACCCCCGGCCCTGTGACTGGAAGTGGCACCGGCTGGACATCGGCGGCAAAAGCATCACCTCCAATGTCATGTACTGGGGCATCTCGGCCTGGAGCGAGAGCTTCAAGCGGGTGGCCATGGTCATTTATGTCGGTAAGAACAAACTGCTGCGGGTGATCATCTACAACGTCTTTACGGACAGATCGAACCGTAAAAATTACGAGCAAAAGGCGACGATGAAACGGCCTTAGCCGGGCCCGGTCGCGCGACCGATCCGGGTTGACCCATTGACATAGGTGGCCCCGCGAATCATCCGCGGGGCCGCCTTTTTGTTCGCTGGCGTCCTTTGGCCGGGACATCCTCTGGGCTGGACAACAAGCTGAAACACGAACACGGCATGTGCTAGAATCAGATACACAGGTAGTCGGCTCTTTGGTGTTCATTTGATAGGAGCAGGTCTCATGCGGATGAAGATCGTCTTGCTGGCCGGGCTTTTGGCGTTGCTGCCCAGCCTGGGCTGGAGCGGCACCGCCCGCTGCCCGGGCTTCAGCGTGATCCTGACGGGCACCAATCCCCGCGCGGCGGGGGGGACCAGTTACACCGAGATCGTCCACCTCCGCAAGGTCACCGGCGGCTCGGGCTACAGCGGCAAGTGGAAGATCACCAGATTCCGTCAGATCATCATCTACCCCTGGCCGATGCGCATGACCCTGACCACCCGGAACCGGGTGAAACTGGGCTACGGCATGACCATGGACTGCCTGGCCACGGTCGGCGGCAACCGGGTGACCACCAACTGCACCTCGGCCACGGCCTATCTGGACGTCCGGCGCAACCGGGTCGGGTTCATCAAGACCAACATCTGGATCGGCCGGATCGTCGGCAACCAGATGAGCCTCAAGTTCCACACGGCCAATCCCTATGAGCCGGTGATCCGGGGAACCATCATCCGGGGCTCGGGCAGCACGGTCCGGCTGACCGTGACCTCGCCGCGGCAAAACCAGCGCTTCTGCTACGACCGCAGCTTTTTCGGGGTGTTGACCCTCAAGCTCACGGCCCGGGTCAGCCCGTCGAGATACAACAACCAGATCAAGTGGACCATCCCCGACATCCCGGGCGCCCGGAAGGCGGTCATCCCGGCCAGCGCCACCGGTCCCCAGGTGACGGTTCATTACGTGGGCCTGCCCCGGGACAACTCGGATTTCGGCCCCAAGAAGATCACCGCCTCGGTGGACGCCGGGGGGTGTCCGGCCTCCGATACCCGGACCGTCAGGATTTTCTTTCCTCTGACCGCCTCGAACAACCCCCAGCGCCGATATCCCAACTGGTTCTACTACTGGATGCAGACCCCGGCCGCCCGCCCCTACGGCCAGCGCGTGCGCATCGAGTACGGCGCCCGGAATTTCGACCTGTGCCGCTACGCCAACGTCCCGGCCCAGTACACCCCGGGTCATGCCTACAAGACGATTCACATCTGCGACCTGGCCAAGCTGGGGCCCACCTTCGCCTTGCGTTATCCGCTGATCTACCGTTTCTGGAACCCGAAGTTCAAGGGCTTCCGGGTGACCCATTTCATCGACACCTTTGGCGTGGCCGTGATCCACGAGTTCTTCCACTGGCGGGCCTATCACAACTGGAAAAGGGGCCGGACCTTCACCGACGCCGACAACGACGGCGTGCCCGATCACCTCGAACCGGGCATGAACCTGCGGCCCGACCGCCAGCAGACCTACCTGCCGGTCACCCTGAAGCTGATCCAGTACGACGAGGAGTGGCTGGCATACGAGACCATGCGCAACTTCCAGCCCGGGACCTACAAGAAGTACGACTGGGCCTATCCCGGCTCCCAGTGGCCGGCCGGACAGTCCGGCCGGCGGGACGATCCCCAGGCCGGCCGCTTCGCCTGGCTGCTGCCCGGTAATGACCGACCGGTCGATCTTATTCATTGACCGCCCGATCGGCCCGGACAAAATATTTCGAGCCATTTCGGAGGCGCGCCCGCGCCAGCCATAGAGCGGGCGGGCGCGCCGGGGTTGGCTTCTCGATCAGGGGCGGATCGTGGCGGCCGGCCGACAACCCGCCTGATATAGCCGGGCGGTCGGCCGCCCGGCGGAGTTTGGAGGTGGTTCGGGTCCTTGATTCGGGGTTTTCTTTCAGCATCGACGTGATGATCTACATACTGGTCTTTTTTTATGTGAGTTAGTTGGTCCGGAAGACAGGAATCGAGCCATTTCGGAGGCGCGCCCGCGCCAGCCATAAAGGGGGCGGGCGCGCCGGGGTTGGTCATAAAAAAGGTGGACCGGGGCGGCTATGAACCCGGCGCCATGGCCGGAGACTTACCCCTTCCCGTCCGCCACACCGTCCCTGCAACCAGTTCGGCCGGGACTGGCTTTTGACGGCCGCCTGTGCTAGCTTGGTAGGGTCTGACCGGAGTCTTGAACGCGCGGAGACGGGTCGCCGTGGCCTCAGGGGGACGAGGTGACGGGCCGACTCGAGGAGGCACTGATGAGGATCACCAGGATTGGTTTGGCGGTGGCGGTGGCGGCGGCGTTGGTGCTGGGACTGATGGCCTGCGATGAGGGCAAGCCCATGCTGGAGATCCCGGCGCCCGGGGGACGGATGGAGGTGAACAAGACCCCAATCGTTCAGGGCTGGTGCGGCCTGGCCTGGGGTACGTCCGCGGTCCAGTTCAAGAAGCACTATATCCGGTACCACGTCCCGGCCGGCTCGACCGGGCGGAGTTACGGCACCGGCGAGGGCGACCAGGTCTGGCTGGGCTATCACTGGATGGCCACCTACAACTTCAACAACGACCACCGACTGGCCAGCGTGGACCTCTTGTGCCGCGACTGCAACGGCGTCAAGGCGGCCCAGGCCCTGACCAAAAAGTTCGGTTACCCCACCGTGGGGACCTCCATCTGGAAAAAGGGACCGATCACCATCAAGCTCCTGGGCACGGTCTGGGGGCGGGTCAGCATCACCCACCGCCAATACATGAAATAAATACACCGACCAAGGTTTGAACCACGGCCCGACCGATGCGTCGGGCCTTTCGTTTTTAAAATAATAGGACAAAACCACACTGGCCGGCGCCTCGATTCAGGCCGACCGGTCAGCGTAGCTATTGACTTTGGCTTCCAATTTTTATCAACGGGACGAATACGAAGTGACTGCCATGTCGATTCAGGCCGACCGGTCAGCGTAGCTGTCGACTTTGGCTTTCAATTTTTATCAACGGGACGAATACGAAGTGGCCGCCATGTCGGTTCAGGCTGACCGGTCAGCGTAGCTATCGACTTTGGCTTTCAATTTTTATTAACGGGACGAATACGAAGTGACTGCCATGTCGATTCAGGCTGACCGGTCAGCGGAGCTGTCGACTTTGGGCATCGACTTTGCGTTCGATGACGATTCTCTCCGCCAGGTCATCGAAAAAGTGATAGCCCGAGCCGCCGGCGGCCAGGACGTCCATCAATTCGTCGGGCCGGCGCACCCAGACCCCGCCCACCACCCGGACCCCGCGGTCGAACAGGGGCTCGGGCACGATCCCGGCCGTGGGGCCCATGACCGCGATGTCCGCGTCGTCTTTGGCCTGCTCCAGGATGCCCTCCAGGGTGTGATTGATCAGGGTCACCCCGGTGATGATCAGGACGTCGGCCCGGGAGATGACCTCCCCGGATTCGGCCGCCGGGACGTAGTGGTCCAGCTCGTCGCCCTTGAGGGTGGCCGGGTCCTGCTCGATGACCCACCAGGGCGCGCCTGTCCCCCGGGCCTTGAGGCGCCGCAGGACTGGCACGAAGGCCCCGATGACGGCCACCGATTTCTCGGGGGGCATGGCCACCGCGTCCTGGGCGTCCCGGCAATGCTGGATCTCGTAATCCCCCTTGATGCCCCGCTCCCAGCAGGCGGCGCTCAGGGCCGCCAAAGTGGCGATGGCCACCGCGGTCTTGATCGGCTCGACCGAGTTCAGGCCGGCCAAGACGTCGGTGACCGGCAGTCCCTTGACCCGGACCGGATCAAAGGTCCGGCCGGCGCTGCTGGGGCAGCAGACCGCGGTCGGGATGTCCTTGACCGGGGTGAAGCACACCCCGCCCTCGCCGTGGCTCAGCTTGACCCCGGTGAAAAAGAGCCCGACCACCACCTTTTCCACCGTCAGCCGGTCGATCTCGAGTCCCCGGGCGACGATCGCCGCCGCTTCATCCAGAATACCCACTGGCTTCCCCTGATTCGATGCTTATATTATATTGTATCGGGAAGGACCCGGTACGGCCAGGTCGGGCGCTGACCACTGATTTTTGCTTGCAATCGGGCGCCAGGTGGCTATACTTGGTGTTTGCCAATTCGGAGGATCGAGGATATGAGAAAGGACATTCACCCCGAATACCACCGGGCCACGGTGACCTGCGCCTGCGGGAACACCTTTGAGACCGGATCGACCCGCAAGGAAATCAAGGTCGAGATCTGTTCCCAGTGCCACCCCTTCTTCACCGGCAAGCAGAAGCTGGTGGACACCGCCGGCCGGGTCGAGCGCTTCCGCCGCAAGTACGGCGATTACATGGCCGACCGGGACAAGAAGGGCAAGAAATCCCAGGGTACCGGGGCCTGATCGGGCCGTCCCGGGGTCGCGGCGCGGAAAGGATGGACCCGGCCCGGCCGGGGAAGGTCAAAAGGCGAGGCCTGAGGTTTGGCGACGATCCATAACCACGGCGAATTGATCGGGGGCCAGGCGGTCATCGAGGGCGTGATGATGCGCCGCCAATCGGTCTGTTCCGTGGCCGTCCGCAAACCATCGGGCCAGGTCGTCGTCCGCCGGGACAGGTGGCGGACCCTGACCGACCGTTTCCCCTGGCTGAAATGGCCCGTGGTCCGCGGACCGGTCTTTCTGGTCGAGGCCGTGGTCAACGGCATGCGGGCCCTGTCCTACTCGGCCAACCAGGCCCTGGAAGACGAGTCCAAGGAGGAGAAAGGCCTGTCCCCCTGGGCCATGGCCCTGACCATGATCTCGGCCGTGGGCCTGGCCGTGGCCCTGTTCCTGGTCTTGCCCCACGTCCTGACCTTGATCCTGGGCAAGATGTCCCACAGCCACCTGACGGTCAAATCGGCTTGGTTCCATCTGATCGACGGTCTGATCAAGGTCGTCTTTTTCGTGGCCTACATCTGGATCATCTCCCTGATGCGGGACATCAGGCGGGTGTTCATGTACCACGGCGCCGAGCACAAGTGCGTCCACGCCCAGGAGGCCGGCCGGGAACTGACCGTGGATAATGTCCGGCCCTTCTCCCGGCTCCATCCCCGGTGCGGCACGGCCTTCATCCTGTTCGTCCTGCTGATCAGCATCTTTCTGTTCGCGGCGGTGTTCCCCCTGCTGCCCAAGCCCTTTGCCCGGGAGGGGGTGGTGTGGACCCAGGGGTTCTACATCCTCCTCAAGATCGTCCTGATGATCCCCATCGCCGGGCTGGCCTACGAACTGATCCGGCTGTCGGGCCGGCACCTGAACAATCCCCTGGTCAAGGCCGTGGTCTGCCCCGGCCTGGTGATGCAGCGGCTGACCACCCGGGAGCCGACCGACGAGATGATCGAGGTGGCCCTGGTCGCCCTCAAATCGACCCTCGACGACGACCAAGAGCCCCAACCCCTGTAACTTTTCGGAGCATCGATGCCCGAATCGATGATCGCCAAACTCGAAGGCGTCGAGAGGCGCTTTGTCGAACTAGAGACCGAGCTGTCCGACCCGGGCGTCATCGGCGACCGGGACAACTATCGCCGGGTGACCCGGGAGCACGCCGAACTGAGCAAGGTCGTCGAGACCTTCCGGCGCTACAAGAAGGTCCAGGACGGCCTGGCCGAGGGCCGGGAACTGCTGGGCGACCCGGACCCCGAGATGCGGGCCCTGGCCCGGGCCGAGGTCGAGTCCCTGGAGGGCGAGCTCGAGGACCTGACCCACCAGTTGAAGCTCCTGCTCCTGCCCCGGGACCCCAACGACGACAAGGACGTCATTCTCGAGATCCGGGCCGGGACCGGCGGCGAGGAGGCGGCCCTGTTCGCCGGCGAACTGTTCCGGATGTACAGCCGGTACGCCGAACTGCAGCGGTGGAAGGTTGAGTTCATGTCCGCCTCGGAGTCCGATCTGGGCGGCTTCAAGGAGGTCATCGCCTCGATCAGCGGTGACGGGGTCTATTCCCGCCTCAAGTACGAATCCGGGGTGCACCGGGTCCAGCGGGTGCCTGTGACCGAGTCCCAGGGACGGGTCCACACCTCGGCCGTGACCGTGGCCGTCCTGCCCGAGGCCGAGGAGGTCGAACTGGACATCAAGCCCGATGACCTGCGGATAGACGTCTTCCGGTCCTCGGGACCGGGCGGCCAGCACGTCAACAAGACCGAGTCGGCCGTCCGGATCACCCACCTGCCGACCAACACCGTGGTCACCTGCCAGGACGAGAAATCCCAGCACAAGAACAAGGCCAAGGCGATGAAGGTCCTCCGGGCCCGGTTGTGGGACAAGATGCGGTCGGCCCAGGACCAGGAGATCGCCGCCGAGCGCCGGGCCCAGGTCGGCTCCGGGGACCGCTCCGAGCGGATCCGGACCTACAACTACCCCCAGAACCGGGTCACCGATCACCGCATCAACCTGACCGTTTACGCCCTGGACCGGATCATGGAGGGCGAACTGGGCGACCAGATCATCGAGCCGCTGATCACCACCTTCCAGGCCCGGGCCCTGGAGAGCGGCGGCCTGTGATGCCCGGGCGCGGCCCCCAGGAATTTTGGCGGGGCGTCCACCTGGTGGCCGGCGGGGGCCTGACCGATCCGGCCGACTGCCTGTGCTACCTGATCGCGGCCGGGGACCGCTCGGTCCTGATCGACGCCGGCTGCGGCGGCTCCGAGGACCGGATTTTTCGGAACATCCAGGCCGCCGGCCTCGAGCCCGACCAGGTGGCGACCATCGTCCTGACCCACGGCCACGTGGACCACATCGGCGGGGCCAAGCAGTTGCGCGACCAACTGGGGGCGAAGCTCCTGGCCCACACCAATGACGCCGCGGCCATCCAGACCGGCGATTCACGCCTGACCGGGGCCTCGTGGTACGGCACCCACCTGCCCCAGCTGACCCTGGACGTGGTCGTGGACGGGGACCAATACGATCTGCCCCTGGACGAGGCCGGCGGCGAGGTTTTAATCATCATCCACACCCCGGGGCACACCCCGGGGTCCCTGTCCGCCTGGCTGGACCGCGACGGCCGCCGGGTCCTCTTCGGCCAGGATATCCACGGGCCGTTCATGGCCGATTTCGACTCGGACGTGGACCAGTGGGCCGCCTCCATGCACCGCCTCCTGGACCTCCGGGCCGACGTCCTGGCCGAGGGGCACTTCGGCGTGTTCCAGGGGGCGGACGAGGTGGCCGACTTCATCAACCAACATCTTCGGGCCCAGGGGAAACGATGAGCATCTTTCCAGAAGTCAGAATGAGACGGTGGCGCCGGACCGAGACCCTGCGCCGGATGGTCCGGGAGACGAACCTCACTCCCGACGACCTGATCCAGCCCCTGTTCGTGGTCGAGGGCACGGGGGTGAAACAGCCCATCGGGTCCCTGCCCGGCCAGTTCCACTGGTCCGTGGATCTGGTCGCCCAGGAGGCGGCCGAGACCTTTGCCCTCGGGGTGCCGGCGGTGATCCTGTTCGGCGTGCCCGATGTCAAGGACCCCTTGGGCAAACAGGCCTATGACCCGGACGGCGTGATCCAGCGGGCGATCAAGGCCATCAAGGACAAGACGCCGGACCTGGTGGTCATGGGCGACGTCTGCCTGTGCGAGTACACCGACCACGGCCACTGCGGGGTGCTCAAGGGTCAGAACGTGGACAACGACGCCACCCTCGAGCTTTTGGCCGAGATGGCCCTGGCCCAGGCCCGGGCCGGCGTGGACGTGGTCGGGCCCTCGGACATGATGGACGGCCGGGTGGGGGCCATTCGGGAGGCCCTGGACGAAAACGGTTTCGAGGACGTGATCATCATGAGCTACGCCGCCAAGTACGCCTCCGGCTTTTACGGCCCCTTCCGCGAGGCCGCTGACAGCGCCCCGGCCTTCGGCGACCGCAGATCCTACCAGATGGACCCGGCCAATATCCGCGAGGCCATCCGCGAGTGCGAGCTGGACGTGGCCGAGGGCGCGGACATGATCATGGTCAAGCCGGCCATGGCCTTCATGGACGTCATCCGGGCCGTGGCCGAAACCTTTGATCTGCCCCTGGCCGCCTACAACGTTTCGGGCGAGTACGCCATGGTCAAGGCCGCGGCCCAGCAAGGCTGGATCGACGAGGACAAGGTCGTCTCCGAGATTTTAGGGGGCATCAAGCGGGCCGGGGCGGACGTCATTTTAACGTATCATGCCAAAGACGTGGCCCGTAAACTGGGTGGCTGATGGGTCATCCGGGCGGGAATAATTTAATAACGGGACGTCACCGTACGGCTGGCCCCCACGATTCAAGCCAACCATCGAGTGCTCCGCCACTTAGGTTGCTGGCCTGGGAAATCACCAGGCGTTGCAACCTCTCTTGCGTTCACTGCCGGGCGGGATCCGAAAATCAGGTCTATGCGGACGAGTTGACCATTGACCAGGGCAAGGAGGTCCTGGAGTCGGTCGCCTCGCTGGGCGATCAGAGCGTGATCATCCTGACCGGCGGCGAGCCGCTCTTGCGGCCGGACTGGGCCGAGCTGGCCCGCTATGGAGACTCGCTGGGTCTGCGCATGGTCATGGCCACCAACGGGGTCTTGATCACGCCGGACCTGGCCGCCGAGATCAAAGACGCGGGCATAAAACGCGTCTCGGTCAGCCTGGACGGGCCGGACGCGGCCTCGCACGATGAGTTCCGGAGGCAGCCCGGGGCCTTTGCCGCCTCCACGGCCGGGCTGAAAATTCTGCGGGAGGCCGGCGTCGAGTTCCAGGTCAACACCACCATCACCGAGCGCAACGTCCATCAGCTCGAACAGATCCTGGAAAAAACCCGGGACCTGGGGGCCGCGGCCTGGCATGCCTTTTTGCTGGTGCCCACCGGCCGGGGCCGGGACCTGGCGACCCTGGACGCGGCCGAGTACGAGCGGGTCCTGAACTGGTTCTATGACGTCCGGACCGACATCGACTTCAAGGCCACCTGCGCCCCGCACTTCTACCGCGTCCTGCGCCAGCGGGCCCGGGCTGACGGCATAACGATCACGCCCCAGACCCACGGTCTGTCAGCCATGACCCGGGGCTGCCTGGGCGGGGTGGGCTTCGCCTTGTTGTCCCACACGGGTCAGGTCCAGCCCTGCGGTTATCTAGAGCTGGACTGCGGCCAGGTCAAGGACAAAAAATTTGACGAGATCTGGCGGACATCGCCGATCTTTTTGAAGCTGAGGGATTATTCCAATCTGAGCGGAAAATGCGGCCAATGCGAGTATGTCAAGGTCTGCGGCGGCTGCCGGGCCCGGGCCTTCGAGGCCACGGGTGACTATCTTGCGCCCGAGCCGTTGTGTACTTATCAGCCGCATGCTGCAGAAAAATAGCCGGCCTGAAGCAAGGGACTTCTCGATCAGTCGATAATCTTTGTTTTTTAAAAAGTGACCGATTGTGGTAAGTGAATAGTCTCAGCCCATCTTGGACCTGGATGGCCAGTATGGACGATATTGACCGCCGTATCCTCAACGAAATCCAGTCCCGGTTCCCGATCGACGTCCGGCCCTATCAGGTCCTGGCCGAGCGCCTGGGCCTGGACGAGGACGAAATCATCCGCCGCGTCCAAACCCTCAAGGACGAGGGCATCATCCGGCGCATCGGCGGCAACTTCAACTCCCGGGCCCTGGGCTACACCTCGACCCTGTGCGCCGCGGCCGTGCCCGACGACCAGATGGAGGCCTTCATCGCCGCAGTCAACGACCGGCCGGGCATCACCCACAACTACCGGCGCGACCACCACTACAACATCTGGTTCACCCTCATCGCCCCCAGTTCGGCCGATATCCGGGAGATCCTGGGCGAGATCACCCGGCAGACCGGCGTGGACGACCTGATCAGCCTCCCGGCCGAGAAGATCTATAAAATCAAGGTTGATTTTCCAGTTTAAGTACAACCTGAGATCCGCCCAGTAATCCCGGGCTGGGCAGGAAGCCGGAATAAACTAGGCCGAGGTGTATTAAAAAATGGCTCACTCCGACGAACCGATAACCCTCCCCATCGACGGCGTGCTCGACCTGCACACCTTCCGGCCGGCCGAGGCGGCCGACCTGGTCGAGGACTATCTGGCTGAGTGCCGGGCCCGGGGCATCCTGGAAGTAAAAATCATCCACGGCAAGGGGACCGGCCAGCTCCGCCAGACCGTGCTCAGGCGACTGGCCCGGCTGCCCGGGATCGTCTCCATCGAGGAGGCCCCGGCCGAGGGCGGCGGCTGGGGGGCGAGCATCGTCCGTCTGAGTCGTTGATGGGGTCTGAGGCGCACCGGGCGCCTCCTTGGCAAACCAAGGCCGGGGCGGTATAATTATCAAAAAAAGAAACGACCTTTTTTGGGGGAGGAACGATCATGCCCGCCAGCGACAAGATCGGCACCTTTTTCTGCCGGACCTGCGAGGAATTTTTCGAGGTGGCCGGGGGCGAGATTCCGGGCCACGGACATGACGCGGCCACTTGTCCCACCTGCCAGGCCGAGGGGATGGCCCATTGCCCGGACTGCGGCGCGCCGGTCGAGGAGTCCCTGGACAAGCGCTGCCCGTCGTGCTCTTCGGCCTACGTCGGCTGAGTTCGCTGTAAAAACTTGACGGCCGCCGCGGCGCGGCCGTCATCCGGCCGACGCCGTTTCAGCACTCCCCGGGCCGGGAGCGGCAGGAGCCCTCGCCGGTGGGATGACCTGATCGCCCCGGGAGCCCCGAGTGTTATCTTTAGCGTTGCAGTCAGGACCGCTGTTAATCGGCCTGCGCGTTCAGGGAGAAAGTTGATGACCCAACATGAAGACCTGAGAACCTACTTCTGCGAGATCTGCGAGGACTTCTTCGACACGGCCGAGGGCGTGCACCCGGGCGAGGGTCACGATGAGGCCGATTGCCCGGCCTGCCGGGCCAAGGGCCGAAGCAACTGCCCGGCCTGCGGGATGCCCGTGGTCAAAACCGACGACAAGAAGTGTCCGGGCTGCGGCGCCACGTATAAGCAGTCTTGACGGGAATCGGATCGGTCCGCCCTTTTGTCGTCAGCGGCGCGCGGGGGGAAAAGGGCCCGGACAAGCATTACTAGTCGTGCTCGGCAGCCTAGGTCGGCTGAGGTTGAGGCTTAGCCTTCGCCAGAGGCCTGTCGAAATATCCGCTATTTTTCTTTTTTGAATTGCCTTGAGTCTTATCTTTGGGCTAGGCAAGCAATTATTGCTTGAACGGGGGCATGTGCCATTTTAATTAGCTAGTTTTATTACATCATTTTGTATTGAGAAGGTTGATAGACCAAATAATTTTCCTTAGCATAACCTACTAATTATATTGAAAATATCCATCGACCAATTCGTTCAAAAACTAGTGCTTGACATTATGGGGCCAACAATATATGGTATAAGGCAAAAAAGGGGGCGAAACATGTCAGAAGTAAAAACATCACAAAAGCGCGTTACTCATGCGACTTACAGAAAATTGACTTCGTCTCTCTTAGAACTTTCCGCTAAGCAATCATGTGCTAAGTCTGCTAGAAGTCAATCAACAGTTGTGGTAAATAAAAGAACTAACCAAACTAAGAAGAGTGCTTAACCAACTAACGCTTGCTTTTCTTCCAGCTGTAACTCAGAGCATCTCGTCACAACTGCTGTTTCCAACATTACACCTAAATCACTATTCTTTCCATATCTTGGAGAATGAAGACTCATCACTCTATCCTGACGTACGAGATTTTTAAAAACGTCTCGTTTAGCAGTGCCTTGGTCATCCTTGTGTAGGATTCCAAATACAGAACCACCTTTGCTTTTCACAAGAGAAAAACAAGGAATATCGGTTAATCCATCTCCAATATAAATTATGTTTGAAAAGGGAACCGCCCTAGCAGAATAAGGCCTGTCAATATTAACTAGGAGGGGGTTTTTGTTGGTTTCACTCTGATTTAGTCCCTTATTAATTTCAAAGAGATATCTCGTTTTTTCCGTGAAACTAACTGCTCTCTTTATATACTTAACATTTCCACCAAGATGGTCTCCTGCTAGACGACATCCCCAATAACCAGTCAAGTGTTTGCTTATTTTTTTACACCCAGCAATAATATCTTCTAGTCCACCAGAGATAACCCAAAATTTTACATCAATGTCTAACTCTGAAAATTTGTTATTCACTATATCCTTAATTTTTTTAAAAAAACTTTGGGCGCCGGGATAAGGTTTTAGTGTTGAGCCGAACTCAGCTAGGTCATTACTAGTCAACCCATAAAGTGGTTGTCCTCGTCTCGTTAAATCCAAGATGAGTTTCAAATATGCATGAACGGGGTCCCACCCATCCTCTATTAGTTGTTTTACCTTAACCTTCCAAAACTCTTCAGCATCAACACCTTTATGAATTAATAAGGCCGTGGTCGAATCCGGTACCAATGTGTCATCAAAATCAAAAACCATAGCTATTGTATGTTTCGCCACTTTTGTTCCACAAATGAATGGTCGCTTTCTTCTTTCGTATTATTAATAGCACTTTGTATCTCAATTGTCAATCAATTTTAACCTATTTTCATATTGCCTCAGCATCCCCCCGGCCGGGAGCAGCAGGAGCCCTCGCCGGTGACGATGACCTGATCTCCCCGGGAGCCCTGCCGAAACACAGTCACCCCCTTCAGGCCCAGCTCCCAGGCCGCCTCGAAGGCCCGGGCCACCTGATCCCGGCCCGCCTCGGCCGGCAGGTTGATGGTCTTGCTGACCGCGTTTTCGACGCTGGACTGCCAGGCGGCCTGCATCCGCAGGTGGACCTCGGGGGACAGTTCGTCGGCCGTGACCAGCAGTTCCCGCAGATCCCCGAGAAGGCGATCCAGGCCGGCCAGGCGTCCGTGACGCAGGATATGGTCCCGGACGTCGTCGGTCAGCAGTCCCCGGGTGGCCAGGGTCGTAAGAACAAGCTGATTGGTCTCCCGAAAGACCTCGCCGTCCAGGACCCGCCGCGACAGACTCAGGCCGAACAGGGGCTCGATGCCGGACGAGCAGCCGGCGATGAGGCTGATCGATCCGGTCGGGGCGACGGTGGTGACCGTGGCGTTTCTCCGGGGCGGCTCGCCGCGGCGGTCGTAGATCGAGCCCTTGAAGGCCGGAAACGCCCCCCGGGCGGCGGCCAGCTCGCGCGAGGCCTCGACCGCGGCCCGGGAGATGATCCCCGCCACCCGGGCGGCTAGTTGGGCGGCCCGCTTCCCGCCGTAGGGAATCCCCAGCTTGATCAGGCAGTCGGCCCAGCCCATGACCCCCAGGCCCACCTTGCGGGTCCGGGAGGTGGCCCGCTTGATTTCGTCCAGGGGATAACGGTTGACGTCGATCACGTCGTCCAGGAACCGGATACCGTCCCGGGCCACCGCGGCCAGACGATCCTCGTCCAGGACGTCCCTCTCCACCAGCCGGGACAGATTGATCGAACCCAGGTTGCAGGACTCGTAGGGCAGCAGCGGCTGCTCGCCGCAGGGATTGGTCGCCTCGAAGGACCCCAGGTGGGGGGTGGGATTGGCCCGGTTCACCGCGTCGATGAACAACACCCCGGGGTCGCCGCAGGTCCAGGCGGCCTCGGCCATCAGGTCGAACACCTCGGCGGCCGAGCGCCGGGCCACCACCCGGCCGCTACGGGGGTTGATCAGGTCAAAGGAGCCACCCTCCTGCCGGGCCTGCATGAAGGCGTCGGTCACGGCCACGCTCAGGTTGAAGTTGTTCAACCCCGGGCCGCCGACCTTGGCCCGGATAAAGGCCTCGATGTCCGGGTGATCGACCCGGAGGACGCCCATGTTGGCCCCGCGGCGGGTGCCCCCCTGGCGGATGGTGTCGGTGGCCGCGTCAAAGACGCCCATGAAGGACAGCGGACCGGAACTGACGCCCTTGGTCGAGCGGACCACGTCCCCGGCCGGCCGCAGCCGCGAGAAGGCGAAGCCGGTCCCCCCGCCGGACTGCTGGATCAGGGCGGCGTGCTTGACCGAATCGAAGATCGAGGTCAGATCGTCCTCGACGGGCAGCACAAAGCAGGCCGCCAGCTGGCCCAGGGGGCGGCCGGCGTTCATCAGGGTCGGCGAGTTGGGCAGGAATTCGAGGTTGGCCATCAGGTCGTGGAACCGGGCGGCCCAGGGCGACGGGTTGGCCTCGGCCCCGTATCCCTGTTCCGCCCCGGCCACCACCTCGGCCACCCGGGCGAACAGGTCCGAGACCCCTTCAACGGTTTTGCCCTGATCGTCGCGCTTGAGATAGCGGCGGGCCAGCAGACGGTCGGCCTGTTCGGAAAAGACGATCGGCTGGGGGCCGGACAATATGGTCACCTGCCCGGGAGCCGGTCACTTCAAACCGGCGCCCACCCAGAGCGGACCGGGGAAGATATCACAGCGACAGCACGAAAAACCGGGCCACTGCCTGACCCCGGCGATGGTCAGGCACATGGTGTAGTGGTGGCAATCCAAATGGCGATGAAATTCTATCTCGGCCCAATCCAGACAATCAGACCAGCGGATCGGCCCCAGACGGCGCCGACCCGGCCGGAACAGGCTTCCCCCGGCCAGCATCCTCAGCCGAGCTTCGGGCCGGGTGACCCCGATTGGTTGTCCGCTTTCCGACATAGGCCTCTTCTGACGTCCGGGCGCAGCCGACTCCGTGACCTCTCTTCAACGGGCGCTCCTCACGAAAGGGCTTCCCCATCCCCCGGGGCTCAGGCCCGGCCAACTACGCCCCGAACAAACACGCCCCAAAAACTACGCCCCCACTCGGGGGGTAAATAAATCATAACCAGTCAGGGGGTGGGTGTCAATGGCCGAGTTGGCTCGTCGGTCCGGCCTCATTTCCGGGGCGACCGGCGGCGGTGAACGATCCGGTCCAGGGACATCTCCAGGCCGAGCAGGCGGCGCAACACGGCCTTCAGCACCGGATTGGCCCGATCCCTTCGGGAGTGCTCGATGACCCGCCAGCGCAGCCTGAAGATCCGGCGCCTGACCTCGAGGGAGGCCTGATACCGATCCCGGACCGAGGGCAACCGGGCCACCTTGTCGATCTCGCCCTTGATGGCCTTCAGTTCGGCCTCGAGGCGGGGATACTTGCCGGGCGGCAGGTCGAGGCGGCCCGGGGCGGCGGCCGGCGGGGAGGTCGGTTTCCGGGGCGCGGCCGAGGGGGGCCGGGGAATGGGGCCCTTGAGTTGGGTCCCGGTGGCGGCATAGGCCCAGACCCGGACCGGGGATCCGGCCGGGACGCGCGCGCCCGGGGCGGGCTTCTGCCGGAAAACCCAGCCCAGCTGGCGGCGGTGGGCGTAGCGGACCAGGGTCACCCGGGCCGGCAGACCGAGGAACCGGAGCCTGGTCCGGGCGTGGGAAAGGCGGGCCCCGACCAGTTGGGGGACCACCACCAGCCGGACCGCCGGCCGGGGTTTGACCTTGACCGGCTTGGGTTGCTGCGGCGGCGGCGTCTCGGGCACACAGGCGGGGAGCCACCAGACGAGCGCGGCGATGACGAGTAGCGTTTTTCTGGTCATGGCGTGTTGTAACGGGCGACTATCTCCCAGAAGGGATAATGAATCTGGGTGGTTCTGATGGTGACGACCTTGTCAACGATGGTCCCGTAGGGGGTCTGGACGCCGCCGCCGGGCAGATGGAAGGTGACCATGTCCCGGAAATTGCCGAAGGTGCCCGTCATGGTGTGCTCATCCTCGGTGTCGATCAGGTCCGAGATCATGGGCTCCTGGCGGGTGGCGATGTAGAACTGGGCGCCCAGGGTGGCGGCCCGGATGGCGTGGCCCACGTCCCAGCCCAGGGCGCTCAGGCCGATGAACACCCCGGCAAAGGTGTCCCCGGCCCCCAGGGTCGAGGCCAGGTGGACGACGTTGTCGTCGCCCGTGGACAGGACCCGCTCGGCGAAGTCGAAGCCCTCGCTTGCGGTCTGGGCGTATTTCTGCCAGTAGTGACGGCCCACGTCCCGATCCAGGAGCTCGGCGTACCGCGCCCCCCGCTTGCCGTCGCTGACCAGGACCCGGCCGCCCTCGACCGGGAACTCCTTGCGGCCGTGGTTCATGTCCCGGGCCACCTGGCGCATGACCAGCTCGAGGCCCTTGAGCTCGACCGAGGGCTCCAGATCGACCAACTCCTCCCGGTTGAGGATGAGGTATTTGACGTAGGGCAGGACCCGGCGGTAGATCAGCTCCGGGCCGGTCTCGAACCACTTCAACTGGCGGCGGCGGAAATAGCCCCGGCGCTTGGGCCGATGGTCGGGAAAGGGATCGGGGTCGCCGGTCTCCAGGCGGCGGTCCACCAGGGCCTGGGCGCACTTCAGGAAGGTGCCCGACAGGCAGAAATAGGACGGATGCCGGGCGGCGTGGGCCGAGTAGATCAACCGCAGGGCCAGACGCAACTCCTCGGGGTTGGTCAGGGTGTTGAGGACCAGGTGGGTTTCCTTGGGGCCGCCGCCCGTGCGCAGGCCGCGTTCCAGCTCGAAGTAACGCCGCAGCAGTCTGTCCTCGGGGATGACCTCCTCGTTGGTCCGATTGCTGAGGATGGTCCGGTCCCGGGTCCGACCGTCGGCCATGCGCAGGCTGAGGACGTAGCCCTCCCGGGGAAGCAGTCCGTCAATGTGGATATCTTCGGGGGCGCCGAAGTCCACGCCGTACTTGGCGTACTCGTGGACGATGGTCGCGAACAGGGGATGCTTGGTATCGGCGAACAGGAAGTGGAAGAACTCGATGTCCCGGGTCTTCCCCAGGAGTTCCTCGGAATAATAGATGCTCCGGATGGCGGCGATGATGTTGCGGTTGTTGCCGCCCAGGGAGACCTCGACCGGAGCGGAGACGTCCACCACCGGGACCTTGGCCGGGGCGGGGACGATCTCGGCGAAGGCCTCCACGATCTCCTTTTTCAGCTTCCCGACCTCGCCGGTCAGGGACAGATGCGAGATCTGGGGCTGCTTGCCGCCGAACTCGAGGGCGTAGTAGGGCCGCCCGCCCATTTCCTCGACATTGGCATTGGCCAGGGGATTGAGCCCGAACTCCAGTCCCTGGACCGTGCGGCAGCGGAAGATGGTTCCGACCGGCAGGTAGAGCTTGGTGTCCACGAACATGGATCGGCCGCCGGTCCCCTGTTGTATTTCCTTTTGGTCGAGCTCGATCAGGTAATCGAAGACCGGGGCCCCGCCGATAAAGACGAATCGTTTTTGACGCTGTTCACTGGGGGGTGAGGGCATGAGGCGCCTCCGGCGGTCGGGTTGAGGGACTGGGAGTCGGTCGGAGCATTTCTCTTGCAGTCTCCTGGGAGATCCGGTCATCGGGCACGGTGGTAGTCCCGGATCAGACGGTCGCATATCTTGGCCATGCCCCGCAGGATCCGGTCCGAGGCCGAGGCCCCCCTCATCTGCCAGGTGGTGGCCACCACCCGCCGATGGCCGGCCCGGGCCAGTTGGACCGGCTGCAGGACCTGAAGACCCAGGAAGCACAGCCGGCCGTAACAGGACACGTCGGCCAGCAGCATCGGCCAGCCCGATTTTTTGAGTCCGACCCGGGAAAAGTCGAGCCGGGCGATCAGCAGGTTCTTGATCTTGGCCTCGTTCATCCCGGCGTTCATGGCGCCCCGATTGAGCGGGGCGACCACGACCCGCAGGGCCGGTTTCCCGGCCAGGGATTTGATCTCATCGGCCGTGCTCGCCGCCGAGGCGATGGTGGCCAGCCCCAGCAGCAGTCCCAGAAAAATCAGCCCCGTACGCATGTCAACCTCCCTGATTGGGCCTAAGGTTAACCCAAGTTCAAATCAAAAAGCAACCGCCGGCCCGGACCCGGAGACGGGCGCTTGAGAATTTGTGAGGCGACGGCGGCCCGCGGCCCCTGGAAACCGGTCCAGGACATGATATAATTGACAAAGATGTTGAAAGCAGGGCAAAATGCTTGTCGAGGAGGAATCCGGCCATGGCACCAAGACTCCGCTTCGTGATTCTGGCCCTCTGGGTCGTGACCGCGGTCTGTTTGGCCGGACCGGTCGCGGCCCAGGAGGTGGAATCGTCTCGTCCGACCTGGTACCGGGATCCGATGTACACCGGGGCCGACCTGGGCCTGGCCCGGCGCTACCTCCAGGTTTACAATCCCTGGAACGTCAAGTCCGTCTTCTGGAAATCGATCTACGCCCTGCCCAAGCGAAAGCTTCGCTACAATCTGTTTTCGCGCCAGTGGCCGCGCTACTACTTCAACGTCTGGGACATCGAGTTGAATCCTCGCTACCAGCCGCCCGAGGATCCCAACGACAACGCCTACCGCCTGTTCACCCTCCATCGGCTGAAGGCCGTGCCGGACTACGACACCGAGGTCCGGGTGACGCCGATCTGGGACTGGGAGAAGCAGGCCCTGGCCGAACTGGAAAGGCGGTGGGCCCTGATCCAACGGGGCGTGGTCATCCTGGACAACGACACCACCGGCCGCCGGCCGACCTACTTTTACTGGAACCGGCCGGGACCGGTTCCGACCGTGCTCCCGTCCGACCTGACCGGCGCGGAAGCGGCCAAGGACCAGACCGTGCCCGTCCCGCAGATCGTTCGCCGTCTGCTCAATCCCAACATGGCGACGCCCGTCACCCAGGGGGCCTTCCTCCCCATCATCCGTCTGCGGCTGGAGCAGCTGGGCGTCCGTTAGGTTTCGAACCACCGAGTCAAGCAAGTGCCTGGAAGATATTTTTGGGGGGCCCTGGCCGGGGCTGGGGCCCTATTTTTTCTTATAGCCCGGCCGGGAATCGTCCCGGCCGCTCCCGGGCGGGCGGCGGCCCATGGTTTTCAGCTGACCGCCGTCGGGTCCGGGACTTCGGCCCTGACCCCCGGGGAGCGGGGCCAGATCGCGGTGACCCTGATCGCGCCCGGCGGCGTGTACATCGGCTCCCCCCGAACGCCGGCCGGCGTGCCGCCAGGCAAGTGGCGGGTGACGCCACCACCCGGGATCAAGATCCTCCGGATCACCTATCCCCCGGCCGGCCGGGCCCCCTTTCCCGGACGGCCGGACAAGGTGCCGGCCTACTCGGGCGTGGTCTTTGTCCGGGTCGGTTTCAAGGTCCTTGAGCGGGCGGTCCCGGGGGCGCGGAAGGTCCGGGTGCTGCTCCAGGCCCGGCCCTGGAACCGCACTGCAATCCTGCCTCCCATCAGACTCCTGCTCGAGGCGCCGATCCGGATCTCGCCGGCGGCGGCCGCCCGGGCCCAAGCGGCCGGCAATCCGGCCGGCGCCTGGACGCTCCTGGACCTGGGCCGGACCCGCCTCCAACCCCGGACCGTCTCCCCGGCCCCGCCGGCGGCGAGCTCGCTTTCCTGGGACGAGCGACTCGAGGTCTGGCTCAGGGAAATCGTCAAGCGGCGCGGCCTGTGGCTGACCCTGGTCGTCTTGTTCCTCATCGGACTGGCCCTGAACCTGACCCCGTGCGTCTTTCCGCTGATCCCGATCACCGTGTCCTACTTCGCCGGACAGGAAAAGGGACGACACGGCCGGTTGATCATTCACGGCGCCCTGTATCTCTTCGGCCTGGCCGCCACCTTCTCGGTCTTCGGGGCCCTGTTGGCCCTGACCGGAAAATCCCTGGGCAACGTCCTGGCCCACCCGGTGGTCCTGGTCCTGATGGCCGGTCTGATGGTCGCCCTGGCCCTGTCCATGTTCGGGCTGTGGGAGATCAGGCTGCCGGCCCGGGTGTCCGCCTGGGCCGGCCGGAGCCGGTCCGGCTACGGCGGAACGCTGTTCATGGGACTGGTCATGGGGCTTCTGGCCACGCCCTGCCTTTCTCCGGTGCTGCTCGGCCTGGGGACCCTGGTCGCCCAGAGCCAGGACGTCCGCTACGGCCTGGTGACCTTTTTCGTCCTGGCCCTGGGGATGGGCCTGCCCCTGGCCGTGCTGGCCGTGTTTTCGGGACAGATCGAACGGCTGCCCAAGTCCGGGGCCTGGATGGTCTGGGTGCGCAAGGTCTTCGGGTGCCTGCTTTTGGCCATGGCCCTGTTCTACTTCCAGAGCCTGCTGCCGGCGGTGGTCGTCCCCTGGCTGGTCTTGATCCTGGGGGTGGCCACCGGATTGTGGCTGTCCGTCCTGGACCGGACCCCGTTCGTGTCCCGGTTCTTCACCGGTCTGAAGTATTGCGTCTCGATAGTCCTGATCCTGGGGACGGTGTTCATCTTCTGGCAGACGGTCCACCGCCTGCCCTGGCGCGATTATCGGCCCGACGACCTGACGGCGGGACGAACCTATTCCCGGCCGGTGATGGTCTTCGTCAACAGCCCGGGCTGCGGCCCGTGCGAGCAGATGAAGCTCCTGACCTTTCCCCGGCCGGGGGTGCGCCGGCTGGCCCGGCGCTTCGTGCTGATCAACCTGGACCTGGGCCAGGTGTCCTCCTCCGACCGGAGGTCCCTGATCCAGCGGTTGGCCATTCGCAAGACGCCGACCACCATGTTCTTCGACCGCCGGGGCCGGGAGATGGGTCGTCTCCGGCTGGCCGGGTTCGCCGGACCCGACCTGCTGATGAACCGGATGCAGGCCGCCTTGCGGGCCGGCCCGGTGACGACCATCCACCGGCCCAGGTGGAACGCCTACCGGCCCGGGGTCCTGGCCCCCGGGCGACCCCGCCAGGCCCCGCTCATGGTCCTGTTCTCCCAAAAGGGTTGCTTCCAGTGCGATCGGTTCAAGGCCGAGTTCAAGGCCACGGCCGAGTTGAGGCCGGCCTTCGCCGATCTGGCCGCCCGGTTCAAGCTGATCGAGGTCCTGCTGGACAGTCCCCGAACCGGACCCGAGGCCCGGCGCCTGGCCGCCCGCTGGGGCGGCGTCCGGCAGACACCGACGGTCTTCATCCTCTACCGCCGCGGCGGGCGGGTCCAGGGCCTGAGGCTGGACGGCTATCAATCCCCCTAGGTCCTGGCCAAGAACATGAGGCTCGCCCTGGGCGTCACCGGCCGATCCAGCGGAACCAGGTGATGCCCCGGGGGGCCGCGTTGTTGCTCCTGGCGGCCTTTTTGGCCTGCGCCCCCCGACCGGCCTCGACCTTGCCCTGGCAAGAGTACCGGATCGGCGATTTGAGCTGGAGGCGCGGTTTCCCCCGGCCGGCCATGGTCCTGTTCACCTCGGCCAAGTGCTGGTTCTGCGACCAGATGGACCGCCTGACCTTTCCCCGCCGCCGGATCCTGATGCTCGGCCGGCGCTTCACCCTGATCAGGGTCGATCTGTCGGCCAAAAAGACCGCCCCGGCCCGGGACTGGCTGGTCCATGCCTTTGACATCAGGAAGACCCCGACCGTGGTCTTTCTGGACAGGCGGGGCCGGGAAATGCGGTGGCTCCGGCTGGCCGGATTCGCCTGGCCCGACACCCTGAGCCGGCACATGTCGGCCGCCCTGGCGGCGACCAACGAACCTCGGAGATGATTCATGCGACGCGCCCTGTTGATCCTGGCCCTGGCCCCGGTCCTGCTCTGGTCCGCCCCGGCATCGGCCCGGGACGACCTGACGATGATCGTCACCCGCGACTCCCTGCAGCGGCTCCTGACCGCCCTTTGCCCGGTCACCCTGTCCCACGCCCTGGCCGGGGGACTGCCGGTCAAGCTGGCGGTCACCTTCCGGAACCCGCGCCTCAGGTTTCACCCCGGCCCGGGCAGCGGCCGGATCAAGGTGGACCTGGACTACGAGATCAACTCATACCCGGCCCTGATCCGGGGCCTCAAGGGACGGATCAGCCCCAAACTGGGCCTGTCTTTTGATCCCGGGGCCGGGGTCCTGGTCCTCAAGGTCGAGAACTTTCACCTCGATCTGGGCCAGGCGGGACGGATCCAGATGGACCATCTGCTGCCGCCCCTGAGCATCCCCCTGGGTCAGATGCCTTCCCTGGTGGTGGGCAACCGGCGGGTCAAGGTCACGGTCCGCAATCTGGTGGTCCGGGTCACCCGGCAGGCCCTGTTCATCCACGCCTGGCTGGACTATCAGGGCGGTTTCGCCCCGTAAAGTCCGGCCCCGGCGGTTCGACATCTCCCCGGAGGAATTCATGATCCGAAAGTCGAGCCCGTTCATCATCACCGGGGCGGTCATTTTCCGTCCGGCCCTCTTCATGACCGGGAGCGGCGTCCGGGGGGACGCCCCCTTGTCCTCCGAGGTGGTCGGGGTGCTATAATGGGTTCCGTCAATACCAGCCACGGGGGCGGAGATGAAGACACCGGAAAGCGGATTGCGAAAAGGGCTGGTGCTCATCGCCGTCCTTTTGATGGGGTTCGGGGCCTATCACTACTGGACCACCCGGCTGGGCGGCTACATCCCCCTGCCCTGGACGGATCGTCCGATCATCGCCGCGGTCAAATCATGCAATCCGGCCGCGGTTCGCCGCATCCTCATTCGCAACCCGCGGGCCATCTGGACCCGGGCGGGGAAAAGCGGGGCCACCCCGCTGCACTGGGCCGCCCGCAAGTGCGGTCCCCGGGTGGTCAAACTCCTGCTCGACCGGGGGGCCTCCCTGACCAGCCGGACCAAGTCCGGAGCCATGCCGCTCCACTGGGCCGCGGCCTGGGGCCGGATCAAAACGGTCAGGCTCCTCCTGGACCGGGGGGCCTGGCTCGAGGCCCGGACCTACGTCGGCGCCACGCCCCTGCACCTGGCCGCCCGACGGGGCGACGTCGCCCTGGTCAAGGCCCTCCTGGCCAGGGGAGCCAACAAGTACGTCTTCGACCGGTACGGGCGCTCGGCCGCGGCCTGGGCCCGCCGGGCCGGCCGAACAGAGGTCGTGCGCCTGCTCACCGCGCCCACCCCCCCGCCGGCCGTTTCACGGCCCAAGCCAGCGGTCAAACCCGTGGCCAGACCAAAACCGCCGGCTAAACCCACTCCGCTGGCCAAACCCAAACCAACGGCCAAACCAAAACCCACGCCCAAACCAAAACCAACGCCCAAACCGATCCAGGCCGGGCCCGCTTCCGGGCAGGACCTCATCAAGGCGGTCAAGGCCGGGAATCTCCGGCAGGTGACGCGCATCCTCAAGCAAAACCCGGCCGCGATCAAGGCCGTGGACCCGGCCGAGGGAGGCACGGCCCTGCACTGGGCGGCCCGCCTGGGCAAAACAGAGATCGTCCTCCTCCTGATCGAGCACCGGGCCGACCGCCTGGCCAAGGACAAAAAGGGCCGGACCCCGTTTGACTGGGCCAATCAGGCCAAGCACCCGGATATCGCCGCCCTGCTGAGCCCCCGCTGAGGACCCGGGGCCACACCGGCGCGCGCCCGACCTCGAAGGCCGCCGGCCCCGGCGGGCCGACCGGCCCGTCCCGGCCCCGGCCTAACGGCCGACGCTATATTGGACCGCGGGTGATAACTTTCTTGACAGGCGACCGGCGTTGAGGTAGCGTAACATAAGAGCAGTCACGAAAGGGCAAACCGTCCGTGAGGGCGGGGCGCAAAACCACGGGGGTCGGAGTCTGGTGGCTCCCCTTAAAGGAGACACCGCGGATACCGAGTCGGCCGGGTTGCCGAATGATTGGCTTTTTCTTTTTAGGCCTCTCTTTGGCGGCGAAACCCGACCGGTCCGCCCCCGGCAACCGAGATCATTTGGGGGCCCGTCCGGTGTCGCCGCCGGCGTCATCCCGGACCCCGCCAGAGGCCGCCCCGGGAAACCACCGGGGCCGTGAGGGGTCGTCGCCATGTCCTGGAATCCGGACTCCTTGAGGGAGAAGATAATCCAGACGATTCTGGATGCCAACGATCTCCCCCATCTGCCGGAAACCGTCTTCCGCATCATGCGGCTCACCTCCCAGGAAACCACCCCCGCCGCGGCCGTGGCCCAGGTGATCCTGCAATCGCCCACCCTGACGGCCAAGGTGCTCCGCTACGCCAACTCCCCCCTGTGCGGGTTCCGCCAGGAGATCACTTCAGTCCAGCAGGCCGTGGTCCTGCTCGGCTTCGGCGCGGTGCGGGACCTGGTGCTGGGTCTGGCCCTGATCGACCTCTACGACGCCTCGCGCACCGTCAAGTTCGCCTATCGGCGGTTCATGGAACTGGCCTTCCAGTGCGCCGCCGCCAGCCACCTGGCGGCCACCAAGATGGGCCTGGATTCCGAGGAGGTGTTCATCGCCGGCCTGCTGCACGACATCGGCACCCTTCTGCTGGGGCAGTACCAGTCCGAGGCCCTGCAGACCGTGTTCGATCAGGTCCGGGAGACCGGCGAGCCGGTCACCGGGGTCGAAAAAAGGGTCTTGGGGCTGGATCACACCCTGGTCGGGGCCCTGCTGGCCGCCCGGTGGCGTCTGCCGCGCCTGTTCATCGACGTCATCCGCCACCACCACGAACTCAACGTCGAGGCCATCGTCGATCCGACCGCCCGGCGGATCGTGCCCATCATCGCCCTGGCCGACCGGATCGTCCGGCTCTTCCGGCGTCAGCGCCGCACGGACCTGGAGTCGGTGATGAGTTGCTGGCACCGGTTCTTCCGGCAGTTCGACGACGAGATCGATTCGATTCTGGTCGGCTTCCCCACCCACGTGGCCAATTTCGCCTTCACCTTCGAGACCAGGGTGCCGGAACTCGACTCCTATGAAGACGTCGCCTCCCGGGCGGCCTGACCCGGAGGTCCCCGGGGCGGCGCCCGTCGGCGGCCCCCATCAATAATTGTGGCGGGAAGACCTGTCTTTTCGCTTCCTTTTTTTTCCGGGGTCGGATTATACTGCCCGCTATGCTGGTTGCCAGATCGTATCCTGAAAAATGGGCCCGGGCGATCGACCTGGGCGTCGTCGGCTACATGCCGGCCCTGAAGCTGCAACACCGGCTGGTGACCCAGCGACAGCGGGACGAGATACCCGACACCCTGCTGCTCCTGGAACACCCGCCGACCATCACCCTGGGCAAGAACGGAAGCCCCAGCGACCTGAAGGAGGGGCAGTCGGACCTCGTCCGCCGGGGGGTCAAGCTCCATCACGTCGAGCGGGGAGGCAAGGCCACCGGCCACGAGCCGGGCCAGCTGGTGTCCTACTTCATCTTCCGGGTCCCGCCCGAATTCGGAATCCGCCGCTTCGTCCGCTGTCTCGAGGAGGCCGCCGCGGCCATGCTGGCCGAGTGGGGGATCGACGCCCGGGGCGACGAGGACAATCCCGGCGTCTGGATCAAAAACCGCAAGATCGGCGCCATCGGCCTGGCCGTTTCCCAGCGGGTCACCTCCCACGGCATGGCCATCAACGTGGCCAACGAGCTGGACATCTTCCGACTGATCACCCCCTGCGGGATGGACAACGTCGAGGTGACCTCGATCCTCAGGGAAACGGGCCGCCCCCCTTCCCTGGCGGCGGTCAAACAGAGACTGACCCATCACCTGGGACAGGTCCTGAACACCAGGTTCGAGAGCGGCGACCCCGGGGTATGAGCGACCAGGGCCGCCAGCACCCCCGGCGGGGACGAAAGCCGGACTGGCTGCGGCAGCCCCTGGCCGGCGGTCCGGACCTGGCCCGGGTCGAGGCGGTCATCGGGCGGTTCGGGGTGAACACCATCTGCCGCGAGGCGGCCTGCCCCAATCGGGGCCAATGCTACGGTCAGGGCACGGCCACCTTTCTCCTGGGCGGCCGGATCTGCACCCGCAACTGCTTTTTCTGTAACGTCACCACCGGCCGGCCCCAGCCCCCCGACCCCCAGGAACCGGTGAACATCGCCGGGGCCGCCCGGACCATGAATCTGCAATACGTGGTCCTGACCTCCCCCACCCGGGACGACCTGCCCGACGGCCTGGCCGCTCACTTCGCGGCCACGATCATCGCCCTCAAGTGGTCCCTGCCCCGTGTCAAGGTCGAGGTCCTCATCCCCGACCTCCAGGGAGACCACCTGGCCCTGGAGACGATCCTCGAGACCGGACCCGACGTGGTCGGACACAATCTCGAGACCATCCCCCGGCTGTACGGTTCGGTCCGGCCCCAGGCCGATTACCGGCGCTCCCTGGACCTCCTGGCCGCGGTCAAGAGGCGACGGGCCGATCTGGTCACCAAGAGCGGCCTCATGCTCGGCCTGGGAGAGACCGAAGACGAAATCAAGGCGGTCATGGCCGATCTGGGCGGCGTGGGCGTCAACATTTTGACCTTGGGGCAATACCTGCCCCCCTCCCCGGACCACTTGCCCGTGACCGAACACCACCCGCCAGACCACTTCCGCCGCCTGGCCGAACTAGCGGAATCCAGAGGATTTATTTGCCGGTCAGGTCCCCTGGTCCGCAGTTCTTTTCTGGCCCACGAGACATATTTAAACGCTAGTAACTCGATCTGATTTACTGAAATCACTTGACACAAGCGCATTATCGGCGTAGCTCTAGACAATCCACGATCTCAGACAGGGAGGGGAGTATATGCCGAGAAAAGCCTGGGTTGCCGTCATCGCCGGTCTGGCGTTTATCCTGCTGCCGTTTGTCATCGGACAGGCGGCCGCAGCCCCAGCGAGCGCCAAGCCGGCCCCGAAACCCGCCGCCAAGTTGAGCACCGCCCAAATCCTGAAACTGGTCGGCAAGCGCAAGCCGGGCGAGTCCCGGATCATGTGGGGTGTCCGGGTCGCCACCGATAATCCGGCCCAACTGGGCCGCCAGCTCAAGAAGGGCCAGGCCCGGGTGGCGCCCAAGGGCAAGGCGGGATACCTGGGCATTCCCGGTGCGCCCCAGGTGGACTGGCGGTTCTATCTATTCGGCTTCCTGTGGGCCATCTGGGTGGGCTGGATCTTCTCGACAGTCGGCGCCTTCGGCGGGATCATGGCCGGCGTGGGCCACATCACCATCTTCGGCCTGGGTAACTACGCCAAGTCCTTCCCCAAGCACACCCCGCTCAACACGACCGTCACCGATTCCATCCGGACCAGCAACCAGTGGCTGGTCGGTCTAAGCGCCCTGGTGTCATCCTTCAACTACTACAAGATGGGGCGACTAGTCTTGCCCCTGGGCATCTGCCTGGCCATCGGGTCGGTGGGCGGCTCGTTCGCCACGCCGGTCCTGACCGCGGGCAAGATCAGCCTCAAGTCCTACATCGGTTACTTCGGACTGTGCGTCTTCATCATCGGCGCCTTCCTGTTCTACCAAACCACGCCCCGGGGCCAGAAATCCAAGAAGGAGGCCAAGGCCGCGGCCGACGCCTTCCAGACGGCCGTCCGCGAGAAAAAGGACGCTGGCCAGCGCGCCGAAATGGGCGTCAAGGTCATTGAGGGCAACTTCGTCGGCATGATCATCGCCTTCTGCGTGGTCGTGATCGGGGCCGTTCTGGGCAACGTGGTGCCGGCCCTCAAGTGGGTGGCCATGGCCATCGCCGGCGGCGGGGTCATCCTGGGCATCATCCTGACCGCCACCAAGCCGATGCGCTTCACCTTCTACGGCGTGGAGTTCACCTTCAAGCCCTGGATCCCGATCGTCGGCGGTGTCTTCATCGCCGCCCTGGCCTCGTTCCTGGGCATCGGCGGCGGCTTCCTGATCGTGCCCTTCCTGACGGCCATCGCCGGGCTGCCCATGTTCCTGGTGGCCGGGACCAGCGCCCTGACCGTCCTGATCGGCATGGTCGTTTCGATCCTGACCTACATGGTCGCCAAGGGCACGCCAGTCGCCTGGGCCTTCATCGGGGCCGAGCTGGTGGGCATCTTCGTCGGTTCGATGATCGGCCCGCGCACCAGCAAGTACATCCCGGCCGTCTGGCTGCTCCGGCTGTTCGTGGTGCTGGCCATCTACGTGGGCGTCCGCTACACCCTCAAGGGCTTCGTGCCCATGGACGTGGTGCCGGGCTTCCTCAAGGCCATTTTCGTCCTCTAACCGTTCGTCACCAATAAAGGGGCCTCGGGGAAGATCGATCTGACCCCGAGGCCCCTCACACGTTATGGAATGGTTGTACTCCTGGCTCGACCCGGTGCTTTACGCGCCGTATAGCCTCCTGGGCCCTAAATCCTTTTTCGGATTTCTGGTGGCGACCATGCCCCTGGCCCTGGCCTGCACCATTGTCGGCGAGGTCAGCATGTGGGTGGCGGGCAAGGCCGTCGGGCGGGAGGTCAAGGCCCGGACCGAAAAGGTGCGGCACTATCACGAGATCTCGCTCCAGGCCCTCGAAGAACGGGACAAGAAGACCTTTCAGGCCGCCGACAAGATAGCCAAGGAGGCCTACGGCCAGAGCTTCGTCCTGGACCTGTGCCTGGGGATCGGCTCGATCTGGCCCTGCTTCTTCGCCCTGGCCTGGCTCCAGCACAAGTTCGGATACGCCCACACCCTGCCCTTGCCCCTGGTGGGGTGGAACATGGGCTACCTCGGGGTGTTCATCATCTCCTATCTCCTGGTCCGGGTGTCCTACGGCCTGATCAAGGGCCGGCTGCGGCGCCGGCGGGCCCGGGCCGTCCCGGCCGAGGGGGACCAGGCGACCCCGCCCTGGACCGGACCGTAATCACCGCCCCTGCATCTGAATGGCCGACCCTTGCCAGGGTGTTTGGAACCGGGTATTGTAGTTCCGATCGCCCCCGGGTCTGAGACCGGAACCTTTCCGGCGATCATCGGGGGGCGTCGCCGCGGTCACGTATTTTTCCAACCTGTCCGGCGAAAACCTGGCCCCAGGCCGGACCGTTCTGGTACAATACCGAAAAATCCCCCAGGGGGGTCTCATGACCAGACTCGATGCGGTCCTGATCTCGTTGGGTTTGGCGCTGGTTTTATGCAGTCCGCCCGGCGCCGGTGCGGCCTCCCAGGCCCGGACCGGCCTGGATCACCGCCCGGTGGCCAAACCGTCCCTGGACCATCGGCCGGCGGCCCGGCCGGGTTCCGACCTGGTGCCTCTCAGCCGGCCCGCGCCGCCGATCATCCGGGCCGTGCGCCGGGCCGACCTGGCCCGGATCCAGAGGATTATCCGGGATCGGCCGGGAGCGGTCAACGCCCGGGACACCTCGGTGGGCGGCCAGAAATGGACCGCCCTGCACTGGCTGGTCTGGCTGGCCAAGCCGGGGGCGCCCTCGACCGCGCTGAAGCTCCTGCTTGACAGCGGGGCCGAGGTCAACAGTCGGGATGAACTGGGCCTGACGCCGCTCCATCTGGCGGCCTTCAGGGGACGGGTCCGGGTGGCGGCCCTGCTCATCCAGAAAGGGGCCGCGGTCAACGTCGCCAGCGCCGGCGGAGGCCTGACCCCTCTGCACTGCGCCGCGTCGGCCGGATACGACCGACTGGTCGTCCTGCTCCTGAAAAAAGGCGGCCGGGTCGATTCCCGCGACGTCAACGGCTGGACGCCCCTCCACGGGGCGGCCTATGAGGGCCAAGACCGGGTGGTGGCCGTCCTGCTGGCCGGAGGGGCCGGCGTCAACGCCCGGGACAGGCGGGGCCGGACCCCGTTGTACTGGGCCCGGGCCCGCCACTTCACCGGCGTGGCCGGCCTGCTGGCCCGGAAAAGGGGCCGCTGAGTCCGGGCCGCGGCCCCCGGCTGGACCGGAATGAAAAGACCTTTCGCCAGGACCTGACAGGACGGCACCGGAGATGTGGTAGGATAAATCATGACGACTGACCAGCAAGCACCCGTCCCCGATGATGTCCTCTACTACCTCGAACCGAATCAGGATCTCGATCTGATTTACGACCTGGACGTGGACCGGGAATACATCGACGTCCGGCAGACCATGATCTACGACGTCAAGACGGATTCACACCTCGTCCTGGCCCAGACCAGCCCGCCCGTCCTCAAGTCGGACGAGGGACGCCGGGTCGAGGTCACCTTTGTTTACCGGGTGGTGGGCACCGACGCATACGAGCGGTGGGGTTTTCCGACCACCATCCTGGTGGTCCTCGACCGGCAGCGCCTGGTCTCGGGCGTCGAGGCCTCCATGTTTCTGGTCGGCTGGCCTCGGACATTCCGGAAGACGGGCGTCCGGATGCACCACCGCCTCGAGCCCTCGGCCACGTTCAACCCCCGGTTCTTCTTCGCCCTGCCCGACCAGCCCCCGGCCCACCTCCTGGACATTTCCATGGGGGGCATGAAGGTCTGGACGCCGCCCGGCCTGGACCCCCAGACCGGTCAGGTCCTGAACATGGAGGTTCAATTGGACGGGGAACAGTTTCCGGTCAAGGCCCGGGTGGTCCGGATCATTACCATGGGCCGCCACCAGCCCACCCAAATCGGGCTCCAGTTCACGGCCATGCCCGACCCGGCCCGGAACAAGCTCAAAAACGCCATCGAGGCCGAATCCCGGGAAGAAAGACGCCGCCTGTCCGGACTGGAATGAGTCGGTCGCCCTATTCGTTTTTGGGGAAGGTGATCAAAGGAAGAAGACCGGCGGTTGATCTCAGGCGTCCAGGGCGCTGCGCACGGTCAGATACTCCTCGACCGGGGCGATGGGGGTCTCCAGGGCTTCGGACACCAGGCCCACCCGCTCGGGAAAGGTGGTCAAGACCTCCTCCAGGTCCTCGGCCGCCCCGCTGAAGTATTCAACCCAGATCCGGCAGACCGACTCCAGGTCCTCCGGCCGCCGGTGACGGAACAGGCGGATGATCAGGTCGGCCAGGATGACCACCTGGACCACCTTGGCCGAACCCGGGTCTTCCTGGTGCTTGAGGTCGGGCTCGTGGTGGTGGCGGATGGCCTTCCGGTACACGTCCGGCAGGTCCCACCGGGAGGCCAGCCAGTGGCCGATGACGGTGTGGTCCAGGCCGGTGAACCGCTGCTCGACCTCGACGATCGAATTTCCCGTCTCCCGTTTGTTCTCCAGGATACGGGTCAACACGTCCGGATAATACCGCCCCAGCAGGAGGGTGCCGATGTCGTGCAGCAGGCCGGCGATGAATCCCTCCTCCGGCGGCAAACCCAGCCGGCCGGCCACCAGGCTCGAGGCCACCCCGGTCTGCAGGGCCAGTTCGTTGAACCGGCGGTGATTGAACCGGGGCGTTTTTTGTGAAAAATACAGATCGACCATGGCCAGGCCGACCACCAGGTCCCGGATGGTGTCCATCCCCAGGATGACCACCGCCTGGTGAATGCTGGTCACCTGCCGGACCATGCCGTAAAACGGCGAGTTGACGTACCGCAGGACCCGGGCCGACAACGTCGGCGAGGACATGATGACCTCGGCCACCTGCTCCGAGTCCGCTTCCTCCTCGCGGGTCAGGTTCAGCAAACGAAAGGCCGTCTCCGGGAGCAGCGGCAGATCTTCCGCCTCGGACAGGCGGGTGATCAGGCGTTCGCGCACCAGCTCGATGGGATAGGGCTCGTTCACCGGTCGTAGTCCATCTTGGTAAAGTCCCTGTTACAGCATACCTCAACAACCGAGGCAAATGTCAAGAATTGTTGCCTGGCCCGGGGTTAGGCGGATGTTATGGGGAGATTCAGGTCGAAATCTCTTGACAGCGTCTCGTGCTGATGTTACTTGTGTGTAAATTAATAGCACGCAAGACATATCAGGGAAGGCGAGGTGAACGTTCAGGACTGCATCTTTTTTCAACTGGCCACGGCGACCCGGACCAGTCTCCGGTTCCTGTCGCGGCGGATGTCCGCCCTGGACCTGACCGTGCCCCAGGCCTTGGTCCTGATCTGCCTCCGCCATGGCGACGGCCTGACCTCGCGCCAGGTCGGCGACTTGGTCCACCTGGACAGCGCCACCATGACCGGGGTCCTGGATCGCCTGGAGGCCCTGGCGGCCATCGGGCGGCGGCCCAACCCTGACGACCGCCGGTCCATCCTGGTCTTTTTGACCGACAAGGGGACCGAGCTGGCCGCGGCAGCGGATCGAGTCGCCGACCAGGCCAACCGCGAGGTCTTGTCCGTGCTCAGCCGGGAAGAGGACCGGGACCTGCGGCGACTGCTCCAGAACCTGTCCGAAACCGCCTCCCGGGCCACGATTGACTGAGGCGGGTCACGCCCTGAACCTGGTTGACGTCTAACCATTGGGGAGCAACGCATGCCCTTGACCCAAGCCCACCGGCGTTTCATGGACCACCTGACCGCCTGGGTCCCCCGGCTGCCTGATTCGGAGTTTCTGGCCGAGCTGATCCAGGCCCGGCTGACCCCGGCCGAGGCCGATCTTCTGGCCCGGGTGCCGTTTCTGCCCCACACCATCGAGCAATTGTCCGACAAATTCGGCGCCTCGCCGACCGAGGTGGCCGCCCGGCTGGACCCGCTGGCCAAAAAGGGCCTGGTGTTTCGCCACCAGTCGGTCCAGACCGTCCGCTACGCCCTGAACGACTCGGTGTTCGACTTCTACCGGAGCCCGTTCTGGGCCGGGTCCCGGGACAAGGAGAGCACCCGGCTGGCGGTCCTGGCCAACCGGTACTTCAGCGACGGCTACGGCCGTGAATTCGGGGCCTATCCGACCATGGGCCTGAGGGCCATTCCGGTCAAGCGGACCGTGGCGGACCCCCGCCAGGTGATACCCTACGAGGACATCGTCGTTGTCCTGGACAACGAGGATATCTTCTGCACCTCGACCTGCCCCTGCCGCCACCGGAAGCACCTCGACCCGAACGCCCCTGACTGCGAGCACGAGACCTTCAACTGCCTCCACTTCGGCCGTCTGGCCGGGTACATGATCAAGCAGGACATGGGAAAGAAGATCAGCCGCCAGGAGACCCTGGACATCCTGGAACAGGCGGCCGACGCCGGCCTGGTCCACGGCATCAGCAACACCAAGTTCGGCATGGACACCATCTGCAACTGCTGCTCCTGCTGCTGCATGTTCCTGGAGTCCTTTCACGTCCTGGGCGGCCACGGACACCAGCCGTCCAACTACATCCTGAGCGTCGAGACCGCGACCTGCGCCGGGTGCGAGACCTGCGTCGGGCGTTGCCCGATGAAGGCCCTGACCATGACCGACGACGGTCCTGAACTGGCGTCGAAAAAATGCCTGGGGTGCGGGGTGTGCGTCCACACCTGCCCCACCGCCTCGCTGACCCTCGTCCCGCGGGAGGAGGCACAAAACTTCTGCGAGAATTTCCGGGACATGGTCGGGCGGATGGCAGATGAACGCGGGATGAAAGTTTTTTGACCCGAACTGGATCGACCGGAGTTCCGTTATCAAATGAATCCACGGAGGCGATCATGAGCGACTGGCAAAAGACCTCGTGCGTGCTCTGCGCCCAGAACTGCGGGCTGGAGGTCATGGTCGAGGACAACCGGATCATCCGGGTCCGGCCGGACAAGGCCAACTTCCGCAGCGCCGGGTACGCCTGCCGCAAGGGCCTGAACGTGGCCCATCACCAGCACAACGCCGATCGCCTGACCCATCCCCTCAAAAAGGTGGGTGACCGGTTCGAGCGGATCTCCTGGGACCAGGCCATGGCCGAGATCTCGGCCCGGCTCAAGGACATCCTCAAGGCCCACGGCCCCCGGTCCCTGGCCTACATGGGGGGCGGCGGTCAAGGCTGCCATTTCGAGGCCGCCTTCGGGGTCCGGTTCCTGCGGGGCCTGGGCTCGCGCTATCACTACAGCGCCCTGGGCCAGGAGCTGACCGGGGCCTTCTGGGTCATGGGCCGGACCATGGGCCGCCAGTACATCCACACCGTCCCCGACGTGGATCACACCGACGTCCTGGTGGCCCTGGGCTGGAACGGCTGGATGAGCCACCAGATGCCCCAGGCCCGGCGGCACATGAGCCGGATCAGCCGCGATCCCAACAAAAAGCTGGTGGTCATCGACCCCCGCCGCTCGGAGACGGCCCGGCGGGCCGACCTCCACGTCGCCCTCCGGCCCGGGACCGACGCCCTGCTCCTCAAGGCCGTTATCGGGACCATTCTAGGAAATGGCTGGCACAAACAAGATTATCTGAATCGACACGTTTCCGGCTTCGAGGCCGTCCGGCCGTTATTTGAAAATATAGACGTCGCGGCCGTTGCCGAGGTGTGCGACCTGGACGAGAACCAGATCGTGGACCTGGCCCGGCTGCTGGCCGAGAGCAACTGGTCCTGGCACAGCGACCTGGGGGTCCTGATGGGCCGGCACAGCACGGCCACCTCCTGGCTCGAGGTGATCCTGGGGGCGGTCTGCGGCCGGATCGGGGTCAAGGGCGGCAACGTCTTCCCCGGCCAGGTGATGCCCCTGGGTTCGCACAGCGATGAGCGGGACGAGCGGACCTGGCGGACCGTGACCACCGACTTCCCGGCGATCATGGGCGTCTATCCGCCGGCCGCGCTGCCCGAGGAGGTCCTGGCCGATCACCCCGACCGGCTGCGGGCCATGATCGTCAGCGGGTCCAATCCCCTGCGCTCCTACCCGGACACGAGCCAATACGAAAAGGCCTTCGCCGCCCTGGACCTGTCGGTGACCATCGAGATCGTCATGAGCGAGACGGCCCGGCTGTCGGATTACGTCCTGCCGGCCCGCTCGGCCTACGAGTCCTGGGACGGCGGCTTTTTCGCCTGGACCTGGCCCGAGATTTTTTTCCAGATGCGCCGGCCCGTGGTCGAGCCCGAGGGAGAGTGTCTCGAAAACGGCGAGATCTTCGTCCGCCTGGCCGAGGCAATGGGCCTCATCCCCGAGATTCCCGCGTCCCTGTACGAGGCGGCCAACCAGGACCGGTTGGCCTTTGGCGCGGCGTTGATGCAGTTCGCCGGGACCCTGGCCAAGGCCGGCGAGGTCCTGCCGTTCGTCCTGGCCAAGACCCTGGGACCAAAACTGGGCTCGACGCATTTGGCCGCCCTGTGGGGCCTGCTGATGAACGCGCCCGGGGGGTTCAGGAAAAACGCGGCCCGGGCCGGGTTCGACACCGGCCCGCTGATGGGCGAGGAGCTTTTCGGGCAACTCATGGCCCATCCCGAGGGGATCGTCATCGGCCGGGCTGATGAGGAAAACCTGTTCAGCGACCTGAAAACCGATGACATAAAAATCAACCTGGCCATCGAGGAGCTGACCGCCTGGGTCGAGTCCATCACCCCCGAGTCCGAGGCCGGGGACCTGGCCCTGCCGTCCGGATACCCGTACATCCTCATGGCCGGCCGGCACCACGACACCAACGCCAACACCCTGATGCGCGATCCGGCCTGGAACGAGGGCCGCCGGGCCGGGACGATCCTCATCCACCCGGACGACGCCGAGTCCCTGGGCCTGGCCGACGGCCAGGCGGTCCGGGTGACCACCGCCGCCGGCTCCGAGGAGGCCGAGGCCGAGATTTCTCCCGACAACCGCCCCGGGCACGTGGTCATCCCCCACGGCTTCGGCCTGATCTACGACGGCCGGAAATACGGGCCCAACGTCAACCGCCTGACCCCGAACACCCTGCGGGACCGGCTGGCCGGCACGCCGCTGCACCGTTACGTTCCCTGCCGGCTGACCCCTGTCCGGGAGTAGCCGGGACCATCGGGCCGGCTTGATGCCGCGCTCAGCGACCGGCTATAATGAAAAATGGCGTCTTTCCGGAGACCCCAGCAGGCGGAGCCGATGCGTCCCTGGCCGGCTTTTTTGGTACTGGTCCTGTTCCTGGCGACCTGGCCCTCGCCCGGGGCGCCGGCCGCCCCTGACCTTTCGCCCCAGTCCCCGGCCTTCCGCCTCCTGGCCCGGGCCTGGCAGGATCAGCGCCAGGCCGGGGTCGAGTTCGAGCGGGGGCGTGACCAAGAGGCCCGGCGGCTCTATCGCCGCGGCTACAGTCGCCTCTACGCCGCCCGGGGCGCCGCCCGCCGCCTGCGGACCAGGTTCGTTGAACTCAAGCGGCGCTATGTCTTCGAGATAGTCATCCTGGCCCAGACCATCTTCACCCGGGGACTGAAACTCTTTGATCGGGGCCTCGAGACCACCGGGTATCATCTCCTGGGACGCAGCTTCAAGCTGCTGCGCCTGGGCCGGGGCCTGGGCGGGGGCGGACAGATGTATAGGCGGTTCTACTTCAGCGCCGCCATGGATTTCAATACGGTCGTGGCCCACGACCGCCTGCCGACGATCCTCAAGAGGTGCGTCACCTCGGCCCCGGCCCGCTCCCGGATCGCGGCCTATGTCCGGGCCATCCGCAGCGGCCGGACCCGGGGCCTGCGACGCTCCCTGGGGGTGGCCGCGGTGCATTATCCCAGTCAGGGTTATCCGGTCCAGGACAAGGTCCGCTGGCTGACCACCCGCAAGCGGGCCTTTGTCCGGGCCGCCCTCAGGCGCGCCCGGCGGCACCTGCCCCTGATTAAACGGGTTTTTGCGGCCCACGGCATCCCGCCCGGACTGGCCTACATGGCCCTCATCGAGAGCGGCTTTCAGACCGACCCCGTGTCCCGGGCCGGGGCCGTCGGGCTGTGGCAGTTCATGCCCCAGACGGCCCGCACTTACGGCCTCAAGGTCGGCCCCGGCGTGGACGAGCGGCTCGATCCGGCCAAATCGACCTATGCCGCCGCCCGCTATCTCCGGGACCTGTACCGCCGGTTCAAGGACTGGCCCCTGGCCGTGGCCGCCTACAACTGCGGCGAGGGCACCGTCGAGGCCCTCATCCGCCGGACCGGCCGGAAGACCTACTGGCAGCTCTTCCGGGTCCTGCCGGCCGAGACCCGCGAGTTCGTGGCCGCGGTCATGGCCGCCGGGGTGGTTGGCACCGGCGACCACCGCGGTCTCTAAAGGCGCCACCCGCGGTCGGCGAACAACGCCTCCAGAGCCCATGACGTTCACCTGTCAAATAAATCCTATCTTGGCCGGACCCCTGGCGCTCCTGCTCTGCCTGACCGGCCCGGCCGAGGCAACGGTCAGCGACGCCGGCCAAGCCGAGGTCCGTACCCGGGTCCGGCAATCCCATGAAAAATTTCGCCAGGCCCAGGTCGCCTACTGGAACGGTCATCCCCGAGACGCCTTTCGGCTCTATCGCCAGAGCCGGGCCGGGCTGAAGCGGGCCGCCGCCCTGGCCGGCCGGCCACAATCCGCCCGGTTTGCCCGCATCAACGCCATCTTCTTTCAGGACATGGTCCGCCTGGCCCAGACCATGTTCAGCTTCGGGGCCGACCGCTACCGGGCCGGGAAGGCCGGACCGGCCTGCGGGCTGTTCTGGCGGAGCCTGAGGCTGGTCCGGTTCGCCCAGACGCTCAGCCGGGGCAAATACCGGAAACGCTTCGAGCGGGTCTATTTCCGCATCGCCCAGGATTTCGGCCGGGAGATCAGGCCCCGGGACCTGCCGGGGATCCTGACCGCCTGCACCGGCCGGATGAGGACCCGCCTGGTCCTGGCCCGGCCCGCCCGGACCAGGTCCGTTCGCCGGAGGCCCCGGCCGGCCGGGCACCGGGCCGGCCAATACAAAAAACTCCGCTTGGACTCACGCGAGCCCTGGGTCGGACCGGTCAAGGGCCGGATCCGCTGGCTGACCGTGTATCGCCGCGGCTTCCTGACCCGCAGCCTCAAGCGGGCCGAGCAATACCTGCCCTATATCAGACGGGTCTTCAAGGCCTACGGCCTGCCCGAGTCCCTGGCCTACATGGCCCTGATCGAGAGCGGTTTCAGGGCGACTTCCTTCTCCCGGGCCGGGGCCCGCGGCCTGTGGCAGTTCATTCCGTCCACCGCCCGGAAGTACGGCCTGAGGGTCAACTGGCGGGTGGACGAACGGCTGGACCCCATCAAATCGACCTATGCCGCGGCCATGTACCTGTCCGATCTGTACAAAAAATTCAAGGACTGGCCCCTGGCCGTGGCCGCCTACAACTGCGGCGAGGGCAAGATCCTGCGTCTGCTCAGGTACCACCGGGCCCGGACCTTCTGGGACCTGTACCAACTGGGGGTGCTGCCGCCGGAGACGGCCCGTTACGTGCCCGCGATCATCGCCGCGACGATCATTTCCTACAACCGCCGTCACTATGGTCTGCATTCCAGGCGGGGGAATTAGTAATAGATTTCACATACAAACTACCTTTGTATCTCATTGATTTAATTGCTTTATAAGCCCATGTCGCAAGCATGAAACATCGAATTTGATTGACAGACCACCAAGCCCTATTTAAGATATGTTGATTCCTTTTTAAAGAGAACCAAACAAGTAGAGAATTGATCAAGTTGACCGCCTGAGCAAGGAGTTGCAAAACATGAGCATCATCCGACGCCTGTTGCCCAGACCGGGTCTGATCGTCGTGGTCCTTGGTCTGGCTCTCGTCTTTTCCACCCAGGCCCTGGCCCAGGCTGCGGCTCCGGCCAAGCCGGCGGCGGTCAAAACGACCGCGGCCCCGGCCCCGGCCAAGAGCCTGAACGACATCCTGCTCGGCCCGGTCAAGAGTTTCGTCACGGGCTGGCTCCTGCTGATCGCCCTGGTCTTTTTCGCGGTGGGGAGTATCACCCGGCTGATCTTCTTCCTGGCTGGCTCCTTCAAGCGGGACAAGTTTCTGTGGGGGCACTTCAGCCTCAAGTACGTCCTGTTGACCTGGATCAGGTTCCTGATCCCCTGGAACCAGACGGTCCGCAAGACGCCGGTCTTCACCATCGCCATGTACCTGTTCCACATCTGCATCATCGGCCTGGCCCTGTTCGTGGGGTCCCATCTGGCGGGGTGGAAGAGAAACCTGGGGATAAACCTGACCTTCCTGGAGCTGGGCGAATGGACGGTCCGGATCATGACCTACCTGACCCTGCTGTTGTTCGCCTACCTGATCTCCCGGCGCATCTTTGACCCGGCGGTTCGCAAGCTGTCCACGGCCTGGGACTTCGCCCTGCTGCTGATCCTGGTGGTGCCCTTTATCTCGGGCTACCTGATGTTCGACTTCGGCGAGAGGTGGTTCATCACCGCCTCGGGCAACGACAACGCCTACCAGTACCTGGTCCTGATCCACGTCTTTTTCGCGAACCTGGTGCTGTTCTTGATTCCCCTGACCAAGATGGCCCACTGGCTGCTGTTCTTCCCCTCCCGGGCGTTGATCGGCATCGAGTGGGGCCGGCGCGGCTACGCGGCCTGATCGCGCGGCGCCGGCTTGAAACGGGTCTGTGTTTTCCGTAGCCTTAAAACTGGAACGAGACGTGACCCCAAGGCGACTCCCCCGGTCGCCTGACGACATAAACGGAGACGCAAATGTCTGAGTCCCAAGCGCAAGTCATCGAGACGCCGCAGCCCGCGCCGCTCGAGCCGCGGGAGATCGACACCGCCAAGATCAAGGACGCCCTCAAGAACCGACTGCCCGCCCGGCTGAAGATGAACCTCAAGGTCTGCGCCCACTGCGCCCTGTGTGCGGACACCTGTCACTACTATCTGGCCCATGACAAGGACCCGCACATGATCCCGGCCAACAAGGTCAAGCCCCTCTTGAGGCTGATCCAGAAGAAGGGCGAGGTCGATTTCGAGTTCATGAAGAACATGTACGACATCGCCTACGGCGAATGCACCATGTGCCGGCGGTGCGCCATCTACTGCCCCTTTGGCATCGACATCGCCTCGATGGTCGCCTTCATGCGCGGCCTGTGCGTCGGCCAGGGCATGGTCCCCGAGGGACTGGCCAACTCCATCAAGAACTACCAGGAATCGGGCAACCAGATGGCCATCACCGACGAGGAGTGGGTGGACACCATCAAGTGGATGGAGGAGGACCTCCAGGAGGAGCTGCCCGGGGCGACCATTCCCATTGACAAGCACGGCGCGAGGGTGATGTACACGGTCAACGCCCGCGAACCGAAATTCTATCCCATGGACATCTACTACGCGGCCAAGATCTTCTACCTGGCCGGCGAGGACTGGACCGTGCCCAGCAAGCCCGGCTGGGACGACACCAACCTGGCCATGTTCGCCGGGGACGTGGCCACGGCCAAGTACATCGTCAGCCTGACCCGGGACCGGGCCGTCGAGCTCGGGGTGAAGCAGGTGGCCATGACCGAGTGCGGCCACGCCTTCCGGGCCAACAAGTTCGAGGGCCCGATGTGGCTGGGGGAAGAGCTGCCCTACGAGGTGGTCCACTCGGTCGAGCTGTTCGCCAAGTATTTGCGCGAGGGCCGGCTCAAGATCGAGGAAAAGGGCTTCAAGGAGCCGGCCACCTATCAGGACCCGTGCAACGTCTCGAGAAACGGCGGCCTGGCCCTGGAGGGCCGGTACCTGATGAACCGGATGTGCGCCGACTTCCGGGACATGATGCCCGACGGCGACGGCAACTACAACTTCTGCTGCGGCGGCGGCGGCGGGGCCATGCCCATGGGCGGTCCCTTCCGGCCCCACCGCATCGCCGCGGGCAAGGTCAAGGCCGATCAGATCCGGGCCACCGGGGCCAAGGTGGTCATCGTCCCCTGCCACAACTGCTTTGATCAGATCAACGATTTGAACAAGAAGTACGATCTGGGCGTCAAGGTGATCCAGTTCAAGGAGGTTTTCGAGGAACTGCTGATCGTCCCGGACGAACTCAAGGCCCCCGAGGAGGATGAGGAGGGCGGCGAGGAGTAGGCTTTCTCGCTCGACCGAGTCCATGGTCTGTTCCAGGGATCAGTCTCGGAGGCGGGGCTGATCCCTGTTTTGGTTTGCAGAGAAAAGGAGTGAGCCGGTCTTGCCCAAGGTGGTCCTGGTGATCGACGACGAGATGGAGGTCCGGACCTTTGTCAGCATGGAGCTCGAGGCCGTAGGCTACATCGTCTGGCAGGCCGAGAGCATGTCCAAGGGCCTGGCCTGGGTGGTGGATGACCCGCCGGACCTGATCATCATGGACGTCCTCATGCCCGACCAGTCGGGCCTGGAACTGTATCGGACCATCAAGAGCGATCCGGACCTTAATTATTTGCCGGTGATTATCCTGTCCGGCATGGCGAAAAAAACTTTCCGCCACGCCCTGCGGACCGGAAACCAGGCCGACGGCGAGGAGGTGCCCGAGCCAGAGGGCTACATCGAGAAGCCGCCCGGGCCGGATGAGTTGCTGGATGAGGTAAAGCGTATAATAGGTAAATGAGAAACGGGGCCGAAATTTTTTACAAGCATGGTCCGAGGCTGTGGAGACGGTCGTAATTCAGATAATCCGCTGATGAACAAGTGCGGTCTCGAGGTGTGCAAATTGACAAGACTCCAGCCGCAGGGGTACTCAAACCCTGAGGCCAGGCACCGCCGCCGGGACGGCGCCCGCGATCAGCGTCCCTGTCGCCGCTGTTTGATCAGGGCCCTGCCCCGGGCAAAGTCCTGTTCGGCCAGATCCGGTTTGCCCAGTCTCTGATAGTCCCGTCCCCGCCAATAGTAGGCCGCGATATAGCCCGGCCGGATTTCGATGGCCCGGGTGTAGTCCTGGATGGCCCGCTGGTACTGCTTGAGTCCGTCGTAGGCCCAGCCGCGGTTGGCATAGGTCAAGGGCGAGCGCGGATTGAGGGCCAGGGATTGGCTGCAATCCTGGATGGCCCGCTGATATTGTTTCTGCTCGAGATACACCTGGCAGCGGTTGGTGTAGGCCGCGGCGTACCGGGGCTGGAGGGCGATGGCCCGGTCGCAGTCCTTCAGGGCCGGCCCCATTTTGCCCATTCTGTACCAGAGGTAACACCGGCTGTTGAACGCCCGGGCGTCGCGTGGATTGAGCTTGATGGCCCGGTCACAATAAGGGGAGGCCTGGGCGAATCTTTTGACAAAGGCGTAAATCGCGCACAAGCGGCGAAGGGGCCAGCCCAGGCCTGGTTTGAGGAGAACCAAGCGTTTCAGGTCCATAACGGCGATTCCGAATTTCCTGAGTTTTATGTACAGCTCGGCCCGATTGCCATAGGCCTGCCAGAGATTCGGTTTGAGGCTGATGGCCCGGTTGTAGTCCTTCAGGGCCGGGCCGCGGCGACCCAGGTGAAAATAGCAGACGCCCCGGTTGTTGTAGGCCTCGGCCAGCTTGGGGTTGAGCTTGATCGCCTGGTCGTTGTCCGCGATGGCGCGGGGGTAATCCTTGAGGAGGGCGTAACAGCGTCCCCGTTTGCGGAGCGCGTCCGCCTTTTCGGCCGGGCTCATGGCGCCCGCGCTCAGGGCCCGGGAATAGAACGTCAGGGCCTGGCGGCAGTCTTTTTGCTGATAGGCCTTATCGCCCCGGCCGACCCACTGGGCGGCGGTCTGGGCCCCGGCCCAGGCGGGCGCCAGGATCAGCCCCAGGATAAGCACGAAAGTCCCCGGTCGAGACATTGGTTCCTCCTGTTGACAGGTCCGCGCTTGATATGGTCCGAGCCACGGCCGACCCAGCCCCGAAGATCCTTGTCCGTGAAGCCTGGTTTTGAATGACGGTATTATACCAGGAACCATTTGGCGTGGCCCAGACTAGTTTGAAATAACCACATCATTAACATTTCTGGTTGAGGGTGCGCGGCGGGTGGTCTATGGTATTCGGGTAGGGATATTTGGGGAGTGATTGATGGCCCCGCGGGAACCCGATCCCCGGCCGGTGTTCGTCGGCCGCGAACAGGTTATCAAGGATATCTTCGATAATCTAAAGGCGGGCGTCCAAGTGGTGCTTGTTACAGGGCAGCACTGGTCTGGTAAGACAGCCTTATTACAACACCTTTACTCCAAGATTTCGCATGAAGAGCCTCGCCTGATCCCCGGCCTGGCCACGGTAAAAACGAAAAACGAATCCATATTGCCTCTTTTAGAGGCAACGGCTTCACTATTGCCCGAATTAGATAAACGGGTGAAGACGAAATCGTTGCCAGCAAAGACACGCGATTTTTTACAGGGCATCCGTTCCGGCAGGGCAATACAGAAATTATTTCCAGCTGGCGTTGCAGACGGGGCCACTCAAGTCGGGGCTGGTGGATTAGGAAAAGCGGCCCAGGGAATAATTGTCGAGGGGTTGGTGGCGGCCAGCCCAAGCCTTGGGATTGAGATGGCCATGGCGACCCAGCGAAGAGCGATGTCGGATATTTTTCTCAAACACTTGACTGCTGTAACCGCTGTGACCGACCGCCAAGACAGGATTGTCTTGTTCCTAGATCAAATCGAGAGGGGACGCGAGGCCTTGAGCGACCTTTTGGGTGACTTGCTGATCAACTTTCCAGTAAACGTCTCGCTTGTCATGGCTATAAACGTCGGCATGGCTCATGGCGCCAAACTCTTACAAGATTTAAACGATGTCTTGACCGAGATTGATGTTAATAAAATTTCTCTACCTGGTCTTGAGGAAAAGGACATTTTTGACCTTTTTAAAAGGCAAAGGGGCTTGGAATTTGATGCTCCTTTCCTGAAGAAAGTTAAGAAGAGTTCTGGGGGTCTACCAGGCCTTCTAGTTCAATGGATGGAAACACCTGACTTTAGGGCTCGCGATTTGGAGGGGCTTCGAAGAGCCAAAACAAAACAATATGGTTACTACAGAACCATGATCGAGCAGTTAGATAATGATGCAAGGAAAATGGTGCAACTCTGTTGTGTTTTAAAGGAACCACTGCCGAATGGCAGAGTCGATTTAGCTGAAGTCCTTAGGCAAGATGTTGACGGCGTGGCTACCATGGAGCGACGTTTGGTCAGAGACCATATCTTTAGGGATTTCCCTGACAAGAAAATGGCCTGGTTTGCCCATGAGCTTCTTCATGAGTTTGTAAGTGATTCCTGGTGTGTCAAGGAGGTAAGGGAGGAAAACGCCGCCAGGTTAATAAATTTTTTTCGGGACAAATATGGGTCTAAACTTACTGTTCAGGATGACCCAGAATTGTTTGCTGAGTACGCCGGTCTGCTGCGCATGGCCGGAACGTCCTTTGAGGCCTGGCAAGCCAATACAAATTTGGCGCAGCATTATTTCCAGACGGCCGACTATGACCTGTCTGAGGAGGCGGTGGATATCGCACAGGAGGCAGTCGAGGAGGAAATCAGGCAAGGCCTTGACCAAGATCAGCAAAAGGAGAATAAACGACGCCTAGCAGTCTGTTTTGGCCTTCGAGGCCTAATTCAGGAATCCCGAGGAGAATACGACCAGGCTTTGGAATTTTACACAAATTCTTGGCATAATTTTGAGGATATTGGTGGTAAAAGTGGGCTGGCTGATACCTACACCAATATAGGCAATATTCATAAAGCCCGAGATGATTACGATCGTGCTTTGGAATTCTACGAAAAGGCCAGATCAATTTTCAATGAGATCGGAGACAAGGCAGGGTTAGCAGGGACCTATAACAACATTGCAAACATTCATCTACCCCGAGGTGATTACGACCGAGCCTTGGAATTCTACGAAAAGGCTAAATCGGTTTTCGAGGAGATTGACAACGAAGCCGGCTTGTCAGGTATTTACAATAACATTGCAATCGTTCATCTAGCCCGAGGCGAATACAACCGAGCCCTGGAATTCTACGAAAAGGCCAGACCGGTTTTTGAAAGGATCGGAGACAGGGCCAGTCTTGCCACCACCTACAACAACATTGGCGAAGCCTATCGTCTTCTCGGCGAATACGACCGGGCCTTGGACTCCTACGATCAGTCAATCGCCATCAAAGAAGATATAGGCGACAAGGCGGGCCTTGCCCAGACCTACATCAACAGAGGAAACGTCTATCAAGAACGAGGTGAATACGAACGAGCCTTGGAATTATACAAGAAGGCCATGCCTATTTTCGACGAGATAGTCGATAGATACGCTTTGGCTACGACCTACAGCAATATCGGAGTAGTCTATCAAGCCAAAGGAGAGTGGGACCAAGCCTTAGCTTTCTATAAAAAGTCAATCGCCATCAAGGAAGAAATTGGCCAAAGGGCCGGGTTGGCCATGACATTCGGAAATATTGGTTTCATGTATTTCAAACTAGAACAATATCAAAAGGCCGCACCCTACGCACTGGCCGCGATGATCATTTTTGAGTCCCTGGTGCTGAATCCCAACATTGAAAAAGCCCAGCGACAAGTCGCTGCCATTGTCAACAAACTTGGTTTCGAAGCATTTGAACAGGCCATCGACAACGCGCCACCCGAACTGAAAAAGTACCTGCCTGAAAAAATCGAATTCGAGTCAGAGGAATAAGCCACCGTCTTAATCTGTCAGACACCGATTATCTCACAAGGGCACGACGTCCATGATCGGCGGCCCGTACACCCGGCAGGAATTGGGCTTGCGGGTAGCTGTCTGAGGTGCTAAACCTCCTTCATGCCCCACGACAAATCACAGGTCGATCTGAGCGACCTCGAGGACGTGGCCCTCAAGGCCGATCAGTCCCCCTTCGCCCAACTGACCGGGGTGACCATCACCCGGGCCGAGCCGGGACTGGTCGTGGCCCGGATGACCGTTAGCGAAAAACACACCAACATGTTCCAGGCCACCCACGGCGGGGCCATTTTTGCCTTGGCCGATCACGCCTGCTCCGTGGTCGGAAACTCCCTGGGCCGGCAGGCGGTCATGACCCACTTCTACATGACCTTTTTCAAGAACCCCAAACCGGGCCAGACCATAACCGCCGAGGCCCGGATGATCCACGCCGGAAAACGGTTCGGTCAGGCCGAAATAACCGTCCGCGACCCTGACGGAAAAACCCTGGCCCAGTGCCAGGCCGGGGCCGCCTTCCTGGACTGACCCGCATGACACCCGCCCTGCCCTTCAAAGCCATGTTCGTCGATCTGGGCGGGGTGTGCGTCACCGTGGACACCTCCCCGGCCCTCCAGGAACTGGCCTTCATGTCCAGAAAATCCGAGGCCGAGGTCCATGACCTGATCTTCAACAGCGGCCTGATCGAGAGTTTTGAACGGGGCGAGATAAATTCCAGGCGCTTTCACGCCCTGGTCCGCCGCCGGCTCTCCATCCACCCCACTTACTCAAAATTCAAGACCATCTGGTCGTCCATGTTCGGGCCGAGCTATGGCATGGACGACATCCTGGCCCGCCTCAAGCTGGACTGGAAGCTGTTCATCGTCAGCAACACCAACGAGATCCACTTCCCGTTCATCGCCCTGACCAATCCCATCGTCCGCCACTTCAGCGGGTTCTTCCTGTCCTACCGCTTGGGACACATCAAGCCCGAGCCCGAATTTTTCCGGCAGGCCATCGACCGAAGCGGGTTCAGACCCGATGAAATCTTGTACATCGACGACCGGCCCGAGTTCGTGGCCGCGGGTAAGAATCAGGGCCTGACGGGCCTGGTCTTCACCGGGGCCTGGCCCCTCCAGGAATGGTTCATGGACCGGGGCGTCCAGTTCAGCGCGGGCCTGACCCGGCGCCGCCGAACCTCCACCAAGGGAACCCGATGACAAAACCCATCTTCGTCTTTCTGGACGACGCCCCGTTCGAGCTCGAGAATTTTCGTCAAAACATCGCCCCGGCCGCGCCCGAGATCGAGTTCGTCTATGACTCGACCTTTGAGGGGGCCGAGCAACAACTGGGCGGCCGGCCGGCGCACCTGTTTCTGCTCGACCTGTTCGGGACCGATCCGGGTCAGAAAACGCCACACATCCCGCCAGCCGAGGAACTTGACTCTATAATCTCTGATTTGCCCCCCCTGGATCGGGTGTACGAAAACCTGGACATATCAAATTTAGACAATATAAACGAATACCTGCGCCGGCTGTTCGCCGTGGTGGACGGCTGGCGAAATGTCTTTACGGCCGCCTGCGACGCGGTGGGCCAGAACCGCAACTACGGCCTGACCAACCTGGCCCTGGCCATGGAGAGATATCCGTACGCCGCCCGGGCGGCCTACACCCGCAAGGCCCTGTTCGCCGACGCCGCGGCCTCTTTCTCGGCCGGATTCGACGGCCTGTTCAACAAGCCGCCCGGCAAGGACGACGCGGAAATCGCCGCCAATTCAAGGTCCCGGTCCCAAGAACTGGTCCGGGACTGGTGCGATCTGGTGGACCGGCGACTGGTCGCCTCGGCCCAGGCCCGGGCCGATGAACTCGAGGAAGCGGCCTGCGGACCGACCGCCGAGTCCACCGCCTGGCGCAACCTGGGCCGACTCCTGGCCGCCGGGGATCGGGACGCCGCCCGCCGGCTGGAACCGCCCCCCGGGGACGGACTGGGGGAGATGATCCGCCTCTGGCTCGACCGCTGATCGCCGAACCGAGTCGGCCCGATCCGCCCGTTCACTATTTCAGATAACAATATTATTCGTGAAAATGTCGGGCCGATTCGGGCGGGTGGTCCCGGGACAGACGGGTCAGGCCTAAAAAAGGATTCCCAGCGGCCGCGACCCGCCTTGACAAAGCCCCTGGCCGGTCTTAATTTAGCGGAGAAATTGATATTTTGGGCATCAGGGCCTCGAGGGGCAGGTCAGCCCCGGGAAACACCGATCCAGACGACCGGACCGCATCCATGGCAGCTGACAAAAAACACTGGGACCTGACCGACCGGGAGCGCCGCATCCTGGCCTTCCTGGTGGAGGACTACATCCGGACGGCCGAGCCGGTCAGTTCCAGCTCCCTGGCGGCCAGGCGCGACGTGCCCTGGTCGGCCTCGACCATCCGCAACGTCATGTCCGGCCTGGAGGAGCGGGGCTTTCTGGAGCAGCCCCACGTCTCGGCCGGCCGGGTGCCGACCAGCCTGTCGTTTCAGTTCTACGTGAACCTGCTGGTCGATTCCACCGGGATCGCGGCGGTTGACCGCAACCGTATCGCCGCGGTGATGTCCCAATACTCGGCCGACGCCCGCTGCGTCTGGCAGCAGGCCTCCTTGGCCTTGAGTTCCCTGAGCCGTCAGGCGGCGGTGGTCATCGCCCCGCCGGCCGTGGAGGACGTGTACCGCCAGCTGGACCTGATCCGCCTCAGCGGTGACCTGGTCCTGGCGGTCCTGGTCACCGGCGGCGGCCTGGTGGTCAACAAGTTCATCCATCCCGATCAGGACCACTCCCAGGAGGAGCTGGACAAGTTCGGCCGTTACCTCAACGACCTGCTGCGCGATCTGAGCGTGTCCCAGGTCCAGTCCCGGATCAGGGAGGAGCTGGCCAAGGAGAGGACCCGCTTCAACCGGCTGTTCTCGCGGGCCCTGCGTCTGTACGCCCAGGCCTTTCCCGAGTCTCCGGTACGGACGGTCTTCATCGAGGGCCGTTACAACCTGCTGGAAAACCCGGAGTTCGCCGACCGGGAGGCCCTCAAGGCGGTGCTGCGGGCCTTTGACGAGAAGCAGATCATCCTTCGGCTGTTCGATCAGTGCCTCCAGGCCGAGGGGGTCCAGATCTACGTCGAGCTGGACGAGCGTCTGGTCGAGGCCCGGGGCCTGGCCGCGGTCATGGCCGCCTTCGGCCTCGAGGGCCGGTGCGGGACCGGCGGCCTGGGGGTGATCGGTCCCACCCGGATGAACTACTCGCACGTCGTCCCGCTGGTCGATTTCACGGCCAAGCTGGTCAGCCAGAGCCTGGAGTGCGACTTTACCTAGCCGAAAGGAGGCGATGGTGACAGCGGCCAAAGATCCCAAGACCAAGGTCAAAATCAAGGTCAGCGCCGACAGGCCCGAATCGGCGGCGACCGCCAAGGAAGAGGCCCCGCCCCCGGCCGAGAGCGCCACCCCCCAACCCGAGGCCGCGACCGCCTTGGAGGAGATCTCCCGCCAGGCCGAGGAGCATTACGAAAAATATCTGCGGGCCTGCGCCGATCTGGACAACTTTCGCAAGCGGGCCGAACGGGAGCGGATCGAGTACCTCAAGTACGCCAACGAGGCCCTGCTCAAGGAACTGCTGATCGTCAGCGACAACCTGCGTCGGGCCCTGGACCACGCCGAGACCGGCGCCAACCAGGCCGCCCTCAAGGAAGGGGTCGAGATGACCCTCAAGGGTCTGACCGACATCCTGGCCCGTTTCGGCGTCTGCGAGGTCGAGGCCCTGGGCTGCACCTTTGACCCCAAGGTGCACGAGGCGGTCAGCGTCCAGGAGACGGATCAGGCCGAGGACAACACCGTGGTCAACGTCGCCCAGAAAGGGTATCTGCTGCATGACCGGCTGCTGCGGCCGGCCATGGTCGTCGTCAACCGCCGGCCCGAGGGCTCCGACGAAGGGGATTCGTGATGAGCGGGGCGGACCGGACAACCATTTTCGGGATGAGAAAAGGGAGAGAGCCGTGGGCAAGATAATCGGCATTGACTTGGGAACTACCAATTCCTGCGTGGCCGTCATGGAAGGCAAGGACCCCAAGGTCATCACCAACCAGGAAGGGGCCCGGACCACGCCGTCGGTGGTGGCCTTCACCGGCTCGGGCGAGAGGCTGGTCGGCCAGGTGGCCAAGCGACAGGCCATCACCAATCCCCAGAACACCGTGTTCGCCGTAAAAAGGCTCATCGGCCGCAAGTACGGCACGCCCGAGGTCCAGAAGGACGTCGAGATCATGCCCTACTCGATCGTCCAGGCCGACAACGGAGACGCGGCCATCGATGTCAAAGGCAAGAAATATTCTCCGGCCGAGATCAGCGCCATGGTCCTCCAGAAGATGAGGGACACGGCCGAGGACTACCTGGGCGAAAAGATCACCGACGCGGTCATCACCGTCCCGGCCTACTTCAACGACTCCCAGCGCCAGGCCACCAAGGACGCCGGCCGCATCGCCGGGCTCAACGTCCAGCGGATCATCAACGAGCCCACCGCCGCCGCCCTGGCCTACGGCCTGGACAAGAAGACGGACGAGAAGATCGCCGTGTTCGACCTGGGCGGCGGCACCTTTGACATCTCGATCCTGGAGATCGGCGACGGCGTGTTCGAGGTCAAGTCCACCAACGGGGACACCCACCTGGGCGGCGAGGACTTTGACCAGCGGGTCATCGACTGGCTGGCCGACGAGTTTCGCAAGGAGCAGGGCATCGATCTGCGCCAGGACAAGATGGCCCTCCAGCGCCTCAAGGAGGCGGCCGAAAAGGCCAAGATGGAACTGTCCTCCTCCATGGAGACCGACATCAACCTGCCCTTCATCACCGCCGACGCCTCGGGGCCCAAGCACCTCAACCTGAAACTGACCCGGGCCAAGCTCGAGGCCCTGGTGGCCGACCTGGTGGACAAGGTCGAGGGCCCCTGCCGGACCGCCCTCAAGGACGCCGGTCTGCAGGCGGGTGATATCGACGAGGTCATCCTGGTGGGGGGCATGACCCGCATGCCCCGGATCCAGGAAAAGGTCAAGGGCATCTTCGGTCAGGACCCCCACAAGGGCGTCAATCCCGACGAGGTGGTCGCCGTGGGCGCCGCCATCCAGGGCGGGGTCCTGGGCGGGGACGTCAAGGACGTGCTGCTGCTGGACGTCACCCCGCTGTCCCTGGGGATCGAGACCCTGGGCGGGGTCATGACCCGTCTCATCGACAAGAACACGACCATCCCCACCAAGAAGGGCCAGATCTTCTCCACCGCGGCCGACAACCAGCCGGCGGTCAGCATCCACGTCCTCCAGGGCGAGCGGGAAATGGCCGCCAACAACAAGACCCTGGGCCGGTTCGAGCTGGTCGGCATCCCGCCCGCCCCCCGGGGCGTGCCCCAGATCGAGGTCACCTTTGACATCGACGCCAACGGCATCGTCCACGTCAGCGCCAAGGACCTGGGCACGGGCAAGGAGCAGTCGATCCAGATCACGGCCAGCTCGGGCATGTCCGAGGACGAGATCAAGTCGGCCATCCACGACGCCGAGGTCCACGCCGAGGAGGACAAGAAAAAGCGGGGCCTGATCGACGCCAAGAACCAGGCCGACTCCCAGATCTACAGCCTCGAGAAGACCATGCGGGAGCTGGGCGACAAGGTCGATCCCCAGACCCGGGCCAACGTCGAAAGCGGCATCGCCGACCTGAAAAAGGCCATGGAAGGCGACGACGCCGACGCCATCAAGCGCTCCAGCGAGGCCCTGAATCAGGCCTCCCACAAGCTGGCCGAGCAGTTGTATCAGCAGACGGCCTCCCAGCAGCAGGCCGCCGGCGGCCAGAGGGCCGCCGGGGCGGGCCAACAGGCCGGCGGCCAGCAGGCCAAGGCCGATGAGGACGTGGTGGACGCCGATTTCGAGGAAGTCAAGGACGACCAGGCCAAATAAGACCCCGGGCGCCCCGGCCGGCCGCTGTTAGACACATTAAGTGGACGGCGGGGCGCTATCTTTGTATATAATCAACGATTGATAGCGGAGGGCCGGAGGGCCGTCCTTAATCGAATACAAGGATGGAGGTCGGGATCTTGGGGAGGACGGATCGGTTGACCGGCGGGGGCTGGCGCCCGGCCTCGATGTGGCGCCTGGTGGTTTGGATTTCGGCCCTGGCGGCCCTGCTCACCCTGGCCGCCGCCTGCGCCCGGGTCAGCGTATCCTACAACCGCCCACCGTCCATGCGCCAGGTGGCCGGCGAGGAACACTTCTACTTCGCCGAACTCCTGCTGCGGCGGGGGGAACTCGAGCGGGCGGTCCGCTACTTCCTCAAGTACCAGCATGACCGGCCGGGACGGTCCAACGCCCCGCTGGCCCTGCTCCGGGCCGGCCAGACCCTGATCCGCCTGCAGCGTTACCAGGAAGCGACCCGGGTCTTGACGCGCCTGGTCCGGCTCTACCCGGACAGCCGGTGGGAACCCCAGGGCGCCTTTCAACTGGCCCGGGCCTGGTTCAAGGCCGGGAAATACCGGCAGGCCCAGCGGGTCCTGACCGCCCGCCTGTCCCGGCTGCGGGAGCGGGTGCTGATCGTCCAGTACCGTTTCCTGCTGGCCAAGTGCGCCGAGAGGACCGGGGCCTACGGCGCGGCGGTGGCCAACTACCTCTGGATCATCCGGAACGAATCCGGCCAGCTCCGGGCGGCCGCCCTGGAGGGCCTCAAGTCGGCGGCGGGCTCGGCCCCGTCCAAGCAGATCGAGGCCATCATCCAGACCACCCCCCGCGGCTACATCCGGGCCTATCTGACCCTGGGGCTGGCCCGGGCCCTGATCCGGGAGAACGCCGCCCCCCGGGCGGCCCAACTGATCGAGCGGTGGCTGGCCCTGAACCCGGGCCACCCCCTGGCGGCCGAGGCCCGCGAGCTGATGGCCCAGGCCAAGACCATGGCCCAGGTCAAGATCAACACCGTGGGGGCCATCCTGCCCCTGTCCGGGCGGCCCGGCCCCTTCGGGCACCGGGTGCTCAAGGCCATCACCATGGCCCTGGGCGTATTGGGCGGGGGCGGGTCCGGCGCCAGCGGCCTGAACCTGGTCATCCGCGACTCGCGGGGCGATCCCAATACCGCGGCCAAGATGGTCGAGGACCTGGTCAAGAACCATCAGGTGTCGGTGATCATCGGGCCCATGCTCTCCTCCTGCGCCCTGGCCGCGGCCAAGAAGGCCCAGGAACTGGGCGTGCCGATCATCGTCATGTCCCAGCAGCCCCAGGTGACCCAGGTGGGCAAGGACGTCTTTCGCCACTTCCTGTCCGGTCAGGTGGTGGTCAAGGCCCTGCTGGATTACGCCATGGGCCGGCTGCGGATGACCCGGTTCGCCATCCTCTACCCGGACAACGCTTACGGCCGGAACATGATGAAGGTCTTCTGGGAGGAGGTCAAACGCCGGGGGGGACAGGTCCGCGCCGCGGAGAAGTACAACGTCAATCAATCCGATTTCGGCAATGTCATCCGGCGGCTCAAGTCGGGCGGAGGGACCGATTTTCAGGCCCTGTTCATCCCGGACATCCTGAACCGGGTGGCCCTGATCGGGCCCCAGTTGACCTACTACGGCGTGGAAAACGTCCGGATCATGGGGACCAATCTCCTGGCCACGCCCGACGTCTCGACCCGGGCCGGCCGGAGCCTCGAGGGCACGATCATCGTCGGCGGATTCAATCCCAAGAGCGAGGACCCGGCGATCAAATCCTTTGCCGAACAGTACGAGCGCTCCTTCGGCCGGGCGCCGGGGGTGCTCGAGGCCTACGGTTACGACACGGCCCGGATCGTCCGTCAAGTCCTGACCCGCCCCCCGGCCCCCCGGTCCCGTCAGGAGGTCATCAACCGCCTGCTGGGGCTCAAGGACTTCCCCGGGATCACCGGCACGACCAGCTTCGACGCCCAGGGCGAGGCGGTCAAGCAACTGCCGCTGCTGACGATCAAGAACCGGGAGCTGGTGCCGCTCAAGTAGGGGCAGCGGTCGATCATTCCACAAAAGACCCCGGGGGCGAGGCGGCCCTCGGGGTTTTTGTCATATCAAAAGCGGCCCGGCTGAAATTGGTCCCTTTTTATCGCTGGAATTATTTTTGAGCTTCAGCCTCGGCCTCTTCCTGGGCCGCCTTCTTCTTGCGCTCGGCCACCCGGACCAGTATGACGCTGACCTCGTACAGGGCCAGCAGGGGCACGGCCATCAAGATCTGGGTGAAGGCGTCCGGCGGGGTGAGGATGGCGGCCACAATGAAGGCCATCACAATGAAATATCTGCGGAATTTCGATAACTGCTTGCTGGTCACCACGCCGATCCGGCCCAGGAAGAACAGGACCACCGGCAGCTCGAAGATCACCCCGAAGGCCAGGGTCAACCTGACCACGAACGACAGATAGGGGGACACCGCCGGCCGGTATTCCATGTACTGGCCGCCGAAATGGGCCAGAAACTTCAGCCCGAAGGGCAGGACCAGGAAATAGCAGAACAGGACCCCGAAGCTGAAACAGGCCGTGCCCGAGACGACAAAGGGCCAGACCATCCGCCGCTCGCGCCGGTACAGCCCCGGGCCGATGAACCGCCAGATCTGGTAGAAGATAAAGGGGACGGCCAAGGCCACCCCGCCCAGCATGGACACCTTGAGGAAGGCGAAAAAGGCCTCGGCCGGATGGAGGACCTGAAGCCGGGGACCGGCTCCCACCTGGAGGAGCCCCTGGAGAAAGGGCCCCAGGTCCTGGGTGGACTTGAGGACCTGGATCTTCTGGTTGGCCAGGACCTTGAGCACCGGGGCCGCCAGGATCTCGAAGATCTGGTTCCGCAGGAACCAGCAGATCAGAAAGCCGGCCACGACCCCTAGCAGACTCCAGATGATCCGGCGGCGCAGTTCGGCCAGGTGGGTCAGGAAGGGGGCCCGGTGCTCGTCGAGACCGTTTTTATCGTCAGCCTTTTCCTCGGTCACGACTGTTTCTCGCTGGTCCCGGTCCCGGTCTTGTCCGGGGCGGCGTCCGACCCCACCTGCTCGCCGGGTTCATCGTCGGGAAAGATATCGTCGTAGCTCACTTCGTCGTCCTCGAGGGACTCGGTGTCTTGCTCGAGGTCCTTTTCCGGCTGATCGCCCTCGGGAAAGACCTTGTCGAACATCTCGTCGTAATCGACCTGGCCCCGGATGGTGTCGGCCGCCTCCTGGAAGGTGTCCTTGATCATCTTGAGGTCCTTGTCCTCCTCGACGGTCTCCTTGAGTTCCTCGGTGGCCCGGCGCAGGGAGGCCACGCCCTTGCCCAGCGACTTGGCCACCTTGGGAAGCTCGGTCGGCCCCAGGATCAGCAGGGCTATCAGCAAAATAATAACGATTTCGGTGGTTCCCAGGCCGAACATGGCCCCTCCCCAGTTTCGAGCTAGAACGTAAGTTTAGTTTCAGGAACCAGGTGTTGTCAAGCCGGACCATCCTTTTCCAGGGCGGCCAGAAACGAGGCCAGGGTCACGGCCGCGGTCTTGGTCATGCCCGGCACCGCGCCCAGTTCCTCGGGGCCGGCCGCCTTGATCCTGGCCAGGGACCCGAAGTGCTTCAGCAGGGCCGACCGGCGCCGGGGTCCCAGTCCCGGGACCTCGTCCAGGATGGACCGGGTGGCCGCCTTGCGCCGGAGCAGCCGGTGATAGGACACGGCGAACCGATGGGCCTCGTCCCGGACAGCGGCCAGCAATCGCAATCCCTGGTCGTCGGGTTTCAGATTCAGATGGTCCTTGCGCCCGGGGATGAAGACCCGATCCGGTCCCCCGGTCCGGTCCTTGGCCAGGGCCGCCGTGGCCACCCGGTCCTCGAGGGCCAGCTCCCGCAGCACGCGCCGGGCCACGTTGAGCTGGCCCTTGCCGCCGTCCACCAGCACCAGGTCCGGCAGGGGCTCGTGGGCCAGGCGGCGGCTCAGGACCCGGTACATGGACTCGTAGTCGTCGGGCGGCCCCTCGCCCCCCAGGCGCAGGCGGCGGTAGGCCGACTTGAGGGGCCGGCCCTGGACAAAGGTGACCACCGACCCCACGGTCAGCACCCCGCCCAGGTGCGAGACGTCCACGGCCTCGATCCGCTCCGGCGGCCGGTCCAGGCCCAGTTTCGATTCCAGGCCGGCCAGGACCGCCTCGGGGTCGTCCCCGGCCGGGCGGTGCGAGGCCGCGTTCTTGACGGCCATCTCGACCAGACGCTTCTTGTCCCCCCGCTGGGGCACGCTCAGGGCCACCCGCCGGCCGGCCAGTTCGGACAGCCACTGGGCGATCAGGTCGGCGTCGTCCACGGGGTGGCTGGTGGTGATCTCGGGCGGCAGGTCCCCGGGCCCGGGGTAATACTGCCGGATGAAATGGGACAGGATCTCGCCCGGGGCGGCCTCGGGCCGGGCGAACCAAAAATTTCGGCCGCCCCGGACCACGCCGTGGCGGATCATCATCAAACAGACCGCGGTCCCGGCCTCGGTCTCGTGCAGGCCGATGACGTCCCGATCGACGAAGCCATTGACGATCCGCTGTTTTTCGAGGGTCTTCCGTACCGCGAACAGCCGGTCCCGGCAGACGGCGGCGTCCTCGAAGCGCTCCTCGGCCGCGGCCCGTTGCATCTCGGCCTCGAGTTTTTCCTCCAGTTCCCGGCTCCGTCCGGTCAAAAACAGCTCGACCTGGCGGACCAGCTCGCCGTAATCCTCGGGGCTGATGTAACCCTGACAGGGGGCCAGACAGCGCCGCATCTGATAGTTGAGGCAGGGCCGGTCCCGCTGAGGGATCGACCGCTGGCGGCACTGCCTCAGCGGAAAGACCTGGTGGACCAGGGCCAGGGTCTGCCGGACCGCCCCGGCCGAGGCAAAGGGGCCGAAGTATTGGGCCCCGTCCTTGAGCCGCCGCCGGACGATGACCAGGTTCGGGTAGGGCTGATCCGTGGCCAGTCGCAGGGCCGGATATCGCTTGTCGTCCCTCAGATCGACGTTGTACCGGGGCCGGTGCTGGCGGATCAGTTCGGCCTCGAGGATCAGGGCCTCCTTTTCGGTGGCGGTGACCATGAAATCCAGGTCAACCGCCCGGGCGAGCATGGCCCGGGTCTTGGGAGCGTCCTCCGGGCCGGAGCCGAAATAGGCCCCGATCCGGGCCCGGAGGTCCTTGGCCTTGCCCACGTAGAGCACCCGGCCGCCCCGGCCTAAAAACAGATACACCCCCGGCTCCCGGGGGAGGCGATCGGCCTTGGCCTTGAGGTCAGCGCCCACGGCTCACCTCAGGCTCAGCTCGCGCTGCTTCAGGTCCCGGATGCGGTCGCGCAGCTCGGCCGCCGTCTCGAACTCCAGGTCGTCCGCGGCCCGCTTCATCTCGGCCGTCAGGCGCCTGATCAGAGGGGCGATGTCGTCCAATGCGAGATACTCGGCGCCCGGCTCGGCCACCCTGGGGACGGTGACGTAATCGGCCTCGTAGATCGAGCCCAGGACGTCCTCGATGTTCTTGACGATCGAGGCCGGGGTGATGCCGTGCTCCTGGTTGAACTCGGCCTGGAGGGTGCGGCGGCGCTCGGTCTCGTCCAGGGCCCGCCACATGGATTCGGTGACCCGGTCCGCGTAGAGGATGACCCGGCCGAAGACGTTGCGGGCCGCCCGGCCCGTGGTCTGGATCAGGGACCGGGTCGAGCGGAGGAAGCCCTCCTTGTCCGCGTCCAGGATGGCCACCAGGCTGACCTCGGGCAGATCCAGGCCCTCCCGGAGCAGGTTGATCCCGATCAGGACGTCGAAGACCCCCTGCCGCAGATCGCGGATGATCTCGACCCGCTCGATGGTCTTGATGTCCGAGTGCAGGTAGCGGACCTTGAGGTCCAGGCCCAGGTAATACTCGGTCAGGTCCTCGGCCATCCGCTTGGTCAGGGTCGTCACCAGGACCCGCTCGCCCCGCTCGACCCGCTCGCGGATCTCCCCCAGCAGGTCATCGACCTGGTTCGAGGCCGGACGGACCTCCATCTCGGGGTCCATCAGACCGGTGGGCCGGATGACCTGCTCCACGGCCACCCCGCCGCAGACCTCGAGCTCGTAGTCGGCCGGGGTGGCCGAGACGTAGATCACCCGGTCCAGCATGGCCCGGAACTCGTCGAAGTTGAGGGGCCGGTTGTCCAGGGCCGAGGGCAGGCGGAAGCCGTATTGCACGAGGGTCTGCTTGCGGGACCGGTCGCCGTTGAACATCCCCCGGACCTGGGGGATGCTGATGTGGGACTCGTCGATCAGCAACAGCCAGTTTTTCGGAAAATAGTCCAGCAGGCAGGGCGGCGGCTGGCCCGGGGCCCGGCCGGTGAGATAGCGCGAGTAGTTCTCGATGCCGCTGCAATAGCCCAGTTCCTGGAGCATCTCCATGTCGAACCGGGCCCGCTCCTCGACCCGCTGGGCCTCCAGGTATTTCTTCTGGGACAGGAACCAGTCGCGCCGTTCCACCATCTCGCTTAAAATCTCGGCGATCATCCCCTTCTGGTCGTCGCGGGTCGAGACGTAGTGGCTGGCCGGGAACACGGTCAGCCGGGTCAAATTACGCAAGACCTTGCCCCGCAGGGGATCGATCTCGTACAGGCCGTCGATCTCGTCGCCGAAAAAGGTGATCCGGACGGCCCGGTCCTCCTCGTAGGCCGGGAAGACCTCGACCACGTCTCCCCGGACCCGGAAGGTCCCCCGGTGAAAGTCCAGGTCGTTGCGCTCGTACTGGATCTCGATCAGCTTGCGCAGGACCGCCTCGCGGCCGATGGTCATCCCCGGCTCGACGTACAGCAGCAGGCCGTAGTAGGCCTCGGGCGAGCCCAGGCCGTAGATGCAGGACACCGAGGCGACGATGATCACGTCGTCCCGGCTGAGCAGGGCCCGGGTGGCGGCGTGACGCATCTGGTCGATCTCCTCGTTGACGTCTGAATCCTTCTCGATATAGGTGTCACTGGCCGGGATGTAGGCCTCGGGCTGGTAGTAGTCGTAATAGGACACGAAATACTCGACCGCGTTGTCCGGGAAGAGGCGCTTGAATTCGCCGTAGAGCTGGGCGGCCAGGGTCTTGTTGGGGGCCAGGACCAGGGTCGGCAGGTTGAGGCGGGCGATGACATTGGCCATGGTAAAGGTCTTGCCCGAGCCGGTGACGCCCAGGAGGACCTGCTGCTTTATCCCGGCCTCGAGTCCGGCGACCAGTTCCTCGATGGCCCGGGGCTGATCGCCCTGGGGGGAGAACTCGGAGACCAGCCCGAATGACCGGGACTCCCGGGGCGGGGCCAGGTGAGGGGCCAGATCTACGCCGGGCGCCACCGGGTCCCCTCCGGCGTGTCCTCCAGGACCACGCCCATGCCGGTCAGCTTGTCCCGGATGGCGTCGGCCGCGGCCCAGTCCTTGTTCTGCCGGGCCGCCTGGCGGGCAACGATCAGGTCCTCCACGGCCGCGGCGTCCAGGTCCCCGGCCAGATCGTCCTTGGTGGTCTGCAGGAAATCGGCCGGATCGGCCCCCAGAAGGCCCAGCACCCCGCCGGCCTCGGCCAGCCGCTCTTGGGCCATGGCCAGCAGACCGTGCAGCTCGGCCCCGGCCGGCTCGGTCCGCAGCTCGCAGGCGGCGTTCAACGTCCGGATCAGGCCGAAGATCAGGCCCAGGGCCTTGGCCGTGTTGAAGTCGTCGTTCATGGCCGCGGCAAAGTGGTCGATGAACTCCAGCACGGAAATTTTAAGCCGGTCGTCCGGGGCGTCGCCGCCCTCGGCCGGACCGAGGTCGATGGCCCGGTTCAGGTTGAGCATTCCCCGGTAGAGCCGGATCAGACCGCGCCGGGCCTCGTCCAGGGCCGCGTCCGAGAAGTCCAGGGGCGAGCGGTAGTGCTGGCCGATCAGAAAGAGCCGCAGGGCCTCGGCCGGCCACTTGGCCAGGATCTCCTTGACGGTCGAGAAGTTTTGCAGAGACTTGGACATCTTCTCCTGGTTGACCCGGACGAACCCATTGTGGATCCAGTACTTGACAAACCTTTGGCCAAAGGCCGCCTCGGCCTGGGCCCGTTCGTTTTCGTGGTGGGGAAAGGCCAGGTCCGCCCCGCCGCCGTGCACGTCAAAGGACCGGCCCAGGTGCTTGGCGCTCATGGCCGAGCACTCGATGTGCCAGCCCGGCCGGCCCGGGCCCCAGGGCGAATCCCAGGTAGGCTCGCCCGGCTTGGCCGCCTTCCACAGGGCGAAGTCTAGGGGGTCGTGCTTGGCCTCGTCCACCTCGACCCGGGCCCCGGACTGGAGCTGCTCGATGTCCCGGTGGGACAGGGTCCCGTAGTCCGGGAATTTCTTGACCGAGAAATAGACGTCCCCGCCGACCACGTAGGCCGCCCCGCGGTCCACCAACCGCTGGACCAGGGCGATGATGTCGGCCATGTGCTCGGTGCACCTGGGCTGGACGTCGGGCGTCAGCAGTCCCAGGGCGGTCATGTCCTCGGTAAACGAGGCGATGAACTCCTCGGCCAGGGGGGCCGGATCGACCCCCCGCTCGGCGGCCCGGGCGATGATCTTGTCATCTACGTCGGTGAAGTTGCGGACGTAGGTCACCTGGTAGCCCAGCCAGCGCAGATACCGGACGATGACGTCAAAGACCACGTTGGCCCGGGCGTGCCCGATGTGGGCGTGGTCATAGACCGTCGGACCGCAGACGTACATCCCCACCCGCGGCGGGTGTTCGGGCTCGAAGTCCTCCTTGCGGCGCGTCAAGGTGTTGTACACCCGCAATGACATGAATCACTCCTCGAATGAAACGGCCGCCAGACGGCGGCGGCCCTCGGCCGGTCCGATAACGCTCAGAAACCGATCCAGCTCGCAACCGCGCTCCTGTCCGGTCAGGGCCAGGCGAAGGGGGTGGAACAGGGCCCGGCCCTTGAGCCCGGACGCCTGGCCCGCCTGCAGGATCATGGCCTTGGCCTCCTCGGGAGTCAAGGCCGAGACCCGGTCCAGGTCTCGGGCCAGGGCCTCGAACACGCCCCTCGATTCGGGCGGGACCTTGACCGATGACGGGGCCAGGAAAAAGGGCGCGGCCAGCTCGACCCCGTCGGCCAGGGACTCGATCATGGGCGAGATCGCGGCGCCAACGGCCTCCATTTCGTGACGTGGTATTTTTCTGGAACGAAAATAACCGGCCGCCCGCCACCCATCCTCGAGCCGGTCGGTCAGCCGGGCCGGCGACATCCGCCGCAGATGCTCCAGGTTGAACCATTCCAGCTTTTTCAGGTCGAACACGGCCGCCGACTTTCCCGTCCGGGAAAGATCCCAGGCCCGGGCCAGGTCTTCCGGCACGAAAAACTCGCCGCCCGCAAGGCCGCCGCCCAGAAAGCAAAGGTAGTTCGTCAATGCCTCAGGCAGCACGCCGGTCTCCCGGAACTCCCGGACCGAGGTCGCCCCGTGGCGTTTCGAAAGTTTCTGACGGTCCGGCCCGACCAGCAGCGAGTGATGGGCAAAGACCGGCGGGGCGTAGCCCAGGGTTTTATATAACAAGAGCTGGCGGGCGGTGTTGGTCAGATGGTCCTCGCCCCGGATGACGTGGCTGATCTCCATCAGGGCGTCGTCCACGACCGCGGCCAGGGTGTAGGTCGGCGTGCCGTCGGCCCTCAGGAGCACGAAGTCGCCCGCGGTCCCGGACGGCCACGCGACCTCTCCCCGGATGAGATCAGTGAAGGACAGGCCCTGGTCCGGGACCCGGAACCGGATCGCCGCCGGCCGCCCCTCGGCCTCTTTTTGACGCTGCTCGGCCGGGCTCAGGTCCCGGCAGCGGCCCACGTAGCGCGGCGGCAGCTTCCGGGTCAACAGATACCGGCGGTCGGCCTCCAGTTCCTCGTCAGTGCAATAGCACTTGAAGGTCAGGCCGGCCTCGGTCAGGCGTTTGACATGGTCCTGATACAAATCCAGCCGGGCCGACTGGAGATAGGGCCCGAAGTCGCCGCCCTCGTCCGGGCCTTCGTCCCAGGCCACGCCCAGCCAGCGCAGATCGTCCATCTGTTCGTCCCGAAACTCGGCCGTGGACCGGGCGGCGTCGGTGTCCTCGATCCGGAGGACCAGTGTCCCGCCGCGGGCCCGGGCGAACAGGTAGTTGAACACCGCCGTCCGGGCGTTGCCCACGTGCAGCCGCCCGGTGGGCGACGGGGCGAACCTGACGCGCACCCGGGTACTCACGCCACCTCCTGACACACGGCCACGGCCAGGGCGGCCATGCCCTCACCGCGGCCGATGATGCCAAGGCCCTCGGTGGTCGTGGCCTTGATGCTGACCTCGGCCGCGGGCAGGCCCAGGACCCGGGCCAGGTTGGCCCGCATGTCCTCGACAAAGGGGGCGATCTTGGGGGCCTGGGCCAGAAGGGTGACGTCCACCTGGACCGGCCGGCAGCCGCGCCCGGCGGCGATTTTCATGACCCGGGCCAAGAGGTCCAAGCTGTCGGCGTCCTGCCAGCGCTCGTCCGTGTCCGGGAAGTGCCGGCCGATGTCCCCGGCCCCCACCGCCCCGAGTACGGCGTCGCACACGGCGTGGGTCATCACGTCCGCGTCCGAGTGACCCACCAGGCCGCGATCGAACGGGACCTCGACCCCGGCCAGGACCAGGCGCCGGCCCGGGGCCAGGCAATGGACGTCAAAGCCGTGGCCCACCCGGACGTTTCCGGCCAGCAGACGGCGGGCCAGCGCCAGGTCGTCGGCCGTGGTCACCTTGAAATTAGACGCCTCGCCCGGCACCAGACTGACCGGGTGGCCCAGCCGCTCGATCAGGGCCGCGTCATCGGTCACCTGCCAGCCCTCCCGGTCGGCCCGCTCGTGGGCCAGGGTCAGCCAATCGGCCCGAAAGACCTGGGGGGTCTGGACCCGCCACAGACCGGCCCGGTCCACCGTGCCCTGGATCAGGCCCGATTCGTCGCCCTGTTTCAGGGTGTCCTCGACCGGCAGTGCGGCCGCGGCCGCCCCGGTCCTTTCGGCGACCCGGATCACCCGGCCCACCAGGTCCGGGCTGACCAGGGGCCGGGCCGCGTCGTGAACCGCCACTAATTCCGCGTCCCCCACGGCCGCCAGCCCGGCCCTGACCGAGTCCTGACGACGCTCGCCGCCGCGGACGACCGGCCCCAGCTTGGCCGGGGCCCAGGGCGCCAGAAGGCGCTCGGCCCGGTCCACGTCATCGACCACCAGGACGATCCGGTTCACCGCCCCGCAGGCGGCCAGCCGGGCCAGGGTGTGGACCACCAGGGGCCGGCCGGCGACGGCCGTCCACTGCTTGGGCGTCGCCCCGCCGGCCCGAAGGCCCGCCCCGGCGGCCGGGATGATGACCGTTGTCTTCACCAGACTCCCAAATGACAAAACCGGCGCCCCGCAACTCCCGGGGCCCCGGAAAGGGGGACAAAAGGTGTTGGAGCCGGCCGTAAGCCGGGTTCTGTGTCCCCGGCGCGGTCGCCCGACACCGGGGCGGCGATCATTCATCTAGGACGCGGGTTGCCCCGCGCCTCCAGCGACCTACCCGGAAGCGCCCGACTTGCGTCGGATCGGACGGGCCGTCCGTAAACGCTCCCCTATGTGGTCTTGCTCCGGGTGGGGTTTACCTAGCCGCGCCCGTCACCGGACGCGCTGGTGAGCTCTTACCTCACCGTTTCACCCTTACCCCCGTGACCGACGCGTAATCAGCGCCGACCCGGAGGCGGTCTGTTTTCTGTGGCACTTTCCCGGGGTCGCCCCCGCTGGCCGTTAACCAGCACCCTGCCCTGTGGAGCCCGGACTTTCCTCCCGTCTCACAAGAGACCGGCGATCGCCTCACCGGCTCCAACACCCCAAATTTATCTTCACCACCGGCCGGGCCAAAAGCGATCTACGTTACTTGGCCTCGTCAATGGCCTGGTTGGCCAGCCGGTCGGCCTCGGCGTTCAGTTCCCGCCCGATATGTAAAATATCATAACCCGCCAGGGCGTTCAACTTGTCCCTGACCCGGGCGAACAGGGCCGCCAGGTTAGGGTCCTTGACCCGGTACTCGCCCCGAAGCTGCTTGACCACCAGCTCCGAGTCCAGCCTGATCCCCAGGTGGGCCGGCGCCAGCTTGCCGGCCAGATCCAGGCCCAGCAGCAGGGCCTGGTACTCGGCCTGATTGTTGGTCATCCGGCCCAGGAATCGCTTGGCCCGGGCTATCTCGCGCCCGGTCTCGTCCGCGATCAGGGCCCCGGCCCCGGCCGGACCGGGATTGCCCCGGCTGGCCCCGTCGGTGAACAGGGTCAGGCCCCGGCCGGGCTTGGCCCTGGGACCGGGGTCGTCGTCCGGGTCTGATATCCCGGCGGCCGCCCTGTACAACAAATCCCGCAGGGCGGCCTCGCTGAGTTCCGGAAAACGCTCCCGCGTCCGGGCCACGCTCAGGGTTTCCCCCAAAAACTTCAGGACGTCGGCCGGGTTCAAGAGACGGCTTCCCCGGCCTGGGTCGCGACCGGCTCGGAGGCCTCGGGCGGCGATAGAGCCTCGTGATCGCCCCAGTAGATCAGGCGGTGGCAACTGGGGCAGGTCATCAGGCGGTCCATGTGCTGCAGGATCTGGTACTGGTGGGGCGTCAAATTCATGAAGCAGGCCTGGCAGGTCCCGCCGCGAATCGCGGCCACGGCCAGGCCGCCCCGGGCATGGGCGACATGGTCGTACTGGTCCAGGGTTTCCAGGTCAATGGCCGCCCGGACCTTTTCCCGCTCGGCCTCCAGCTCCCCGATCCGGGCCCGGCACTGGGCCACCCGGTCCAGGATGGCCTGGCGGTTCTCGTCCAGCTCGGTCTTGATCTCGTCGAGTCTTTTACGCCGCTCGACCTGCTCGGCCTCGAGGGTCTCGAGCCGTTCCAGCAACTCGAGGATCTCGTCCTCGAGTTCGAAGTTCATCCGCTTGAGGTCGTCCACCTCCTTGAGCGAGGCCCGGTACTCCTTGTTGGTCTTGATCATGGGCAATCGGGACTGGCTCCGCTTCATCTTGGCCTGGTTGGCCTCGACGGTGGCCTCCAGTTCCCGGTGCTGTTGCCTCAGCGGTTCCAGGGCGGCCTCGGCCGTTTCGCTGTCCTTGACCAGGGCCGCCCAGTCGGCCTCGAGGGCGGCGATCCGGGCCGGTCCTTCCGCCGCCTCCCGCTCCAGGTCGAGCCGCTCGGTGTCGATCCGCTGCAGTTCGACCAGCAGTTTGATTTGTTCCAGCAAAGTCCACCTCCCACGCGGGCTAGCGAAACGCGAACGCCGGGGACTGGTCGTCGTCGCCCACAAATTCCAACGACCAGCCTCTCCGCCCGGCGCCCGCGGCCAGGTTTTTCGTCCAGACCGGCACCACCGGTCTTTCCGAGTAAAAATGACCGACCACCAGCAGACCGAGATCGGTCCCCTCGAGATCGCGGGCCAGGTGATGGCCCGCCTCGCCGGTGACAAGGACATCGGCCTCGGCGGCCAGGGCCTCGGCGGCCAGGTCCCCGCCGGACCCGCCGCAGACGGCCACCCGTTCGACGGCCGACGCCCGGGCGTTGGCCACCTGGATCATTGGCGCCCCCAGCCGGTCCTTGACCAGGTCGATAAAATCGTCAAAGGCCGCCGGCGGCGACAGGTCGCCCACCCGGCCCGGACCCTCGGGGCCGCCGGTCCGCTCCAGGGGATAGACGTCAAAGGCCGGCTCCTCGTAGGGGTGGGCCGCGATCAGGGCGGTCGCTATCCGGCCCAGCCGATCGGCCGGCACCAGGACCTCGAGCCTGACCTCGGCCGCCCGCTGGGGGACCGCCCCCTGGCCGATGAAGGGCCTGGAAAACTCCCCGGGCCGGAAGGTCCCCTCGCCCCGGGACTGCCACGAGCAGCCGGTGTAATCCCCGATCCGGCCCGCCCCGGCCGAGACCAGGGCCTCGAACACCCGGTCCTGATAGCCCACCGGGACAAACACGACCAGCTTGCGCCAGGCCGAACCCAGGGCCGGCCGCAGGGCCCGGGTTCCGGTCAGACCCAGCAGATCGGCCAAGGCGTCGTTGACCCCGCCCCGGGCCGCGTCCAGATTGGTGTGGGCGGCGATCACCCCCCGCCGCTCGTCATAGGCCCGCAGGGCCAGGGCCGCCTCGGGCCGGCCGGGGTCCAGGGCGGTCAGGGGTCGGAAGAGCGGCGGATGATGGACCAGGATCAGGTCGGCCCCGAGACGCCCGGCCCGGTCCAGCAGATCAACGGTCAGTTCCAGGCCGACCAGGGCCCGGTGGACCGGCCAGTCCGGGGCGCCGACCATCAGCCCCACCCGGTCCCAGGATTCGGCCAAGGCCGGCGGGGCCGTCTCGGCCACCAGGTCCAGGACCCGGGACAGGGGGACCGGCCGGGCGTCGGTCATCGGCCGGTCTCTAAACAGGCGAAGGGCGCAACCCATTCGGGTTCCGCCCTCCGCTTCACCTTGGCCGCCCGAAGTGCAAGGCCGTGGTGTCGCCCCGGTGTCATTTTCCAAACCATGGTTTGTCACCTCGAGGCGCCGGGGATTGATTCCGCATATACCCGACGCCGGTTCCCTCACCCCTGGCCGGCCGCCCCGCGGCGGCCGGGTAATGATGTGGGCCCACCTGGCCTCGAACCAGGGACCTGCCGGTTATGAGCCGGCGGCTCTACCAACTGAGCTATGGGCCCGTCGCATCCCTTTAACATAGGACAGGCCCCGCCGCCTGGCAAGTCAAATCTCAGTTCATAGGCGCCGCCGGATCATTATTCGACAAAGGCCCGCAACCGCTTCGACCGGGACGGATGCCGCAGCTTGCGCAGGGCCTTGGCCTCGATCTGCCTGATCCGCTCCCGGGTGACGTCGAAGTCCCGGCCGACCTCCTCCAGGGTGTGATCGGCCTTCTCGCCGATGCCGAAGCGCATCCGGAGGACCTTTTCCTCCCGGGGGGTCAGCGTGGCCAGGACCTTGCGGGTCTGCTCGCTCAGGTTGAGGCTGATGACCGCGTCGGCCGGACTGACCACCTTCTTGTCCTCGATGAAGTCGCCCAGGTGGCTGTCCTCCTCCTCGCCGATGGGGGTCTCGAGGGAGATGGGCTCCTTGGCGATCTTGAGGACCTTGCGGACCTTTTCCAGGGGAAACTCCATCTTCTCGGCGATCTCCTCGGGGGTCGGCTCCCGGCCGTACTCCTGGACCAGGTAGCGCGAGGTCCGGATCAGCTTGTTGATGGTCTCGATCATGTGGACCGGGATGCGGATGGTCCGGGCCTGGTCGGCGATGGCCCGGGTGATGGCCTGGCGGATCCACCAGGTGGCGTAGGTCGAGAACTTGTAACCCCGCTGATACTCGAACTTCTCGACGGCCTTCATCAGGCCGATGTTCCCCTCCTGGATCAGGTCCAGGAACTGCAAGCCGCGGTTGGTGTACTTCTTGGCGATGGACACCACCAGGCGCAGGTTGGCCTCGACCAGTTCGGTCTTGGCCTGTTTGCTCTTGGCCTCGCCCACGCCCACCCGGATCATGAGGTGCTCCAGGTCGGACAGGCTCATCCGGGAGTCTTCCTCGATCCGCTTCAGTTCCTCGCGGGCCTTGCGGGCCCGGGTGATCAGGCCGGTCAGGTTGCGCAGGCTCATGCCGCCCTTGCGTTTGAGGATGCCCTTGACCTGCTGCTCGGTCCCCTTCTTGAGCTTCTCGCCCAGGGCCTCCAGGCGCCGGTACTCGGCCACCCCGGCCTGGGAGCAGCAGGCGTCGATCTTGCGGCGGCAGACGTTGATCCGCCTGAAGTGACGCTTGAAGGTCGAGATCAGGTTGTCGAACTGGCGCTTTTCGAGACGCACCTCGCACAGGCGGTCCACGATGGCCTGCCGGTTTTGCTTGATCTGGTGGCGGACCTTTTCCCGCTGGTACTTGGTCAGCTTCTTCTGCTTGAGGTCCCGGTACAGACGCCGGTTCTCGGCCTCGATCTTCTTGACCTCGGTCAGCAGGGTCATGAAATCGCTCTGGTACCGCTGGACGTCGCTCGGGGCGTCCTCGTCGTCCACGTCGCGGATGATGTCCTTGATCCGGATGGCCGATTCCTCGATCTTGCGGCCCAGATCGAAAAAGTAGCGGACGCCCAGGTGGGACTCGAAAATGGCCCGGAGGGCCTCCTTCTCTCCGGCCTCGATCCGCTTGGCGATCTCGACCTCGCCCTCGCGCGTCAGCAGCGAGACCATGCCCATTTCCCGCAAGTACATCTTCACCGGGTCGGCGACCTTGCCTCCCAGGTCAACCGGCTCGGCCTGTTCCTCGCGGTTCTCCTTGGAGGCCCGGGCCCAGCTCTCGACCTTGTCGTCCTCGGATTCCTCGACGATCCGGATGTCCATGTCGTCGAACAGGGCCATCAGCTCGTCAATCCGCTCGGTGGTGTCACTTTCGGGCGAAAAGACCGCGCTCACCTGAGAGTAGGTCAGATAACCACGCTCCTTGCCCAGGTCGATCAGACGTTTCAGTTCTTCGGATTGCTCGTTGGAGCTCATACATGCGCCTCACGAGGATTGTTGAGTTGACGTTGCAGCAACCGCGCTCGGGCCAGAGCCTCGGACTCGCGTTCCAGGTCCCCGGCGGCCCGGGCGGTCTTCATCTCTTCCTTCAGCCTGGCCAGCTCGGCCCGGACTCGTCGAACCCGTCCGGCCTTGACCAGGTCGTCGATCAGGCGTTCGGGCTCGCGCACCGAACGCCGATCCAAAACACTTACCCAGGCCTGAAGCTCGGGGTCGGCCAGGCGGCTGTACAGGTCGGCCGGCCAGACGGCCCCGTCCACCTCGTCCAGGGCCTCGATGGCCGTCACCAGCCCCTCCAGCCAGCCCTCCCCGGCCAGGTCCCTCAGGCCCCCGGACTCGATCAGCCTGGTCCGGGCCGCGGGATCGGACAGGGCCAGGGCCAGGACGTCCTGCAGGGGCGGGGCGATGGTGTGTTCCCGCCCCTCGCCCGGACGGGTCCGCTCGGCCCGGTCCGTATCCCAGGGGCCCTCGCCCCGGGCCATTGCCCGGACGACGGCCTCCTCGTCCAGGGCCAGCCTGATCGCCAAATCCCGGAGGTGGAGGGACCGCTCCACCGGATCGGTCACCGCCCGCAGCAGCGGCCGCATCCGGGCCACGGCCTCGGCCCGGCCGGCCTTGGTGCCGTCGCACTCGGTCACCACCCGGTCAATGGCGAAGTCGATCATCAGCGGCGCCTGGTCCACCAGTTCCAGGAAGGCCGCCGCGCCTTTGTCCCGGACAAAGCTGTCCGGGTCCTCGCCCCCGGGCAGGAGGACCACCCGGGCCGGCGCGCCCTCGCTCAAAAAGAGCGGCAGGCTCCGCAGGGCGGCCTTGACCCCGGCCGCGTCGCCGTCAAAGACCAGGAACACCTCCCGGCAGATCGCCTTCAGGCGGCGGACGTGCCCCCGGGTCAGGGCCGTGCCCATGGGCGTCGCCACCGGCTGCACGCCGGCCTCATACAGCGACAGCAGATCCAGATAGCCCTCGACCACGATCGCCCGCCCCCCGGACACGATCGCCTCCCGGGTCACGTCCAGGCCGTACAGGGTGCTCTTCTTGTCGAACACCGGCGACTCGGGCGAGTTGATGTACTTGGCCTCGTCGTCGCCCAGGGTCCGCCCGCCGAAGCCCGCCACCCGGCCCCGGGCGTCCCGGATGGGAAACATCAGCCGGTTCCTGAACAAATCGTAAAAGCGCCCCGGGCGCTTGGAGCGCAACAGGCCCGCCGCGGCCGCCGGTCCGGGATCGAGCCCCTCCCGGGCCAGGTGTCCGGCCAGGTGATCCCAGCCGGGCAAGGCCAGCCCCAGCCGGAATTGCTCGGCCGTGGTCCGGCTCAGGCCCCGTTTCTCCAGATAGGCCCGGCCGGGTCCGCCCCGCTTACCCCACAGGACCCGTTCGTAGAACCGGGCCCCGGCCTCGTTGATCCGGAATATCTCGTCACGGCGCCCGTCCTCGCCCCGGTCCGCGGCCCGCTCGGCGATCCGCACCCCGAACCGGCCGGCCAGCTCCCGGACCGCCTCGGGAAAGGTCAGGTTGGTCATCCGGGTCGTAAAGGTGAAGACGTTGCCGCCCTCGTGGCACCCGAAGCAGTACCAGCTCTGGCGCGCCGGATCCACCGTGAACGAGGGCTTGCTGTCGCCGTGAAACGGGCATAATCCGACGAAACGCCGGCCGGCCTGTTTCAGGGCGATGTGCTCCGAAACGACCGACACGATGTCCGCCGCCTGCCGCACCCGATCGATGTCCGCCTCAGGGATGAAGCCCACCTCGGCTCCTGCTCCCGCCCCCCTCCGTCCCGGCCCCCCTCAATATATTGGGACCAGGACGGAAAGGTTGCTCAAGATATAGTACCCGCACCTTGGACAAAAATCAATCCCCGGCCGGATCATGGATAAACATATCTCAGGCCGCGCCCCCTTTCCACCGTAATGACCTATTTTTATTCCAGATCGACCACGGTAACCCCCAGCCCGCCGGGCCGGGACCGGGCGGTATCGAACGACTTGATCCCCGGGAGTTCGGCCAGGTGCTCGTGTATGGCCCGGCGCAGGGCCCCGGTGCCCACGCCGTGGATGATCTCGACCCGGGTCAGACCCGACAGCACGGCCTCGTCCAGGTGGCGGTCCACCAGGCTCAGGGCCTCGTCCACCCGGCGGCCGATCAGGTTCAGCTCGGGCCGGGCCGGCGGCCGGGCCACCCAGGTCGCCCCGGTCCGGGCCGGAACACGGGTGCGCCTCGAGGCCGCCTGGAGATCGGCCGCGGGCAGGTTGACCTTGACCCGGTCGATGAGGACCTCGACCCGGTCCTGTCCGACCAAATTCTCGAGCAGGATGCCCTCCTGACCCAGCCGGGGGACAAAAACCTGGTCGCCGGCGCTGCCCCGGCTCAGCCCGGTCCCGGCCGGGGTCCGAACTGCCGGCGGCCTCAGGGCCGCCTCGACCCGGCGCTCGACCGCGCCCAGGTCGCGTCTGGCCGCCGCCTGGTCCGCCGCGGACGGCGCGGCGGTCTCCTTGACGTCCTTGAGGAGTCGCCGCAGTTCGGTCTGGGCCTCGGTCACCGCCCGGCGGGCCCGGGTCCGCTCCCGGTCCAGGATTTTCGTCCTGGCCTCGGCCAGCTTGGCCCGCACCCGGCGCCACTTGCCGCGTTCTTCCTCGGCCTCGGCCCGAGTTTTTTGAACCCTACCCAGGTCGATCTCCAGGGCCGCCCTTTTCTCTTCGAGACCGGCGATCAGCCGCCAGGTGGCCGTCTCGCCCTCGGGCAGATATTCTCTTGCCCGCTCGACCAGGTCCGGCGACAGGCCGACCTCGGCGGCCACGACCAGGGCGTTGCTCAGCCCGGGCAGGCCGTAGCGCAGGGTGAACGACGGCCGGCCCGAGACCTCGTCCCGGCCGACACTGACGTTGACCACCCCCTCGTGCTGGGCGGCGTAGGCCTTGAGCAGGTGGAGGTGGGTGGTGACCACCACCCGGCTCCCCCGGGCCAGAAGCTCGTCCAGGACGGCCATGCCCAGGGCCGCCGCCTCCGAGGGATCGGTCCCGGCCCCCAGCTCGTCCAGCAGGACCAGGCTGCGCGGGCCGGCCGTGTCCAGGACCTGCCCCAGTCGCTGGACGTGGGCCGAAAAGGTGGACTTGTCGCCCGAGAGGTCCTGGGCCTCGTCCCCGGCGACCAGGACCTCCCGGAAAACGACCACCCGCGAGCCCTCGGCCGCCGGCAGGGGCAAGCCGGCCTGGACCATCAGGGTCAGCAGGCCCAGGGTCTTGAGGGCCGCCGTCTTGCCTCCGGCGTTGGCCCCGGACAGGATCAGGCCGGACACGTCCTCGTCCATGATCAGGTCGATGGCCTGGGCCGGCGGCCCGCCGGACTGCCCCCGCCAGAACAGCAGGGGATGGACCGCCCCGGAAAATTTCAGGGCCCCGGTCTCGGCCACCTCGGGCCGGGTGGCCCCGATCTCGGCCGAAAACCGGGCCACGGCCAGCAGGCCGTCCAGATGCGCCAGGGCGGCCCCGTTGGTCGCCAGGGCCGGGGCGTCCTGCCGGATGCGGTCCGCCACCCGGCGCAGCAGCCTGATTTCCTCCTCGGTGACCGCCCGCCGGCAGTCGTTGATCTCGTTGTTGCGCTCGACCACGGCCAGGGGCTCGACAAAGACCGTGGCCCGGGTCTGGGACCGGTCGTGGACGATGCCCGGCACCCGCGAGGCGGCCTCGGCCCTGATCGGGATGACGTAGCGGCCGCCGCGCTCGACGACCACGTCGTCCTGGACCGCGTCGCCCAGTCCGGGCTCGCGGCCCAGGGCGGTCAGCTTTTCCCGCAGGGCGCCGCGCAGGGTGCGCTCCCGCCGGCGGAGCCGGGCCAGGGTCGGCGAGGCGGTCTCGGCCACGGTCTGTCCCGGACCGACAATGGCCTCGATCAGGCCCGCCAGTTCGGGCAGCTCGACCAGGGTGTCGGCCACCCCGGCCAGGGTTGGAAAGTCCCGCCTCCGGCGGACCACGGCCCGCTTGACCTCGGTCGCCGCGGCGGCCGCGTCCCGGATCGGCCCCAAATCCTCGACCGGGAGGTACGCCCCCTCGACCCGGACCCGCTCGCAGAGCGGCCCCACCGCCTGGACGTCCCCCAGTGACAGAACACCCTCCTCGGCCAGCCAGCGTCCGGCCTCGAAGGCCAAATCCAGCCGGGCCTCGATCTCGTCGATCCGCGTCGAGGGACCGATGTCCAGACACCATTGCCGGCCCGGCACTCCCTGGGCGTACCCGGCCAGCTTTTCCTGGAAAGCGGTCCACTCCAAGGCCGAAAATGTGTTGTGATCCATGGCCGCCCGTATCTGAAACGTCCCGGCCCCGGTTGGGGAGGGCGGGCCGGGGGTCAACCGGACCCGGTCAATTTGGCCTTGACCAGTTGGTTTACCACCTTGCCGTCGGCCCGGCCGACAACCTGGGCCATGACCGCCTTCATGACCCGACCCATGTCCTTGGGTGAAACGGCCCCCTCTTCCTCGATGACCCGGTCGATGAGGGCCGCCAGGTCGGCCTCGGACAGGGGCGGCGGCAGAAAGGCGGACAGGACCTCGGCCTCGGCCGTCTCCTTGTCGGCCCGGGCCTGTTCGCCGGCCTGGAGGTAGATGTCGATGGCCTCCCGGCGCTGCTTGATCAGGGTGGAGATGACTTGACGCAGGTCGTCGTCGGTGAGGGGCTCCGGCTGGGACTTTTGGCGGAGGGTGATGGCCGTCCGCAGCAACCGGAGGCAGTCCACCTTGGTCTGCTCCCGGGCCTTGAGGGCGTCCTTGAATTGGGCGTTGATGTCGTCGATAAGGGCCATGATCATCCCCCTACCGTCCGGCCGGCCGACCTGAAGGCTGGAGGTCGAATCCGGCTGAAGGATCGAGGCCGGCCGCGATCGGACCGGCCGTCTCCGGCCCGGTCCCCGGACGGGGACCGCCATCCGTTCGAGGCCGATCAGCCTCGCTGCATCATCCGCCGCAATTTCTTGAGGGCCCGCTTCCGGGCCGCAAGGGCCTTTTTCTTACGCCTGACGCTCGGCTTTTCGTAGTGTTCGCGCTTACGGACTTCGGAGAGGATTCCCGCCTTCTCGCACTGCTTCTTGAATCGCTTGAGCGCGCTCTCGAAGGACTCGTTGGGTTTGACCCGTACGCCCGGCATGTAGTAATCACCCCTTCCTTTATAAGCTCAAATTTTTAAAATAACATCCTATTTCTATTTGTCAAGACTTTTTAGACATCCCACCCCGTGACCTCGGCCCGGGCCTCGCCCAGGTCCAGGGTGCCGGCGTACAGGGCCCGCCCGGTGATCACGCCCCACAGACCGGCCTCGGCCAAGGGTCTCAGGGCCCGGATGTCATCCAGGGTGGACACCCCGCCGGCCAGGATGAGCGGCGCCTCGACCACTGCCAGAAGTCGCCGGGCCCCCTCCCGGTCGGTCCCGGTCTGCATCCCGTCCCGGCCGATGTCGGTGTAGATCAAGGCGGCCAGGTCCAGGCCGCGCCAGGCGGCGACGACCTCCAGGACGTCCCGGTCGGTGCTCTCGGTCCAGCCCTGGACCGCCACCCGGGAGTTGCGGGCGTCCACCCCGGCGATGACCCGCCCCGGGTGCCTGGTCGCGGCCCGGCGCAGGAAGTCCGGGTCGTGCAGGGCGGCCGTGCCCAGGATCACCCGGGACACGCCCAGGTCCAGGTACCGCTCCAGGGCCTCCAGGTCCCGCACCCCGCCGCCGACCTGGACCGCAATGGAGACCGCCGCCGTCATCCGGCCGATGATCTCGCCGTGGACCACCCGCCCGGCCACGGCGGCGTTGAGGTCCACCACGTGCAGCAGTTCGGCCCCGGCCGCCTCCCAGCGCCGGGCCATGGCCACCGGATCGTCGCCGAAGACGCTGACCCGGTCCAGGTCGCCCTGCTCCAGGCGGACGCACTGGCCGTCCTTGAGATCGATTGCCGGAATGACCCGCAAGGCGCGTCCTTACCGGGCCTTTTTGACCGGGAAGCTGGAGATCATCCGGTTCAGTCCGAAGTCGGCCAGCTCGCGGGCGGTGACCCACCTCACCCCCTGGGCGGCGTAGAGGTCGATCTGGAGCAGGTTTTCGCTCAGGGCCTGCTGGGTCTGCTCGAAACGGCCGGACCACAGGATCGAGCCGTCGGTCGTCCGCAGCAGCAGGGCGTCAAAGCCGACCGAGGCCGGCGAGTTCACCCCGTAGCCGGCGCCGACCCGCTCCTGCCAGCGGTAAACGAACCCGACCAGGACCGCGTCGGCCCCCACCTCCCGGCCGACCTTGAGGAAGTCCCGCCGGACGAAGTCCTTGAGGTCGCTCCGCCTTACCCGGCCCAGGATCCGGCCGGTGGTCAGGGGCGAGGTGTAGCTGAACCCGGACCGGTCCTTGAGCAGGAGGCGGAACCAGGCCTCGGTCAGCTGGGACTCGGCGGTGACCTGAAACGGCCCGGCCTCGAACACGCTCCCGGTCAGGGGATTGCGGGCGATCTGCGACCCGGCCTCGGGCGGGATCCAGTAAAAGGGCATCACCGCTATCTTCTTGAGAAAGGGCAGATGGCTGGGACCCTTGAGAACGAGGGGCCCACAGGACCACAGCGCCACCAGAATCCCGACCACCAGACCCGATATTGTCCATCGCCGCCGATTCATCACGACCCCTCTGTTACGGCCGGTCCACTGGACCGTGGATCCCGGCCGCGCCCGATACCGAAATTCACAGGACGCCCTTGCTGGAAGGGACCCCCGCCCGGGCCGGGTCCAGGCGGCAGGCCTCCCGCAGCGCCCGGCCAAAGGCCTTGAACACGGCCTCGATCAGGTGGTGCGAGTTGACCCCGTACAGGCCGGTCAGGTGCAGCGTCAACCGGCCGCGACCGACCACCGCCCCGAAGAACTCCCGGGGCAACTGGGTGTCGAAGTTCCCGACCCGTTCGGTCGGCGGGGCCACGTCGTACACCAGATAGGGCCGGCCGGACAGATCGATCACCCCCCGGACCAGGGATTCGTCCATGGGCACCAGGGCCGACCCGTACCGGGCGATGCCCTGGCGGTCGCCCAGGGCCTTATCCAGGGCCTGGCCCAGCACCAGGCCCACGTCCTCGACGGTGTGGTGCCCGTCCACGGGTGTGTCCCCGGCGGCCTTGACCTTCAGGTCCAGCAGGCCGTGGACCGCCGTCAGGGTCAGCATGTGATCGAAAAAGGGCAGACCGGTGGTGATCTCGGCCCGGCCCTGACCGTCCAGGGCCAGCTCGACCGAGATATCCGTCTCGCCGGTGCGGCGTTTGGCGGCGCCCGTTCGGGACAATGCTGAATAATCCCTCGGTTAACGTTCGATCAAAAACTATCATAGGCGGACAGGGATGGCAAATCAATAACTGGAGACTATTCCATCCGAGGGGTTCCCCCGGCCGGAACGAGCGTCAGGCCGCGAGCGCCGGAAATTGAAATATTTTTTCAGGGTGTCCGGCCGGCCGGCGGTCGCCGGCCTACCACCTGGGGGCGATCGATCCCGGGGGCGGCGGGGGCATTGCCGTCCCGTGGCCAAGGTTCGGGTCCGGGCCGGGGTGTTTCCCCTGACCCGGGTGGTAGCCAGGATCCGAGGCCGGCCAGGCCCCGGTCTGGAGGCGGTGGGACCGCCCGGCCGGGCCGGTCGAGGACCCGGTGGCCTGAGGCCGGTGCCAGGCGGCGGGCTCGACCCGGGCGGGCCGGGGCCGGGCCGCGTAGTTGGTTCGGGTCCAGCCGGCGTAGCCCAGCCGGATCAGGTCAGACTCGAGCTGTTGACAGAACCGGCCGAAGGGCGGCTTCTTGGCCACCCGGCAGCCGGCCACGAAACGCCCCTGGTAAAAATACAGCCGGTAGCGGTAACGGTTCTTGGCCTGGCGGGCCACCTCGCTCAGGCCCAGGGTGGCGAAGCTGACCAGGGCGTTGCCGATCTCGTTCTCGGGACACCCGGCCTCGTTGGCGTAATTCAGGTCGAACTCGACGACCTTCATCCAGCCCTGGAGCTTGTGCCGCCAGGGGATGGTCACCCGGCGCGGCTGGCCCAGCACGTCCCTGATCTGGGCCTCGGTCATCCCGGCCCGGACGTGGTGCTGAAAATCCGCGACGCCGGCGTTGTTGGTGGTGACACAGCCCGTGGCCGCCAGGATCAGGACCGCGGCCAGGCCGGTCAACTTGAGCGTTCGGGTCATGGCGCCCTCGGCAATGGAGGTTATCCGGTCGCGAAGGTCTCCCCCGAAACCATACCTCCTGGCTTTAATATACGTACTCCGGGCCGCCCCAGTCAAACTATATTGACCCTCCCCGGCCAAGGGTTCAGGCCCCGGAAACAGGCCCTGGGCGGCCCTGGCCCAGGGTTGACAATAATCAGTGATTCAATGTAGATTATCCACTCTCTTACCCCGTTGATGTCGTTCGGACCTCACCGTCTCCCCGGGCCAAGGAGGATGTTCATGCCACCCCTGCGCCAGGCGGTCATCGTCAGCGCCTGCCGGACGCCCATCGGCAACTTCGCCGGCTCCCTGGCCGAGACCTCGGCCCTGGATCTGGCCAGAATCGTCATCCTCGAGGCCCTGGACCGGGCCAACATCACCCCGGAAAACGTGGACGAGGTGATCATGGGCAACGTCCTGCCCCACGGCCTGGGCCAGAACCCGGCCCGCCAGGCCATGCTCCGGGCCGGACTTCCCGAGATGGTCGGGGCGATCACGGTCAACAAGGTCTGCGGCTCGGGCCTCAAAGCGGTCATGCTCGCCGCCCAGGCCGTCCAGGTGGGCGACGCCGACGTGGTCGTGGCCGGCGGCCTGGAGAACATGAACCTGACCCCGTTCATGCTGTTGCAGGGCCGGACCGGCTACCGCATGGGCGACGGCCGCGTGGTGGACGCCATGATGCACGACGGCCTGTGGGACCACATCAACGACTTCCCCATGGGCATGAGCGCCGAGCTGTGCGCCGAGAAGTACGGCGTCAGCCGGGAGGACATGGACCGCTTTTCGCTCCAGTCCAACCAGTGGGCCCTGGCCGCGGCCGAGGCCGGCCGTTTTGCGGACGAAATCGTCCCGGTGACCATCAAGACCCGCAAGGGCGAGACCGTGTTCGACGCGGACGAGGGGCCCCGGGAGACGACCCTGGAGGCCCTGGCCGGCCTGCGGCCCGCTTTCAAACCGGACGGCCTGGTCACGGCCGGCAACTCCTCGAAGATCAGCGACGGCGCGGCGGCCCTGGTGGTCATGTCCGCGGACAGGGCAACGGCTTTGGGGCTGAAGCCGATGGTCGCCATCGGGGCCCAGGGGTCGGCCGGCCTGGACGCCAAGTACGTCCTGGTGGCCCCGCTCCTGTCCATCCCCAAGGTCCTCAAAAAGGCCGGCCTGGAAGTGGCCGACATCGCCCTCCACGAGGTGAACGAGGCCTTTGCCTCCTCGACCGTGGCCGTGATCCGGGAGCTGGAGCTCCCCGAGGAGAAGACCAATGTCAACGGCGGGGCCATCGCCCTGGGGCATCCCATCGGGGCCTCGGGCGCCCGGGTCCTGGTGACCTTGATTTACGAGATGATCCGTCGCGACGTGGCGCGGGGCATGGCCTCGCTGTGCCTGGGCGGCGGCGAGGCGGTCAGCCTGATCGTCGAGCGCAACTGATACGTTTGATTCCGGAGGCTCACAACCATGTCTGAAGCAGTCATCGTCGGTGCGGCCCGGACGGCCATCGGCCGGTTCGGCGGCACCCTGGCCGACACCCCGGCCGTGGAGCTGGGCGTCGTGGCCGTGAAAGAGGCCCTCAGCCGGGCCAAGATTTCCCCGGACCAGGTGGACGAGGTCATCCTGGGCAACGTCCTGACCGCCGGCCAGGGCCAGAACCCGGCCCGCCAGGTCCTGATTCATTCCGGCATCCCCCAGGAGAAGGTGGCCACGACCATCAACAAGGTCTGCGCCTCGGGCCTCAAGTCGGTGATGATGGCCGCCCAGGCCGTCAAGTGCGGGGACGCCGACATCGTCGTGGCCGGCGGGATGGAGAACATGTCCATCTGCCCCTACTACGTCACCAAGGGGCGGTGGGGCCTGCGCATGGGTGACGGCAAGCTCCAGGACGGGATGGTCTATGACGGCCTGACCGACGTCTTCAACCAGTACCACATGGGCATCACCGCCGAGAACGTGGCCGAGAAATACGGTCTTTCCCGCGAGGACCAGGACCAATTGGCCTTCACCTCCCAGGAGCGGGCCGCGGCGGCCATCGCCGGCGGCAAATTTTCCGAGGAGATCACGCCGGTGACCATCAAGACCAGAAAGGGCGACAAGGTCTTTGACACGGACGAGCATCCCCGGCAATCGACCCTGGAGGCCCTCGGAAATCTCCGGCCGGCCTTCAAGAAGGACGGCACGGTCACCGCGGGCAACGCCTCGGGGATCAACGACGCCGGCGCGGCCCTGGTGGTCACCTCGGCCAACAAGGCGTCAGAAATGGGCCTGCCCGTGTTGTGTCGAATCCGGTCCTATGCCACGGCCGGGGTGGACCCCAAGATCATGGGCACCGGCCCCATCCCGGCCACCCGCAAGGCCCTGGAAAAGGGCGGCCTGGAGGTGGCCGACCTGGGGCTGATCGAGGCCAACGAGGCCTTTGCCTCCCAGGCCCTGAGCGTTATTCGTGAACTGGGCCTGAACACGGACATCGTCAACGTCAACGGCGGGGCCATCGCCCTGGGCCATCCCATCGGCGCCTCGGGGGCCCGGATCCTGATCACCCTGATCTTTGAGATGATCAAGCGCGACGTGAACCTGGGCCTGGCCACCCTGTGCATCGGCGGGGGGATGGGGGCGGCCATGATAGTCGAGCGTTAGCGACATCAGGCGATCGGCCTGAACCATCGGGACCCGAGACATCGAGGGGAACCGTTATGAAATATTTACTCCACAAGGCTGCCTTCATCAGGCCGCAACGGTCCGCCTGAACCACCTGGACCCGACACATCGAGGGGAACCGTTATGAAATATTTACTCTACGAAAAAGAAGCCCCGATCCTGACCATCACCTTTAACCGGCCCGAGTCCCTGAACTCTCTGTCGCCCGAGGTGGTCGAGGAGTTCGCCGAGTGCATCGCCATGGCCGCGGCCGACGACGAGGTCCGGTGCGTGATCATCACCGGGGCGGGCAAGGCCTTCATCGCCGGGGCGGACATCAGCGTCATGCAGCACTACGGGACGCTTCAGGCCAAGTGGTTCTCCGACCGGGGCCAGCAGGTCTTCTTCCAGCTCGAGCGGCTGCCCAAGCCGGTCATCGCCGCGGTCAACGGCTTTGCCCTGGGCGGCGGCTGCGAGCTGGCCATGGCCTGCGACTTCATCTACGCCTCGGAAAAGGCCAAGTTCGGCCAGCCCGAGATCAACCTGGGGATCATCCCCGGCTTCGGCGGCACCCAGCGCCTGCCCCGCCTGGTGGGCAAGGGCCGGGCCAAGGAGATGTGCCTGACCGGCGACTGGATCAGCGCCACCGAGGCCATGGGCGTCGGCCTGGTCAACAAGGTCTTCCCCCCGGACAAGCTCATGGAGGAGACCAAGAAGACGGCCCTCAAGATCGCCGCCAAGGGCCGGGTCGCCCTGCGCGAGATCAAGCAGCTCATCGACCTGGGACCGGAGATGGACCTCAAGAGCGCCATGCTCCTGGAGGCCGACGCCTTTGGGGTCTGCTTCGGCTCCGAGGACGCCCAGCACGGCCTGAAGGCCTTCCTGAACAAGGAAAAACCTGACTTCCAGGGAAAGTACAAATAGGTCGGGGGCGGTCGTGGAATTCGCGCTTTCCGAGGAACACCAGCTGGTCAAGGACACGGCGGCCCGGTTCGCCGACGAGCGGTTGAAACCCATCGCCTCCGAGCTGGACAAGACCCACGCCCATCCGGCCGACCTCTGCCGCGAGCTGGGCGAGCTGGGCTTCATGGGCATCGCCGTGCCCGAGGAGTACGGCGGCGGGGGCATGGACAACGTGGCCTACGTCCTGGCCCTGTCCGAGATCTCCCGGGGCTGCGCCAGCACCGGGGTGATCATGAGCGTCAACAACTCGCTCTACTGCTTCCCGGTGATGAAGTACGGTACCGACGAGCAGAAGAAGAAGTACCTGACCCCGGTGGCCGGCGGGGCCAGTTGCGGCTGCTACGGCCTGACCGAGGCCGGGGCCGGGTCCGACCCGGCCGGGATGAAGACGACCGCCGTGCTGGACGGCGACGAGTGGGTGATCAACGGCGAGAAGAAGTTCATCACCAACGGCAACGTGGCCGACTTTGCGGTCATCGCCGCCTACACCGACAAGGCGGCCGGGTACAAGGGCATCAGCTCGTTCGTGGTCGATCTCAAGAACACCCCCGGCTTCAGCGTGGGCACGGTCGAGGAGAAACTGGGGATCAAGGCCTCGGGCACGGCCGAGCTGGTCTTTGCCGACGCCCGGATCCCGCGCGAAAATCTCCTGGGCGAGGCGGGCCAGGGGCTGCGCCAGATGCTGACCACCCTGGACGGCGGCCGGGTCGGGATCGGCTCCCAGGCCCTGGGCATCGGCCGGGCCGTGCTCGAGGAGGCGGTCGCCTACGCGGGCGAGCGGGTCCAGTTCGGCAAGCCCATCGCCGCCTTCCAGGCCATCCAGTGGAAGCTGGCTGACATGGCCACCGCCCTGGACGCGGCCGAGCTGCTCTTGCTGCGGGCGGCCTGGCTCGAGGATCAGGGCAAGCGCTACGAGAAGGAGGCGGCCATGGCCAAGATGTTCGCCTCGGACGCGGCCATGAGCGCGGCCATCGAGGGGGTCCAGGTCCTGGGCGGCTACGGCTACTGCATGGACTACCCCATGGAGCGGCACATGCGGGACGCCAAGATCACCCAGATCTACGAGGGGACCAACGAGATCATGCGCCTGGTCATCGCCCGCAACCTGCTCGGTCAAAGGTAGCTGTGGCGGACCGATCGGCCGGTCTGGTGCAAGGCGTGCTCGAGGGCGACGTCCGCCGGGCGGCCCGGCTGATGCGGGACATCGACGACCGGGCCCCCGGGTCAAGCGAGGCCCTCAAACAGCTCTATCCCCACACCGGCCGGGCCCACGTCATCGGGATCACCGGCTCGCCCGGGGTGGGCAAATCCACCCTGACCGACCGCCTGATCGAGCTTTACCGCGGCCAGAACCAGACGGTCGGGGTGGTGGCCGTGGACCCGACCAGCCCCTTCACCGGCGGGGCCATCCTGGGCGACCGGATAAGGATGCAGCGCCACGCCACCGATCCCGGGGTGTTCATCCGCTCCCTGGCCACCCGGGGCAGTTTCGGCGGACTGACGGCCTCGACCCGGGCCGTGGTGGACGTCCTGGACGCCATGGGCAAGGACGTGATCGTCATCGAGACGGTCGGGGTCGGTCAGGACGAGGTGGACGTGGCCGCCACGGCCCAGACGACGCTGATCGTGACCGTGCCCGGCCTGGGCGACGACGTCCAGGCGATCAAGGCCGGCCTGTTCGAGACCGGCGACCTGTTCGTGGTCAACAAGTGCCTCCGCGAGGGGGCGGCCAAGACCGTGACCGAGCTGAAGGCCCTGATCGAACTGGACCGCCGGGCCGGAGAAGACGAGGACGTCTGGGTGCCCGAGGTCTTCGGCACCGACGCCCTGAGCGGCGAGGGCCTGACGGAACTCACGGCCGGGATCGAGGATCACCGGGCCTGGCTCACGGCCGAGGGCGGCCGGCGCCTGGCGGCCTGGCGCAAACGTCAGCTCGAAAAGGCCCTGGTGGACCGGCTGCGCGAGGAATGGGGCCGCCTGGTCGCCCGGCGGCTGGACCGGCGGGTCCTGACCGACCTGGTCGAGGACATCGCCGCCGGACGGGACGACCCCTATTCGGCGGCCGAGGGTCTGCTCCGGGCAATTCTTACCAAGGGGGACGACTGACATGTCTTTGTTCGAAGGAGAGGAACCGGCCCCGGTCGAGCCCAAGCTGTCCATGGGCCAGCGGATCCGCCGCTTCCGCGAGATGAAGGGGATCGACCTGGAGCAGGTGGCCAACGACACCGGGCGGTCGGTGGACTACCTGACCCGGATCGAGAACGACGAGATCATGCCCCCGGTGGCGGTCCTGCTCCAGATCTCGCGGGCCCTGGGCCTGGAATCGGGCGCCCTGCTCAAGGACCAGGCCGTCCGCGAGGAAAAGCGGGCCGAGGAGGAGCGCAAGCGGACCGAACACTACTCGTACAAGGTCCTGACCCCGCCCTCGGGCAAGCGCCACCTGTCGGCCTACCTGGTGGGCATCGAGCCCCACACCGAGCACCAGGGACCGTCCTACCAGCACGAGGGCGAGGAGTTCGCTTACGTCCTGTCGGGCCGGGTCGAGTACACGGTCGGGGACAACGTCACTCACCTGGAGACGGGCCAGACCCTCCACTTCAACTCGAGCCTGGTCCACCGGCTGCGCAATCCGGGCGACGAGCCGGCCGAACTGCTGGTCATCCTCTACACCCCCTGACGGCGCGAGGTCGGGTCCATGGCTTACGTCCTAACCGAGGAGCAGCGGCTCATCCAGACGATGGCCCGCGACTTCGCCCATAACGAGTTGATCCCCACCGCCGCCGAGCGGGACCGGACCAAAGAATTTCCCCGTGAAATTTTGAAGCAGATGGGCGAGCTGGGTTTCCTGGGGATGATGATCCCCGAGCAATACGGCGGGGTCGGCCTGGACGCGGTCAGCTACGTCTGCGCCCTGTCCGAGATCGCCTACGGCTGCGCCTCGACGGCGGTGGTCATGAGCGTGCACAACTCGGTCTGCTGCGAGCCGATCGTGGCCTGGGGGACCGAGGACGTGAAACAGCGCTTCCTGCCCCGGCTGGCCACGGGCGAGATTTTGGGGAGCTTCGCCCTGACCGAGCCCCACGCCGGGTCAGACCCGGTCGCCCAGCGAACCACGGCGGTCAAGGACGGCGACCAGTGGGTCTTGAACGGCACCAAGCAGTTCATCACCACCGGGGCCAACTCGGGGGTGACCGTGGTCACCGCCGTCACCGAGAAAGAAAAACGCCACGGCGGGGTGACCGCCTTTCTGGTCGAGAAAGGCACGCCCGGCTTCATCGTGGGCAAGGCCGAGGAGAAGATGGGCCTCAGGGCCAGCGACACCGTCCAGCTCATCTTCGAGGACTGCCGGGTCCCGGACGAGAACATCCTGGGCGGCGAGGGCATGGGCTTCAGGATCGCCATGACCGCCCTGGATTCGGGCCGGATCGGCATCGCCGCCCAGAGCGTGGGCGTGGCCCAGGCCGCCCTGGACATGGCCGTCGGTTACGCCAAGGACCGCGAGGCGTTCGGCAAGCCCATCGCCATGCACCAGGGACTCAGGTTCATGATGGCCGACATGGCCACCGAGATCGAGGCCGCCCGCCTGTTGATGTTCAACGCCGCGTCCATGAAGGATCGGCAGGAAAACTTCACCGCCCAGGCCTCCATGGCCAAGCTCTATTCGTCCGAGATGGTCAACCGGGTCGTGGCCCGGGCCCTTCAAATACACGGCGGCTACGGCTACTGCCAGGACTTCCCCATCGAGCGGCTGTACCGCGACGCCCGGGTGTTCACCATCTACGAGGGCACCTCCGAGATCCAGCGGATCGTCATCTCGAACCATTTATTGGGCCCGGCCCGCTGACCGCCGGCCCCCTCCCATCGAAATAAAAGCGGCGCCCCCAGGGGCGCCGCGGTCGTTTCGTTCGACGATGGGATGGATCAGGCGAAACCTACCTCGCGGGCGATGTTGCCCATCAGGATCTCGTGGGATCCGCCGCCGTAGAGCAGGAACCGGTTGTCGCGGTAGAAGCGCTGGACCGGATACTCCATGGAATAGGCGTAGGCCCCGAAGATGCGCATGGCCTCGTCGCTGCAATAGCAGGCCGTTTCGGTGGCGAAATACTTGGTCATCATCGCCTCGCGGCCGCAGGGTTGCCGGTTGTCGATCATGGCCGTGGTCTTGTAGAGCATCAGCTCCGAGGCCCAGATCTGGGTGGCCATTTTCGATATTTTTTCCTGGATGAGCTGGTAGTTGTTGATCGTCCGGCCGAAGGCGGTGCGCTCGCGGGCGTACTGGGAGGCGGCCTGAAAGGCGGCCTTGGCCAGGCCCAGGGCCAGGGCGGCGGTCATGGCCCTGATCTCGGCCAGGATGGACATCAGGTTGGACAGGCCCCGGCCCTCCACGCCCAGCAGGTGGTCGGCCGGGAGGCGGACGTCGGTGAAGGCCACCTCGGATATCTCGGTCGAGCGGGTGCCCATGAGCGGGAACTTATGGCTGACCGACACGCCGGGCATCTCCCGGTCGATCAGGAAGAAGTTGAGGCCGCGCATCTTGCGGTCGGGCCGGGTCTGGCACAGGACGGTGTAGTGGTTGGCCACCGGGCCGTTGGTCACCCAGGTCTTGAGGCCGTTGATCAGCCAGGAGCCGTCGTCCTGCTTGAGGGCCATGGTCCGGACGTTGCCCAGGTCGCTGCCGGCGTCCGGCTCGGTCAGGCAGAAGCAACTGACCCGCTCGCCCCGCATGTTGGGCTCCCAGTACTTGGCGATCTGCTCGGGCGTGCCGTAATGGAACAGGAAATTGCTGCCCATGAGGCACTGCATGGCGTAGATGGCCGCCAGGCTCAACAGTCCCTGGGCCAGCTCCTCACAGACGGCGCAGTACAGGGTGGTGTCGCCCCCGGCCCCGCCGCGCTCGCGGGGGTAGCGGATCCGGAACAGGCCCATGTCGGCCAGCTTCCGGTACAGGTCCCGGGGGAACGACTCGGACTCGTCCACCTCCCGGGCCACGGGCAGGACCTCCTCCTTGACGAAGCGGCGGACGGTCTGGCGGAGGACTGCTTCCTTGTCGGATCGAATGATCATTTTTGTTCCTCCTGGTCCAGGAGGTCGATCAGGGCGGGCACAATTTTTGAGGCGTCACCCACCAGGGCGTAATCGGCCACCTCGAAGATGGGGGCCGTGGCGTCGCGGTTGATGGCCACGATGTAGCGGGCGCCCATGATCCCGGCCCGGTGCTGGACCGCGCCCGAGATGCCCACGGCGATGTACAGCTCGGGGGAGACGCTCTGTCCGGTCTGGCCGATCTGGCGCTCGACGGGCAGCCAGCCCTCCTCCACGGCGACCCGGGTGCCGCCGACCTCGCCCCCCAGCCGCTCGGCCAGGTCGAAGAGCATCCGGAAGCCGTCCTCGCCGCCCACGCCCCGGCCGCCCGAGACGATGGTCTTGGCCTGGGACAGGTTGACCGTCCTCCGGGCGGCCTCGGCCACGGACCGGATCACCACCGCCAGATCGGACGGCTCCAGGGTCACGGGCACGTCCACGATTTGACCCTCCCGGCCCGGGTCGGCCTCCAGGGCGGCCATGACCCCGGGCCGGACCGTGGCCATCTGGGGCCGCGACCTGGGGCTGACGATGGTCGCCATGACATTGCCGCCAAAGGCCGGCCGGGTCTGCAACAGCCGGCCGCCCTCCTGTTTATCTATGGCCAGCAGGGTGCAGTCCGCGGTCAGGCCCAGGTCCAGCCGGCGGGACAGGCGCGGCGCCAGGTCCCGGCCCTGGGGGGTGGCCCCGACCAGGACGATGTTGGGCCGGTGCTCGGTGATGAGCCCGGCCAGGACCCGGGCGTGGGGCAGGGTCCGGAAGGGTTCGAGCTCGTCGTGTTCGGCCACGTAAACCGTGTCCGCGCCCTGGGCGATCAGTTGCGGGGCCAGGTCCCTGACCTGGCGGCCGATGAGGGCCGCGGTCACGTCTTCCCCCAGGTCCCCGGCCAGGCGCCGGGCCTCGCCCAGCAGTTCCAGGGTCACCGGGTGGAGCTGGCCGCGGCGGCTCTCGGCCACGACCCAGACGCCGCGAAATCCAGTGAAGTCGGGCGTGGGCTCGGCCCCCAGGTCCGAGGCCATGGCCTCGAACTTACACGAGTCCAGACAGGCCCCGCAAAAGGTGCACCGCTCGGTCAGCCGGGCCAGCTTGTCCTCGACGACCACGCCGCCGTAGGGACAGGCCCGGATGCAGAGCCCGCAACCGGTGCATTTCTCTTCGATGATCCAGACTGGCACTTGGGATTACTCCATGTATCTGACAAAAAACGTTGGCTGGTCGGCCAAGGCACGCGGCTCAGATCAGCGTCTTCTCCCTGAGGATTGACAGGAGTTGACGGGCCATCTCGGCCGGGGGGCCCTCGATGGTCTGGGTCTCGCGGCCGATCTTGGGGGCAAAGGTCTTGGTCACCCGGGTGAACGAGCCGCGCAGTCCGGAACTGTCGGCCATGATCCCCAGGTCCGCGGCGTTCAGCACCTCGATCGGGGCCGCCTCCTCGCAGGCGGCCAGCAGATCGGCCAGGATGGGATAGCGCGGTCGGTTGAGCGCGGCCAGGACCGTGACCAGGGCCGGCAGGGGCGCCTCGACCTCCTGGACCTGATCGATCAGGTCCCGTTGGGCGGTGAGCTTCCCGTCCGCCAGGCGCAGGTCGGTGACGTAGGTCACCTGGGGGATGCCCAGGTGCTCGGCCACCTGGGGTCCGATCTGGGCCGTGTCGCCGTCGATGGCCTGGCGGCCGCAGAAAACCAGATCGAAATCGCCCAGGTGCTCGATGGCCCGGCCCAGGGTGAACGAGGTGGCCCAGGTGTCGGCCCCGCCGAAGAAGCGGTCGGTCAGGAGCACCCCCCGGTCGGCCCCCATGCCCAGGGCCTCGGTCAGGACGTCCACGGCCTGGGGCGGCCCCATGGTCAGGGCGATCACCTCGTCGCCCTCCCCCTTGAGGGCGATGGCCGCCTCCAGGGCGTGCCGGTCCTCGGGGTTGAGAATGGTCGGCACCCCTTCCCGGATCAGGTTCCCGGTCTTGGGGTCGATCTTGACCTCGACCGTGTCCGGGACCTGTTTGATCAGAACGATGAACCTCACGGCCGACTCCCTGGTGACGTTGGGAAAAAAATAAAGTCTATTACTAAGGGGAAAAAGCGGATGTGTCAAGCGCCGGGCGCGTTGACAAGGGCGGTCGATTCGGATAAGGGATAGGCAACCTAACTTCAGGGAGGCGAGGATGCGCTGCCAGTTCTGCGAGGAAACTATCCCCGGCCGCCAGTGCAAGGAGTGCGGCGGCGAGACCCTATATGAGGCCGTGTTCTGTCACCGGTGCGGGGCCAAGATGCCCGAGATGCCCAAGGGCGAAGTCTCCGGCGACATCAGCGAGCGCCGGCTGTGCTCGGACGGGATGTGCATCGGCGTCATCGGCCCGGACAATCGCTGCCGGGAGTGCGGCAAGCCCTACACCGGTTAGCCCCGCCCCCACGGCCGGGATCCAACTGAAATGTACGAGATCACCGTGGTCGCCAAGTTCGCCGCGGCCCACGCCATCCAGGAGATCGGCGGCCAGTGCGAGAACCTGCACGGCCACAACTGGCGGATCGAGGTCACCCTGGCCGCCACTGACCTGAACCAAATCGGCCTGGTGGTCGATTTCCGGGAGGTCAAGGACGCCCTGGGCCGGGTCATGGCCGAGCTCGATCATAAGTATCTGAATGATATCGAGTTTTTCGCGAAAAACAGCCCCACCTCGGAAAACATCGCCCGCTACGTGTTCGAGGGTGTTTCGAGCCACCTGGGCCGGGACGACGTCCGGGTGGTCAAGGTCACGGCCTGGGAATCGGACACGGCCGCGGCCAGCTATCTGGGGCCGAATCAGTAGAGGTATCTGATCCATGGACATCGTGGTTTGCTGCAAGCGGGTCCCGGAGACGGCCGAGGCCGAGTTGACGATCGCCCCGGACGGACGGACCGTCTCGGCCAAGGGTTTGGTCTTTGACATCAATGAATGGGACAACTACGCCGTGGAGGAGGCGGTCCGGCTCAAGGAGCGGTTCGGGGGCACGGTCACGGTGGTGACCGTGGGTGGCCCTGACGACGAGGACGTCCTGCGCCGGGGCCTGGCCATGGGGGCCGACGCGGCCTGGCGCCTGGACGCCCCGGAGGCCGGCCGGGCCGACGCCTGGGCCCTGGCCCGGATCCTGGCCGCGGCCCTGGGGGATTTGCCGGCCGACCTGGTCCTGTGCGGGGTCCAGGCCGCGGACGTGGGCTACGCCCAGGTCGGCCCGGCCCTGGCGAGCCTGCTGGGCCGGCCCCACGCCACCATGGTTGTCGGCCTTGCGATCGAGGGCAGTCTGGCCCGGGTCCGCCGGGAACTGGAGGGCGGCTGGGAGGAGGAGGTCGAGATCGACCTGCCGGCCGTGCTGACCATCCAGAGCGGCATCAACCAGCCCCGCTACGTGTCGGTCCTGGGGATCCGCAAGGTGCGCAAGAAACCGATCGAGGTCAAGCCCGCGGCCGAGGCGGACTCGAACCTGACCGTCGAGCGGCTGACCGAGCCCGAGATCGGGGCCGGGGCCGAGATGATCGAGGGCTCCCTGGATGAGTGCGCGGACCGGCTGGTGAGTATTCTGGCCGAGCGGGGGGGTGTCCTGTGAGCGCGGACGTCCTGGCGGTCATGGAGCATCGCCGCGGCGAGGTCCGCGACGTGTCCCTGGAGGTCCTGGGCGCGGCCAAAAAGCTGGCCGAGGGCGGCCGGGTCACGGCCGTGTGTCTGGGCGCGCCCGGGGCGGCCGAGAAACTGGCCCCCCTGTGCGACCGGCTGGTGCTGGTCGATGACCCGGCCCTGACCGACTACAACCCCGAACCCTACCAAAAGACCCTGGCCGACCTGGTGGCGGCCCACGCGCCGGCCCTGGTCCTGATGGGCCACACCCCCCAGGGCCTGGATCTGGCCCCGGCCCTGGCCGCGGAGGCGGGCTGGCCCCTGGCCACGGACGCGGTCGAGCTGGCCTGGGAGGGCGAGGTCCTGACCGGACGGCGCGATGTCTTCGGCGGAAAGCTGACGGCCCATTTCCGGCTGGCCCCGGGGGCAGTGGTCGCGGCCACCGTCCGTCAGGGGTCCTTTGAACCGCCCCCGCCCGGCCCCGGGGCCGAGATCGCCCGGATCGGGGCGCCGTCTTTTCCGGATAAATTGGCCCGCCGCTTCATCCAGTATCTGGAGGCCGCCCCGGGCGAGGTGGACATCACCCAGGCCGACATCCTGGTCTCGGTCGGGCGGGGCATCGGCAAGCCCGAGAACATCGAGATCGCGGTTGAGCTGGCCCAACTCCTGGGAGGCGCGGTGTCCTGCTCGCGGCCCGTGGCCGACGCCCAGTGGCTGCCCAAGGACCGCCAGGTGGGCACCTCGGGAAAAACGGTTAAGCCCAAGGTCTATCTGGCCCTGGGCATCTCCGGGGCCTTCCAGCACCAGGCCGGCATGAAGAACGCCGGGACGATCATCGCCGTCAACAAGGACCCCCGGGCACCCATCTTCGGCCTGGCCCACTTCGGGCTGGTGGCCGATCTGTTCGACGTGGTGCCCAAGCTCATCGACAAGATAAAGGCGGCCCGGGTCTGCTGACCCTCGGCCGCCCGGTGACGACAGCGCTGGGTGAGCCTCCGCCGGCCTACTTCATGGCCTTGGCCAGGGCCTTGTCCAGCTCGGCCATGGTCCGGGGGGCGCCCTCGAAGATGGTGGTGATCTTCCCCCGGGAGTTGACGATGACCAGGGTCGGGGTGTACTCCAGCCCCAGGGTCTCCGCCAGGATGTGACCCTGCCGGGTCAGTCGGTCGAACAGGACCACGGCCTGGCCCTGGTTCTTGGCCTCGACAAAACACTTGGCCACGGGGATCATCTCCGGGGCCTCTCCGGCCACCAGGATCATCCGATATTTATTCTTCTTGCGGTTGTAATGGGCCAGGAGCTTCGGCACCTCATCGACGCAGGCCGAACAGGACACCGACCAATAGACGATCAACGACGGGTGGCCGTTGATCACCTTGGCCAGGGGCACCGCCTTGTGGTCGGCGGTCTGGACGGTCAACAGGGGAAACTTGTCTCCGACCTTGACCTTCAGCGCCGCGGCCGGACCGGCCAGCAGGCCGACCATCACCACCGCGACCAGTGATAACAAGCTCAGTTTCGCTATCCGCATCTGGTTAACCTCCTGGAAAGTAATCAGCCGAGGTGCTCGTTTCCGGATCAGGTTCTTACCCATAACTCTACCACATGGATGGGCTTTCGTCACATGGATTCCCATGGTAACACGTCCCCGGGGGAGCGGGTCAATGGGCACTCGCCGGTGTCCGGACGGCGGGGCGCCTCAGGGGGCGCAGTTTGAGCGGCGCCGGCCGCAGGGGGTTGAGCCGGGGCCGTGGTTTGGCCGCGGGGAAAAAGGATCCGCCCAGGGGAAGATTGAAGGGGCGAGCGGCGGGGGCCGAGGTCTCGGGCAAGGTCACCGTCTGAGACCCGCCGGGAGTCAACTCGACCGGACGGCACAGCCGGCGCTGGCTGGGGGCCGCGGTCGGGCAAATCAGGTATCGGCCGGGCAGGACCTCCCAGGACCGGCCGGCCTGGGCCGCGGACAACCGTTGCTGATCGGTCGGGTCCAGGAAGACGAAAAAGGTCTGTCTGCCGGGCGGCCCCTGCACGGTCAGACGGGCCAGCCGGCCCAGGTGGGTCTCGGTCAGTCGCCCGGACGCGACCCGGACGCCGACCGTCAGGGGACGGGGCCTGGTCAAGACCCGGATGGTCACCTGCCCCGGTTGGACGGCCCGGGGCCGGCCGGTCATCCCCGAGCCCACGGTCCGGTTGTCTTTCCGAATCAAATAGCGGACGGCGATCGGCTGGCCCAGGGAATCGTCCAGGCGGACCAGGAGCCGGGTGGTGAAACCGAACCGGATGGTCGTGGTCTGATGGATCCTGATCCAGACCTGCCTGGTCTGGCCGGGATGGAGCGAGGTCTCGACCCGGTGGTACCCGACCGGGAGGATGATCGGCCGGAAACAGCGGCGCCGGCTCTGGTGCTCCGAACCGGAATCGACGATGACCTCGGCCCGGGCGTCCGGTCTGCCGGCCCGGTCAAGGCAGCGGACCGCGAGGCGTCCCAGGGCGCCCAGCAGGAACACGGACGTCCTGCCCCGCACCACCTTGGCCACCCGAGTTTTTCGTCCCGGATAGCGGACCTGGTACAGTCCGGGGGGCAGCTGGATCGGGGTCCCGGTCAGGACCTCGGTCGGCGAGGCGTGGCGGGCCCGCAGTTTCAGGCCGACCGGAACCCGCCGCCCGATATGCGTGGCGTCCGGCCGGGGTCCGCCCGGGGCGACCAGAAACAGCCGGCCGCCCCGCACGGCCACGTCCAGGGCGGCCAGCATGGTCCGGTACAGGTCCCGCCGGGGGCTGACCCTGAACAGTGTCCCCCCGCTGATCCGGGCGAGCCGGTCCAGGACCGGCGGCGTCCGGCCATTGGCCGCGGTATAGACCACGTGAATCGCCGGTCCCTCCCGCCCCGGCCTCCAGCCGGGGCCGGGCGGGCGGGGAAGGCGGCGGCCGGCGGTGACCACGATGACCGCCCGCTTGCCGGCCGCGTTGCCAAAGGCCGCCCGGGACGCTTCGAGCACCCCGGCGGTGTCCCAGCGCCGGGGCGGGGACAGTCGGGCCAGGCGTTGCTCGTAGAAATCGTGACTGCGGGGCCGGTGGGCCGCCAGGACCACCCTGGTGCCGGCCGGACCGTAGATCAGCAGGCCGGCCCTGACCCGCAGGGGCACGGTCAAAAACAGGCGGCGCAGGGCGGCGCTCACCGCCCGGGCCCGGGCCGGGCGCGTAAGCAGCGAGGCGTCCACGGCCCAGAGCAGGTTCACCCCGGGCGGCTTGGCGCCGGACGCCCGCACCCGCCCCCCGGCCCAGGAACCCAGGACCAGACCCGTCGCCATCAGCCAGACCAGCCAACCTCGGTTCATTGTTTTCCTCGCGCCCCCGGCCAATCTGCCCCGGATTGTAGCACACCCTGGCCGGGCCCCAATGGAAAAGACTTGACGCTCGGGCGAGGCGGGTCATATTTTACGAAACCTGGAGGTTCGGCTTTGGAGCGGCGGGAACTGGTGGCCCGGCTGGGGTTGCGATTGATCCCCGGACTGGGTAACGTTTTGTATCGCCGGCTGCTGCAGCGGTTCGGGGCGGCGGAACGGGTCCTGTCCGCCTCGACGGGCGAACTCAGGTCCGTTAAAAAGCTGTCGGCCAACCTGGCCGGCCATATTCACGAGCAGAAATACTCCAGGGACCCGGAAGAGGAACTGGCCGCCCTGGAAAAGATGGGCGGCCGGTTGTTGTTCTTTGATCAGGAGGAATACCCGCGGAACCTGCGCTTTGTTCACCACCCGCCGATGATGCTCTATGTCCTGGGCCGGCTCGAGGCGAGCGACCAAAACGCGGTGGCCATCGTCGGGGCGCGGTTCGCCACCCGGACCGGACTGGATCACGCCCGCCGCCTGGCCCGGGACCTGGCCGCGGCCGGGGTGACCGTGGTCAGCGGCCTGGCCCGGGGGGTGGACGCCGCCGCCCATCGGGGCGCCCTGGCCGCCGGAGGCCGGACCGTGGGGGTCCTGGGCTGCGGCCTGGACGTGGACTATCCGCCCGAGAACCGGGACCTCAAAAAGCGTCTGGCCTCGGCCGGGGCGGTCTTGAGCGAATACCCGCTCGGCTATCCGCCCGACGCCCGGCACTTCCCGGTACGCAACCGGATCATCGCCGGGATGAGCCTGGGACTGGTCGTGGTCGAGGCCGGGGATCGGTCCGGGGCCCTGATCAGCGCCCGGCTGGCCCTGGAAGAGGGCCGCGAGGTATTCGCCGTGCCCGGGGACCCGGCCTCGACCCGGAGCCGGGGCCCCCAGCGGCTGATCGACCAGGGGGCCACGGCCGTCCTCGAAGCCGAACAGATCCTGGACGAGCTGTCGCCCGTGCTGGCCGGACTCCAGAGGCCATTGCCCGGCATCAAGGAAACGGGCTGGGACCTCCCGGCCCCCATCGGCTCGACTGAATACAAGCCGCCTCGGGCCGAACCCGCGCCCGCCGAGGCCCGGACCGGGGTCGCTAAACAATCCCGGCCCACGGGGAACGATCAGGGAGGTTCGTCCGAGATCATTCTGGGCCTGCTGGGCCGGAAGCCGGTCCACATCGACCAGTTGGTCCGAAGGTCCGGACTGGGAGTGTCCGAGGTGGCGGTCACCCTGCTGAATCTGGAACTGGCCGGCCGGGTAGTGCAGACGCCCGGCAAATTTTTCACGAGACCAAAAGAGGATCATGTCTAAGCAACTGCTCATCGTCGAATCCCCGGCCAAGGCCCGGACCATCAAGCGCTACCTGGGCGACCGGTTCAAGGTCGAGGCCTCGGTCGGACACATTCGGGACCTCCCGGTCCACGATCTGGGCGTGGATCTGGACAATGATTTTTCGCCCAGCTACGTCACCATCAAGGGCAAGGAAAAGGTCATCCAGGCCCTCAAAAAGGCGGCCCAGGGGGTGACCGACGTCTATCTGGCCCCGGACCCGGACCGCGAGGGCGAGGCCATCGCCTGGCACATCGCCCAGGCCATCGGCAACGGCCGCCGCCGCTTCCACCGGGTGCTCATCCACGAGATGACCAAGGAGGCCATTCTCCGGGCCGTCGAGAACACCGGCGAGCTGGACACCAACAAGTTCGAGTCCCAGCAGGCCCGCCGCATCCTGGACCGGCTGGTCGGCTATCTGGTCTCGCCGCTCCTCTGGGACAAGGTCAAGAGGGGTCTGTCCGCCGGCCGGGTCCAGTCCGTGGCCGTCCGGATCATCGTCGAGCGCGAGCGCGAGATCTGGGCATTCAAGCCGGTCGAGTACTGGTCGGTCACCGCCACCCTGGCCGGTCCCGAGCCGCCCCCCTTCGAGGCCAAGATCGTCGCCATTGACGACAAAAAGCTCGGCCCCCACGACCTTTCGACCGAGGACCAGGCCCGGGGCATCGCCGCCGAGCTGAAACGGGAGTCGTTCACGGTCACGGCGGTCACCAAGAAGGACCGCCGCCGCCAGCCGGCCCCGCCGTTCATCACCTCGACCCTGCAGCAGGAGGCGGCCCGCAAGCTGCGCCTGACGGCCAAGCAGACCATGGCCCTGGCCCAGCGGCTCTACGAGGGCGTCGAGCTGGGGCCCGAGGGCTCCGAGGGACTGATCACCTACATGCGCACCGATTCGGTCCGCCTGGCGCCCCAGGCCCAGGCCGCGGCCCGTGAGTTCATCGCCGACCAGTACGGCCGGAACTACCTGCCCGCCCGGCCGCCGGCCTACAAGAGCAAGAAATCCGCCCAGGAGGCCCACGAGGCCATCCGGCCCACCTCGCTTACCCGGCCGCCCGAGGCCGTGGCCCCCTACCTGGACCAGCGCGCCCTGGCCCTGTACCGGCTCATCTGGAACCGCTTCCTGGCCTCCCAGATGCAGCCGGCCCTGCTGGAGATGACCACGGTGGACCTTGTGGCCGGCCGCTACGGGCTCAGGGCCACCGGCAGCGTGGTCAAGTTCGACGGGTTCATGCGGGTGTACGTCGAGGACACCGACAACAACGCCCTGGACGACGGCGAGGCCCGCCTGCCCCGACTGACCAAGGGGACCGAGTGCGATCTGAAAAAGGTCGAGCCCAAGCAGCACTTCACCCAGCCGCCGCCCCGTTTTACCGAGGCCTCCCTGATCAAGAAGCTCGAGGAGGAGGGCGTCGGCCGGCCGTCCACCTACGCCGCCATCCTGTCCACCATCCAGGACAAGGAGTACGTCGAGAAACTCAGGAACCAGTTCCGGCCGACCGAGATGGGCCTGGCCGTCAACGACCTGCTGGTCCAGAATTTCCCGGACATCTTCAACATCAAGTTCACCGCCCGGATGGAGACCGACCTGGACCAGATCGAGGAAGGCGCCCAGCCCGGCCTGGCCGTCCTGAAGCGGTTCTACGATCCCTTCGAGTCCGACCTGGCCGCGGCCAAGGAGGCCATGCGCCTGGTCAAGGCCCAGGGCCTGCCGACCGATCTGACCTGCCCCGAGTGCGGCCAAAACCTGGTCATCAAGTTCGGCAAGTCCGGTCCCTTTCTGGCCTGCACCGGATACCCCGACTGCAAGCACACCTCGAATTTCGCCCGCGACGATGACGGCCGGGTCGTGCCCCAGGAGGACGCCGGGCCCCAGGAGACCGACCTCCCCTGCCCCCAGTGCGGCCGGAACCTGGCGGTCAAGCGGGGCCGTCGGGGGCCGTTTCTGGCCTGCACCGGCTATCCCGAGTGTACCTACACCACCGACTTCACCCAGGACGAGGACGGCCGGATCATCCCGGCCGAGAGTTGGTCTGCGGCCACGGGGATCACCTGCGACAAATGCGGCGCGGACATGGTCATTCGCCGCGGCCGCCGGGGAGAATTCCTGGCCTGCTCGGCCTATCCCAAGTGCAAGAACGCCAAGGACTTTGTCCGGGGCGAGGACGGCAAGATCCAAATCGCCGAACAGGAAGCCACTGATGAGACCTGCCCCAATTGCGGCCGGCCCATGGCCGTCCGAAAAGGGCGCTACGGCCCGTTCCTGGGATGCACCGGCTACCCCGAGTGCAAGACCATCAAGAAGATCTCCGGGGGCGCGGCCAAGGAGAAGAAACCGCCGGCCGAGCCGATCATGCCCTGCCCCGAGGAGGGCTGCACCGGTCAGGTGGTGGTCAAGACCAGCCGCCGGGGCAAGACCTTTTACGGCTGCAACCGCTACCCCAAGTGCAAGTTCGCCACCTGGGGCCGGCCCCTGGCCGAGCCGTGTCCTCAGTGCGGGGCCCCCTATCTGGTCCAGGACACGGGCAAGAAGGGCCCGGTCATCAAGTGCGACCAGGACGACTGCGACTACAGCCGGCCGGCCGGAAAATAGCCCCCGCCCTGCTCCCGGGATTGGTCCAGCGTTTCAGGTCACACTGGCCCCACTGAAGGGACAGGTCCCCAGGGGCACCACCGGCCGGCCGGGCCGGGCCTCGATTCCCTCGGCCGTTGGTCGGGCCTCTCCCAAAATTTCGGTGGCCATCACCGCCGCGGCCGCGGTCAGGCGGGCGCAGCCGGTCTGATGCCCCTGGTCCCCGAAACCGTCCAGGATCGTCCCGCAGTTGAGCGACTCGAATTTCCCGGCAAAGCGCTCCTTGAAATCCAGGAGGGCCAGACCCAGGTCCCGCAGTTCCTCGCCCGGGGCCTCCCGGCCCAGGACGGCGCCCAGGGCCAGTACCCCGCCGGTGAACGCCCCGCAGAGCTCCTCGGTCGAGCCGGCAATGCCGCCGCCAAAACCGGACGAGACCTTGATCAGCAGGGCCAGGGACTCCGGGGCCAGCCCGTCCAGGACCGTGGCCACCATCACCTCGGCGCAGTGCCGTCCCGACATGAAATGGGCAAGGGCCCGGCTCTTGACGGCGTCGATCCGGGACTGGTCCAGGACGGTCTCGGGTTTGCCGGACGAAATGACGCCAGGGGTTTCAACCTGGTCGGCCGCCGGGCCGGCGGCCCTGGTCCGGCCGCAGCCCGAGCATCCCTGGGTCTGACTGGTGATCGCGGTTGAAGGGGCCATGTTTCATCTCCTTGGACTGTTCGACATGCCTCGTAAAGTCCGTCTAAAATAAACTACGTCTCGGACTTGATCGCCTCGATGTAGGCCGAGACCACGTACTCCTCGGCCCGGCGGCCCGGGGACCAGGCCTCGACCAGGTCGTGGCTCAGGTCGTGGGGGGTGATCCGGACCTCCCGGAAGCCGATACCTTCCAGCCTGGCGCGGGTCTCGTCCATGGTCGCCGCGCCGCCGACGCAGGCCGACACCAGGGCCAGGTCTTGCCGTAAATCCTCGGGCAGCGGCTTTCTGGCCAGGATGTCTGCGATGGCCAGGCGGCCGCCGGGCCGCAGCACCCGCCAGGCCTCCTGGAACGCGGCGGCCTTGTCCGGGGACAGGTTGATCACGCAGTTGGACATGATCACGTCCACGCTGGCGTCGGCCAGGGGCAGGCGCTCGATCTCGCCCAGGTGGAACTCGACGTTGTCCGCCCCCATTTTTTGGGCGTTGGCCCGGGCCAGGTCAATCATGTCCGGGGTCATGTCCACCCCGATGACCCGGCCCCCGGGCCCGACCGCTCGGGCCGCCAGGAAACAGTCGAACCCACCGCCGCTGCCCAGGTCCAGGACGGTCTGTCCGGCCTGAAGCGAGGCCAGGGCCACCGGATTGCCGCAGCCCAGCCCCAGGTTGGCCCCGGGCCCGACCGCCTCCAGGTCGGTGGGGGCGTAGCCGATGACCGAGAACAGCTCGTCCTGTTTGGTCTTGAACTGTCCGCAGCAGCCCCCGCCGCCGCACCCGTTCGCCCGGCCCGCCCTGCCCTCCCGGGCGATCTGGCCGTAACGATCCCGCACCGCCTGCCTGACCTCATTGTTTTGAATAGGTTCCACTTCTTTCCTCCTCGCGGCTATCCGATAGCCGCGATATTTCGACAACTATCGTAATTACAAGCCAAAAAAACTGGCTCCCCTCACGAGAAAAAGACGCGCAGGGCCCCCAGGGCCTCCTGATCCAGGCTGCACTCCACCTTCTGCCCGCGACGCTCGCACCGGATCAACCCGGCCCGGCACAGCTCCTTGATGTGATGCGACACCGTGGAGGGGACGATCCCCAGGTCCCGGCCCAGGTCGCCCACGCAGGCGCACCCCTGATCGTCGGCGCTGGGAAACGGCCCCTGGGGGCAGCAGGCCAGCAGCCGCCTGAAGATGCGGAGCCGGTTGGGGTTGGCCAGGGCCTTGAACATGTCGGCGGTCCGCCGGAGCTGGTCTTGTTCATTGTTCGACATGTATCGAACTATAAACCCGCCCTCAGGGGATGTCAAGCCTTTTTTTAACGGGAATCAATTTTCAGGGTCAGGCCCTTGTATGCAATTTCCTTCAATACCGATTATGATAGAATAATTAGCATTAATACAGGGAGGAAGTTGAAGGCGCCTGACCATCCGACCCGTGTTTCGCGGCCCTGTCTCGATCCAGGCCGGAGCCCATTCACAAGGAGGGGACAATGAAATCCAACGCCCTTACCTTCAAGACCCCAGATGGAGTCGATATCCATTACTTTCAATGGCTTCCGGACGGCGATGTCCGGGCCGTGGTCCAGATCGCCCACGGCATGGCCGAGCACGCCGCCCGGTACGAGAGGTTCGCCCAGAAACTGTGCGACGCCGGATTCGCCGTTTATGCCAACGATCACCGCGGTCATGGCCAGACGGCCGGGTCCCTGGAAAACGTGGGCTATTTTGCCGACCATGACGGATGGCAGCTGGTGAAGGATGACCTGGGCCAATTGATGGGCATTGCCAAGGACGAAAATCCCGGACTGCCCGTCTTTCTGTTGGGGCACAGCATGGGCTCGCTCCTCATCCGCGACTTCATTTTTGATCACGGCGCCGAGATCAAGGGCGCGATCCTGTCCGGTACGGTCGGCGACCCCGGATTTCAGGGGAAGATCGGCCTGGCCGTGGCCAAGATGATCGCCCGGTTCAAGGGCCGCCGCTATCCGAGTCCGCTGCTGACCAAGCTGTCCTTCGGGGAATTCAACAAGCCTTTTGCGCCGAACCGGACCGACTTTGACTGGCTGAGTCGCGACGAGGCCGAGGTCGATAAATACGTGGCCGATCCCTTTTGCGGAGGCTTGTTTTCGGCCGGTTTCTGGGTCGATTTCCTGGGGGGCCTGAACACGCTTCTCGATCCCGGGCGCGTGGGCCGCATCCCCAGGGACCTGCCCATCCTGCTCTTTTCCGGGGAGCAGGACCCCTGCGGCGCCAACACGGCGGGCGTCAAGCAGGTCTGCGATTCCTATATCAAGGCCGGCCTGACCGACGTCACCTGCAAGTTCTACGAGGGCGGGCGACACGAGATGCTGAACGAGGTCAATCGCGAGGAAGTTTACGCCGACGTGATCTCCTGGATCAACGGTCGCTTGTAGCCGGTTCGGCGACGACTCGATCCTGCCGTCCGGGACTGGTCCCGATGCCGGCCCAAATCGATATGCCTCTCGTCGCCCGGGAAGCCTTTCCTGGGGCGTCCCGGGCCGGACCTTCCGGCAACCCACGGTCAAAATGGTTGATACGCGGGCCGGTTGTGCTACGTTTGTAACATGTGAGATTGAAGGAGAGAAATCGCGGCCGGTCTCGAGGGCCGAAAGCCAGCACCGTCGGGAGGGGGAGACTTGGACCTTTCAGAGATCTATCAGCAGGGCAAGGAGGCACTGAAAAAGCGCGATTTCGGTTGGCTCCTGGACGGCGTGGAGACCCAATTCGTCCTGTCCAACAACCGCCGCGTCCTGGACCAGTACACCATCAAGCAGCGCTGCATTGACGGCGTCGAGCCGGTCACGGGAGGCACGGTCCTGGGCGCGGTCCTGAAAACCCCGATCATCATGTCCGCCATGACCATGCCCATTCCGGCCATCGTGGACAACGGTCTCATGGAGGTGGCCCGGGGCCTCGCCCAAGCCGGCAGCCTCATCTGGACCGGCACGCCCATCCCCCAGAACCTGGCGGAAATCGTGGCCACGGGCGTCCCCGTGGCGGCCAACGTCAAGCCCTTTACGGACCGGGACAAGATGTTCGGGGCCCTGGACCAGATCCAGTCAACGGGGGTGACCTGGGTCGGCGTCGAGATCGACTCCGGCCAGGGGACCAAGATCCATGATCGGCAGGTGGCCACCGACTGTTCTCCCCTTTCCCTCGACGAGTTGAAGGATATTAGGTCCCGGGTGTCCGGTCCCCTGGTGTTCAAGGGTGTCTTGAGCAAGGAGGACGCCGAAAAGTCGCTGGAGGCCGGGGCCGACGCCATCTTCATCTCCAATCACGGCGCCCATACCCTGGACTTTCTGCCCCACCCCTTTCAGGTCATGGATGAGATCGTCGGCGTGGCCCGGGGAAAGGCGGCCATCCTGGTGGACGGCGGTTTCCGCCGGGGCAGCGACGCCTTCAAGGGCCTGGCCTTCGGGGCCCGGCTGGTGGGCCTGGGCCGGCCGATCCTCTACGGACTGGCGGCGGGCGGGGCCGAGGGCGTCCGGGACGTGGTCCAGCGGATAACCGAGGAACTGACGCGGTTCATGGCCATGACCGGCACCAAAGATCCGGAACACGTCGCCCGGGACCTGCTGATCAGGGTCTGACCGGGGCGGCCGTCCGGGCTTCGGCCAGGGTCCAGAGGACGGCCGGTTCCCTCACCCTGCCGTAAAATCATCGACAAATTCGACGCGGTCAGGCGGCCGGGGCGGCCGGCCGGAGGTCGTGCTCTGTCAGCCAGGCGGCCAGGTCCTGCTGGGCCCGGTCGGCATAGGCCTGTCCCCGGAGCTTTTTCGGGACTTTTTGTTCGAGGGGCGGAAAGAGGCCGAAATTGACGTTGCTCGGCTGGAAGTTTTTGGCCGGAAGAGTCAGGTGGGAAATAAGGGCCCCCAGGGCAATGGTCGGCGGCGGGATCACGGGTGGTTTTTCCATGATGCGCCGGGCGGCGTTCAGACCGGCCAGGATGCCCATGGCCGCGGACTCGACATAGCCCTCGACCCCGGACAGTTGACCGGCCACGAAAAGCCCGGACTCCCCCTTCAGCTCCAAGGTCGGGGTGAGCAGGTCCGGGGCCTGGATAAAGGTGTTGCGGTGGATCGAGCCCAGGCGGAGGAACTCGGCTTTCTTCAGGCCGGGGATGAGCCGAAAGACCGCTTGCTGGGCCGGGTGGGTCAGGCGGGTCTGGAAGCCGACCATGTTGTAGGCCGTGCCGCCCGCGTCCTCGCGGCGGAGCTGGACCACGGCAAAGGGCCGGCGTCCGGTGCGGGGGTCGATCAGCCCGACCGGTTTCATGGGGCCAAAGGCCAGGGTCTGCCGGCCCCGCAGGGCCATGACCTCGATGGGCAGACACCCCTCGAAGTTTTTCGTACTCTCAAACTCTCGGCGCTTGACTTGATCGGCCGCCAGCAGGGCGTCGTAAAAGACCTGGTACTCCTCTTCGGTCAGGGGCAGGTTGAGGTAGTCCCCGGGTCCGTCCTCGTACCGCGAGGCCTCAAAGGCGATGGACCGGTCGATGCTCTCGGCGTCGATGATCGGGGCGATGGCGTCGTGGAAGAACAGCCGGTCGCGCCCGGTCAGCCGGGCCAGGTCCTCGGCCAGGGCCTCCGAGGTCAGCGGCCCGGTGGCCAGGATCAAGGGCCGCGGGTCCGGGATGCGCTCGGCCTCCCGGGTGACGACCTCGATGGCCGGGTGGTTCCGGATCCAGGCGGTGATCAGGCCGGCGAACGCGGTCCGGTCCACGGCCCAGGCCCCGCCGGCCGGGACCCGGGTCCTTTCCGCGGCCTGGATGACGATCGAGCCCAGCCGGGCCATCTCGGCCTTGAGCAGGCCCACCGCCGAGGTGACCTTGGCCGCCCGCAGCGAGTTGGAGCAGACCAGTTCGGCCAGGTGATCGCCCTGGTGGGCCGGCGTCCGGCGGGCCGGCCTCATCTCCCACAGCTCGACGGCCAGCCCCTCCGAGGCCGCCCGCCAGGCCGCCTCGCAGCCGGCCAGTCCGCCGCCCACGATCAGCAGATCGGCCATGGATAATTTCGGGCCAGACTCATCGTTTTTTCCCGCCTAACCGTAACCGTCCATCCCTGGACCGCGACGTAAACCCAATGAGAGCATTTTACAACGCGGTGCCAATGTATCACAGCCGGATCGACCCGGCCAGAATGGGCCTGACCGGGCCACGACCGGTGCCCGCGCCATTTGTTCGGCCCTTGTTATTTTGATTGAAAAAGGATTGACACCCGGCCCTCTCAACTTTATGGTTAAACTGTTTGGTTGGCGGTCTTTGACCCCGGGGCCGAGGGTCGCCAACAATGTAAGACTGCTTGACTTTTGTCTTGGGCCAAAGCTATGTTAAAAACTCGTACGGAGACACATTCAAGCCCCGGAAGCGGAGAGGTTTTGCCTCGGCGCTGGAACGGAGATATGAGATGCCCAGTTCGCCTCTGGCGTTGACCCGGTACGTTCGGTCCCCCCGGGTCGGCCGCCTATCCCGCGCCGCCGCGGCGGGGACCGTGATGCTGATCGTCCTCTTCGGTGGGGTAGTGGCGGCGGCCCAGACCAGCGGCCGGCTGTCCATGGACGAGGCGGTCGATCTGGCCCTCAAAAAGAACCTGAAGGTGGCGGAGACGATCCACGTCATCGCCAAGGCCCGGGCGGCCATGCGCGAGGCCCGGACGGGATTTTTCCCGAAATTCTCGGCCACGTATTCCGGGACCTTTCTCAGCGAGACGCCCCACACGACCTCCAGTCCGACGACCATCGCCCCCGGCGTGACCATCCCCGGCGGTCGTCGGAACGTGGGGACGCGGAACATTTACGAGTTGTCGGTCAGCGTTTCGCAGCCGATTTTCACCGGATTCAAGATCCTCAACACCTATCGCATCGCCAGGCTGGGCATTGACCTGGCCAAGGTGGCCGCCCAGATCGTCCGTCACGAGGTGGTCCTGGCCACGCGGGAGGCCTACCTGGACGTCCTGGCCTCCGAGAAGGCGGTCGAGGTCGCCCAGACGGCGGTCCACCAGCTGACCTCGCACGTGAAGCGGGCCAAGAACTTTTACGCCGTGGGAATGATCCCCAAGAACGACCTGCTCAAGAGCCAGGCCGAACTGGCCAACTCCATCCAGGACCTGCTCAAGGCCCAGACGGCCGTGCAGGTGGCCAAATCGGTCCTGAACCTGCTGCTCCGGCGGCCCCTGGGCGCCCCGCTGGACCTGACCGACCGCCTGGTGTACCGGCCGACCCAGTACCGGCTGGACCAATGCTACGCCATCGGCCTCAGGAAACGCCCCGAGATCCGGCAACTGGCCCTCCAACTGAGGACCGCCCAACGCCAGATCCACGTGGCCATCGCCGGTTACTTCCCGAGCATCAGCCTGACCTGGACCTACAACAAGTACGGCGACGACCCGACCATGGCCAGCGCCTCGAGATTCCAGTCGGCCGACGACTGGAACATCGTCCTGGCCGCGACCTGGACCTTCTGGGAGTGGGGCAAGACCACCTACCAGGTGGACCAGGCCCGCCAGGAATACCGCCGGCTGGGGGTGGTCCAGCAACAGACCGTGGACAACATCAAGCTCGAGATCAAAAAGGCCTTTCTCGAGCTGAAGGTGGCCGAGAAAAACATCTCGGTGGCCCGCACGGCGGTCCTCCAGGCCCGGGAGAACTACCGGATGTCGGTCGAGCGCTACCGGGCCCAGGTGACGACCTCGACCGAGGTCCTGGACGCCCAGACTCTGCTGACCAAGTCCCAGGTCAACTACTTCACCGCCCTGACCGATTACAACAAGGCCAAAGCCCGGCTGCGAAAGGCGATGGGGTACCTGCGGTGATAAGGAACCGGCCGCCAAACCGGCGGCGCCGGTTCGAGTCCTTTCAGAACAGGTCATCGGGACCCCCGATCCCGACCCCGGCGGCCGGGGACCGGTCCGAGGCCGTCATCCAGCTCTTCCAGGCCACCAAGCGGTACCGCCCCGGGCTGACCGCCCTGCGCGAGGTCAGCCTTGAGATCCGCCCCGGCGAGTTCTGTTTCATCACCGGCCCGACGGGCGCCGGCAAGACGACCCTGCTCAAGCTCGTCTTCCGCATGGAGCGGGTCACCGACGGGCAGATCGTGGTCCTGGGCATGAACCTGAAGCGACTGCCCAACAAGGACCTGCATCGGCTGCGGCGGCGGGCCGGTTTCGTGTTTCAGGACTTTCGACTCATTCCGGACCGGTCGGTGGCCTACAACGTGGCCCTGCCCTTGATCGTGGCCGGTCGGCGGAGATCATTCGTCCGGGAGAGGGTCCGGCACGTCCTGGGCCTGGTGGGCCTGACCGATTACGCCGACTACCGGCCGCCGATGCTGTCGGGCGGCCAGCAGCAGCGGGTGGCCTTTGCCCGGGCGGTGGTCAACGAACCCGAACTGCTCCTGGCCGACGAGCCCACCGGCAACCTGGATCCCGGGGCCACCGACCGCCTGATGGGCCTGATCCGGCGGCAACACGCCGGGGGCTCGACGGTCCTGGTGGCCACACACGATCTGGCGCTCATCCGCCGCTGCGGCGGTCGGGTCATCACCCTCAAGTCCGGGAGACTGGCCACCGATCAGGGCCTTCCCGGTTGAGGCACCCCATGACCCCGGATCAGGAAGTTCCCTCCCCGCCCAGTCAGAAACGCCGGCCAGTGTTCGGCCACCTGGGCCGGGCCGGCCGCAACATCATCAAGGGCGGCTGGCCGAGCCTGCTGGCGACCACGGTCATCGCCGTGGCCCTGCTCGTCTTCGGCCTGGTCCTGGTCCTGGTGATCAACATCCAGGGCGCCCTGGAGGGGGGAACGGTTTATCGGCTCCACGTGTTTGTCAAGGACAACGCCACGGCCATGCAGAAACAGGACCTCCGCCGGGTGCTGGCCGGATTGCCCGGCAGCCCCCGGGTCCGCTGGGTGTCCAAGAGCCAGGCCTGGCGGAAATTCGTCAAGCTCTTCGCCGACCGTCCCGGGATGGTCACCGGCCTGGACCAGAGCGCCCTGCCGGCGTCCTTTGTGGTCAGCTTCCCGCGGGCCTGGTCGGGCGCCCAGAGCCTGGAGTCCATCGTGGCCCACCTGTCCTCGCGGCCGGGGGTCGAGGAGGTGGACACCAGCCGGCCCTGGGCCGAGAAATGGCTGGCCGCCCTCAGGGCCCTCAAGCCCCTGGCCTTCGTGCTGATGCTGGTGATGCTGCTGGGCGTGACGATCATCGTCGCCGGCACGGTCCGCCTCAATCTCCAGCGGCGGCAAACCGAGATGTCTATCCTGTCCCTGGTCGGCGCGGACCGGTCCTTCATCCGGGGACCGTTATTGATCGAGGGGGCCCTGCAGGGGGGACTGGGCGCGGCCCTGGCCGCGGGCGGATTGTACCTGATCCATCTGGTGCTGCGGGCCACCCTGTCCCCGGCGTTGTATCTGGGGCTGGGCAGCTGGTCCTGGCTGTCCCCGCTCAATCTGGTGACCCTGGGCCTGGCCGGCGTGGGATCGGGCCTGGCCGGGAGCCTGGCCGCCGTGGCCGGCTGGAGGGAATCGTGAGGGGGGCCGTCACCGCGATCCTGGCCGCCGCCCTGGCCGCCGCGGCCTGGGCCGGCCCGGTGGGGGCGTCGTCCTCGCCGGCCCTGGACAAGCTGAACAAAAAGATCGACCGCCACCAGCGCCGGTTGCAGGAAATGGGCCGCCGGGAGGCCCAGGTTCTGGAACATATCCAGAGTCTGAGAAAGCAGCTCGACGCCGAGAAGCAGGCCGTCGCCGCCCTGGACCACCGCCTGGCCGCCCTCCGGCCCCAGGTGGCGACGACCCGGCTGTGGATCCAGGCCGCGGACCTCATCCTGGCCGCCCGGCGGCGCTGGTTCGCCCGGCGGGCGCGGGCCTATTACAAGTTCGCCGCCCCGGGGGCCACCGGTTTCGTGGCCGGGGCCAGGACCCCGGAGGAGGGGGCGCTGAGGTACCTCTATTTGCGTTTCGCCATCAGCCATGATAAGCAGATCATGGCCGCCTGGCAGCGCGAAAGGCTTTACCGGCGGCGACTGAACCAGCGACTGGCCCACCTGCAGGAATCCATCGGCCGGACCATAGCCGTCCAACGTCGCCGGTTTCAGCGCACCCTGGCGTTGAGCGGGCGGCGGTATCTGTTGCTGCGGCAACTGCGGCGCAAGCGGGCCGACGCCTCGGAGCTGGTGGCCGATTTGAGTCTGGCCCGCCTCCGGCTGAGGCGGGCCCTGGCCCGGGGAACGGTCAGTCCGGGGCCGCCGGCGGCCCCCCCCCCGCCCGCTCACCAGGCCGGGGTCAAGCCCCCGCGGATGGTCCCGGTGACCCCCCACAGGCGGCCGCCCCGGCCGGCGATCCAGAAACGGCGGGGCCGGCTGCCCTGGCCCGTGTCACCCCGGGACCTGGTCTCGGTCCACCGCCTGAAGGGAGGGGTCAGACCCTGGCGCGGTCTTTTGTTGGGCACCAAGCCCGGCTCTCTGGTAAAATGCATTTATAATGGCCGGGTCGTGTTCGCCGGATGGTTTCGCGGCTTCGGCCAGATGGTCATCATCGGCCACGGCCACCGCATTTACTCGGTCATGGCCCATCTGGCCGAGGTGACGGTCACCGCCGGCCGCGACGTCACCACCGGCACCGTCATCGGTCGCACCGGCGGCCGTAACGGAGACGGCGTGGCGACCATGTATTTCGAAATAAGGCGGGGTTACAAGGCCCAGGACGCGATCAGTTGGTTGGGCCGCGGCCGCCGCCAGGCAGGCATTTAGGGGGCCTCATGTCAAAACGGAAATTACGCAATGTGATCGTGGTGACCCTGGGAGTGGCCGCGTTGGCCTTCATCTTCCTCCAGCCCTATCGGGCCGTCACCGACACCAACACCGACGCGGTCTATCGCCACATCCGCCTGTTCCACGAGGTACTCAACGAGATCCGGCAGAAGTACGTCAAGAAACTGACTGTCAAGGATCTGATCTACCGGGCCATCAAGGGCATGGTCTCATCCCTGGACCCCCATTCCTCGTTCCTGACGCCCAAGGAGTTCCGCGAACTCCAGATCGAGACCTCGGGGCAATTCTCGGGGGTGGGCATCGAGATCACCATCCGCAACGGGGTCCTGACCGTGGTCGCCCCCATCGAGGGCACCCCGGCCCATCGGGCCGGAATCAAGGCCGGCGACAGAATCATCAAGGTCAACGGCAAGATCACCAAGAACATGACCCTCATGGACGCGGTCCGGGCCATCCGCGGCCCGCGGGGCACCCCGGTGACCCTGACGGTGCTGCGCAAGGGGGCCAAGAGGCTCCTGGACATCAAGGTCATCCGGGACACCATCTCCATCAAGTCGGTCCGGTTCCACCTCATCTCGCCCGGCATCGGCTACGTCCGGATCTCGACCTTCCAGAGCCTGACCACGGCTGACCTGAAAAAGGCCATCACCGCCCTCAAGGGCCACACCCGCCTGACCGGCCTCATCCTGGACCTGAGAAACAATCCCGGCGGCCTGCTCAATCAAGCCGTGGGGGTGGCCGACCAGTTCCTGACCTCGGGGATCATCGTCTATACCAAGGGCCGCAACCCGCAGCAGAACATGACCTTCAGCGCCCGGCCCTACACCGGCGACACCCGGTTCCACATGGTCGTCCTGATCAACGGCGGCTCGGCCTCGGCCTCGGAGATCGTGGCCGGGGCGCTCCAGGACCATCACCGGGCGATCCTGATGGGGACCCACTCCTTTGGCAAGGGCTCGGTCCAGACGATCATCCCCCTGAGCAACCAGTCCGGTCTGCGGCTGACGACCGCCCTGTACTACACCCCCTCGGGCCGGGCGATCCATCACAATGGCCTCCAGCCCGACATCAAGGTGCCGTTCATCCAGCCCAAGAAGACGGCCCAGGGGGGCTCTCCGGGCCGGCTCAGCTCGACCGACGTCCAGCACAAGCTGGTGATGCCCAAGTCCCGGATCAAGGCCGACAACCAACTGCGCAAGGCGATTCAGGTCCTGAAGAACTGGCCCCACTATCGTAAATACCTGGCCGCGGGCCTGCGGGTCGTTCCGGTCAAGACCCCCAGGTAGGGGGGCCGCGTGGCCGATAAAAAGGGCGGCCGATCGAAATCGGGCCGCCGGGGATCGTCCTCCTCTCGGGGAGGACGATCCCGTTCCACCCGGAAGGCAACCCCGAAACCGCGTTCTTCCGCCGGATCGGGACGGCGTCGGCCGGCCAAGTCGGCCCGGTCGAGGACCGGCTCGTCCGCCCGATCCGGCAAGAAAAAACCGGCCCGGGTCGGACCGAAAATCTGGTTCCGGCTGGGCGTGGTGGCCGCGGCGGTGGCCGCGGTCCTGGCGGCGGTGTACCTGCTGACGCCCCAACCGCGCCCCGGCCATCGGCGGGCCGCCCTCGGTCCCGGACACCGTCATGTGGCCCACAAGGCCCACCGGGCGCCACTTTACGAGGAGCCGGTCCGCACCAGGCGGGCCCGTCAGCTGGGACGCCTCGAGGTCGCCCTGTACCAGGCCCTGCGGAGGGCCGGGGCCCGGGACGACGACATCATCTACCGGCTGGGATCGGCCCGGGGCCGGGTGCCGGCCACGGTTCAGGTGCGGGTCAGGCCGGCCCCGGGGCCGGCGGCCTTTGCCCGACGGATCGCCGGGCGCCTCCACCTGGCCGGGGCCAGGCTCAAGGTGATCGCCCGAACCCCGGACCGGGTCGAGGCCCTGATCTCGGTCCACGGCCGGACGACCCACCGCCTGGTGATCCGTTCAGCGGGCCCCGCCGCCCCGGCCCGGTCGCCCGGTCAGGCCCGGGGCCGACCGCCGGCCTCGTCCGGCCGGACCCCGGCCCGCGCCTCGCGCCGCAGACCCCGGGTGGCGATCATCATCGACGACATCGGTTACCTCCGGCGTCTGGGGCGAAAAATCATCGACCTGAACCTGCCCCTGGCCTTCTCGGTCCTGCCCTACACCCGCTTCGGGGCCGAGCTGGCCCGGCTGGCCCACGCCCGGGGCAGGGTGGTCATGCTCCACCTGCCCCTCGAGCCCATCGCCCGGTGGCGGGCCGATCCCGGCCCGGGGGCCCTCCGGGTGAAAATGAATCGAGCCACCCTGCTCCGCCTCACCCGGGCGGCCCTGGCCCGGGTGCCCTTTGCCGTGGGCGTCAACAACCACATGGGCTCCCTGTTCACCCAGAACCGGGAAAAGATGCGGATCGTCCTCGGCGAGTTGAAAAAGAGGGGCCTGTTCTTCGTGGACTCGTGGACCACGGGCCGATCGGTCGGCTTTCATCTGGCCCGGGCCATGTGCCTGCCCACGGCCGTCCGGACCGTGTTCCTGGACCATCATCCCGACGTCCGCTACATCAGCCTCCAGATGATCAAGCTCGTCTCCGAGGCCCGCCGTCGCGGGGAGGCGGTGGGCATCGGCCATCCCCACCCCTCGACCTATGCCGTGCTCAAGGCCTATGCCGCCTACCTCCGCCGCAACGTCGAGCTGGTGCCCATCACCGCCCTGGTCCATCGCCGCCCGGGCTGTCCGACCGGCCGGCGCTGACCGTCATGCCTTGGCCGGGGCGGGCAGGTCGGTCAGCAGGGCGTCCAGGTCCAGCCGATCCCGGAATCGAGACAGGTCGCCCGGGAGGCCCTGGTCCGCGTCCAGGCCGGGGACCTCGGGCAGGTGACCGCGGAAGGGGACGCCGCTGAACCGGGTGATCAGGGCGGCGTTGTCAGGGGTGGAGTCGTCCACGCCCGGACCGCTGAACACGAAGCCGGGACAGGCGACGTTGTATGAGGCCAGGGTGTAGAGGGTGAGCAGGGTGTGGTTGATCGTCCCCAGGGACGGCCGGGCGACCACCAGGGCCGGCACGCCCCAGTCCGAGACGAGCGAGGCCACGGTCAGGTCCTCGCTCAGGGGGACCAGCAACCCGCCCACGCCCTCGACGATCACAACCTCCTGATCCTGTTTCAAGGCCCGCCAGGCGGCGTAGGCCGGCCGCAAATCGACCGTCCGGCCCTCGGCCCGGGCCGCGGCCAGGGGGGCCAGGGGCGTCTCGAAGCGGACCGGGTTCATCAACTCCAGGGGCAGATCCAGGCCGGCGGCCGTCCGGACGAACTCGACGTCGGGCGAGACCAGGTCTCCCCCCCGGCGAAGGCAGCCCGTGGCCACGGGTTTGAGGTAGCCGACCCGGACGCCCCGCGCCGCAAGGGCCGCCGTCAACGCGGCGCAGACGACCGTCTTGCCCACGCCGGTGTCGGTCCCGGTCACGAACAGGGTCACCCCATGGACCGCTCCCGAAACATCTCGGACGAGGCCCGGGCAAAGGCGGCGATGACCCGGTCCAGGTGGGCGATGGTATGGTCGGCCCGGAGGCTGATCCTGAGGCGGCACTGGCCGTCCGGGACCGTGGGCGGCCGGACGGCCGGGGCGAACACCTCTTCCGAGAGCAGGCGCCCGGACAGTTTGATTGCCGCCGCATCGGTCCCGATCATCACCGGAATGATCGGTGTCACCCCCTTGGGCACATCGTAGCCCAGGTCTGACAAGCGACTCCGCAGCCGCAGGGCGTGGTCGCTCAGGACCATCCGCCGCCAGGGCTCGTCGGCCGCCACCCGGAGGGCGGCCAGGGAGGCGGCGGTCACCGCCGGCGGCAGGGCGGTGGTGTAGATGAAGGACCGGGCCCTCTGGCGCAGCGTCTCGACAATGGGCGCCGGCCCGACCGCAAACCCGCCCAGACTCCCCAGGGCCTTGGACAGGGTCCCCACCTGGATCAGGCGCGAACCGGCCACTCCCAGGTGCTCGGCCGTTCCCCGGCCCGACTCGCCCAGGACGCCGGTGCCGTGGGCGTCGTCCACCAGGACCAGGGTCCCGTACTCCTCGGCCAGCGCGGCCAGCTCGCTGAGCGGCGCCAGGTCGCCGTCCATGGAAAACACCCCGTCAGTGGCGATCAACACCCGCCGCTGACGCGGTTGACCTTCCAGGACGTGGGCCGCGGCCCGCCAGTCGCCGTGGGGATAGACGATCGTTTCGGCCCGGGACAGCCGGCAGGCGTCGATCAGCGAGGCGTGGTTCAATGCGTCGCTCAGGATCAGATCGCCGGGACCGGTCAGGGCGGTGACCGCCCCCAGGTTGGCCAGGTATCCCGAGGAAAAAACAATGGCGTCCGGCGCGCCCTTGAACCGGGCCAGGGCCCGTTCGAGCTGATGATGAAGCGCCAGGTCGCCGCCCATCAGGCGCGAGGCCCCCGCCCCGGTCCCCAGGTTCGAGACGGCCCGGGCCGAGGCCCGGATCACCGCCGGGTGGCGGCTCAGCCCCAGGTAATCGTTGCTGGCCAGCTGGATCACCCGCCGGCCGCCCAGGACCACCTCCGGACCGACCGGTCCGTCCAGGCGGCCCAGGACCCGCCACCGGCTCTCGGCCTTGAGACGGACCAGATCCCTCGCCAAATGGTCGAACCAGGGATCGCCTTTCATGGCCCCGTCACCTCGTCGATGGACCGGGCCGCCGCCTCGGCCAGCAGGTCTATTTCATCCGGCGTGATCGACAGGGGGGGCATGAGCACGATCACGTCCCCCAGCGGCCTCAGAATCACCCCCCGCCTCCGGGCCGCGAGAATGACCCGGTGCCCCATCCGTTCCCCCTCGGGATAGGGCGTTTTGGTCCGGCGGTCCGCCACCAGCTCGATCCCGACCATCAGGCCCCGCTGCCTGACCTGGCCGACGTGAGGGTGGCCGCCCAGGGGCTCGAGGCCTGCGGCCAGGCGGTCGATCTTGGCCGGGAGCGAATCGATGACCCGGTCACGCTCGAACAGGTCCAGGCTGGCCAGGGCCGCGGCGCAGGCCAGGGGGTTGCCGGTAAAGGTGTGGCCGTGGAAAAAGGTCCGCTCCTCGGCCACCTCGCCCAGGAAGGCCTCAAAAATACGGTCCGTGGCCAGGGTGGCCGCCAGGGGCAGGTAACCGCCCGACAGTCCCTTGCCCAGGCACATCAGATCCGGCTCGACCCCCTCGATCTCGCAGGCGAACATCCGTCCCGTCCGGCCGAGGCCCACGGCCACGCAGTCGGCGATGAGCAGCACGTCGTGATCAGCGCAGGCCCGGGCCAGAGTTGACAAGAAACCGTCCGGGAAGGTGATCATCCCGGCCGCGCCCATGACCATGGGCTCGATGATCAGGGCGGCCAGGTCGTCGGCCCGCTGCCGGATCAGGTCGGCCCCCTGCCGGGCGCAGGCCAGCGAGCACCCGGGGCGGCTCAGCCCCAAAGGACAGCGAAAGCAGTAGGGGGCCGGCAGACGGACCACGTCAAAGAGCAGCGGCCGGAACTTTTCGTGAAACAGGTCGATCCCGCCGACACTGACCGCCCCCAGGGTGTCGCCGTGATAGGCCTGGGTCAACCCGGCGAATTTATTCTTGCCCGGCCGGCCGGACTGGGCCCAGAACTGAAAGGCCATTTTCAGGGCGATCTCCACGGCGGTCGCCCCGGCATCGGAATAAAAGACCCAGGCCAAATCGCCCGGGGCGATCCCGGCCAGCCGCTCGGCCAGACGGGCCGAGGGCGGCGAGGCCAGGCCCAGCAGGGTGGTGTGGGCCACCCGGTCGAGCTGGTCCCTGATCGCGGCGTTTATCGCCGGAAGGTTGTGGCCGTGGACCGTGACCCACAGGGACGAAATGCCGTCCAGGTACCTCTGGCCGGCGGCGTCGAAGAGGTGATTGCCCTCGCCCCGGACCACGACCAGCTGGTCCTCGGCGATCCACTGTCTCATCGGGGTGAAGGGATGCCACAGGTGGCCCTTGTCCGCGGCCAGAACGGCAGTCGCTGCCTCGGGGATCATGGCTCAGAGCCGCTCCACGGACAGACCCAGGTCAACGACGTCGCGGGCGTCCGTGCCCGACTCCCGGCCGGCGGTGGTCAGGTAGTCGCCGGTCATGGTCCCCGAGGCCCCGGCGGCGAACATCATCGGCTGCACGCCCCGCAGGGCCCGCTCCCGGCCGCCGCAGGTCCGGATCTCGACGGCCGGCATGAGGAGGCGATAGACGGCCATGGTCTTGAGGACCTCCAGGGACGGCAGGGGCGGGACGTTTTCCAGGGGCGTGCCCGGAATGGGGTCGAGGACGTTGACCGCCACCGAGTCCACGCCCAGGCGCCTCAGTTCCAGGCCCATCTCCAGGCGCTGGGCCGGACTCTCGCCCAGGCCGATGATCCCGCCCGAGCAGACCTCGAGCCCGGCGGCCTGGGCGGCCCGCACCGTATTGACCCGGTCCTGATAGGCGTGGGTCGAGCAGATGGACGGGTAAAACGAGGGCCCGGCCTCCAGGTTGTGGTGATACCGCTTCAGCCCGGCCTCCTTGAGGCGGCGGGCGATGGGCTCGTCAAGCAGCCCCAGCGAGGCGCAGGTCCGGGTCAGGCCCGTGGCGGCCAGGGCACTGGTCGCCTCGATGAGCCTGTCCAGCTCCTTCCCCTCGGCCAGGCCCCGGCCGCTGATGACGATGCTGAAGCGGATGGCCCCGGCCGCGGCGGCCCGCTCCTGGGCGTCCAGGATCGTTTCCGTGTCCAGGAGCGGATAGGCCTCGGCTTGGGTGTGATACCGGGCCGACTGGGCGCAGAAGGCGCAGTCCTCGGGGCAGCGGCCTGACTTGGCGTTGACGATGGCGCACAGGTCGATGGCGTCGCCCCGGAACTGGTCCCGGACCCGGCCGCCCCAGGCCAAAAGCCAGCGGATCGCCGCCGGGTCCTGGAGGGCGAACAACCGGGCCCCGTCCTCGGCCGAGGCCTCTCCGCCGTCCATAATTTTCGTGCCGATCCGGTCAATCAACTCGAAGGTCGATTCCATTGTCAACCTGTTTGTTAGGGTTGGTTAACAATTACAAGAGGGAATCTATAGCATCGATCGATCTCGAAAGCAAGCCTATTTCAGGGCCAGGGTCACGTCGCCGCAGGTGACGGTCACCTGCCCCCGGTCGGTGGCCACCACCAGCGAACCGTCGGCGGCCACCCGGACCGCCCGGCCGCTGACCGTGTCGTTCAGGCCGGCGACGCTCACTCGGCGGCCCAGGACCAGGCTCAGCCGCTCGTAGTCGGCCCTAAGTTTTTCGTAATGGCCGCCCTCGACGGCCTCCAGGGTCGGCTCCAGGCGGGTCAGGTAGGCCCGGAGGACCTCTGTCCGGTCGAGCCGCCGGCCGGTCAGGGTCCGGAGACTGGCCGAGGGCTGATCCAGGCGGCCCAGGTCAATGGCGGTCTGGTTGACGTTCAGTCCGAGGCCGATCACGGCGTGCTCGATCAGGTCGGGCCGGGAGGCGAACTCGGTCAGGATGCCGGCCAGTTTTTTACCCTCGGCAAAGACGTCGTTGGGCCACTTGACCCCGGCCTCCACCCCGGTCAGGTCGCGGATGGTCAAGGCCAGGCAGACCGACGAGGCCATGGTCAGGCCGAAGACGGCCATGGGCGGGATGCGGGGCCGGAGCAGGATCGACACCAGCAGGGCCCGGCCCCTGGGGGCCAGCCAGCGTCGGTCCAGGCGGCCCCGGCCAGCGCTCTGGAACTCGGCGGTGATCACCAGACCGTGGGCCGCGCCCGCCTCGGCCAGTTCCCGGGCCCGGAGGTTGGTCGAGTCGGTCTGATCCAAACAAACGATCTCGTGACCGAGCCACCCGGTGTCCAGGCCGGCCAGGAGCCGGGCCTCGGCCAGGCGGTCCCTGGCCCCGGTCAGGCGGTAGCCGCGGCCGGGCCGGGACTCGATGATCAGGCCGGCCGCCTGGAGCTTTTCGAGCAATTTCCAGACAGCGGTCCGGGAGACGCCCAGCCGCCGGGCCAGGTCCGCACCGGACACGAAGCCGTCGGCCCGCTGCAGGGCCTCCAGAACCCTCACGACCCGGTTGCCTCTTTCCACGTCACCAGCCTTGCTTGCCGTTATACGGCGAACTCCCTAATTGCAATCGAGTCTTGTCCACGCCAGCCGTTGACTATTATATAAGCGGTCTCTGGATGATCATGATCTTCCATGGTTCATAACCAGGCCGAAAACCATGTTCAGCACTTGCTCAAGTACTCCCGCACCAGCTTGACCGCGCAGAACTCGCCGCACATGGTGCACACGTCCTCGGCCGAGGACGGGCTGGACTGGCGCAGGGCCCGGGCCCGGACCGGGTCCAGGCAGTAACGGAACATGCCCTCCCAGTCGGTCTTCTGGCGGGCCTGGCTCATGGCCAGGTCCCGGGCCCAGGCCGCCGGAATCCGGCGGGCCAGGTCAGCGGCGTGGGCGGCGATTTTCGAGGCGATGACCCCTTCCCTGACCTCGGCCACGTCGGGGAGCTTGAGGTGCTCGGCCGGGGTGACGTAGCACAGGAAATCCGCGCCGTGCATCCCGGCCAGGGCCCCGCCGATGGCGCAGGCGATGTGATCGTACCCGGCGGCCACGTCGGTCACCAGGGGTCCCAAGACGTAAAACGGGGCGCCCTCGCACAGCGACTTCTGGAGCTTGATGTTGGTCTCGACCTGATCCAGGGGGACGTGGCCCGGGCCCTCGATCATCACCTGGACCCCGGCCTCGCGGGCCCGGCGGGCCAGCTCGCCCAGGACGATCAGTTCCTCGACCTGGGCCCGGTCCGTGGCGTCGGCCAGGCAGCCGGGGCGCAGCCCGTCCCCCAGGCTGAGGGTGACGTCATATTCCCGGGCCAGGTCCAGCAGCCGGTCATAGAACTCGTAAAACGGATTCTCCTGGTCGTGGTAAACCATCCAGGTGGCCAGAAAGGCCCCGCCCCGGCTGACGATGCCCCCCACCCGGCCCTGGCTCCGGAGTCTCTCCAGGGCGGCCCGGTTCAGGCCGGAGTGGACGGTCATGAAGTCCACCCCCTCGGCCGCCTGGGCGGCGATGGCCGAAAACAGCGAGTCCACGGTCAGGTGAATGATGCCGCCCGACTCGTGCGCCGCCTGGACCGCGGCCTGGTAGATGGGCACCGTGCCCAGGGGCAGGTCGGTGTGGGCCATGATCGCCCGGCGGATGGCCGGCAGATCGCCGCCGGTGGACAGGTCCATGACCGTGTCCGCGCCGGCCTCGACGCAGGCCGCCAGTTTCTCCAGTTCGATCTCGGGACCGGACTCGTCGGGCGAGGTGCCCAGATTGGCGTTGACCTTGACCCTCAGTCCCTGGCCCACGCCCAGGGCACGGACCCCCTGGCGGACCCGGTTCCGGGGGATGACCACCTTGCCGGCGGCGATCGACTGGCACAGGGTATCCGCGGCCAGACCCTCGTCCCGGGCCACGGCCTCCATCTCGGAAGTCACCCGGCCCTCCCGGGCGACACTTAGCTGGGTTTCACCTGGTTTCATCACGAAAATCCCTCAAACGCCCGGCCAGGGCGATTATCTTGCGGGCCACATCACTCGGATCGCGCCCCAGGACGCGGACCATGGGCTCCTTGCCCACGTCCCCCCGGTCGAAGACCAGGTCCGGCGGCGCGGCGGCGCCCTTCAGGGCCTGCAAGGTGCCCCACTCGAGGCTGCCGCCCTCGCGGGCCTTGACCTCGGGCGGCTCGTCGGCCCGGGAAAATTCACGGACGTCATACCCCAGGTCCCGGCCGGCGGCGACGATTTCCGGGCTGAAGCGGACGTTCATGGCGCTTCTGAGTTCCGGGAAAACCGATCGGGCCGCCCGGATGACGTGGGCGATGTGCCGGCTGGCCCCGGGCCGGGGCGGGCGCTGCCAGATCACCTCGTCGCCCACGTTCGAGATCCGGCCGGGCACGGCGATCACGTCCTCGTCCGTATCGGTCTCTTCTAAAACATACCCCAGATTGGCCCGGACTTCCGGGATCAGCCGTCCGACGCCCGCCCGGGCCAGATCCCGCAGGGCCGTCTCCACGGCCAATATCGCCTGGCGCTCGGCCCAGTTCCCGGCCGCCCCGGCCAGGGGATCGGTCGGCCCCGGGCCGGCGCCGAGGCCCGGCCCGGCGAGCATGGCCCGTCTCAGAAAGGCCCGGGCCCCCTCCACGGCCTCGACCAGGCCCAAACCCTGGGCCAGGAGCGTGGCCAGGGCGGCCGACAGGACGCAGCCCGTGCCGTGGGTGTTTCGGGTCTCGAGCCGCGGGCTGGAGAAGCGATAGACCTCGCCCCCGTCGAACAGGACGTCCGCCGGGTCGCCGGCCAGGTGGCCGCCCGTGACCAGGACCGCCCCCGGGCCCAGGTCCTGGATCTTTTTGGCCGCCTCGACCATCGAGGCCTCGTCCTTGACCGTAAATCCGGCCAGGACCGAGGCCTCGGCCAGGTTGGGCGTGACCAGGGTCGCCAGGGGCAACAGCCGGGTGATCAGGGCCTTGGTCGCGTCCGGGGACAGGAGACCCTGACCGCTGGTGGCCGCCAGGACCGGGTCCATTACCAGGATCGGGGGCGGATAGGTCCGGAAGAGGTCGGCCAGGCACTCGACCACCTCGGTCCGGGCCAGCATCCCGGTCTTGGCCGCGTCCAGACCGATGTCCCCGGCCACGGCCGTGAACTGGGCCCGGATGAAATCAACCGGCACGTCCAGGATCGCCTCGACCCCGAGCGTGTTCTGGGCGGTCAGGGCCGTCAGGACACTCGTCCCAAAGGCCCCCAGGGCGGTGATCGTCTTCAGATCGGCCTGAATCCCGGCCCCGCCGCCCGGGTCTGACCCGGCGACGGTCATGACTCTTTTCATTTACTTCTCTGGCAAAGTCGGCAGAAAGGGCCGCCCCTCTCTGCCGACGATTGACCGCACGCTCGGCCCGTGGGCCGTGTTTCCTGGGCTATTGGTATCAAGGGCCGTTCGGGGGTGTCAATGAAAAAACCGAACACGGTCTTGACTTGCCCGACTCGATGCAGCTATACTCGAAAAGCCTAAAATTTCCAGTGGTTGAAAAACAAGGTTCAACCTCCGGGGCCGGTCGATCAGCCGACTCTCATCGGACGCCAAACATGTTCACATTGCTCAACTATCTCGGCCGGACGGTGATCGACGGCATCGAGCAGATGGGCCAGATCCTGCTCCTGTTCCTGCGGGCCGTGCTCTGGATGTTCCGCCCCCCGTTTCGCCTGTACCTGGTGATCAAGCAGATGGAGTTCGTGGGCGTCCGGAGCCTGCCGGTGGTCATCCTGACCGGCGTCTTCTCCGGCGGCGTGTTCGCCCTGCAGAGTTATTACGGGTTCAATCTGTTCGGGGCCGAGGGCTACGTCGGCCCGGTGGTCGCCCTGGCCCTGACCCGGGAGCTGGGTCCGGTCCTGACGGCCTTGATGGTCACCGGCCGGGCCGGCTCGGCCATGGCCGCCGAGCTGGGGACGATGCGCGTCACCGAGCAGATCGACGCCCTGACGGTCATGGCCGCCAATCCGGTCCAGTACCTGGTGGTCCCCCGGATTCTGGCCGGGCTGGTCATGCTGCCCCTGCTGACGGTCATCGCCGATCTGCTCGGGATCTTCGGCGGCTACATCGTCTCGGTCAAGCTGCTGGGGGTGGACGGTGGGCTGTACGTGGCCAAGACCATCGAGTACCTGGGCCTGGACGACGTCCTCAACGGCCTGGCCAAGGCCGTGGTCTTCGGCCTGATCTTGACCCTCATCGGCTGCTACAAGGGCTACTACACCCGGGGCGGGGCCGAGGGGGTGGGTCGGGCCACCACCCAGGCCGTGGTCCTGGCCAGCCTGAGCATCATCATCTCCGACTATTTCCTGACGGCGGTCATGTTCTGATGATCAAGATCGTCGATCTGCACAAGAGCTTTGACCGCCACCAGGTGTTGCGGGGCATCGACCTCCACTGCCTCAAGGGGGAGATCACGGTCATCATCGGCCGGTCCGGCGGCGGCAAGAGCGTCCTGCTCAAGCACGTCATCGGCCTGATCAAGCCCGACGAGGGGCGGGTCATGATCGACGACCAGGACATCACCCGGATGAGCGAATACCGCCTCAATCAGGTCCGGCGCAAGATCGGCATGCTCTTCCAGGACGCGGCCCTGTTCGATTCGATGACCGTCGGCGACAACGTCGCCTTCCCCCTCCACGAGCACACCGGCCTCAGCCGCCGCCAGGCCCGGGAGGTGGTCTCCGAAAAGCTGCGGCTGGTGGGGCTGTCGGGCATCGAGGACGAAATCCCGGCCAACCTGTCCGGGGGCATGAGAAAACGGGTCGGCCTGGCCCGGGCCATCGCCCTCGAGCCGCAAATCCTCCTGTTCGACGAGCCGACCACCGGCCTGGACCCGATCATGTGCGACGCCATCAACCGGCTGATCAAGGAGACCCAGGCCCAGTTGGGGGTGACCGCCCTGGTCATCAGCCACGATATCGAGGGGGCCTACCAGATCGCCGACCACATCGCCATGCTCTACGAGGGGCAGATCATCGCCCAGGGATCGCCGGACGAGATCCAGGCCAGCGACAACCCCTACGTCCAGCAGTTCATCCACGGCCGGGCCAAGGGACCGATCCAGGTGGTCTGACGTCCCGGGGCCGGGGGCGGTCACGGACCCGGGGCGGGGCAAGGTGCTTGACGTCGCGGCACCTGATAAACTAATATTGACACAACCTTTTCGGGGCGCTTGATGGAGCGACGGTTCGGAACCGAGGCCAAGGTCGGCATCTTCGTTCTGATCGGCCTGATCATCCTGGCCTGGGGCAGCCTCAGGATCGGCAAGTTCGAGCTGGTGGGCAAATCCGGCTACGAGGTCTGGGCCGTGTTCCCGTCGGCGGCCGGTCTGAAGCGCGGCGTGGCCGTGGAGATGGCCGGCATCCCCATCGGCACCGTCCGCCAGATCGACCTGTACCAGGGCCGGGCCAAGATCGTCCTGACCATCAAACGGGGCATCTCGATCCCGGTCGATTCGGTGGTCAGCATCCAGACCCGGGGCGTGCTCGGGGACAAGTACGTCGAGGTCAGCCGCGGCGTGGCCTTGCCCCAGGTCAGCTCCGGCGGGCGCATCGTCCGGACCCAGACCCCGGCCGACCTCTCCCGGGTCCTGGCCAAGGTCGGCGACATCGCCGCCGACATGAAAGACATCTCCCTGGCCCTGAAGAGGTCCATCGCCTCCCCCGAGTCCACCCGCAACATCCAGCAGTCGCTCAAGAACCTGGCCGAGCTGACCGCCAAGCTCAACCAGACCCTGACCCGCAACCAGGCCAAGGTCGATCGGATCATCGCCAATATTTCCGACTTCTCCCGGGACATGAAGGCCTTCTCCGGGGACATGAAGTCCATCATCGCCAACAACCGGGAAAACATCGAGCGGATCATCAAGAGCGTCTCCCAGTCGTCCCGGGTCCTGGTCGGGACGATGTACGCCCTGCGGAAGATCTCCATGAGACTGGCCTCGGGCCGGGGCACCCTGGGCCAGCTCATCCAGAGCGACACCACCATCCGCCGCCTGAACTCGACCCTGGCCGAACTCAGGTCCGTGGTGGCCAAGATCAACAGCGGCCGGGGCACCCTGGGCAAGCTGGTCAACGACGACACGACCGTCAACCGCCTGAACGACGCCCTGGCCTCGGTCAACAACTACCTGACCCGGACCGACGCCTGGAAGTTCACGGTGTCCTACCGCAACGAGTACATGACCCGCTACGGCGACAGCCGGTCGGCCCTGAACCTGGTCATCCAGCCCAAGCAGGACAAGTACTACATCCTGGGCCTGGTTTACTCGCCCCGCGGCCGGACCAACACCATCGAGACCAGCTACGAGTACGGCGGCTCGCGCATCGGCCAGGATTACACCGAAAAACGGGTCATCCGGGACCGCAACGAGCTGCTCCTCAACGCCCAGATCGGCAAACGCTTCTACGATCTCAGACTCCGGGCGGGCATCTTCGAGTCCACCGGCGGCGTGGGCCTGGACTACTATCTCTGGAACGACCGGATCAAGCTCACCGGCGAGGTCTTTGACTTCGATCCGGATCGCCAGCCCCGCGTCCGGGCCTACGCCGACATCCGGATCTGGAAGTACCTGACCGTGACCGTGGGCATGGACGACATCGTCTCCAACCAGGGCGGGGCCTCGTTCTTCGTCGGCGCGGGCCTCAGGTTCGACGACGACGATCTCAAGTACCTGATCTCATCGGTTCCCATTCCCAAGCAGTAGCGGCGGGGCGATGAAGCGGTCGTCGGTATCCCTGCAGCTCGATCCCGCCACCCTGAAGCGTCACCACCAGGTCATCCTGGAGCTGGGCCACGACGCCATCCTGGTCCTGGACGCGGACGACTGCATCCGGACGGCCAACTCCCTGGCGGCCGAGATCACCGGTTACACCCCGGCCGAACTGATCGGGATGCCCGTCCGGCTGCTGCTGGACGAGGAGGGCTGGCGGTTTTTCCGGGAGATGAGGACCCAGGCCGACCGGCCGCCGCTCTCGGACCTGCGGTTGTGCGCCGATCTGCCCCTGATCACCCGGTCCGGGACGGCCCGCGAGACCGAGACCTGCTTCGCCGTGATCCAGGCCGAGGGCGAGGCCCTGCCCCTGCAGACCTTTGTCTTCATCCGGGACCTGACCGAGCGCCTCCGCATCCAGGAGGCCTTCCGCGAGGCCAACACCTTTCTCCGGAACATCATCGACTCCTCGGTGGACGGCATCATCGCCGCCGACCCCCAGGGCAACATCATCGTCTTCAACCAGGGGGCCCAGCGCATCATGGGCTACACCGCCGAGGAGGTCATTGGCAAGATCCACATCACCCGGATCTACCCCGAGGGCCTGGCCAAGGAGATCATGCGCCGCCTCAAGAGCGACGACTACGGCGGACCGGACAAGATGATCACCACCCGCTTCACGGCCATCGACAAGCAGGGCCGGCAGTTCCCCTTTGACCTGTCGGCCGCCCTGATCCGCGGCGACGCGGGCCAGGTCGTGGCCTCGGTGGGCATCTTCACCGACATCCGGGAACGGCTGGCCATGGCCCGCGAACTCGAGGACACCAACCTCCAGCTCTTTCAGGCCGAGAAGATGGCCTCCCTGGGCAACCTGGCCGCCGGCGTGGCCCACGAGATCAGCAATCCCCTGAGCGGGGTCCTGCTCCACGCCAAGATGCTCGCCGAGCGGCTGGACCCGGATCACGGCTGGCAGGAGGACCTGACGCTCATCGTCGAGCAGACCCTGCGGGTCAAGGACCTCCTCAAGAACGTCCTCGAGTTCTCCCGGCCGCCCAGTGAGTCCATGACCCGCCTGTCCCTGGCGGCCAACATCGAACAGGCCGTCCGGATCGTGGCCAACCAGGCCGTCTTCCACGACATCGAAATCATCCGCGATCTCCAGCCTGACCTGCCGCGGATCATCGGCGACAGCGGCCAGCTCAACCAGGTCTTCATCAACCTGCTGGTCAACGCCGCCGACGCCATCGACGGCCCGGGCAAAATCGAGATCTCGGCCCGCCACGATGGCGGCCAGATCGGCATCGAGGTCCGCGACACCGGCGCCGGCATCCCCCCGGAACACCTGCCCCAGCTGTTCAATCCCTTCTTCACCACCAAACCGGCCGGCAAGGGCACCGGCCTGGGCCTGTCCACCACCTACAACATCATCAAGCGCCACGGCGGCGACGTCTCGGTCTCCTCCGAGCCCGACCAGGGAACCACCTTCCGGATCACGCTCCCCATCGAACCGCCGCCGGTGGTCAAAAAGGCCTACGAGCAGGCCCGCGGTCCGGTCGACGACGAACTCATCGGCTGAGGCCGGCCCCCGCGGTTCCGTTGAGCGGGGCCGCGGCGCGCCGGCCGAGGTCGGTCCCTTTTTGGGACCCGGGGCGCCGCCAGTTGTGAAATAAATCACCCGTGCTGGCGCCCGGGGACGACAGTTGCTATCATGTCTGCGTTTTGCAGAACACAAAGGAACCGCGCCCATGGCCCCCGACGCCACCATTCTGATCGTCGATGACGAGCCGGTCGTCGTTCAGGGATGCCGGCGGGTCCTCGAGGGACAGGGCTACCGGGTGGCCGAGGCCGCCAACGGACTGCTCGGCCTGGAAATGCTCGAACAGACCCGGCCCGACCTGGTCCTCCTGAACCTGAAGATGCCGGTCATGGACGGCCTGGAGTTTCTGCGACGGGCCCGCCGGATCGTCCCGGAACAGGTGGTCGTGGTCATCACCGGCCTGGGCACGGTCGAGGCGGCGGTCGAGGCCATGCAGCACGGGGCCTACGACCTGCTGACCAAGCCGTTCACCCCGGAACAGCTCCGCCTGGCGGTCAAGCGGGCCCTGGAGCGGATCGAACTGGCCCGCCGGACCGAGGAACTCAAGGTCCAGGCCGAACTGAGCCACCGGGCCATGACCGCCGAGAAGGGGCGGATCAGGACCATCGTCCAGTCCATGGCCGACGGGGTCCTGGTGACCAACGTCGATCAGGAGATCGTCCTTCTGAACCCGGCCGGGATGAGACTGCTCCACCTGCCCGAGGGGGACTACCTGGGCCGGCGGCTGGCCGAGGTCGGCGCCCTGTCCTTTCTGGTGGATTCGGTGGGCCGGGTCTTGACCGGCCCGGACCAGTTGTACCTGTTTCAGGAAATGCCGGGGGACGACGCGATCGAGGTGCCGGTCACGGTCATGGCCCACGTCACCCGGGTGGCCGCCGACGACGGCGAACTGCTGGGCACGGTGACCGTGGTCAAGGACGTGACCCCGCTCAAGGAGCTGGATCGGATGAAGAGCGAGTTCGTGGCCGTGGTCGCCCACGACCTCAAGGCCCCCCTGGCGGTCATCCACCAGCAGTTGACGGTCATCCTCGAGGGCATCGCCGGGCCGATCAACGACAAGCAGCACAAGCTCCTGGCCCGGGCCCGGGAACGGGCCGAGGGCCTGGGCGACTTCATCAAGAACCTGCTGGACCTGAGCCGGATCGAGAGCGGCCGGCTGGTCCAGGAGATCGTGCCCGTGGACATGGCCGGGCTGACGGCCGGCGTCGTCGAGGAGCACCTGATCAAGGCCAAGGCCAAGCAGCAGACCCTGACCTTCACCGCCCCGCCGGGCCTGCCCCGGGTCCTGGGTGACCCGGGACCGCTGGAGGAGGTGGTGACCAACCTGGTGTCCAACGCCGTCCGCTACACCCCCGAGGGCGGGACCATCGAGGTCGCCCTGACCTCGACCGGCCGCCACCTGGCCCTGACCGTGGCCGACAACGGCCTGGGCATCTCCCCCGAGGACCAGCAGCGCATCTTCGAGCGCTTCACCCGGATCAAGACCGGGAAGACCAGGCAAATCGCCGGCACCGGCTTGGGCCTGTCCATCGTCAAGGAGATCGTCGAGGCCCACCACGGCCAGATCACCGTCTCCTCCCAGGAGGGCGAGGGCTCGACGTTTCGGGTGCTGTTGCCGATCAGCGACGAGGAAAGGATGGCCTTATGAACCAGTCCCCCCGAGATGCTGGATTTTTCGAACCGGAAACGGAGACCCTGACTCCCGCGCAACGAACCGACCGGCTGACCGGAAGGTTGCGGGAATTTCTGACCCGGGCCGCGGCCCAGGTCCCGGCGGTCCAGGCCGTCCTGGATCAGGCCGGCCTGGACCCGGGCGCGGTGCGGAGTCCGGAGGATCTGGCCCGGCTGCCCCTGCTGAAGCGCGACGACCTCAAACACCGCCAGCAGACCGACCCGCCCCTGGGGGGTTATCCCATCGGGGGCGACGTGGAGCGGATCTACATCCTGGCCGGGGCCCTTTTAGTGCCCGGCCGGAAGTCGTTCATCGGCGGCAGCCTGGCCGAGGCCCTGTTCGCCGCCGGGATCCGGCCCGGCGACCGGGTGATCAACGCCTTCAACTATCACTACTGGCCCTACGCCCACATGCTGGACGAGGCCCTGGGCCGGATGGGGGCCATCTGCCTGCCCATGGGCGCGGGCAACGCCGGACTCCTGGTCAACCTGATGCACACCCTCAGGCCCGAGGGGTTCATGGGGACGCCCAGCTTCCTGATGAGCGTCGCCCAGCGGGCCGAGAGCCTGGGGCTTGATCCCAAGAATGATCTGGGGCTGGCCGTGGGCGCGGTCGGGGCCGAGATGCTGCCCGAGAAGATGCGCCGCCGGCTGGAGCGGAAACTGGGCCTGGTCATCCGCCAGCACTACGCCATCGCCGAGATGGGCTGCCTGGGCTACGAGTGCCCGGCCCAGAACGGGCTGCACGTCCCGGACGACGTCATCGTCGAGGTGGTCCATCCCGAGACCGGCCTCCCGGTCGAGCCGGGGCAGGTGGGCGAGGTGGTGGCCACCGCCTTCAACCCGGTCTTTCCCCTGATCCGGCTGGCCACCGGGGACCTGTCGGCCTGGGTGACCGAGCCCTGTCCCTGCGGCCGGACATCAACGCGGCTCAAGGGGATCATGGGCCGGACCGACCAGGCGACCAAGGTCAAGGGGACCTTCATCCACCCCTGGCAGATGGACGAAATTTTGCGGCCCTTCCCCGAGGTCATCAATTACCAGGCGGTCATCACCCGGCCCGGGGAACTGGACAAGCTGACCCTGTACGTCGAGCTGAAGCGCTCGATCACGGCCAGTCCGCTGCTCGCCGGCCGGCTGGAAAAGGCCCTCCAGGAGGGCCTGGCCGTCAAGGGCGAGGTCGAGATCGTGGACCGGGGCACCATCCCCGAGTTCGCCAGGAAGATCGAAGACAAGCGGAAATGGGATGAGTGAGGAAAAGATAAAGGTCGGCGGCATCATGGTCAGCGACGGCCGGTCCCTGGTCCAGGTCCTGGGGGTGCCGCCCCGCCCGGACGCGGTGGGCATCCTCCTGGCGGCCATGGGCGAGGAGGAGATCAACATCGAGTTTCTGGTGGAGAGCTTCGACCTGGACGGCTGGGGAAACCTGTGCCTCTGCCTCGACCGCCGGTTCCTGGACGACGCCGTGGACATCTGCGAGGACGTCAAGGACCAGATGGCGGCCCGGGGCATCACCTACCGGCCCGAGGTCAGCGTGATCAGCGTTTACGGCCCCCACTTCCGGGAGAAACCCCGGGTCTCGGGGATCATGTTTTCGGCCCTGGCCGCGGCCAACGTCCCGTCGCTGGCCATCAGCACCTCGATCTCGAGCGTCAGCTGCGTGGTCGAGGAGGAGCATGCCGATCTGGCGGCCGAGGTGTTGGCCGAGGCCTTCGAGGCCCCCCACGTGGTTCGGAAGCGGCCCAAGGACTACTAACAGGAGCGCGAAGAGTGGAAACGGTCAATCTGAACATCAATCACGAACCCATCTCGGTGCCGGCCGGGACGACCATCCTGGCCGCGGCCGCCTCGCTGGGGCTTTCGATCCCGACCTTGTGCCACGACCCCCGGCTCCGCGACATCGGGGCCTGCCGGGTGTGCCAGGTCGAGATCGAGGGGCGGGGGATCGTCCCGGCCTGTTCGACCGCGGTCACGCCGGGCATCAGCGTCCTGACCGATTCTCCGGCGGTGATGTCGGCCCGGCGGACCGTGGTCCAGCTGCTGATGGCCAACCACCCCGAGTCGTGCCTGGTCTGCGACAAGGGCAACCGCTGCCGGCTGCGGGACGTGGCCGCCCAGCTGGGCGTCGGGCCGCTCCGGTACTACCCCATGCCCCAGTTCGACCCGGTGCCCGAGCCCAACCCTTTCATTAAGAGGGACATGAGCAAGTGCATCCTGTGCGGCAAGTGCATCCGGGCCGATCAGGACCTGGTCTGCGAGGGGGTGCTGGACTACGTGGACCGCGGCTTTCCCTCCCGGCCGGCCACGGTGATGAACCTGCCCCTGGCCGAGGCCGGCTGCACCTTCTGCGGGACCTGCATGAGCTTCTGCCCGACCGGGGCCCTGGTCGAGGCCGGCCGGACCCACGTCGGGACCACGGCCCGGGTCGCCCCGTCGGTCTGCGCCTATTGCGGCTGCGGCTGCGCCGTGGGCCTCGAGATCAGCGAGGACCAGGTGGTCGGGGTCGTCCCCGACCGGGAGCGTTCCGAGGGCGGGACGACGCTCTGCGTCCGGGGACACTTCGGCTACGACTACACCACCAGCCCGGACCGGCTGACCCGGCCCCTGGTCCGGAAGGACGGCGAGCTGACCGAGGTCACCTGGGACGAGGCCCTGGCCGCGGCCGCGGACAAGCTGTCAACGGGCGGCAAGCCGGCGGCGGTATTGGCCGGGGGCAACTCGCCGATGGAGGCCGATTACCTGCTGGCCCGCCTGGCCCGGCAGGTCCTGGGCACGCCCCACCTGGACAACACCGCCCGGCTGAACCTGGGTCCGGCCGTGGACATCCTGCGCCGCGAGCTGGGGCGGATCTGGTCCAGCCGTCCCCTGAGCGACCTGGAACGGGCCGGGGCCGTGCTCGTCATCGGGGCCGACCTGGCCCACAGCGCGCCGGTGGTGGGCTATCACGTCAAACGGGCCGCGGCCAAAGGCGCCCCCCTGGTGGTGATCGACGTCCGGGAGACGTCCCTGGCCCTCCGGTCGAGCCTGCATTTGGTCCCCCGGCCCGGGACCGACGCCTGGCTGCTCTACGGTCTGGCCCACCTCCTGGCCGGCGAGACCAAGGACGCCGCCTTCCGCGAATTCCTGGGAGACTTCGATCCGGACACGGTCGCCGATCAGACCGGTGTTGACGTCGATTCCCTCAAGGCCGCGGCCGAACTGATCAGCGCCCCGGGCGGCCTGGCCGTGGTCCTGGGCGGCGGGGCCTGGGGCCAGGTGGACTCGGACGCCGTGGTCGCCGCCGGCCTGGACCTGCTCCGGCTGACCGGAAGCCTGCGGGCCGGGGCCGGCGGGCTGTTTCCGGTCTGGACCGAGGCCGACGGCGTGGGCGCCACCGTGGCCGGGGTGGCCCCCGGGATGTGGCCGGGCCTGGCGCCGATCACCGACGCCGCGGCCCGGGAGGCGATGGCCGCCGTCTGGGGCGAGGCGGCCTCGAAGGCCGGCCGGGACGGATTCAAGATCGTGGCCGGCCTGTCCGGGGGCGAGATCGGTCCCCTTCTGGTCTGGGGGGTGGACCTGGAGGCGGCCCTGCCCGACGGCCAGAAGGTGGCCGCCGCCCTGGCCAAGGCCGAGGGCCTGGTCGTGGCCGACCTGTTTCTGACCCCGACCGCCGCCCGGGCCGACGTGGTCCTGCCCCTGGCCGCCGTCTTCGAGCAGCCCGGGCGGGTGATGAGCCTGACCGGCCGGGTTCAGGCCTTTTCGCCCGGGGTCCCGCCGCCGGGCGAGGCCCGGCCCGAGTGGGCCGTGATCCGCGACCTGGCCGCCCGTCTGGGGACCGACTGGGACTACAAGAGCCACGACGCCGTGTGGCGGGAGCTGACCCGGCTGGCCCCGGTCCTCAAGCGGGCCGACAGGCCGCTGAAGGCCCCGGCCAAGGACGGCGCCTATCTGGCCGTCAGCCCGACCTTTGCCGCCATGCCCGACGCCAAGTGGCCCTTCACCCTGATCTCGACCCACCTCCGCTTCCACCACGGCGACGGCGCCCGGACCCGGGCCGCCTCCCGGCTGCTGAAGATGGCCCCCCGGCCCGTGGCCGGGCTGTCAGCGGCGGACGCGGACCGGCTGGGCGTCTCCCCCGGGGGCCGGGTCAAGGTCGCCACGCCGACCGCCTCGGCCGTGTTCGAGGTGGCCATCGACGAGGGGCTGCCGCCCGGGCTGGTCACGGCGCCCCTGGTCGTGGACCGGGCCGGGGCCGCCTGGCTGCTGTCGTCCAACGGGGACGGATTCATCCTCCGCCACTGCCCGGCCAAGCTGAGCCTGAAAGGAGTTGACTGATGTCCGAACAAGGCCCCAAGCCGGTCGATTACGACCGCATCCGGGAGATCGTCGCCGGGCGCAAGGGTGAGCCCGGGGGACTGATCCCGGTCCTCCAGGAGATCCAGGAAGAGGTCGGCTACATCCCGCCCGACTCCCTGTCCATCATCGCCCGGGGCCTGGGGACCACCCCGGCCCAGGTCCAGGGGGTGCTGACCTTTTACGCCATGTTCTACACCGCGCCCCGGGGCAAACACGTGGTCCGGGTCTGCCGGGGCACGGCCTGCCACGTCCGGGGCGGGGCCAACATCCTCCGGGCGGTCAAGGCCGACCTTCAGCTCGAGGACGGCGAGACCGACCCTGACTATAACTTCACCCTGGAGACCGTGGCCTGCATGGGGGCCTGCGCCCTGTCGCCGGTGATGGTCGTGGGCAACGACTTCTACGGGCGCCTCAACCCGACCCGGGTGGGGGCGATCCTGGACGGTTACAAGGGAGGCGACAAATGAGTGCCCGTCTGGACTCGGCCGCGGCCCTGCAGAGGTACCAGCGGCATTTGCGGCTGGGCGTGGATCAGCGCAAGATGCGCCTCCACGTCTGCGTGGACACGGCCTGCCACGCCCTGGGGTCCTCGGAGGTCTGCCGCTGCATCGAGGACGAGGTGGCCAAGAACCACCTCGAGGACAAGGTCGAGATCAAGCGGACCGGGTGCCACGGCCTGTGCGAGCGGGGCCCGGTGGTGATGATCATGCCCGACCAGATCCTGTACCAGCAGATCGACGTGGCCGACGCCCCGGACGTGGTCACCGAAACGGCCCGGAACTTCAACATCCTGGGCCGGCTGTTGTTCGAGGACCACTTCACCGGCCAGCGCTACGTTTACGCCGATCAGATCCCCTTCTACCGGGGCCAGATGCGGCGGGTCCTGGCCTTGAACGGCCGGATCGACCCCACCTCGCTGGACGACTACCTGGCCGAGGGCGGCTACGAGGGCCTGTCCCGGGCGATCTGGGAGATGACCCCGGACGAGGTCATCGCCGAGGTCCTGTCCTCCGGGCTGCGGGGCCGCGGCGGGGCCGGCTTCCCCACCGGTCAGAAGTGGCGGTTCACCCGCGACAACCCCGGGGCCCAGAAATACGTCATCGTCAACGCCGACGAGGGCGACCCCGGGGCGTTCATGGACCGGGCGGTCCTCGAGGGCAACCCCCACTCGGTCCTCGAGGGGGCGGCCATCGCCGGCTACGCCATGGGCGCCACCAGGGGCTACATCTACTGCCGGGCCGAGTACCCGGTGGCCGTGGAGCGGCTGAACCTGGCCCTGGGCCAGGCCCGGGAGATGGGCCTTCTGGGCCCGAACATCCTGGGCTCCGACTTCGAGTTCGAGCTTCAGGTCAAGCTCGGGGCCGGGGCCTTTGTCTGCGGCGAGGAGACGGCCCTGATGGCCTCGATCATGGGCAAGCGGGGCATGCCCCGCATCCGGCCGCCCTTCCCGCCCCAGTCCGGCCTGTGGGCCATGCCGACCTGCATCAACAACGTCGAGACCATGGCCAACGTGCCCCTGATCCTGCGCCACGGCGCGGACCAGTACGCCGCCGTGGGCGGCGAGCGGTCCAAGGGGACCAAGATCTTCTCGCTCACCGGCCGGGTCCGCAACACCGGCCTGGTCGAGGTCCCCATCGGCACCTCCATGCGCCAGGTCATCTTCGACATCGGCGGCGGCGTGCCCCGGGGACGCCTGTTCAAGGCGGCCCAGATGGGCGGCCCCTCGGGCGGCTGCGTCCCGGCCCGGTACGCCGATATCCAGCTCGACTACGAGTCCCTGCAGAAGGTCGGGGCGATCATCGGCTCGGGCGGGATGATCGTCATGGACGACAACACCTGCATGGTCGATCTGGCCCGGTTCTTCGTGACCTTCACCCAGGAGGAATCCTGCGGCCAGTGCGCCCCCTGCCGCCTGGGCACCAAGCAGATGCTGACCATCCTCCAGCGGATCACCGCCGGGGCCGGCGTGGAGAGCGACCTGGACCTGCTGGAAGAGCTGGCCCGGGACGTGAAGCGGACCTCGCTGTGCGGCCTGGGCCAGACCTGCCCCAATCCGGTCCTGTCCACCATCCAGCACTTCCGGGACGAGTACCTCCAGCACATCCTGGACCGGCGCTGTCCGGCGGCGGTCTGCGAGGCCATGGCCATCAGCCCCTGCCAGCACGCCTGCCCGGCCGGCATCGACGTCCCGGCCTACGTCGCCCTGATCTCCGAGGGCCGCTACCAGGAGGCGACCGAGGTCATCCGGGAGCGCAACCCCTTCCCCAGCGTCTGCGGCCGGATCTGCACCCACCCCTGCGAACTGAAATGCCGCCGGGGCGAGGTGGACGACCCCATCGCCATCCGGGCCCTGAAGCGCATGGCCTCCGACTACTGGTTCGGGCACCACCAGGGCAAGGTCCGGCCCTGGCCGGTGACCAGAAAGGAAAAGGTGGCCGTGGTCGGCTCGGGACCGGCCGGTCTGACCTGCGGCTATTTCCTGAGAAAAATGGGCTACGAGGTGGACATCTTCGAGGCCCAGGACCGGGCCGGCGGCATGCTCGGCGTGGCCGTGCCCGAGTTCCGACTGCCGCGGCGGATCATCGACCTGGAGATCGACCACGTCCTTCAGCGCGGGGTGAAGCTGCATCTCAACAGCTCGATCGACGCCCGCCGGACCCCCGAGGACCTGCTGGCCGAGGGCTACGGCGCGGTCTTCCTGGCCGCCGGGGCGATGAGCTCCATGCGGCTGAACATCCCCGGCGAGGAGCGCAAGCCCGAGGGCCTGCTCTACGGCCTGCCCTTTTTGATGGACGTGCGCCGGGGCAGGATCAGGGACATGAGCGGCCAGACGGTGATCGTGGTCGGCGGCGGCAACGTGGCCATGGACGTGGCCCGGACCTGCATCCGGCTGGGGGCGGTCCGGGTGGACGTGGTCTGCCTCGAGGGCCGGCGGGAGATGCCGGCCACCGAGCTGGAGATCACCGCCGCCCTGGAGGAGGGCATCGAGCTGCACCCGGCCTGGGGTCCCGAGGCCATCGTCGGCGAGGACAAGGTCGAGGGACTGTCCCTGATCGCCTGCACCCGGGTGTTCGACGACACCGGCCGGTTCAACCCCAGCTTCGACGAGACGGTCAAGACGAGCCTCAAGGGTGACGTGGTCATCCCGTCCATCGGTCAGGCGGTGGACCTGTCGTTTTTGCCCGAGGACAGCCGCCTGGAGCGGGCCGTCTGGGGCCGCCTGACCGTGGACGACAACACCCTCAGGACCAACGTCGAGGGCATCTTCGCCGGGGGCGACTTCACCACCGGGCCGACCTTCTGTGTCCGGGCCATCGGCTCGGGACGGCGGGCGGCCCTGTCCATCGACCGTTACCTGCGGGGGATCGAGGGCCGGCTGGTCATCCCGGACGAAAAGGTCCCGCTGGACGTGGAGCGGCGGGAGCCCGAGCCGGGCGGCCGGATCTGGCCCGGCGAGATGGAGGCGGAACAACGGAGCGTCAGCTTCGACGAGGTGGAACAGATATACACCGAAGGGCAGGCCCAGGCCGAGGCCCGGCGCTGCCTGCGCTGCGACCTGGAACGCGGCCAGTAACTCTTCAGGACACGGGGGAACAGATGATCCGATCCATTACCCGGCCCAAGCCGGCGGAAGAAGTGGACAGACTCCTGGACGACGCCGGGCGGGTGTTCGTCATCGGCTGCGGCACCTGCACCACCCTGACCAAGACGGGCGGCCTCGAGGAAGTGGCCGCCGAGGTGAAGCGCCTGACCGAGGCCGGCCGCCTGGTCACCGGCTCGGTGGTCCTGCCGGTGGCCTGCGACGAGCTGACGGCCGAGGCCCTTAAGGAAAACGGCGACGCCATCAACATGGCCGACGCCGTGCTGGTCATGAGCTGCGCCTTCGGGGTCCAGACCGTGGCCCGCCAGCTGGTCAAGACGGTCGTCCCCTTTCAGAACACCCTGTTCATCGGCAAGGAAAAGGGCCGCCTCCTGTTCGACGAGATCTGCGTCCAGTGCGGCGACTGCCTCCTGGGGGAGACGGGCGGCGTCTGCCCGGTGGTCTCCTGCCACAAGGGCCTGGTCAACGGCCCCTGCGGCGGGACCAACGGCGGCAAGTGCGAGATCGACCCGGACAAGGACTGCGCCTGGACCCTGATCTACGAGCGGCTCGAGAAACTGGGCAAGCTGGACCTGATGCGCCGCCTCCAGCCGCCCCGCAACCACCAGGTGGAACCCAGGCCGGGCAAGATCCGGCTGAGCGCTTAAAGGAGGAACGGCCGATGGTATCTCGATTCAAGGAAGCGCTGGAGTCGGGCCGGTTCGTCGTCACCTCCGAGGTGGCCCCGCCCAAGGGGACCGACCTGGACAACTTCGTCCATCACGTCGAGCTGCTCAAGGACAAGGTGGACGCCATGAACGTCACCGACCACCAGTCGTCGGTGATGCGGTTCCCGTCCATCGGCGGGGCCCTGCTCATCAAGGAGGCCGGCGGCGAGCCGATCCTCCAGATGACCTGCCGGGACCGGAACCGCCTGGCCCTCCAGGCCGACCTTTTGTTCGCCTATTCCCGGGGCGTCCGCAACGTGTTGTGCCTGACCGGCGACTCGGTGACCGTGGGCGACCACCAGGGGGCCAAGGGGGTCTTTGACCTGGACAGCTCGCAACTGGTGGCCACGGTCCGCCAGCTGGAAAAGGGGACCGACCTGGGCGGCAACAAGGTCTCGGGCGACTTCGCCATGTGCGCCGGGGCGATCGTCACCCCCGAGGCCGATCCCCTGGCCCCCCAGAAAATAAAGTTCGAGAAAAAGGTCGCCGCCGGGGCCGAGTTCATCCAGACCCAGGCGGTTTATGACCTGGACAACTTCGCCGAGTTCATGAAGTACGCCCGGCGCTTTGACCTGAAAATCCTGGCCGGGGTGATCCTGCTGACCTCGGCCGGCATGGCCCGGTTCATGAACAAGAACGTACCCGGCGTCTTCGTCCCTCAGGATTTGATCGACGAGATGGCCGCCGCGCCCAAGGGCCAGGCCATGCAGGCCGGTATCTCCATCGCCGGCCGGATGATTCGCCGGATCAAGGACGAGGCCCTGTGCGACGGGGTCCACATCATGGCCATCGGCAAGGAGGAAGTGGTGCCGGATATCCTTGCCGAAGCAGGCCTGGATGTGTAGAATACGTCTTGGAAAGGAGGATATCCCATGGCCAGGATACTGATTGTGGACGACGATCCGGATCTGGTGGAAACGGTGGGTATGATGCTCGAGGCCAAGGGTTACGAGACGCTGGCCGCCTACGGCGGCGTGGAGGGCCTGGCCAAGGCCAAATCCGACCGGCCGGACCTGATTGTCCTGGACGTGATGATGCCGGATAAGGACGGCTTTGCCGTTTGCGAGGAACTCAAGGCGGACCCCGAGTACGAGGACATCCCGATCGTCCTGCTGACGGCCATTGGCCAGAAGGTTTCGACCACCCGGTACTCCCATTCCGGGGGCAAGGCCACCTCGGCGGACGACTTTTTCGAAAAACCGGTCAAGCCGGACGAACTGGTGGCCCAGATCGAACGGTTGTTGGGCTGAGTCCTTTCCTGGTTTTCGGATCGGGGCGGGCCGGTTCAGTTCCAAGTTGATGGGACCGGCCCGCCGGTCTATTTCTGGTGTCCTTGATGGGTATCGGTCCAAAGGTAATGGGCCGGGCGATTTGGATGAGCCACCGTAGCTCAGATGGCAGAGCGGCTGATTCGTAATCAGTAGGTCGTGGGTTCGACTCCCTCCGGTGGCTCCATTAATTTCAATATGTTATCCGATTCGAGGCAAACAAGTATAACCGATTCAGAAGCACCGGGATGAATTGCGACGGTAGTTTTTCAGGCCGCTCCAGACCGTATCCCTGGACCGTGGCTCAAGATGTCAATCAGACGTGGTACTTTAAATTCTTTAGGTCACGGGATCTTCACGGACAGCCCAATGGTGCCATAGGTCTCTCTGGAACTCTGAAAATCAGGGTGACACAAAACATTTTTTTTGGTATTATATAAAAATTAATGGTGGATGCAGGGGCGGGTCCACCACCAAGCCAATATTCCTCTCTCTTTGGCGCGAGGCGGTTCATGGGTAAGGCAACGGCCTCGATATTGGTGGCCGTGATCGCCCTGGTCGGGGTGGGGGGACACTCCCTCGAGGCCTCGACAACGGCCGATGTCGCCAGCCCCCCGAAAACGATCACCCTCGCCATCAGCCGGGACAGCCCGCCGTTCTACTTTGTGGATAATCGGGGTCGAGCCCGGGGCTGGGTGGTGGACGTCTGGCGGCTGTGGTCCCGCAGGACCGGGATCAAGGTCCATTTTCTTCCCCTGGCCTTTGGCGACACCCTCCGGGCGGTCAAGGACGGTCGCGCCGACGCCCACGGCGGTCTTTTTTACAGCCGACAGCGCTCCGTCTTTCTCGATTATCTGGGACCGGTCTGCCCGGTCATGACCCACTTCTTTTTTCACCGCAACATCTACGGGCTCCGGGGTCTGAAGGACCTGCGACCTTACCGGGTCGGAGTGATCAAGGGCGACTATGCCCTCGAGGTCCTGCGGCAAAGGCAACCCGGACTGGATCTGGCGATTTTTCCTGACAACCGGGCCCTGTTCCGGGCCGTCAAGCAGGGCCGCATCCGGGTCTTTGTCAAGGACACGGCCATCGCCCTTTATTTCCTGAAGGAACTGGGCCTGCTCCATTCCTTTCGATATCACCCCTCCCGGCCCCTGTACCAGAAGTGGTTTTATGCCGCGGTCAAAAAGGGCAACGCCGCCCTGGCCCGCGTCATCCGGGCCGGAATGAAGCTGGTGACGCCGGAGGAAAGGGCGGCCATCAAGAGACGCTGGACCGGTGTCGCGGCCGTCAAGCCGGGCAAGGTCCTGACCATCGGTCTGCCCCGCGACCGGGCGCCGCTGTCCATGCTCTCGCCGGACGGCCGGGCGGCCGGTCTGTTGGTGGACCTGTGGCGACTATGGTCCAGGAAGACGGGTCAACGGATCGAGTTCCGGTTCGGCCGAGGGCAGGATCTGGCGGCCCTGGTCCGCCGGGGACAGGTGGACGTGATCGGCGGGCTGGACCGCGACAGGTTGCCGGGGGCCGGACTGGCCTTGTCCCGGCCGGTTCTGGCCGTGACGGTCTCCCAGTTTTACCGTTTGGCCGACGTACCGTTGCGGCTGGCCGAGATGGATCGGGGCCCGGTGGGCGTTATTTCGGGCTCGGGCGACGGGTCCCGGATCAAGAAGCGCTGGCCGCGCCTGTCGCTGGTTCGGTTCAAGGGCATCGAGGCCCTGGTGTCCGCCCTGGCCCAGGGACGGATCAGGGCCGTGGTCGGCAACGGGGCGGTCCTGGGGACGGCCGTCGATCGACTGGGGCTGTCGGGCGCCATCGTGCGGCGACCGGAACGGCTGTTGGTGCGGCCGCTGGTGGCCGCCGTGAGCCGGTCCAGGCCGGGCCTGCTGCGATCGATCAATCGCGGTCTGGGGCGGGTGTCACGGCTGGATCGGTCCACCCTGGAAAAAAGGTGGATCCGGGACGCGGGATTGAGACAGTACACCCCGACCCCGGGCCGAGTCCAGTTGACTCCGGCCGAGAAGGCCTGGCTCCAGGCCCATCCGGTGATCCGGGTGGGCGTGGACCCGGCCTGGCCGCCGTTCGATTTCGTGGACCGCAGGGGCCGTCACCGGGGCATGGCGGCTGATTACCTGGCCCTGCTCGGCCGGCGACTGGGAATAGTATTCAAGGTCGCCACCGGAGCGGCCGGTAAGCCTTTGACCTGGAACCAGGTGATGAAGCAGGCCCGGCAGCGGAAGCTGGACGTGGTCGCCTGCCTGGCCGAGACGCCCGACCGGCGGAAGTACCTGACCTTCACCCGGCCCTACATCCGATTCCCCTGGGTGGTGGTCACCCGGAAGGACCATCCGACGGTGGGCGGGATCGAGGCCTTCCACGGCCACCGGGTGGCGGTGGTCAAGGGCTACGCCATCGCCGAGACCCTGGGCCGCTCCCAGCCCGGGCTGAAGCTGGTCCGGGTGGCCTCGCCCCTGGTGGGGTTGGAGGCCGTGGCCATGGGCCGGGCCGAGGCCTACGCCGGGAGCCTGGCGGTGGTCGCCTACCTGATCCGGAGGCACAACCTGACCAACCTCAAGGTGGCGGCCCCGGCGGGCGGGCGGGGCGACCGGTTGCGGCTCGGGGTCCGACCCGACTGGCACCCTCTGGTGCACATCCTGGACAAGGGGCTGGCCTCCATCTCGTCCGCCGAGCGGGCGGAGATCCATCGCCATTGGTTCAGCCTCAGGTTCGAGCGGGGCGTGGACTGGGGGCTGGTCTGGCGGATCGCCTTGCTGGTCGGGCTGGTGGCGGTGATGATCCTGATCGTGATCTTCATCTGGAACCGGCGACTGGCCAGGGAAGCGGCCATCCGCCGAAAGGCCGAGGAGCGGTTTCAGTCGATCGCGGCCAACGTTCCGGGGGCCATTTTCCGGGGACACATCAAGCCCGACGGGACCAGGGCGTTCACCTATGTCAGCAACCGGTTGACCGAGTTCTTCGGCCTGACCCCGGAGCAGTTGCTGGACGATCCCGACAACTTCCTCGTTCTGCGCGAGGATCGGCGCCGCTTCTTCGAAACCATGGACGAGGCCGTCGTGACCGGCCGGGACTGGGAGTTCGAGGGCCGGGTGCAGACTCCCTCCGGGGAGAAAAAATGGTTCCGGATTACGGCCCGGACCGAAAGGACCGACGACGAGGGGACCCTGTTCAACGGCCTTCTTCTGGACGTCACCGAGCGTAAGAAGGCCGAGGAGGAACGGCGCGAGAGCGAAAAGCGCCTGGCCCAGATCATTGACTTTCTGCCCGATCCGACCTGGGTGATCGACGCCCGGCACCGCGTCGTGGCCTGGAACCGGGCCATGGAAAAAATGACCGGGATCAAGGCCGAGCACGTGATCGGCAAGGGCGACTATGAATACGCCCTGCCGTTTTACGGCGAAAGGCGGCCGGTGCTGATCGACCTGGTCCTGGACTGGGACGAGTCCTACAAGGACAAATACCTGTCCGTGAAAAAGGTCGGCCAGGTTTTGGTCTCGGAGTCGTACCATCCCGGCCTGGGTCCGAACGGGACTTATCTGTCGGGCACGGCCGCGGTCCTCTACGATGCCCAGGACCATGTCGTCGGGGCCATCGAGAGCCTGCGCGACACCTCCGAGCGGAAACGGTCCGAGGAGGAGCTGCGCGAGAGCGAAAAGCGCCTGGCCCAGATCATCGGTTTCCTGCCCGACCCGACCTGGGTGATCGACACCGAGCACCGGGTGGTGGCCTGGAACCGGGCGGTGGAGAACATGACCGGGATCAAGGCCGAGGACATGGTCGGCCGGGGCGACTACGAATACGGCCTGGCCTTTTACGGCGAGCGGCGCCCGATGCTGATCGACCTGGTGCTCGACTGGGACGAGAATTACGTGGAGAAGTACGTGTCCATCAAGCGCTCCGGCGGCCGGTTGCTGTCGGAGTCGTACCACCCCCGTCTGGGCGTGGGCGGGACCTATCTGGAGGGCACGGCCACGGCCCTCTACGACGCCCAGAACAATGTCGTCGGGGCCATCGAGACGGTCCGGAACGCCACCTCCCGGATCGAGGCCGAAAAGGCCCTGACCGACTCCGAGGCCCGCCACCGGGCCCTGCTGGAGAGATTGCCCGTCCCCACGGTGGTTTACGATATGAGCGGCCTGGTGGTCCTGGTCAACCCCGCCTTCGAGCAGACCTTCGGCTGGTCCGGCGACGAGATTCGCGGCCAGCGGATCGACTTCGTGCCCGAGGGGGAGATGGAGGCCACCCGGGAGAAGCTGGCCGCCTACACCCAGGGCGAGCCCATGGAGGGCTTCCTGACCCGGCGCCGGACCAAGGACGGGAGAATTCTGGACGTGCAACTCAGCGCGGCGCCGTTCTACGATCAGCGGGGCCGGCAGACCGGCAACGTGGTCACCATCAGCGACATCACCGAACAAAAAAGGGCCGCGGAAGCCCTGCGCAAAAGCGAAGAGAACTTGCGGGCGCTGGTGCAGAGCTCGGTTGACCCGATCATCACCATGGACACCGGGCGCAACGTGACCGATTGCAATCAGGCCTACATGGACCTGTTCGGTTACACCCGGGAGGAAATCATCGGCCATTCGGTGGACAATATCCACCTGGACGAGGAACACTTCGTCGATTTCGGACGGGCGGTTTACCCCCGGGTCAGGGACACCGGCGGCTGGCGCGGTGAATGGCCCTACAGGGCCAAGGACGGCCGGCAGATCCCCATGGAGACGGCTATCTCAGCCATTCGGCTGCCGGACGGAAGCATCGAGGGCTTTGTGGCCATCTTGCGGGACATCACCGAGCGCAAGCGGGCCGAAAAGGAGCTGAAGCAGAACCTGGAAGACCTGGAACGCTTCAGCAGCCTGACGGTCGGTCGTGAGGAGAAGATGATCCAACTCAAGGAGGAGATCAACCGACTCAGCGACCGGCTGGGCGAGGGCAGGAAGTATAAAATCGTGACCTGACCGTGCGTCAAAACGGGTTCGGGGGCAGGCATGTTCAAAGAGGAAAGAGACGGATACCACTTCGAATGGGGCATGATCGGGGACATCGGACTGGGGCGGCCCAATCTGGGACCGGGGATGGACGTCAGGGTGTATCGACTGATGCAGTTCACCCTGAGGGACGTGTTGATCAAGGAGTTCGACGTCGAGACGTCGGACAAAATATACCACCAGGCCGGCGAGCAGGCCGGCCGTGTGTTTCTCAGGGAGATCGTCGGCCCGGGGCTCGACCTGGGCCAATTCATCAAAAGGACGCAGGAACTTTTGGCCGAACTGAAGATCGGGATCCTCCGGGTCGAGAAATCCGACCCGGACAACCTGAACTTCACGGTGACCGTGGCCGAGGATTTGGACTGTTCGGGCCTGCCGGTCTGTGACGAGACCATCTGCACCTATGATGAAGGCTTTTTAAGCGGCCTGTTCGAGGAATACACCGGGATGCCCTTTGACGTCAAAGAGGTCGATTGCTGGTGCTCGGGCGACAGGGTTTGCCGGTTCGAGGTGAAGCCGGCCGCCGACGGGAAATAGGCATGCTCGAGGTCAAGAAAGAACACCTGGAAAAAATCTCCGAGGCGCTGTACCTGCTGCTTAACGGGCGCAAGCCGGCGCCGGTCGAACTGCCCCCCGGCCATCCCGATGACGAACTCAAGCAGCTCGTCGGCTACTTCAACCGGTTTCTGGGGGAGTACGACGCTCTGACGGACGTGACCGTCAAACTCGCCCGGGGTGATATCAACGTCGAGATTCCCAAGGGAAAGATACGGATCCTGCACTGGCTCAAGGGTCTGCTGGCCAGCCTGAACCACCTGACCTGGGTGACCAAGCAGATCGCCGCCGGCGATTTCAGCCAGCGGGTCGATTTCATGGGTGAGTTCTCCGAGGCCTTCAACAGCATGACCCGGCAACTGGAAGAGGTCTTCCAGGAACGAAAACAATCGACCGACGCCCTGCACGGCAGGATCGACGAACTGGGCGGCGCTCGCCGGGCGATGCTCAACATCATGGAGGACCTGGACGAGGCCAAGCAGACGGCCGAATCGGCCACCCAGGCCAAGAGCGACTTTCTGGCCAACATGAGCCACGAGATCCGGACCCCCATGAACGCCATCATCGGCATGACCTACCTGGCCCTCCAGACCGAACTGACCCCCAAGCAGAAAGACTATCTGCGCAAGATCGACACCTCGGCCCGGGCCCTGCTGGGCATCATCAACGACATCCTGGATTTCTCCAAGATCGAGGCCGGCCGGCTGGACATGGAAGAGGCCGAATTCAAGCTGGACGACGTCCTGGACAACCTGGCCAACCTGACGTCGGTCAAGGCCCATGAAAAAGGTCTGGAATTGCTGTTCAAGGTGTCGCCGGAAACGCCCCGGGCCCTGGTGGGCGATTCCCTGCGCCTGGGTCAGGTCCTGGTCAACCTGGCCAACAACGCCGTCAAGTTCACCGACCAGGGCGAGATCGTGGTGTCCGCCCAACCGGTCGAGGTGGATCGGGATCGGGTCACGATCCAGTTCGAGGTCAGCGACACCGGCATCGGTCTGAGCGAGGAACAGATCAGACGGCTGTTCCAGTCATTCTCCCAGGCCGACACCTCCACCACGCGCAAGTACGGTGGAACCGGCCTGGGGCTGGCCATCTCCCGGAGCCTGGTGGAGATGATGGGCGGCGAGATCCGGGTCGAATCCCAGCCGGGCCGGGGCAGCCGGTTCATCTTCACCGCCCAATTCGGCCTGGTCGAGGCGGTCAAAAAGGAGCCCCTCAAGGCGCCCCCGGACCTGCGGGGCATGCGGGTGCTGGTCATCGACGACAACGCCACGTCGCGTGAGATCATACGGGGGATGCTGGAGGACTTCACCTTCGAGGTCACCCTGGCCGCCTCGGGGGAGGAAGGCATCGACCGGATCGTCAAGGCCAGCGGGCAGGCCCCCTTTGATCTGGTGGTCATGGACTGGAAGATGCCCGGGATAGACGGCCTGGAGGCCGCGAGAAGGATCAAGACCGAGATGGATCTGCCCCGCCGGCCGGCGATCATCATGCTGACCGCCTATGGCCGCGAGGAGGTCATGCACCGGACCGAGCGGCTGGGGCTGGAGGGTTTTCTGATCAAGCCGGTCAGTCCGTCCGTGCTGTACAACACCGTCCTGAGGGCCCTGGGCCGGGAGGACTCGGAGGCGGACCGGGAGCGGGAGGCCCCCCGGGGACCGGCCGAAACGGCGTCCGCCGCCCGGGGGGCCAGGGTCCTGGTGGTCGAGGACAACGAGATCAACCAGCAGGTGGCCCGCGAGATCCTCGAGGGCGCCGGCCTGATCGTCACCCTGGCCAACCACGGCGGCGAGGCCCTGGAAGCGGTCGAGCGCGACCGATTCGACGCCGTGTTGATGGACATCCAGATGCCGGTCATGGACGGTTACCAGACGACCCGTCGCCTCCGCCAGGACGTGCGGTTCCGGAACCTGCCGATAATCGCCATGACCGCCCACGCCATGGCCGGGGACCGGGAGAGGTCCCTCGCGGCCGGGATGAACGATCACGTCACCAAGCCCATCGACCCCGAGGAGCTGTTTTCGGTGCTGGCCAGATGGATCGAACCCGGCGAACGGGAGCTGACTCCCCCGCCGGCAGAAGAGCAGGTTGTCCCTCCGTCCGAGGAGGAACCATGGCCCGATCTGCCCGGCATCGACGTCCAGGCCGGCCTGGCCCGGATCGGCGGCAACCGGCGCCTGTATCGAAAGCTTCTCCTCAAGTTCCGGGACAATCATCAAGACGCCACCGGCGAGATAAGGCGGGCCATCGCCGCCAGCGACCTTCAGGAGGCCAAGCGCCTGGCCCATACCATCAAGGGGGTCTCGGGCAACGTCGCCGCCTCGGGACTCCTCGCCGCGGCCAAGGACCTGGACGAGGCGCTGGCGGCGGGGGACCCCGAGAGGCCCCTGGGTCTTCTCTCCGGATTTGACCGGGTTCTGCAAGGAGTCATGGCGTCGATCTCAAAACTGGCCCCGGCCGCCGAGACCACGACCGAGGCCCGAACCCGGGCGGACATCGAGGCGGTCAGACCCATGTTCAACAGGCTGGCCGGGCTGCTCCTGAACGATGACCTGGAGGCGGCTGACCTGCTGGCGGACATGATCGGGCAACTGAAGCACACCGACCTGGCGGAGGGCCTGTCCGCCATTGAAAAACACCTGAGTCAATACGATTTCGAGAGCGCCGTGGAATCGCTTCGGACAATGGCCCGGGACAAGGGCATCGACCTGGAGGCCGACCATGGAACCTAGCGACCACCAGTCCAAGATACTCATCGTGGACGACACCCCCGAGAACATCGACGTCCTGGGGGAGGTGCTCAAGCCGCATTACAAGAGAAGCGTGGCCATGAACGGTGAGAAGGCGCTCCGTCTGGCCGCGGCCAAGGAGCCGCCCGACCTGATTCTCCTGGACATCATGATGCCGGACCTGGACGGCTACGAGGTCTGCCGCCGCCTCAAGGCCGACGCGGCGACCAGGGACATCCCGATCATTTTCGTCACGGCCAAGAGCGAGGTCGAGGACGAGACCCAGGGGTTTGAACTGGGGGCGGTGGACTACATCACCAAGCCCATCAGTCCTCCCATCGTCCTGGCCCGGGTCAAGACCCAGCTCGAACTGAAGCAGGCCCGGGAGTTTCTGAAGAATCAGAACGAGATTCTGGAGTTGAAGGTCCAGGAGCGGACCCTGGAGCTGGCCCTGACCCAGGAGGTGACCATTCAGAGCCTGGCCTCGCTGGCCGAGACCCGGGACAACGAGACCGGGGGGCATATTCGACGCACCCAGAACTATGTCCGGGCCCTGGCCGAAAACCTGTGCACCCATCCCCGGTTCTCGGGTTTTCTGGATGATGAGACCATCAGTCTCCTGTACAAATCGGCCCCGTTGCATGACATCGGCAAGGTGGGCGTGCCCGACGCCATCCTGCTCAAGCCGGGCAAGCTGACCGACGAGGAATTCGAGGAGATGAAAAAGCACACCACCTACGGCCGGGACGCCATCCTGACCGCGGAGAAGACGTTCGGCGACCGCCAGCGGTCATCTTTTCTGCGCCTGGCCCGCGAAATCGCCTATTCGCATCATGAACGGTGGGACGGCCGAGGCTATCCAGAGGGCCTGGCCGGGGAGGATATTCCCGTTCCGGGGCGTTTGATGGCCGTGGCCGACGTTTACGATGCCTTGATCAGTCGCCGGGTTTACAAGCCGCCGATGCCTCACTCCAAGGCCGTGGAGATCATCGCCGAGGGCCAGGGAACCCAGTTCGACCCGGACGTGGCCGGCGGTTTCTTGGAGATCGCCGAAGATTTCAGACGGATCGCCCTCGAGTTCGCTGACCGTGACGAGGAGCGTGAGGCCCTGGAGGAGAAAGGGATCTGACAACCCGAAGGAACGCGAGGTAACCCATGGCTGACGAAAAACTCGGGACCGTCCTGGTCGTTGACGACGCCCCCGAACACATCGATGTCCTGGGAGAAATCCTGAGGGACGAGTTTCACGTCAAGGCGGCCAACAGCGGCCGGAAGGCCCTCGATATCGTCTTCGCCGCCGCCCCCCCTGATTTGATCCTCCTGGACATCCTGATGCCGGATATGTCCGGCTACGAGGTCTGTCGCCGGTTGAAGGCGGACGAGCGCGCCCGGGAGATACCGGTCATTTTCGTGACCGTCCTGGATGAAGAACAGGACGAAACCAAGGGCTTCGATCTGGGGGCGGTCGATTACATCACCAAGCCCTTCAGCCCGGCCATTGTCAGTGCCCGGGTTAAGGCTCACCTGGAACTGGCCATGGCCAGGAAGAAACTGAAAGACCAAAACAAGGCCCTCAAGGAGACGGCCCGCCTCCGTGAGAACGTGGAAATGCTGACCCGTCATGACCTCAAGAACCCCCTGGGGTCGATCATGGGCGCCGTCGATCTGCTCGGAATGGAACGGCGCCTGACCGACGATCAGGTGAAACTCGTCACCTTGATAGAGGACTGCTCCTATCGAATACTGGACATGATCAACTCGTCACTTGATCTGTGCAAAATCGAGGGTGGAACCTATCAACTTCGACCGGGTGACGTGGATCTGGTCAAGTTGACGAACCGGCTGCTGGTGGAAAACTCAGGCCTGGCCAGGTCCAAGGGAATTGCCTTTCAGGTGCTTCTGGCCGGCCGCTCGGTCAGTGAAGGTGACACCTTTCCGCTCCGGGGCGAAGAGCTTCTGCTGTACTCGATGTTGACCAACCTGATCAAGAACGCCCTGGAGGCCTCTCCCCCAGGCGGACAGGTGACCATAAGCATTGACGGCCGGGACGCGGCCGTGATCAAGATTCACAACCTCGGAGCGGTGCCCGAGTCCATCCGCGAGAGTTTCTTTGACAAGTATGTCACCGCCGCCAAGGCCGGCGGCACCGGCCTGGGGACATATTCCGCCTACCTGATTGCCCAACTTCACGGCGGGTCCATATCGCTGGCCACATCAGAGGACGCCGGGACGACCGTGACCGTGATCATTCCGAACTGAACCTTTTGTACGGGCCTTGACCTGTCCCCCGAAAGCCGTCGCAGATTCAGAGTCGGTTCTGTTTCAAGATCTGTCTCAGGAAAGAAGAACGGCCCCGCGTCAAGGCGGTAACGGTTCGGACCCGCCCCCGGCATGCCCTCGAGCTTCGGGGCGCCCGTTGAGTGTGTCCCGCCGGAAATGGCGGTGTCCAGGTCGTCTCCCAGGCGGCCAGTTCCAGGTCCCTGAGGATCGGCCTGGCGGCCGGCTCAGCCCTTTTGACCCGGATTGAAGATTCTATTGCTGTGCCCCTGTCCCGGCTGGGCGGCGTGTCGTCATGGCCGCTCCGACATTCCCGATCTTACCACCCTCACCTTACGGCAACCTTTCCCCGTATTTTCAGGCTGGAGAATAAACTCGTCCGCAGGTGAGGCGAAGGCCCCGTGGGCCGCGGCGATGGTCGCCCATGGCCCGGCCCGGCTCTGATGGCCTGGACAGACACCACCTCCAGGGGTGATATTGTAGTGACGCCAGGCAAAGGAGGGCCTGATCCATGTCTGCCTGCTCGATCCCATTGATCGACCGGGCCCGAGGGCACGGTCCGCGGACCGCCATTGTTTCGGCCTCGGGCGTTTTCAGCTATGGTGACCTGTTGGATGCCTCGTTGCGGGTGGCCTCGGGTCTTCTGGCCGGCCAAAGGGACCTGGAAGAGGCCCGGGTGGCCTTCCTGCTGCCCCGGGACTTCGTGTACGGGGCGGTCCAGTGGGGAGTCTGGCGGGCCGGAGGCGTGGCGGTTCCCCTGTGCGAGGCGCACCCGACCCCTGAACTGAAATACGTCATTGAAGACTCCGGGGCCTCGATGATAGTCGCCGACGCGGGGTATGCCCCGCGACTGCGCCCCCTGGCCGACCGGATGGGATTGAAATTTTTCAGCAGCCAGGGGTTGCTGGATTCTATCCCCGCCTCGCTGCCCGACGTCGATCCGGGCCAACAGGCGATGATCATTTACACCAGCGGAACCACCGGCCAGCCCAAGGGCGTGGTGACCAGTCACGTCAACATTCAGGCCCAGATCACCTGCCTGACCGAGGCCTGGGAGTGGACGGCCGACGATCGCATCCTGAATGTCCTGCCTCTGCACCACGTTCACGGGGTCATCAACGTGCTGGCCTGCGCCCTGTGGGCGGGGGCGGTGTGCGAGATGCAACCCCGGTTCGACGCCGACGAGGTCTGGGACCGGTTCATCCAGGGGGGCCTGACCTTGTTCATGGCCGTGCCGACCATCTATGTCAAGCTGATCAAGGCGTGGGAGGAGGCGACGCCCGGGAAGAAACGTCGAATGTCCAGGGCCTGCCGGGAGCTGCGCCTGTTCGTGTCCGGCTCGGCGGCCCTGCCGGTGAGCGTTTTCAGGAAGTGGGAACGGATCAGCGGTCAGGCCATGCTGGAGCGCTACGGCATGACCGAAATCGGCATGGCCCTTTCCAATCCCCTGCACGGAAAGCGACGCCCCGGCTTTGTGGGTGTTCCCCTGCCCCGGGTAGAGGTGCGCCAGGTGGATGAAGCGGGGGTGGTGATCGATGCCGGCCGGTCCGGGGAATTGCAGGTCAGGGGTCCGTCGGTTTTTGATGAGTACTGGCAAAGGCCGGACGAGACGGCCGCTTGTTTTGGGGACGGCTGGTTTGCCACCGGCGACGTGGCCGTGGTCGAGGACGGTAGTTACCGCATCCTGGGCCGCAAAAGCACGGACATAATCAAAACGGGCGGCTACAAGGTCTCGGCCCTGGAAATAGAAGAGGCCCTGCGGACCCATCCGGCCGTCAGGGAATGCGCCGTGGTGGGGGTGCCGGACCCTGAATGGGGTGAGCGAGTGGCGGCCGCCGTTATTTTAAATCAAGGAGAAGCGCTTGGCCTGGACGGCCTGAGGACCTGGTGCAAGCGCCGGCTGGCCCCGTATAAGATACCGAGCCGGCTCATGGTCGTCACGGATTTGCCCCGGAACCCGATGGGCAAGGTCACCAAGCCCGCCCTTGGCAAGATGTTCGAACAGGCCGAAGAGCCGGGAGCAAGTTGATCAACTGATTCGCCCTGACTAGCCGGCGTAAGGCTGTGCGGCGTCTCCGGGCGGAAATGGTCACGCCGCGCCGGGTTTTCCTTCAAGCCGCGGCCGTGAACACCTCGAAAACCCCGGCCGGCCCTTGTGTCGGCCGGGGATTGAACATGACCGCCGGATCGGCGGCGGCGTGCATCGCCAGTTCCATGAACGACTCCGGTTCGACGCCCACGGCCAGGGGATGACCGATCTCCTTGGTCAAGGACGTCACGGCGTCGGCCCCGGCCCGGGCCACCGTGGCAAAGGGATGGCCCGTGCCGGGGTCGATGGTCTCGAAGGTCTGACCGTCCTGGGCGTCAACGAACTGGCCGGCAATGAACAGCCGGCAATGTTCCATGGTTCTACTCCGAGGGATATCGGTCGAGCCGGTCGCGCAGCACCCGCTTCAGGACCTTGCCCGGCCCGCTGACCGGGATCTGATCGATCACGTGCACCTCCCGGAGCTTCTTGTAGGAGGCCACCTGGTCGTTGACAAAGGCCATCAATTCGTCGGGGTCCGGACTCCGGCCGGCCCGGGCCTGGACAAAGGCCACCGGCCGTTCACCCACGTCCGGGTCCGGCCGGCCGACCACGGCGCACGACTCGATGTCCCCGTGGCCATGAAGGATTTCCTCCAGCTCCCGGGGATAGACGTTGTAGCCCTTGTACAGGATCATGTCCTTGAGCCGGTCGGTGACGTAGAAGTAGCCGTCCGCGTCCTCACGGCCGATGTCGCCCGTATGCAGCCAGCCTTCCCGGAGCACCCGGGCCGTGGCCGCCCGGTTTTGCCAGTAGCCGGCCATCACCTGGGGGCCCTTGATGCGGATTTCACCCTCCTTGCCCGGGGGCAGGGGCCGCCCGGTGTCCAGATCGACGATCTCGATCTCGGTGTCGAACAGGGGCAGCCCGATGCTCCCCGGACGCATGGCCTCCCGGCGGGGCGGGTTGGCCGTGGCCGCCGAGGCGCACTCGGACAGGCCGTAACCCTCGGTGATCACCCCGGGGATGTGGGCCAGCATCTTCCCGATCAGGCTCCGGGGCAGGGGCGCCGCGCCCGACACGGCCCACTTGACGCGGTGCAGTTCGTCCCCCTTGAACCCGGGATGACTGAACAGCCGGCCGTACACCGGCGGCGCGCCGTTCATGAAGGTGGCCTCAAACCTGGCCGCGGCGGCCAGGTACTCGTCCGGGTCGAAGCGCGCAAAGACGATGATGGTGCTGCCGAGGAAGACCTGGTTGTTGAGGGCGACCGCCCCCATGGCGTGAAACCAGGGCGGGACCATCAGACAGACCTCGCGGTCGCGCTCGAACACGGCCGGCCCGGCCGTCTCCTGGGGAGGCACGAGATGGATCCGCCCGTCCCGGGTCTCGACCCGGCCGCCCAGGGCCCACAGGCAGTTCTGCATCACGTTGGCCACCACGTTGCGGTGGGTGAGCATGACCCCCTTGGACCGGCCGGTGGTCCCCCCGGTGTAGGCCAGGTGGGCCAGGTCCTGGTCGGGATCGAGGCTGACCTCGGGGGCCCGGGGCGGACTGGTCCGTAAGAGGTTGCCCAGAAGCGAGATGCCGGCCGGCGGGGGCGGGATTGGCCGGTCACTCGGGTCGAGGTCATCGGCCAGGTCGGTCACGATCAGGTCCCGGGTGTCCCCCGACCCGGCGTGAACCGACTCGTACAGGGCCGTGGTCGTGACCACGGTCCGCGCCCCGGAATCTTCGAGTTGAAGGGCTACCTCCCGGGGCGACAGCAGGGGGCTGACCGGACTGAACACGGCCCCGGCCTTGAGCAGCCCGTAGTAGGCCACGGCAAAGGCCGGGCAGTTGGGCAGGTGCAGGGCCACCCGGTCGCCCGGTTTGACGCCCCGCCGGGCCAGGGCCCCGGCCAGGCGATCGGAGAGTTCCTTGAGCCGGGCGTAGGTCACGGCCCGGCCCCTGAAGATCAGGGCGGCGCGCTCGGGCACCCGGGCGGCGGTCTGGTCCAGGATCTCAAAGACCGGCAAGCGGGGATAGTCGAGACTGTGCGGCCGTCCCTGGGGCCAGGCGGCGAAGTTCTTGGACATTTTTTAGACCCCGCGGGGTAGAGGCCGGGTACGTTCCGGTGCGTGAACAAGAATCCGGCCCGGGGACGGGCAGCGTCCCCGGGCCGGCGAGGGGTCAGAACTTGAGCTTGGGAATGGGCAGGCCCATCCGTTTCATGGCCTTGAGCGTCCCCGGGTGGACCTGGTCCGGCCGGGCGCCCAGGGGGTACGGCGTCAGGGGCATGAAGTTGAGCACGGCCGCGTAGCGGGCGAAGTCCTTCCGGTGCTTGGTCCAGACCCGGACGATCTGGGCGGCCACGTCGTCGGGCAGCGAACTGTCACACAGGACCGCCCCCGGGCCGGTCCGGCCCCACAGGTTGTGATTCAGACCCTTGAAGGCCCCCTTGAGGAAGAGGATCGGATGCTGGACCAGGGCGCCTGGAATCTTTTTGATCCGGGCCAGCTCGGCCGGCATCATCGGGATGAAATGCAGCTTCCGGCCCGAGTTGAGGATCTCCATGGTCGCCGGCCCGGCGGCGCACTTGGGGGTGATGAGCCGGCCGTTCTTCTCGACCAGCAGGCCCATGAACCGGAGGGGCACCACGTCGATCCGGCCGTTCAAAAAGGCGTCCTTGCATCCCAAGGACCCCAGGCGGGCCCACTTGATCTTGCGGTAGATCCCCAGGGAGGCGAACAGGGGCTTGTCCAGCAGGATGCCCTGGAAGGGCCGGGAGCGCTCGCCGGTGCCGACCCGCTTGCCGGCCAAATTTTCGAGCCGCTTGATCTTGGGATCAAAGGTGGCGTAAACGCCCATCACCGCCGGCGAGGAGACCAGGGCCTTGACCGTGGGCCAGGGAAACCGCTTAAAGGGAGGGCGGCCCTCCCGCAGGAAATCGACCAGGGCCGTGGCGCCGATGGCGATGGTGTAAGGGACCTGGCCCTTGATCATCCTTTCCCGGTTCTTGACGATGTAACGGTACATGTACATCGCTCCCGGCGTGGGCTGATGCTTGATCCGAACCCAGGAGCCGGCCTTCTTGAAGACCTGCTCGGCGGCGGCGCCGATGGCGTACATGTGGGTGCCGAACGGGGTGGTCATGAAGACCACCGTGACCGGCTTATGCCTGGCCGCGGCCCCGCTCGGCAGCGGCGGGGACACCGCCACCAAGGCCGACAGGGCGATCAGGATCAGGGTTGCTTTTCTCATGACAGACCTCTCCTCGGATTAGTCAACGATTTCGGCCGGGCCCCCTTGCGGGGCGGCCGTTCTTTTCTTGAGGATCTGGACCACGAGGCCGCCCGCCGCCAGACCCAGGGCCGGCCCAAAGAGATACCAGCCGCCGTACAGGCCATACAGCGTCGCCAGGGAGGCGGCGCTGAGCCACAGGCCCCGCTCGGCCAGGCTGAGATGGGTCAGGAAGTAGCGCTGGCAGACGAACAGCAGGCCGCCCAGGGCGACGATCAAGGCGATGAGGGCCGTCACCGCTTTTACCCAGGGCTCGGACTCGGTCAGCAGGATCGGGTGGTGGACCACGAAATAGGGCAGCAGGAAAAAGGGGCCGACCAGCTTGAAACTCTCCCAGGCCGTCTTGAGGTAGTTGGACCGGGCGATCTGGCTGCCGACCATGGCCGCCCCGGCGATGGGCGGGACCACCGCCGCCAGGATGGCGTAGTAGAACACGAAGAAATGGGCCGCGGTCTTGGAGACGCCCAGTCCGGTCAGGATGGGCGCCGCCAGGAAGGCGACGACCACGTAGGCGATGACCGTCGGCGTGGACGAACTGAGCAGGATGGACAGGACCATGGTCATCACCAGGGCCGGCAACAGGGCCTGGCCGGCCACGGTGGTGATCAGCAGGCTGAGCTTGGTCGCCAGACCGGTGAAGGTCATGCACTTGACCAGGATGCCGATGCAGCCCACCGCCGCCCCGAAGGTCGCCCCCAGGACCGCCCCGGCGATCAGGTTTTTGAGGAGCCCCTTCAGGGTCGGCCGGGTGGTCCGGGTGGCCAGGGAGACCAGCACCAGGACGCAGATGCCCCAGAAGGCGGCGAAGCCGACCGAGTAATGGCGCAGCAGCAGGATGGTCAGGGCGGCCATGGGCAGCACGAACACCGGGATACCGGCCAGGAGCACCCGCCGGTCCACCCGGTCCGTGGACAGGGGGATGCCTTCCCGGGAGGCGATGAGCATCACCCCGACCACGGCCAGGGCGTAGTAGGCGATGGCCGGCAGGAGGGCCTTGCCCATCAGCTCGGCGTAGCTGGTCCCCAGGAAGTTGGCCATGATGAACACGGCGATGCCCATGATCGGCGGGGTGAGCTGGCCGCCGGTCGAGGCCATGGCCTCGATGGCCCCGGCCTGTTCTCCCCGAAAGCCGGACTTCATCATCACCGGAATGGTGTAGGACCCGGTGATGGCCACATTGGCCGCGGCGATGCCGTTGACCATGCCCACGAACGAGCTGGAGAAGACCGCCGTCTGGCCGGACCCGCCCCGCATGTGCCGGCTGAGCAGGGTGCCGAAGGCCATGAAGAACTTGGTCACGCCGGTGGCCTCGAAGATGGACCCGAAGATGACCAGCAGGAACAGGATGTTCACCGAGACGTTGAGCAGCATCCCGTAGATGCCTTGAAAGCCGACGCTCAAATTGGAGATGACGTAGCCGAACTCGAGCGAGGGGTGACTCAGCACCCCGGGGATCAAATGGCCGAAAAAGGCGTAGCCCATGGCCAGGAGCACCATCACCGGAAAGATGGCCCCGAAGCTCTTCCAGGTGACGACGATCACCGCCAGGATCAGGCCGATGCCGATCACCACGTCGCGCCCCAGGGGGAAGCCGGCCTCCATGGTCAGGCGCTTGTATTCCACGGCCATGTAAAGCACCAGACCCAGACTGATCAGGACCGCCGCGATCAGGGTCGCCCGGGCCCAGGGCGACTTGACCGCCCGGGCCCAGACCAGAAAGACCAGCACCAGACAGAAACCCAGGTGGGCGTTCTGGTTCATCAGCTCGCCGAACAAGGGGTACCAGACGATCAGAAGGTGGTAGGCGATCATGGCCAGGGCGACCACGGTCACCACCGGGGTCATGGACCTTTGCCATCGGTCCCGGGTCTGCTGCTGCTCGGCGCTCACGCCCTCTTCCCCTGTCCCTCAGACGGCCGGACCGGACGCGCCCCGGCCGGGGCCCACCCGGATCGGCCGAACATGATCGTCACCCCGGCGTCGAGGACCTAACCCGACCGGCCTTGGTGGGCCTGGGCCATGATCAATCGACCGCGGGCCAGGTTGGCGTCCTCGAACTCGGCCCCCAGGGAGCGGGCCGCCTCCAGAAAGACGCCCAGGGCCATGGTCGAGGTCTCGGTCCGCATCCGGGCCTGATAGACCCGCTGGGCCGCCTGGGACACGGCCGGATCGTCCGGGGCGGCCAGGTGGGCCCAGTCGGCCAGGTGGCAGGCCAGCCGCAAATCACCCCCGGCCGCCAGTCGTTCGGCCCGGGCGGCCAGCTTGTCGGCCCCGCCGGCCAGGCCGGCCAGCTCGCCGGCCACCGCCGCCTCGGGGGCCGGCTTGAGGCGGCTGGGCAGCCCGTCCCACCAGCCGCCCGTGAGCCGATAGATGTTGCGGACAATGAACTCGGGCTCATCATACACCGGTTGCAGGTAGGGCCGCCCGGCCAGGTCCTCGGGCGGCCTGACGGCGTGGATGATCCGGTCCAGGGTGGCGCCCTGGTTCATCAGGTCGATGGTCTGGGTGTGAATCGATTCCAGGTAGCGGGCCGTGTCCATGAGGGCGCTCGTCACCCGGTCCCGGCCCACAATCGGAAAGCCGTGACCCGGGAGGAGGATCTCCGGCTCCAGGGCGGCCATCTCCCGGAGCGCGGCCGCCCAGTCGGCGGCGTAGCGCTGGACTTTTTGTGGGTTGCCGGCGTTGGGCACGGCCCAGATGAACAGGTCCCCGCTACACAGGACCTTGGGTCCGGGGAAGAAGACCCAGGTGTGGTCGTCGGTCTCGCCCCGGGCGTGACGGAGGCGGGCCTCGATCCCGCCGACGGTGATCGTCAGGCGGTCGGTGTAGGTCACGTCCGGATAATGATACTCGGTCGGCCAGGGTATCAGGGTGGCGTCGCCCCGGAACTGGCGGCCGTTGATCACCCCGTTCCAGCCGGCCATGGCCCGGTAGCGGTCGAATCGGGCCGGCAGGTCCTGGTGGGCGATGACCCGGGGGGCGGGCCAGCCCTGCTGCTCGGCCTCGGCCAGGTAGAGGGGCAGGCCGAAGACGTGATCGGTATGGCCGTGGGTGTACACCGCCGTGTCCAGCCTCAGGTCGGTCACCCCGCGGATGGCGTCGTACTTGATCTTGGTGTCGATGAAGGCCGCCGGATCGATGATGATCAGGCCTTCGTCGGTCTGGGCGACGATGGTGTTGGCAAAGCCCTTGTAGAACCACCAGCCCGGGGTCATCTCCACCAGGCCGTAGGGCGGCGCAAAGGGGTGATAGGAGTAGGTGTCGATCTCGCCTTGCCACAGGCGCTCGGCCACGTCCAAGATCTCGGCCATGTCAGTCTCCTTAACCGGACTTGAGACCCAATAAAAAATCCCGAAGCCGGCGATGCATCTCGGCCGCCCGGTCGGGCATCTCGGCCGCCAGGTTGCGCAGTTGAAAGGGGTCCGCCCGGCGATCGTACAGCTCGTTTTCCAGGGGCGTTTCGGCCACGCTGCCCGGGGTGCAGGTCCACAGGCCCTCGGGCTCGTCCATCCGGCCGCGGCCGTACATGGTTAAAAGCTTCCGGGGGTCATCGGTCCCCTTGTCCAGGAGCCAGTTGACGAACGACCACTCGGGGGTGACCAGGCTCCACGAAAAATTGTGGTACCCGGTCACGGCGAAGTCCCGCACCAGGTCGGTCCGACCCGTCAAGAGGGGCATCAGGCTTCGGCCCTGAATTTCGGGCGGCATCTCGTCCACCCCCAGAAAATCGAGGACCGTCGGGGCCAGGTCCACGGTCTGGACAAAGGAGTCGATCCGGCGGGGGGCGGCGCCGGGGAGGCGGACCAGGAACGGGATGTGGGTCAGCTCCTCATAGGGCCAGGGCCGGCACTTGCGGATGATGCCGTGACCGTGCTCGCCCGGGCCGAAGGGCTGGCCGTGGTCGGACAGGAAGAAGATCAGCGAATCGTCGAACAGGTCCAGGTCGCGGAGGCGATCCAGGACCCGGCCCAGCCACTTGTCAACCATGGTGCATTTCTCGGCGTAGAGCATCCGGATGTGGTGCAGCTCGGCCCCGGTCAAATAGCCGTCAACATAGGTCGGGACCGGGTTGATGATGTCCGGGCCGTCGTAGTCGGGGTCATAGGGGCAGACCAGGCCGGGGTCCCAGACCGAGGGCGGGTCCCAGGGCTCGTGGGGATCGAAGCAGTCCAGCCACAGCAGGAACGGGCGTTTTCTGTCCCGCCGCTCCAGGTAGTCCAGGGCGGCCCGGCAGACCTGGGCGGCCATCTGGTCCTCGTCGCTTCGCCAGTGCTGGCGCTGGGGCAGATAGTCCAGCAGTTCCTGGCGGGCGTAGCGGCTGGCCGGCAGCTCGGTCTTCTCCTGACCCGACCCGGCCGGGCCATAGGCCGGCTTGTGGAACCTGTCCGGGTCCAGGGCGCAATCCTCCGGGGCGTAAAAGTGGTCGAACTCCTGGCCGCGGAGGAATTGCACGAAGTCGAAGCCCCGCTCGTAGCCGTAACCGGGCAGGTGCATGGGCGCCGTGTCCGTGATCAGGGCCGTCCGGACCCCCAGGCCCCACAGACGATCGGCCAGGGTGGTGTCCTCGGGCAGCAGCGGCCCCCAGCCCCGCCAAGGCAGGGTGTAGCGTCCGGTCATCAGGGCCCGGCGGGTGGGGATGGTCGGGCAGCCCTCGGCGTAGGCGTTCAGGAAGACCGTTGACTCGGCGGCCAGGCGGTCGAGGTGGGGGGTCTGGATCCAGTCGTTGCCGTAGCAGCCCAGGTAATCGAACCGCCAGGTATCGGCCACGATGACGATGACGTTCACGGGCGCCCCTTGTTGGGGAGGACGGGGTGGATAGCGAGTGTATTGGAGCAGAAAGCGTGCCACAATATAAGCAACTGAATATTATGTAATTATAGGATCAGACCCCCCTGCCGGCTGAGGTATTTGTCAGTTTTGACTGTCAATATCCACAGAAATCGGGTAAACTGATAAATACCACAGAACACCCTGCCCTGGGGAAAGGCCCATGAACGTGGACGAAAAAGAATTCTTCCGGGAGGCCACCATCCGGATCTGCGGCAGCCTGGAAATCGAGAAGGCCCTCTTCGACTTTTTCACCTATGTCCGGGACCTGATCCCGGCGGATCAGATCTGTCTCAACTTCTATGATCCGGACAGCCGGTCCATTCAGGTCCACGCCATGGCCGACGATCTGGGGGGTCGGTTGTCCGACCTGCACATCCCGCTGAAACCGAAGATGCAGGCCCTGATCAATGACCGGGAGCTCTTCCCGGACCTGGTCATCGCCAACCGCAACCGGGCGGACACCCTGCCCCGGACCTACCTGGCCGCCCTGGGGCGAACCGGGGCGTCGCTGCTGGTGATGCGGCTGTGGGTCGAGGGCGAGCTGCAGGGCACGGTCTGTCTCCTGGCCGAGGGCCACGGCCGCTACCGGCCCGAACACCTGCACCTGGTCGGTCTGCTCAAGGACCCCTGGGCCATCGCCCTGTCCAACAGCCGCCGCTATCAGGAACTCCTGGGACTCCAGGAGAGCCTGGCCGATGACAACAAGTATTTCCAGGACGAGATGCGGTCCCTGTCCGGGGCCAGGATCGTCGGCGCGGACGGAGGCCTGGCCGGCGTCTTGCGACTGGTCAGCCAGGTGGCCCCCCTGGAGAGCCCGGTCCTGATCCTGGGCGAGACCGGGGTGGGCAAGGAGGTCGTCGCCGGCCACATCCATGATCTGTCGGCGCGCCGGGACGGCCCCTTCATCAAGGTCAACTGCGGGGCCATTCCGGGCACGCTCCTGGATAGCGAGCTTTTCGGTCACGAAAAGGGGGCCTTTACCGGGGCCCTGTCCCGGCAGCGGGGACGGTTCGAGCGGGCCCACGGGGGCACCATCTTTCTGGACGAGGTGGGCGAGCTGTCCCGGGAGGCCCAGGTCCGACTGCTGCGGGTGTTGCAGGAAAAGGAGATCGAGAGGGTGGGCGGTACCACGGTCACCAAGGTGGACATCCGGGTCATCGCCGCCACGCACCGCAATCTGGAGGAAATGGTCGGCTCCGGGGCCTTTCGCCAGGATCTATATTACCGGCTCAAGGTCTTTCCCATAGTGATTCCGCCCCTCAGGGAACGAAAGGAGGACATCGGCGAACTGGTCCCATATTTCGTCCGGCGCAAGGCAATGGAGATGGGCCGGTTTCAGGCCCCGGAAGTGGCCCCGGGGGCCATGGACCGGCTGATGGCCCACCATTGGCCGGGCAACGTGCGCGAGCTGGAGAACACCATCGAGCGGGCGATGATCCTCTGCCAGGAAGGAGCGCTGGATTTCGAAGGCATTGTCTTTCCGACCTCTCCCCAAAAAGTCACCGGCCGGCTCCGGAACGAACCGGCGAACCTGTCCCTGGATCAGGCGGTCCGCCGGCACATCCGGAAGGCGATGGCCGTCGCCCAGGGCCGGATCGAAGGCAAAGGCGGCGCGGCCGAGTTGTTGGAGATCAATCCGGGAACGCTCCGGTACCGGATGCGTAAACTGGGCATACCCTTCGGCCGTCGGGCCAATCCAGACCGCTCATGACCGGGCAAGCTGGACCTCGCCGCCGAGGGCCGGGCCGGTCCAGCCATCCAGGCCGGCGGATCAATCCTCGCCGGGGCCCTGCTCGCCCCCGCTCAGGCGCCGGCGCTGCTCGGGCAGGCCGGACCACTTTTCCTCGTAAAGGATCCGCTGCAGTTCGCGGTGGGTGAAATAGGGGTCGTCGTTGCGCAGGTAGGGCAGCAGAATCCGTTTCCGGCGCAAGATGTCACGGGAGATTTCACCGTAAATTTCGTCAGGCCGTCTGAGCTTGGCCTTGGCGATGCACTGGCCGTAGGGGTTGATGATCTCGCTGCCTCCCCAGAAGTCGTAGCGCTCGCCGCGGCCGAGGGCGTTCGGGTCCTCGATCCGGGGAGGTTGGTGTCCCACGTTCCGCCATTGCTCGGGCGATTCCGAGCCGGCCCGGTTGGCGCAGATGTTGTACACCCCGAACACTCGCGCGTAAAAGGCGTTGATGATCCCCCAGGTCTCGACATTGTCGAACTCGTCGCCCATGGAGGTCTCCGAGGAATTGAAGACGGTGACGAACACGTCCGCCTTCTGGCAGATCCCCAGATAGGGCAGCGAGGGATGCCACAGGTCATTGCAGATGAACACGGCCAGCGAGAAGCCCTGCAACCGAAACAGGGACACCCGCTTGCCCGGGGCGAAATATTTGCGCTCCTCGAACACGCCGTAGTTGGGCAGGTTGAGCTTCCGGGCGGTGAACCGGATCTCGCCGTCCACGGCCACCAGGGCCGAGTTGTAGAAGTTCATGGACGGTGATTCCTCGATGAACCCCACCACGGCCGCGGTGCCCTTGGTGGCGGCGACCAGTCGCTTGATCTGGGGAGAATCCAGCTTGAGGGCCACCTCGTGGTAACGGTGGCTGACAAAGTATCCGGTCAGGCACAGCTCGGGGAAGACGGCCAGGTCGACCCCTTGCTCCCGGGCGGTCCGGAGCCGGTCCACGACCAGGTCCAGATTGGCCTGGACGTCCAGCAACCGGGGCTCGATCTGAAAAACGGCGACCTTCATCCGACTCCTCCTCGCTCTCCAGACGAGTCTAGATGAGGCCGGTGCCCGCGGTCAAGTTTCGTCTGCCTCGGTGGGGCCCGCCGCCCGGCGCTCGAGCCAGGCGAAAAACAGCCGCTCGCCTCCCGGAGCCAGCCCCAGGCCGATCCCCCGGCTCAGGATCTCGTCCACGATTGACTGGCCCCAGCCCCGGGCCCAGGCCAGCAGGACGGCCGCCTGGTCCTCCCGGCCGTCGAGCACGACGATCTGGCAGGGGACATCCAGGACCGGGCCCTGGACCATCAGCGGCGGCCGGCTTTCGGGCGGGCGCAGTTCCAGCCTGGTCAGTCTGGACATCAGGTCGAAAACCCCGGGACCGAGCAGGGCCACCAGGGCCCGGCCGTCGGTGATCTCCGTGAACGCGGGTCCCGGGTCAGGCGGCGCCGGAGCCGGCCCCAGGTGCCAGACCGCCGCCTGGGTCGGGTTCAGGCGCAGGACCATGACGCCGTCAGCCAGGCCCGCCCGGCCCGGCTCGGCGGGCATCCTCACCCCAAAGGGGCGGCGTCGGTCCAGATCAACGGCCTGCAGGTCCCACTTGGACCGATGGGACAGATCGACCAGGGCCAGTTCCGGCACCTCCCCCTCGTGCTCCAGGACGACCTCGAAGCCGTCCCGGGTCTCGGTCCGACGCGGCAATGTCGGAAAAGAAATCGGCGAGCGTCGTCGCATGGCGGATACGTCCCTCAACTCTTGAGCCGAAGTCCCTCGGGGTCGTAGAACGGGGTGGGCACCACCCGGGCGTCGATCCTGTCCCGGCCCAGCCCGCCCTGAAAGATCCGAAGCCGGGTGCCCTCCAGATGCCACGGGTCCTCGACCAGGGCCAGACCGATGGATTGCTCCAGGGTCCGGGAGTAGCGGGCGCTGGTGACGTAGCCCCGCACGGCGTGGGCCTCATCGTCAACCACGATCGCCCCGTCACCCGGCGTCTGGTCCGGGTCGTCGGTCATGAATCCGGCCAGCTTCAAGCGGCCCGGCTGATCTTCGGCCAGGCGGAGGGCCGCCGCCCCCAGGGTCTTGGGCTCGGTCCGGCCGCGGTCCCACAGCCAGCCCAGGCCCAGGTCCAGGAGGTTGGTCCGCAGTTCGGTGTCCTGGCCGATGATGACGTGGCCCTTTTCCAGGCGGAGCTGGTTCTGGGCCTCGAGACCGAAGAGTTGGACCGAAAAATCCCGGCCGGCCTCCAGCAGCCGGTCCCACAGGGCCCGGGCCCAGGAGGCCGGGACGTGGATCTCGAACGACACCTCGCCCAGAAATCCGAGACGCAGCACCCAGGCCGGGATTGTCTCGGCCAGGGTCATTTCCCCGAACGACAGGTAGGGGAAGGTCTCGGCCGCCAGGTCCCGGTCGGTCAGGGTCTGCAGAACGCTCCGCGCCAGGGGACCGGCCAGGTTGACCGCGGCCCAGGCGTCGGTCAGGTTGACCAGGCCGTAGTCCCAGTTCTCGTAGCGGCTGTGGAAGCGGAACCACTCCACGGTCTGGCCGGCCCGTCCGGACGAGGTGGTGAAGTAAAAGTCGTTCTCGGCCAGCTTGACCATGACCCCATCATCGATCAGGCAGCCGTCGTCGTTGCACATGGCCACGTAAGACAGCCGCCCCTCCCGGACCCGGGAGATGTCGCCGGCGTAGATTCGTTGCAGGACGGCCAGGGCGTCCGGCCCGAACAGCCGGAATTTGCCCAGGGTCGAGACGTCGATCAGGCCGACCCGCCGGCGGACGGCGGCCACCTCGTCGGCGCAGGATCGGTCGTCTGAAAAGTACCTGGCCCGCTGCCAGTCGCCCGCCGCCCGGAAGACGGCCCCGGCCTCGGCCTGGACCCGGTGCAGGGGCGTCCCCTTGAAGCGGTGACCGTTGCCCGCGGCATAGGTCGCCAGCAGGGTCGGCACCAGGGGCGGCCGGACGGTGGTCGGGCCGAATTCCTCGGGCGATTCGCCCCGGAACTGGGCGATGACCAGGGGCAGGTTGTGTCCGGGGATGCCCCCCTGTCCGGGACCGGTGCCCGTGGCCGTGAACCGCTTGGCCAGCTCGGGCAGGTCGAATCCCTGCTGGCAGGCCTGGGCGACGTGCTTGACCGTGGCGTCCTCGTCAAAGCAGATGAAGGTTTTTCGTCCTTGCTCGATCCCCGGGGCCAGGACCAGTTTCGAACTCCGGGGCGGCGGCGGGGCGGCGGCCAGCTCCTGTTCCGTCCGCCCGATTTCGGCCTCGACCGATCGGCCGCAGTCAGCGGCGGCCCGGAGGCCGGCCAGCCGGCCCGAGGCCTCGACGGCCGAAGGGTGCTGAAGACCGAGCACCCGTCCGGCGGCGTGAATCCGCGGCGGCAGCGTTTCGGGCAGGTAGGCATTGGTCCGCCGGTCATAGGCAAAGGTGGCCCCGGCCACGGACAGCGGCCCGGTGTCCGGGCTCAAGCCGGCCGAAGCGACCAGGGCATCGCAACCCAGTCGCCGGTGATTGGCTCCGTCCAAGCTGGACAACGTCACGTGGGACAAGACCTTGTCCCCCTCGGCCCGCGAGGCGGCCCAGCCGGCCAGAAACGGGATCTCCCGCTGGGCCAGGGCCTCGACCAGGTCCTGGTCATGCCACTCGAACCGGCAGTCGGCCACGGCCCCGATCCGCAGCCCCAGATCGTGCAGATCGACCGCCGTCTCGAGGCCCAGGTCGTGGCCGACGCTGAAGACCGCCTTTTCCCCGGGCAGCAGGCCATAGGTCCGGGCCAGGCGATGGGCGCAGCCGACCTGCATTACCCCGGGCCGCTCGTTGTGCCGAAAGAGCAGCGGTCTCTCCCGGCACCCCGTGGCCACGACCACGGCCCGAGCCCGGACCTCGACGTACCTTTCCTGGTACGGAAAACCTTCGCCGCCGACCTGGAAGGCGGTCACCAGATTGTCTCCCCACAGGCCGCTGACAAAGGTGTGCCCCAGGACGGTCAAATTCTCCCGGCCGGCCGTGGCCCGGGCCAGGTCCCGCCCCCGCCGATGGAGCGTCTGGCCCTCATCCGTCTCAGCCACCCGCCAGTCGTAAAAGCCCCCCAACCACGGCCGGGCCTCGATCAGGGTCACCCGGAGCCCCTGGTCCGCGGCGGCCAGGGCGGCCGACATTCCGGCCGGGCCGCCGCCCAGGACGCAGACGTCGGTATTTACAAAAAACTCGGCGAACGGGCCGCCGGACCACTCGGTCCGGAGACGGCCGATACCGGCCGCCTGGCGGATGCGTCTCAGGAAAAAGGGCCAGAGGTCATACGGCTTGTGGAACTGGCGATAGTAAAACCCGGCCGGCATGGCCCAGTCCAGCTTGTCCATGACCCCCCAGGCGTCCCAGTCGGGCGTGGGGGCCACGTTCTGGGCCTTGATGATCATCCCGGCCTGAAGCAGGGTCGTCTCGGCCCGGACGTTGGGCAGGCGGTCGATCTCCACCAGGGCGTTGCTGGTCTCGCCGTCCAGGCTGTACAGGCCCCGGGGCCGGTGGTACTTGATGCTGCGGGAGAAGATCCGGACCCGGTTGGCGAACAGGGCCGAGGCCACGCTGTCCCCGGCGAGGCCGATCATCCTTCGGCCGCCGAAGGTGAAGGGCAGTTCCTGGCCCCGGTCGATCCGCTGGGTCTCGGCCGGCGGCAATCGTTTGGTCCCGGACCTAGGCACCCTCGCCCTCCGGGGGTTCCACCTCGCGATTGGTCAGGGTGTCGCGCCAGACCGTGAACCACAGGCCGCAGCCCTGGCGGTGATACCACCATTCCTTTTGGGGACCGCCGGTGTTCTTGCGGAAATGGACGTTGGCCGCCCGGGCGGCGGCGTCGAGCCCGGACTGGTCCGGCCTGGGCCCGCGGTCCTCGCCGCCGAAACGGAACTCATAGAGGTCCCGGCGGCCGCAGACGGGGCAGGTGATCATGAACGACATGACCCTAGTTCCAGGGGCCGTAAAAGGCCGGACCGGCGATCTCGCCCAGGAAGCGTCCCGTCTCGAACCGGCGCCGGGTAAAGGGTTTCAGCAGGTCCGGGCAGTCACCGGTGGCCATGAACCGGGCCAGATACCTGCCCGTGATCGGGCCGGCCTTGAAGCCGAAGTAGCCCCAGCCGCAGTCCAGGTACAGACCCTCGACCGGATCATTGCCGTCGATGAGCGGGGCCATGTCCGGGGTCATGTCGGCCAGCCCGGCCCAGTGGCGCATGAATTTCAGGCCGCGGAGGATGGGCATCAGCTCGACCAGGGCCTCGGCCTGGTGCTTGATGTAGCGGTCCGTGACCTGGGTGGAATAGGTCGGCCAGGGGTCCATGTGGGCGCCGGTGACCATCTCGCCCTTGAGGCTCTGGTGACAATAGACGTGATAGGCCCCCGAGGAGACGACGTGGTGCAGAAAGGGCTTGACCGGCTGGCTGACCATGGCCTGGATGGGCAGGACCTGCACGGGCAGTTCGATCCCGACCAGGCCGGCCACCAGGGGGCTGTACCCGCCGGCGGCGATCAGGACCCGCGGGGTGCGGATGACCCCCGTGTCCGTGGTCACGGACGCCACCCGGCCGTTTTCGAGACCCAGGCCGATGACCTCGGTCTGCTGGTGGATCCGGACGCCCTTGGCGGCGGCCCCCTTGGCCAGGCCCCAGGCCACGGCGTCGTGGCGGAGCGTCCCGCCCGGCGGATGGTACATCCCGCCCATGATGGGGAAGGCCGGCCGGTCCGAGATGTCCAGGAGGGGCACCAGTTCCTGGCACTGCCGGGCGTCCAGCAGTTCGCTGATCACCCCGAAGTACTGGGCCGCGGCCACCTGCTGCCTGAGCCCGGCCATCGCCGCCTCGGAATGGGCCAGGTTCAGGTTGCCGCAGTTGAAGAACATCATGTTGAAGTCGAGTTCGGCGATGAGGCCCGGCCACAGCTTGAGCCCCTCGTCGTAGAGCTTGATGTTTTCCTGGGAGCGCTGATTGGCCCGGACAATGGCCGTGTTGCGGCCCGAGCCGCCGTAGCCCACGTAGCGCCGCTCGATCACGGCCACGTCGCCCATCCCGTGGTCGCGGGCCAAGAAATAGGCCGTTGCCAGGCCGTGGATGCCGCCGCCGACGATGACGGCGTCATAGGACTTCTTCAAGGGCGGGCGGCCCCACAGTCTTTCCAGCTTCATGGCCGCCTGATCCCCTCTCCCGGATGGCGGGCCGCCTCACGGCCCGGATTCACTGCTGAAAGACCCGACCGGTGTTCTTGACGGTATGGGCGTCGCTCATATATCCGGCCCGGCTGCCGTTACGGGCGATGGCCTCGAAGCCCTCGGGGTCAAAGGCCTCGAACTGATAGTCCGGGGCCTTATCCGGCGTGGTCTCGGCGCAGAGTTCCAGGTGCCGCTCCAGCTTGGCGATGGAGAAAGAGACCAGCTCGCGCAGGAACCCGAAGGAGTGTCGCATCTGGTGGAAGCCGTATTTCTGACATAAAGCGAAGCCGTTGACGGCGTCCTGCTCGGCCCGGGGACCGGGGTGGTCCTCGTGGGTGGTGCAGGCCGTCTGGATCGAGGGCAGCCCCAGGCGCTGGTTCACCTTTTCCTGGAGCAGGTTGGCCTCGTTGTGGGCGACCAGGCCCAGATCGACCGCGTATTTCTTGGACACATTGGCGATGGAGGGCAGCCCGGCGTGGACCACGATGCCCCCCGGGTTGAGCAGCTGGGCCAGGGTGATCCCGAACAGGCCCTCGGCGTGGGTCAGGGTCACCAGGCCGGACATGGAGTACGGCGCGGTCAGGCCGGCCATGGGCATGGTCGAGACGTAAACCGGCAGGCCCATCCGGACCGCCTTCAAGAAGGGCGGGATCATCCCGTCGATGAGGTTGAGGGGGCTGTTGATGATCGAGAACTGGATGATGATGCCCCCCCGGGTCTGATGGACCTCCCGGGCCTTGTTCAGGCCGGCCTCGGTCACCGCGGCGACGTAGATCGGCTTGCGGCAGTGCGCGGTGATGGTCTCGATAACCTCGACCTCGGCGTCCCTTACCAAAACTCCCCGGGCCATGAAGGCCGCCTGGTCGGCCGCCTGGACGATCGAGGCGATGCGGGCCGTGTCGGCCAGGGTCGGGGCGCGCAGGTCCCGGACCTGATCATCGTACACGAACGGGGCCGTGCCGCCTACCCCAAAGGAGTTTTCCGGGATGAAAAAATCGTTCCGGTCCGGCGTCCGGGCCAGGGCCTGCTCCACCAGTTGGCGCAGGACGTAGAGGTGTCCGGTGGTCTCATCGAACGCGGCCAGACCGGTCTCCTCGAAGATCCGACGCACCTCGGCCACCGGGCATTTGACCCCCACCTCTTCCAGGACCCGGAGGGCGTCGTCGTGGATCCGATCCAGGAGGTCTGGTTGCCAGCCGGTCTCCCCGTTGGGGGCCGGCGCTTTTTCTGACAGTTGACCGGTCATAGGCTGATCTCCATGTTGTCATGGGCGAACCGGACCCCGGGCAGATCGCGCTCCAGGGCGCGGTAATCATCAAAGCCCCGGTGCCAGTATTCCTCCAAGTGGACGAACACGGTCTGCTTGGCGCCGAGACGACGGGCCAGGTCCAGGGTTTCGGAGAATGTATAGAGGGTCGTCCGCGAGACGTGGTCCGGCGGATAGACGAAGTCGTGGCGCAGGCCGGTCTCGAAGATGCCGGGCTGGATCAGCAGCAGGTCCGGGTCGCGGACCTCGGGCCGATCCTCGGGAAAGGGTTTCAGGTCGCAGGGGGCGTAAACGACCCGGCGGCCGCCCTGGTCAAAGACATAGATGAACACCCGGTGTTCGCCCCGGTCCACGCCCAGGGCGCTCACGTCCAGGCCTGTCAGGCGGCAGGATTCTTCAAATACCGTTCGCTTGATAAAACCCTGTTGCTCGTAAAAGTCCATGACCGGGCCGTACCAGGAGCGGATGTCACCCAGGCGGCCGTCCAGCTCCGCGGGCAGCACGAGCTCGATCCTTTTTTCCGGATAGGCCTCCCAGGTCCTGAAATCCAGGGCGATCTGCTCGACCACCCGGAGGCCCTCGACGTGATCCGGGTCCAGATGGGTCAGCATCAAGTGGTCGATCCGGTCAATCCTGGCCCGGTTGAGCTGCCAGGCGATCTCGGCCGGGGCGTCGATCAGCAGATGGGCGTCGTGGACGAACAGGGACGGCCCGGTCCGGGCGTACGGCGGTCCCTTGTCCCGGGCCTGGACGCAGACCCGGCAGTCGCACAGCGGCTTGGGGATGACCATGCAGCCACCCGAACCGAGAACGGTCAATTTCATTTACATCCCATGCCAATGTGCCGGACGCCTCGGGCCTTTTGCTATCACGGGCGTAGCGGCCGACGTAGTGGCCGCGGCAAGCGCGGAACGGGCTGTCCTCTCTGTACCCAGATCCGTCGCGATTACGCCTGTGCGGCCTCGCACCCCGTGCGGCCGCGCACCTAGGACCAGGGGAAGGGGCTGTTGGACTCGGGGTGGAGCTTGCCCTTCTCGTAGCGGTCAAAGCGGAAGGGATCCAGGAGGGCCTGCTTTTCGCCCAGGGCCTCCTTGGCCACCAGTTTGCCCACGCCGATCATCTTGTAGCCGTGGTTCGAGTCGCAGATCAGGTGACAGTTGTCATAGAACCGGTCGAACACGGGGAAGTTGTCCGGGGTGAAGGCCCCCAGCCCGCCCGAGTTCTCCTTGCGGTAGCGGGGATAGGTGTGCTCGTAGCGCTTCTGGCAGTGGGCCAGGGCCGAGGTCCACATGTGGGCGAAGTCGGGACCGGCCCCGAACTCCTCGGAGTCGATGCCGTAGGGGTCCACGGCCACCCGGCCGGTGCCGATGACCTCGGGGGTCGAGCCGCCCTGGACGCCCCGGAAGTGGAAGTCGGGCTTGTAGTAGATGCCCCACATGTCCTCGGTGATGAGGCTGTCGTCCTCGGCCGAGAACAGCGGCGCGTCCGAGTCCACGTGGATCACGGGCGGAAGCTCGCCGCGGTTGTCCAGGCCGTAGGTCGGCGACACGCCCAGGGTGCCCTCCTGGAGGAACCAGTAGGTCCACATGGGCAACCCGTCGTGGGTCTTGCCGTCGCGGCCCTTGATCGAGATCTCCTTGGGCAAATCGAGCATTTCCCAGAAACGCTTGGCCCAGGGACCGGCGCCGATGACCAGGTAATCGCAGTCGATGGCGCCCTTCTTGGTCTCGACGGACCGGACGGCGTTGTGGGCGACCTTGACGCCGGTCACCTCGCAGCCGGTGAGGATCCGGACGCCCTCGGCCTCGGCCTTGTCGGCCAGGCGGTAGAGGGCCTTGGTGTTGTGGGCATAGCCGCCCCGCTTCTCGTGGAGGACCGAGGTGATCCCCTCGGCCTGCCAGTCCTCGAGGATGCCCCGCATGTAGCGGCGGCTGTCCCGCTCGCCCTCGATGAACTCGGACTCATAGCCGATGTCCTTTTGCCGCTGGTAGATCTCGGCCACGTCCTGGTGCATCGTCTCGGGCGAGAGCTGCATGTAGCCCACCGGGTGGAAGCCGTACCCTTCGGCGTCCTCCTCCCAGATGACCACGCTGTGGGCGATCAGCTCCTGCATGGCCGGCTGATAGTAGTTGTTGCGGATGACGCCGCAGGCGATGCCCGAGGCCCCGGCGCCGATGGCCGTCTTGTCCAGGACGATGATGTCCTGGCCCGAGCCCTTGCCCCGGGCCTTGAGCTCGAGGGCCAGGTGCCAGGCCGTGGACAGGCCGTGGATGCCGGCCCCGATAACGACGAACTTGGAATTGGTCGGAATAGCCATTTTGGACAAACCTCCAAATGTCTCTGGTCAATCGCTGTCTGGTTCAGGCGATCTGCTGGGCTTCAGCCGCGTCCGCCACGCCGTGGTCGTGCTTCAGGTCGCCGTCCACGGTGCCCTTGACCTTTTCCCGCTCCTCGGCGAAGTCGAATCCGGTCCAGATGCCGATCGAACCCAGGACCGAGTCCTGGGGGTGGTACTCCCGGAAGATCTTGAAGTAGTAGGCCGCTTCCTTGCTGTTGATGGTCGCCTTGGGATTTTCGGCGACGATGCGCTCGTACTCGGCGTCGGTCATCTCGGCCTCGGCCAGCTTTTCTCCCAAATCCTCGCAGCCGGCCCCCTGGGTGTACTGGACCTTGTAACGCCACAGGATGTCATCGGGCAGGTAGCCGGTGTCCTCGAAGGCTTTTCGTAAGATCCACTTCTCGATCTTGGCCCCGTGGTGCTCCCGGATCTTGAGTTCGGGCGGGATTTTCATGCCCAGATCGACCATCTCCACGTCCAGGAACGGGACCCGGAGTTCCAGGCTGAAGTACATCCCCATCCGGTCGGCCCGCTGGAGGTTGATGTTGTGCAGGTTGTTGATGCACCGCCGGGCCTCCAGGTTGAGCTTGTCGGTCGGGAAATGCTTCATGTAGTGGTAGCCGGTGAAGACCTCGTCCGCCCCCTCGCCGGTCAGGACCACGGTGACGTAATCCGCGGCCAGCTTGCAGGTGAAGTAGCAGGGCACGGCGCAGCGGACCAGGGACGGATCGTAGCTCTCCAGCTTGCGGATGACCTCGGGCAGGGCCTGGTTGTACTCGTCCTCGGTGAAGATCAGTTCGTGATGGGTCGAGCCGATGTGCTCGGCGGCGATGCGCGAGGCCTTGAGGTCGTCGCTCAGGTCGCCGGCCGCGTCCTTCATGCCGACCACAAAGGTGTGCAGGTGGGGGATGTCGTCGGCGGCGATGGCCGCCACCAGGCTGGAGTCCAGTCCGCCCGAGCAGAAACTGCCCACCGGCACCTCGGGATCGGCCAAAAGCCTTTTTTTCACCGCCCGGAGAAAGGTTTCGCGGATGATCTCACAGGTTTGGTCGATGTCAGTCAGCAGGTGATCCTCCACCGGCGGGCACTCGTAGAACTTGACGAACCCTTCCTGGGGCGTGTAGTAGTACCCGGCCGGGAACTCGTGGACCTCCTCCAGGCCGACCAGGCTCATCGCCCCCAGCTCGGAACTGAAGTACAGCTTCTCGTCCCGCCAGCCGTAATACAGGGGCTTGATGCCGATCGGGTCCCGGGCCAGCATCAACCGGTCGCCGTCGAACACGGCAAAGGCGAACATGCCGTCCAGGTCCCTGACCGCGGCCGGCCCCTTTTCCCGGAACAGGTGGAGAATGACTTCCGTGTCCGAGTTGGTCTGGAAACGATAGTCACCCAGAAACTTTTTTCGGAGCTGACGGAAGTTATAGACCTCGCCGTTGCAGATGATGCCCGCCCGGCCGTCTTCGGTCAGGATGGGCTGGCGTCCGCCGGCCACGTCCACGATGGACAGCCGGGTGTGACCCAGCACGCCGACGCCGTTGACGTGCAGCCCGCGGTCATTGGGACCCCGGTGGCCCAGGGCGTCGAGCATGCCGTTGATGGTTTTGGTGTCTTCAGTGCCGATACATCCGGCCAGACCACACATTGATCAACTCCCTTAAAAAATTGGCGTTCAGTCAACAAAGACCCGGCCCAGATTGGCCGTGGTCAGGGGATCGTCCATGTAGGAGGCCAGCCCGATTTTCTGGAGCGACTCGAAGCCCCGCTCGTCATAGACGGGCATCTCCACCTCGGGCGCCTCCGCGGGCGTGACCTCCAAGAACTCGGTGGCCGCCCGTTCCAGCTTGGCCATGGAGAAGTCGATCAGATAGCGCAAAAAGGCGAAGGGGTGCCGGATCATGTGCACCCCGTATTTCTTGCATAACGCCTGGCCCATCCGGGCGTCGGCGTAGGCCTTGTCCGTGGGATGCTCCTCGTGGGTCGTGCCCGCGCTCTGTATCGACGGCAGATCCAGCATCAGGTTCAGATGGGCCATCAGGATGTTGAGCAACTGGTGACTCTTGAGGCCGTAGTGGGGGTTGTACTCGATCCGGGGGTCGGCGATGGTCGGGTACCCGCCGTGGATCACGGTCACGCCCGGATTGAGCAACTGGGCGGCGGTGATCCCGAACAGGACCTCGGCGTGGGTCATGGCCAGGATGCCGTTGTAGCAGAACGGGGCGCTGATCCCGCCCATGGGCATGGCCGAGATGAAGACCGGCAGGCCGGCCTTGACGACCCGGACAAAGTCAGCCGTGAAATTCTCGTTGGCCTGGACCGGGGGCCGGGTCAGACAGAAGACGATCATGATGTCGCCCCGCCGGTCCCACAGTTCACGCGCCTTGTCCAGGGAACGCTCCGAGGTCACGGCCACGTAGAGCGGCTTGGGGCAGTGCTCGTCCATGATCGTCATCTGCTCGACCTCGTCGGGCAGCTTGACCCCCCGGCCCATGCCGGTGACCGCGGGCAGCTCGGCGGCCAGGTCGGCGATCCGGGCTACGTGGGCCGGGGTGGGCATGATCCCCCCCTGCCCTTGCTCGTCGTCGTACATGTAAGGCGCGGTCCCGCCGATGAAGTAGCTGTTCAGGGGCACGAAAAAATCGTCCACACCCGGGGCGCTCTCCAGGGCCCGGTTGACCAGTTGCCGGGTCAAATAGATCCGGCCGTCATAGACCACGGCCAGGCCCTCGGCCTCGAAGGCCCGAAAGGCCTCGATCAGGTCCGGCTGCTGGCAGCCCACCCCCAGGTTCTCCAGGATCCAGAGGGCGTCCTGGTGGGATTTGAGCAGCATCCGGACCGTGTCCGCACCGAAAAGTTCGGTCGAATTTTTCAACCGGTCCGGGCGCAGCGGAGGCAGATCGTCCAGACCCAAGTCCGCCTGGGCGAATGATTCATCAGTCATGGTCATTACCATTGTTTTCTCCTGGCCTGCTGACAGGTCACGCCGACCAACGACCGCTCCCGAGGCGGCGTCCTTGCGCTTCACCCTGTCCCGCTTCGATATCAGGTCGGCCGTACCAGGGTCTCTGGTCCGGCGTTGCACCCCATCCGGACCGCACCCTGGCGGTTAGGTAGGTTCAACCTGAAAAGTTTCAGGTGCAATATTTATTGTAAGGATGTTATTATCAAGAAACATCAGTGGTGTCAAGAAATAAAAACCAGGCCCAGGAGCCGTTCCGGGGCGGATCAGGGCCGTTCGACTTGGCGGTACCGGGCACAGGCCAGTAAGATTAATTATTTGGTTGACGCCGCGAAACGGGGACGATATTAGGATGATTCAATGATTTTATTCGGGTGGAAGGCGCGAGGTGGCCAATAGCAAGAAAAAAGCAACCCTGACCGAGGCTGTGGTGGTCACTGATCAAGAGGTTGAAGGCAGTTCCAGGCTGGATCCGGAAGGCGAGGAACTCCGGGACTCCATCAAGTGGATCATCTGGTATTTACGGCGGCTGATCCAGGCCGAGGAGGTCCACAACAAGTCCCTGAACCAGCGGTTTCAGGTCAGCCAGCCCCAACTGTCCTGCATCTTGGCCCTATACGAATACGGCCACATGTCCTCGTCCACCCTGGCCACGTATATCCTGGTCCGGCCCAGCACCATGACCGGGATCATCGACCGCCTGGAGCAAAAGGGTCTGGTGTCCCGGCAACGGAGCGACACGGACCGGCGGGTGGTGACCATCGAGCTGACAGAGCTGGGCCGCGGCCTGGCCCAACACGCCCCGCCCCCCCTCCCGGATTCGATCATCCGGGGCCTGAAAAGACTGCCTTCGCAAACGACCAAGAAGATCGTCAAGAACCTGGCCACCCTGGTCTCCCTGCTGGATGAAGTCCCGGACGAGGCCGAACTGCCGACCGCGGACTGAGCCCCGTCCAGGGGCCTTCCATTGACTCCGGCAGCGCCCCCCTTCCCGCTCTTCAGGCCCGACGATTGACGTCTGACCAGCCAGGAAATCCGCATCTGATCCAGGCGGGCCCTGGGCCTCAGGGCGCGCCTGGCCAACGGCTGCCCCGGCCAGGCGCCGGCCGGCACCGAGCGGCCGACCGCCGCGGATTTGCAGGTCTCCCCGGGTCGGCCGTTTACCCCTGGATACCCGCCAACTCCCTGATGCTCCGGGCCAGGGCCGAGACGTCCTCGTCGCCGAAACCGCGGGCGATCAAGGCGTTTTCCAACTGCTGGACCAGACCGGCCACCGGGAGGGCCGCACCCAGCTCCCGGGCCGCGGCCAGGCCGATGCCCAGGTCCTTGTGGTGCAGCCGCACCCGGAAGCCGAGCGGATAATCATTGGCCACCATGTAGCCGGCCCGAAAGTTCAAGACCCACGAGTCGGCCGCGCCCCCGCTGATGGCGCCGATCACCTTGTCCATGTCCAGGCCGGCCTTGAGTCCCAGGACCATGCCCTCGGCCACGCTCAGATAGACCCCGGCGATGATGATCTGGTTGATGGCCTTGGTCAACTGACCGGAGCCGATGGGCCCGACGTGGGTGATGTTCATGCCCATGGCCTCGAGCACCGGCCGGACCCGGGCCACGTCTTCGGCCTGGCCGCCGATCATGATCGACAGCGTCCCCTTGGCCGCCCCTTCCGAGCCGCCGGAGACCGGGGCGTCGATCATCTTGACGCCCTTTGCGGCCAGTTCGGCGGCCATGGTCCGGGTGGCGGCCGGGCTGATGGTGGACATGTCGATCACCACGGCCCCGGGGGACGCGCCAAGGATCACCCCCTCCTCGCCCAGCAGGACCTGCCTCACGTCGGCCGTGTCGCTGACGCAGGTGACGATCACCTCGGCCCCGGCGGCGGCCTCCCGGGGCGTGGCCGCCGGCCGCGCGCCCTCGGCCGCGAGTTCCTTTGTCTTGTCCGGGGTGCGGTTGTAAACGGTCAACTCATGGCCCTGGCGCAGCAGATTCGCGGCCATGGACCGGCCCATGGTGCCCAGTCCCAAAAAGGCGACTTTCATCCGACCCTCCCCTGAGAAATGTCCGCCCGGTCCGGGACCTGATCCAAATCCGTCCCGGCCCGGTCCTGATTTGTCTTCATGGTTCACATACCCCTGCCGACCCGGGGGGCAGGAGGCCGTCCTTGCCCTTGACCCCGGCCAGCAGCTCCGCCCGGGTCAGGACCCGGTCGTGGGGGTTGCACTCGACCTCGATGGGTCATCGGTCTTCCCCGCGGCGCACCGCCCGCCTCCCTTTGTTCGCCCAGGTTTGCCCGATGGTCGCCGGCGGGGACGGCAACAGTTCCGGGTCAATCGGCTCCGGATCCCGCCCGGCCCCTGGGCGGCGGGGAGCACAGGTGCGTCCCGATGGTCACGTGGACCAGGCCCAGGGAATCAGGCAGCAGGCGGCAGTAGTGCTCGTGATCCCGGGGGTTGGGGGTGACGACCACGATCTCGGCGGCGTAGATGCCCGGCCCCACGGCCCAGACGTGCAGGTCCGAGACCCGGACGTCCCCCTCGGACTCGACGATCTCCTTGACCGCCCGCCGGATGGCCTCGGGGGCCTGCATGTCCAGCAGCACCCGGCTGGACGAGCGGACCAGGCCCAGGGACCACCTGACGATGAGCCCGGCCCCGACCAGGCCCATGAGCGGATCGAAAAAATTCAGACCCAGGAACTTGCCGGCCAGCAGGGCGCCCACGGCCAGCACCGAGGTCAGGGTGTCGGCCAGGACGTGCAGGTAGGCCGACCAGAGGTTGTGATCGTGCCGCAGGTGGGTGTGGCTCGCTTCGGGGGCGGCCGGGTGATGCTCTGCCCCGGCTTCCCCGTGATCGTGGCCGCCCCGGCCCCGCAGGATCATCAGGCAGACGCCGTTGACGATCAAACCGATCACCGCCACGACGATGGCCTGGTTGAACCGGATCGTCACCGGATGGATCAGCCGGACGACACTCTCCCCGGCCATGATCAGGGCGAAGACCAGGAGCAGCATGGCGCTGGCGAACCCGGCCAGGGAATTGACCTTGCCCGTGCCGAAGTTGAACCGGGCGTCGGCGGCGTGACGGCGGGTGTAAAAATAGGCCCAGACCGAGATGCCCAGGGCCGCGGTGTGGGAGCCCATGTGCAGGCCGTCGGCCAGGAGGGCCATCGAGCCGTACACCAGGCCGGCCGCGATCTCGACGATCATGGTCAGGGCGGTGATGATGATGACGATGATCGTCCGGCGCTCGCCGGCCTGGACCAGGTCCTGACCAAAGGTGTGGTCGTGGACCCAGCGATCCAGCGATTCAATCGTCGCGGGTCCCGATCCGGCCGGCGTCTTGCCGTCACTGGTTCGATGGTGTGTCATTCGGATTTCAGGAGATACACCATTCGCCGTCGAATCTCAAGCGGTGAACCAGAATCGAACGGGACTCACCCCGAATCAGGGACGGCCTCGAGCCACCAGACCAAGCTGCCGAGCATTCTGTCCGCCTCCTCAAGGCGCCAGCCCGCCCGGCGGACGTTGTCCCGGGTGCGCCGGTTGATGTTGGCCCCCATCATCCTGACCACCATCGGGTTGAGCAGATCGAACCACAGGCCGGCGAACCAGTTATCCGGCCGCATGTGCTCGAGGAGCAGGAGCCGGCCGCCGGGCTTGACCACCCGTTTCAGCTCCTTCAGACCCAGGATCGGATCGGGGACCGAACAAAAGACAAAGGTGGCGAAGACCGTGTCAAAGCTGTGATCGGGAAAATCGAGGTGCTGGACGTCCATTTCATGGAACTCGACCTCCAGGGCCGATTGCTCGGCCCTGGCCCGGGCCCGGGCCAGCATGCGGGGGCTGAGGTCGATGGCCGTTACCTGCACGCCGGGTGGATAATAGGGCAGGTTCTTGCCCGTGCCCACCCCGGCCTCCAGGGCCCGGGGTCCTGTGATCCGCTCCCGCAGCCTGGTCCGCCAGGCGGCAAAGCGCCGCCTCTCCAGGGGGGCCTCGAAACAATCGTAAAACCGGGCCAGCCGGTCGTAGCGCCGCCGGGTCCGGTGGGTGGGACTAGCCACAAGCGATCCCCTCCCCGGCCCGGCGGCGCGGCCCCGGCAAAACAGCGGTCAAATCTTCCGTCTGGACAGGCGGAGGCTGTTCAGGACGACGGTGACGCTGGAAAAGGCCATCGCCCCGGCGGCCATGGCCGGGTGAAGCTGGCTGATGAACCGGGGCAGCCAGGTCGCCCAGAAGAGCACGCCGGCCGCCACGGGCACCAGGGCCACGTTGTAGAAGAAGGCCCAGAAGAGGTTCTGCTTGATGGTCCGCATGGTGGCCTTGGACAGATGGATGGACCGGGCCACCCCCGCCGGCTCGCCGCCGACCAGGGTGATGTCGGCCGACTCCATGGCCACGTCCGTGCCGCTGCCGATGGCGATGCCCACGTCGGCCCGGGCCAGGGCCGGGGCGTCGTTGATCCCGTCGCCGACCATGGCCACCACCTGGCCCTCGTCGTGGGCCTGCCGGACGGTCTCCTCCTTGCCCTCGGGCAGGACCCCGGCCTTGACTTGCTCGATGCCCACGCTGGCGGCAATGGCCCGGGCGGCCCGCTCGTTGTCGCCGGTCACCATCACCGGGGTGACGCCCATCTTCTTGAGCTCGGCCACGGCCTCGGCCGCCCCCGCCTTGGCCGAATCGGCCACGGCCAGGATCCCGGCCAGCTTATCATCCACCGCGGCCAGCATCACCGTCTGGCCCTGATCGGCCAGACCGTCCACGGCCGACTGGACCTCGGGCGGCAGGTCGGCCTCGCCGGCGAACCACTGGGGCTTGCCCACCTTGACCAGTCGCCCGTCCACTTTGGCCTGGACCCCGAAGCCGCTGGTTGACAGAAACTCCTCGGGCTCGATCGGCACCGCCCCCCGGGCCCGGGCCCCCTCGACCACGGCCCGGGCCAGGGGATGCTCGGAGCCGGCCTCGACCCCGGCCACCAGGGACAGCGTCTGTCGGTCGTCCCCGTCCCCCAGGGGTCGCCATTCGGTCAGGGTCGGCTCGCCCTTGGTGATCGTCCCGGTCTTGTCCAGCATGACCGTGGTCAGCCGGTGGGCCGTTTCCAGGGCCTCGCTGTTCTTGAACAGGATGCCCATGGTCGCCCCCTTGCCCGTGCCGACCATGATCGCCGTGGGCGTGGCCAGCCCCAGGGCGCAGGGACAGGCGATCACCAGGACCGCCACCATCCGGATCATCCCCTCGACGAAACTCCCCGAGGACGCCCACCACACCCCGAAGGTGACGAACCCGATCAGGATGATCGCCGGCACGAACACCGCGGACACCCGGTCGGCCAGGCGCTGGATGGGGGCCTTGCTGCCCTGGGCCTGCTTGACCAGGCGGATGATCTGGGCCAGGGCCGTGCTGGACCCCACGCCGGTGGCCCGGACCTTGAGCCGGCCCTGGAGGTTGACCGTGGCCCCGAAGACCTCGGTCCCCTCGTCCTTGTCCACCGGGATCGATTCGCCGGTGAACATGCTCTCGTCCACGGCCGAGTGCCCGGAGACCACCTCGCCGTCCACCGGGATGCGCTCGCCCGGACGGACGACCACCACCTGACCCGGCTGGACCTGATCGGCCGGGACGTCCTTTTCCTGTCCCGGGGCCTCCTCCAGATGGGCCACGCTCGGCGCCAGGTCCATCAACTGGCGGATGGCCGCCGAGGCCTGGCCCTTGGCCCGGGCCTCTAGAAGTTTGCCCAGCTTGATCAAGGTGATGATCAGGGCCGCCGTCTCGAAGTAAACGTGGACCCCGATCCCGGGAAAGAGCAGGACCGCCAGCGAGTAGAAGTAGGCCGTCGAGGAGCCCATGGCCACCAGGACGTCCATGTTGGCCCCGCCGGCCCGCAGGCTCTTCCAGCCCCCGGTGTAATAGCCCCAGCCGGTGTAGAACTGGACCGGCGTGGCCAAGGCCAGAAAGACCCAGTTCATCCAGAAGCCGTGGGACCAGGCCCCCAACAGCGAGAAATCCCGGGCCATGCTCAGGAAGAACAAGGGGATGGTGAAGATCAACCCCACCACGAACGTCCGGACCTGACGGGCCAGCTCCCGGGCCCGGGCCTGCTGCTCGGCGTCCTCGCCCGCCTCGCCCTCCTGGGGCAGGATGAGCTGGTAGCCCGCCTTGGCCACCGCCTCGGCCATGGCCGCCAGGTTTGTCTGGCCCGGATCGTACTCGACGCTCGCCTTCTCGGAGGCGAAATTGACCGTGGCCGTTTTGACGCCGGGCACCTTCTTGTTCAAGGTCCGCTCGACCGTGGCCGCGCAATTGGCGCAGGTCATACCCACCACCGGCAGATCGACCCGCTTGTAGGGCAGGACCAGCTCGTAGCCGGCCTTGGCCACGGCGTCGGCCATGGCCGCAAGATCGACCGCCTCGGGATCGAACTCGACCGTGGCCGATTCCGTGCCGAAATTGACCATGGCCGACTTGACCCCGGGTACCTTCTTGTTCAGGGTCCGCTCCACCGTGGCCGCGCAATTGGCGCAGGTCATACCCACCACCGGCAGTTCGATCCGCGTCTCAGACATGGTTGATCCTCCTCCCCCTCGGATCGGCCTACGAGGCCGGATACCCGATCTCGGTCAGCTTGGCCGAGATCTGGTCCCAGTCCGCCGGGGCGGTCCAGTTGATGGTGACCTCCTTGGACTGGTCGTCGGCTTCCACCGCCGTGACGCCCGGCAGTTGCCCCACCTCGCGCTTGATGGCCGTCACGCAGTGCCCGCAATTGATGTTGGGAACATGAATCCTTTTTTCCGCCATGGTCTTTCCTCCTCATGATCGGCGGGATTCTGGGTATAAATGTTACCCTATTCTACCCGCCATGCAAATTTCCGGGCCGGCACGCCGGCGATGTTTTTGATCACCAGGGTGACCGACTTGGCCCCGGCCTTGAGCGCCGGGAACTCCAACACGCCGAAGCGATGATGGCCGCCGGGCGGAGAGCCGGTCCAGCGGGCCGGTTTATACTCCTGCCCCCGGTCGTCCGTCAGGCCGGACACCGCGGCCAGGTCCTGGCTCAGGTCGCCCCGGTGGGTGTTCAGAAAGATCCGAAACTTGATCGCCTGGCCTTGGGCCAGTTGAATTGGTTTCACGTCCACCCGGACCCGGTTGACCCGGTTGGTCTGGGTGTCATAGGCCCGGGCCTGACCGGCCAGACCCAAGGCCAGCGCCAGGACGATCAGCCCCTTGAATACGTTTGTGATTGCCCTCATGGTCGCGTCTCCTCTGTTCTCAGGCCAAGCGCCTGACCCGCAGCACCCGGCGGGCCAGGGTTGACTCGACGGTTATGACTCCGTGTCTGGCCATCATGCCCAGCATGAGCCAGATGCCGAAAAGGTTGGACAGCACCCCCAGCAGGAAGAACTCGGCCTGGTATCGCTCCAGGGCGGCCGCCGCCCCGGACAGGAACGACAGTCCCAGGGCCGGCAGGAATGCCGCCAGGTAGTGGGCGCAGCAGGCGGCCATGGAGGCCGCGGACACCCCGCCCGAGGCGGCCAGGGTCGATCCGGCCGCCCGCCGGCCCCTTCTCCGAAGGCCGGCCCGAAACTTGCCGAACAACGTCACTTGAACCCCCAATCCCAGGGCCAGGGCCAGGATCCAGCCGTAGTAGTCGCCGAACTGGGCGCGGGCGAAGTACCAGTTCGAGGTCAGGGTCACCAGGCCCAGGTAAAAGCCGACCACGGCCACGGCGGCGATCAGTCCGAACACATAGGGCCGCCGCCCGGTCCGGACCGGGCCCGAAACGTCCGGGGCGCAGCAGGCCGCCGGCCCGGTTTCAGCGGGTTCCGGGGTCCCTTCCCCGGCGTTGAAATCCGACCCGGTCTCGGCCGCCGGGCTCGAGCCCGGGTCCACCACCTCGACCTTGGCCCCCCAGAACCGGTAACCCTCCTTCTCGACCGCGGCCTGCAGGCCGTTCAGGGTCGCTTCCGGGTTCACGTGGACCAGGCCCCGGCGGGTGATGAAATCCACCCACGCCCCCTCGACCCCGGGCAACCGCTTCAGGACCCCGGCCACCCGCCGGGCGCAGGACTCGCAACTCAGACCACCCACGTTGAAGGTCACCACGGCCAGAGGGCCGGCCGTCGCCGTCTCGGTCCCGGCCGCCGCGGGCCGGGGGCCTTCCAGGAGCGCCATCGGGCCGGTCGGGGCTGCCAGGGCCTCCCGGCGGGAACCCTCCGGACCGGACGCCTGGCAACACCCGCCCGTGGCCGGCCGATCATCTCTTCTTTGTGTCTCCGAGCCGTTCATGACGGCCTCCTGATCTCCTCTCCGGCCCCAGGGCCGGATTGTCGTTTGGACTCATTTTTATTGTCTGATGGGGCAACTTACATGCCAGGTGTCCTTGATCGGGCTTTTTCTTATTAATACCATGGGAAAACAGGGTTTTCACCCGATGAGGACCGGTGAATGGTCGGGGAATTATTACTCGGTACCGGGGAATATCGGGGAATTATTACTCGTTCAGCCGCCCAACCAGGGGCCGGGGACCCGCCTGAATCATGGCCCAATCAACAGTCTTCAGCATACCCTTATTGAAAAACCCAGAAAACTGCCCCCGAGAGGTCCACGTTCGAGACCGGCTTCGGGCGGGCCGAGGCAGGGTGTTTTTCGGGGAGCGATGATCAGAAGTTGAGGATGGGCCAGCCGCGGTGCATGGCCTCGCGGCGGAGGA